>JANPOS010000123.1:0-7397 GCA_031428115.1 Novosphingobium sp. | reverse complement strand
GCCGACGCCGGTCTTGGTGTAGAAGCCGGGAATACCAGCGCCGCCTGCGCGCATGCGTTCGGCCAGGGTGCCTTGCGGGCAGAATTCGACTTCGAGCTCGCCGGCAAGATACTGGCGCTCGAATTCTTTGTTCTCGCCGACATAAGAGGCGATCATCTTCTTCACCTGGCGGGTGCGCAGCAGCTTGCCGATGCCCTCGTTGTCGATTCCGGCGTTGTTGCTGGCAAACGTCAGATCCTTGACACCGCTGGCCTGGACGGCGGCCAGCAAGCGCTCGGGAACGCCGCACAGGCCGAAGCCCCCGCAGGCAATCAGCAGGCCGTCCTTGAGCAGTCCATCAAGGGCGGCGTTCGCATCGGGGTAAAACCTGTCCATGTAGTCTCCAGCGCAAGTCCGGGAATCGATTCGCGCTCCAATAGCTTGCGCGCCGCATTTGTCACCCTGCCGGAAAAATTGATCGAAGTCGCAATTTGATCGAAGTCGCAATTTGATCAAGATCCCAATTTGATCAAGATCATTGCGCGAAGCGCCAATCCGGCGCCTACTTGCCAGCACAACCAAGGGAGATTGGTGATGCGCTCTATTCTCGTCAATGCCGACCGCAGTCCGACCATGGCGGGCCGCCTTGAAGCCGGCCTCTCGCTGGCGCGGCTCACTGGCGGTCATGTCACCGTGCTGATCGCATCAGCGTTGTCGCGCTACATTTCAATCGATCCGATGGGCGGCAGCTATCTCGCCGCCGAAGCGATGCAGCGGGCGATGGCAGATGATGGCACCTTGGCCGAAACGATCGAGGCGCAGTTGCGCGGACAGGACGTGGCCTACGATGTCCTGCGCAGCGAGTTCGATCCGATGGAGTCGCTGGAACAGGCATCGCAGCTTTGCGATGTGGTGGTCGTTTCGCGCGGGCAGGGTAATGCCGGCGAGCTGGCGATCCTGGCTCAGTCACCGGTGCTGGTGGTGCCCGATGGTGCCAAGGGCGGGCTCGGTTTTCCGCTCGCCACTGCCTGCATCGGCTGGGATGGCGGCAACGAGGCCGCCGCTGCATTGCGCAGCGCCGTGCCCATCCTGCAAGGTTGCGGCGAGGTTTTCGTGCTGACGGTCACCGAAAAGCCGGGCGGCTTTGCCGGAATTGAAGCGCTTGCCTACCTTTCTCGCCACGGGGTAAAGGCCGAACTGGTGGAGCTGGCGCGCAAGGGGACGGTCCAGGAGACCCTCGCCCAGGCCGTCCGCGAAAAGCGCGCCGATCTGCTGGTCATGGGGGCCTATGGCAAGAGCCGGATGCGCGAATACCTGTTTGGCGGGGTCAGCCAGTATTTCCTGACCGAACCGTCGGCACCAGCGCTACTCCTCGACCACTGACAGATTCATGCTGCATTACAGCATTGCGCCGCCGGGCTCGCCTGGCGGTGCCTTTTCCCCCGCAAGAGCGGGGTATACTTCAGAGCAATATCAGATTTTTACGCCATTCCGGGAGGTCGGTTGCGATTTTTGCATCCATAAATGAGCTTTTCGCACTTGCAACATGACTGACATCACTGCAAATAGGACAGGCCTTTCAGGCATCCTCTCCCAAAACTTCCAAGGGCTGGTCTTCGGACCGGCCCTTTTTTTGTTTCTGCCCGGGAAGGGGAGGGCAAAAGTCGGCGCCATTCTTCGGCCCGCCGCGCGCCGCCGATTTGCAATCGGCCCCGCCAGTTCCTAGCTTCCATCTTCGAAACGACGGAAGGGTGAACAATGGCCGAAGCGCTGGCAACCATCGACGACAAGACCGCCAGGCTCCAGGTTGCTGCCGCGCGCCAGGAAGAAAGCGGCCAGGGCATTGCCCGGATGCCAAAATCGGCCCTGGCTGTGCTTGGCATCACCGAGGGCGACGTGATCGAAATCATCGGCAAGCGCACTACCCCGGCCCGCGCGGTGCTGGCCTATGCCGAAGACGAAGGGCTGGAAGTGATCCGGCTCGACGGGCTGCAGCGCGCCAATGCCGAGGTCGGCTCGGGCGATCATGTCGTGGTTCGCAAGGCCGAATCGCGCCCCGCCAGCCGGGTCGTGTTTGCCCCCGCCCAGCGCGAGATGCGGCTGCAAGGGCCGGCTGAGGCGCTCAAGCGCAATTTCTTCGCCCGGCCGCTGGTGGCGGGAGATGTTGTTGCCACCACCGGCCAGCAGCAGGTCCGCGACATGCCGCCGCAAGTGGCGCGGATGTTCAACGCGCCAGCTTATGCGCTGACCCAAATCCGCCTCACCGTGGTCGCAACCGTGCCGAAAGGCATCGTCCACATCGACGAGAACACCGAAGTCGAACTGCGCGAGGCATTCGAGGAGGCCCGCGACAGCCGCGCCGAGATCAACTACGACGACGTTGGCGGCATGGGCGACACCATCCGCCAGCTGCGCGAAATGGTCGAACTACCGCTGCGCTACCCGGAGCTGTTCACCCGGCTGGGCGTTGATCCGCCGCGCGGCGTGCTCCTCCATGGGCCGCCGGGCACCGGCAAGACGCGGCTGGCGCGCGCGGTGGCCAACGAGAGCGAAGCCAGTTTTTTCACCATCAACGGCCCTGAAATCATGGGCTCGGCTTACGGCGAGAGCGAAAAGCGGCTGCGCGAGGTGTTTGAGGACGCCACCTAGGCCGCGCCCGCAATAATCTTCATCGACGAGATCGATTCAATTGCGCCCAAGCGCGGCCAGGTCTCGGGCGAGGCCGAAAAGCGCCTGGTCGCGCAATTGCTCACCCTGATGGACGGGCTGCATGCCCGCTCCAACCTCGTCGTCATCGCCGCCACCAACCGCCCCGATGCAATCGACGAGGCGCTGCGCCGGCCAGGTCGGTTCGATCGCGAGATCGTCATCGGCGTTCCCGATGTGGGCGGGCGGCGCGAGATTATCGGCATCCACACCCGCGGTATGCCGCTGGGCGATGGCGTCGATCTCGACGAGCTGGCGCGCACCACCCACGGCTTTGTTGGCGCTGACCTCGCCGCGCTGGCCCGTGAGGCGGCGATCGAGACCGTGCGCCGGATCATGCCCCAGCTTGATCTGGAAGCGCAGACCATCCCGGCCGACGTGCTCGAAGGCCTGTCGGTCACCCGCGAGGATTTCCTAGAGGCGCTGAAACGTGTCCAGCCAAGCGCCATGCGCGAAGTCATGGTGGAGGTGCCCAATATCGGCTGGGCCGACATCGGCGGGCTCGACGAGGCGCAGATGAAGCTGAAGGAAGGCGTGGAGTTGCCCTTGCGCAATCCGGAGGCCTTCCGCCGGCTGGGCATCCGACCGGCCAAGGGTTTTCTGCTCTATGGCCCGCCGGGAACCGGCAAGACCCTGCTCGCCAAAGCTGTCGCCAAGGAGGCCGAGGCCAATTTCATCTCGGTGAAAAGCTCGGACCTGCTGTCCAAATGGTACGGCGAAAGCGAGCAACAGCTCTCGCGGCTGTTCGCCCGCGCCCGGCAGGTCGCGCCGTGCGTGATCTTCATCGACGAAATCGACAGCCTGGTGCCCGCGCGCGGCTCGGGCGGCTCGATGGGCGAGCCGCAAGTGACGGCGCGGGTGGTCAACACCATCCTGGCCGAGATGGACGGGCTGGAGGAAATGCAGTCTATCGTGCTGATCGGCGCGACCAACCGACCGGCGCTGATCGACCCCGCGCTGCTGCGCCCCGGCCGGCTCGATGAACTGGTCTATGTCGGCACGCCCGATGCCAAGGGCCGCGAGCATATCCTCAAGATCCACACCGCAAAAACCCCGCTGGCCAAAGATGTCGATCTCGCATCGATAGCCGCGCGCACCGAGCGTTTCACCGGCGCTGATCTGGAAGACGTGGTCCGCCGGGCCGGGCTGATCGCCATCCGCACCCGCGGCGAATCGGCAAAAGATGTCCGCAAGGCGGACTTCGAAGCCTCGCTCGACGACAGCCGCGCGACCGTCACGGCCGAGATGGAAGAGGAATATGCCAAGATGAAGGGCGAGCTCAAGAAGCGGGCGATGGACGTCAATCCCATCGGTTTCGTCGTGCCCGGTATGCTGAGCTCGACGCGGGACAAGAAGCACGACTGAACGGAGTTACAGCAGCCATTCCTTGCCCAGAACTGCCGCAACCTCGCCGATATAGTCGAGGTGCGCCGCGATGGTGGCAAAGCCCTGACCCATGGTCGAGACCGCCGCGTGGGTGCCGCCCAGATCGCGCCAGCGCGCCGCGCGCTCGGCGGCGGCCGCCGCGCTCTTGGCGGTCAGCATGATGCATTGCACCGGGAACATGGCCGGATCTCGCCCGGCTTCGCCCAGCAACTGCCTGAGGCGTGGCAGCATCTCGAAGGCATCGCCCGCGCCATCGGCAAAGATGAAGCCATCGGCAATCCGCGCGGCGCGGGCCATGGCGACGTCGGCAAAACCGCCCATCCAGATCGGGATTGCACGCGCCGGACGCGGGTTGAGCGCGGCGCGGTCGACATGGTCAAAGCGTCCGTCAAAACTGACCAGCGGCTCGGCCCAGAAGGCGCGCAGCAGGGCAATTTGCTCCTCGACGCGCTTGCCCCGCGTGCGGAAATCCTGCCCCAGTGCTTCATACTCGACATGGTTCCAGCCGATGCCGACGCCCAGCCGCAGACGCTCGTGCGAGAGCAGATCGACATCGGCCGCCTGCCGGGCGACCAGCGCGGTCTGGCGCTGGGGCAGGATGATGACGCCGGTGACGAGCTCGATCCTGCTGGTGATCGCCGCGAGATAGGCAAACATCGTCAAGGGATCGTGGAAAGGATGCTTGTCGGTATAGGGCCCGGCGGGCCTGGGTTCGCGGTCATGCGGGCTGCCAAGCACGTGATCGTAGGCCAGCAAGTGGCCAAAGCCCAGTTCCTCGGCCGCCAGCCCGATGCGCCGCACGCCCTCGGGATCGCCGCCAAGCTCGGTCTGGGGATAGATGATGCCGATGTTCATTGCGAAGTTCCTCTTGCTTGCGCATCCCAGGTAAAGTCCAGACGGGTCTCGCCTGCCGGATCGCCCGTGTGCGAAAACCGTCGCTCGATGATTGTGCCGTGCCCTTCGCGCGTCACCGCCACGACCGTGCTGCAACGCGTCCCATAGTCGGGGTTGCGGATGAACACGCCCGAATAGGCAGGTTCGGGACCATCGCCATGGTCCTCCTCGGGAAACGGGGCTTCGCTGCGCAGCGCGGTGAACAGCGCATCCAGGCCGCCCGCATCGTGCGCCAGCCAGCCAGCGAGATCATCGCAGAGCCGCCGTGCCTTAGGCCAGGGGCGCGCGAAAGCGCCGTTCGACAGGCCATGAATGCCGGGCGCAAGCTCGTGCGCGGCTGGCTCCGGCCAGTTGCTCACCACTCGCGCCGCGCGGCGATCGGCAATCAACAGGTTGAATGGGTTCATCCCCGCGCCATCGGGCAATGCCGCATCGCGCAGCCAGCCGGTCACCAGCCCGCCGCGCGAAACCAGTTCGGGGCGCGGATAGCCCTCGAGCCGGTAATTGGTCACCAGCGCCAGCCGCCCGGCCTCGCTTGCCCCCAGCCAGGTGCCCCCCGCCCGCAAGTCCCGGCCAGCGAGCGTGCCGTCCTGCCAGCGCTGCAAGGGCGCAGTCGGCCGTTCGTGATATTCGTCGCGGTTGGCGGCGGCGACGAGCAGCCAACCGGGATGGGCCTGCCAGGCCAGGGCGGCGACACACATGTCAGAGCAGCCCCTTGGCCTTGAGGCTGACATGGCCCTCGCGGCCGATGATCACATGATCGTGCACCACCACACCCATCAGCCGACCTGCCTCGGCAATCCGCTGGGTGATCTGGATGTCGGCGCGGCTGGGTTCGGGGGTGCCCGAGGGATGGTTGTGGACCAGGATCAGCGCGGTGGCACCCAGATCGAGCGCCTTGCGGATAACCTCTCGCGGGTGAATCGTCGCTTCGTCAATCGAGCCGTCCGAAGCGTGCCAATCGTGAACCAGCATGTTCTTGTGGTTGAGATAGAGCACCCGCACGCGCTCCACCGTCAGATGCGCCATGTCGATGGTCAGGTAATCGAGCAGCGCCTGCCAGCTGGCCAGAACCGGAGCCTCGCGCGCCACTTCGCGCGCCATGCGCCGGACCGCGGTGGCGACAATGCGGAGGTTCGCCGCGCTGGTTTCGCCCATGCCGGGATGCTTCGCCAGTGCGCGCGGCTCGGCATTGAGCACGCCCGCCAGCCCGCCGAAGCGCTGGATCAGGCTGCGCGCCAGCGGCTTGACATCGCGGCGGGGGATTGCGGTCATCAGCAGGTATTCGACGATCTCGTGATCGGCCAGCGCATCGATGTCGCCCACCAGCAGGCGCGCGCGCAGCCGCGCGCGGTGGCCGGAAGGATCGTGGCCGCCGATGATCTCGGGCGCGTCAGCCACCGCCGCCCGCCTTGCCCTGGGCCACTTTCGCTTTGCGCGCCTGCTGGCGGACATAGTGCCAGATATCGACCGCCTGCTGTTCGCTCAGCCAGTCATAACGCGGCATGCCCTTTTCGAGCAGCGCCCCGTGCTTCACGACAGCCAGGAACGCCGCCTGATCGAGCGCCAGTGCCGATTCGCGCAAGTCCGGCCCCGGCGAGCCGGCGGAGATCGCATCGCGCCCGTGGCACAGCGCGCAGGCGAGGAACACCGGCTTGCCTCTTTCCGCCCGCGCAGCATCGACGGCAATTGCCGGATCGTCCTGCGGGTCAATCGACAGGCTGCGCGGTGCGCCAGGCGGCAACTTGGCTTTGCCATCCAGCGCAAAGACCAGCAGCCGGCGCGGATTGGCGCCGTATTTCCAGCCGACATTCATCACATCGCTGCCAATCGCCGCCGCCCCGCCCCAGCCGGTCAGCACCGCGACATATTGTTTGCCGCCCGCCGCATAGCTCATCGGCGCGCCGATGATCCCGAGCTGGGCATCAAAGCTCCACAGCGCCTTGCCGCTCTTGGCATCATAAGCGGAAAACTTGCCATAGGCATCGCCCTGGAACACCAAATTGCCGGCGCTGGCCATTAACCCGCCGTTCCAGATGTTCTCGCGCATCACTCGCCAGACCTCCTCCTGCCGCACCGGGTCCCAGGCGACCAGCGAGCCCTTGCCGTCGCGTTCGTCGGCCTTTTCCGAGCCGATCCACATGTTGTTGATGAACACCCCGCCCGCGACCGGCTTGGCCGAATAGCGCACGCCGTTGTGCATCGCGGGGATATAGATCAGCCCGGTCTGCGGGCTATAGGCCTGCGCCTGCCAGTTATGCCCGCCGGTCGGGTTGGGCCAGATCACCACGTCGCCTTGCTCGAAGCGGATGTTCGGCGCTTCGACCGGGCGGCCGGTAGCGGGATCGATGCGCTCGGCCCAGGTCACCTTGACGATCTTGCCGGCGGAGATGAACTGCCCGCTCGTGCGGTCGATGACATAGAGGAAGCCA
>JANPOS010000122.1:0-4647 GCA_031428115.1 Novosphingobium sp. | reverse complement strand
GAGCATCGTGCGTAAAATCGGGATCACCTCCAATTCCGTCTACCCTGAGCTTGTCGAAGGGCCGTCCTTGTTCTTGAGGCTGCGTGTGCGGCCCGAAGAAAAGTGCAGCCCTTCGACAAGCTCAGGGTAGGCGGGGTTTTTGGGATCAGATTTATTGCACGCCGCTCTAGATCAGCTGCCGACTCCCGGCAATCCTGCCGCAAAGGCCGACCACAGGCCCGGCGTGGCGAGGAAGAATACCTGCAGCGCGAGCACCAGTGCAAACAGGCCCGCGCCCAGCTTGCTCGCCCAATGCAGACGGCCCAGGGTGCGGCTGTCCCACAGGAAAAGCGGCACGAATATAAGCCAGCTCAGCACGCCTTGCAGAGCAAATCCGAGCAATTCGGGCGGTGCCAGCGGCAGGCGGCCAATCGCTGGCTGGGTCAGCATGATCATCAGCCCCAGAATCAGGCGCTTATGCGCTTGCAGATCTCTGCGGCTCTCGCGCCAGCCGAGCCAGAGCATCAGTGCCAATACCGGAATCCCGACGAGCGGCACGACAGTCCAGGTGAGGGCATCGGCAAACGGCGGATGACTGCCTCGCGCGACCGCCCAGACCGCCGTCAAATACATCACCGGGACCAAGGCCACGCCCAGCGCCATGCCGAGCACGCCGAGCTGGCGGTGAAGATCGCGCCGACCAGCGGCAACCAGCGAGACCTGTGTGACGAATACTGCGAGCCAGGCGGTGAACACCAGCCCATGCACCATCACGCTCGGGGCAAGCTCGGGATTGGGCCGCGGATAGGACAGGCCCAGCCACTTGAAATAGAAACTCGGCCCGAATCCGAGCAACACCACCACCACGATAAACCAGGCCATCCGCGCATAGAACCGCCGCTCGCGTTCCACTCGCCCGCCTTGTGTGGCAAATTTTCCGGCCATGATGCCCCCCCCGGTTCAACCCCGCAACAATGCTAACACTAACAACGCCGGTTTCAAGATTTTCCGGCCATCCCAGGCGTCGACCGGTGTCTCGCTTTCGAACACCATCGCCATGCGCACTCCGCAGATCGGCAGGCATCCCGAAAGAGCCTGACGGTCCATCACTGCCCGGCAAGCTGGGGTGAAATGAACTGCCCGCGCACTGCCCCGTCGGGGAACTCCCGGTTGGCGAAATTGACGTAATAACTTGCTGGACTTGCCATGATCTCGGCGACCACCGCCGGGTCAGCAAAGACACAGACCAGCGTCGCCGGTTCCAGATAGATCACCGCCGGGCCATTGCTGCCAATCGAGCCCCGGTGAATTTGCAACGAGCTCGGCTTCGCCACGCCGGCGATCCGGTATTCATAGCACAGTTCGCCGGTGCCGGGGTCCAGTTCGGCGGAAAAACTGCCGCTGCCATCAGCATCGCCGGGAATTACCTCGCTCTCGCCGCTCAGCGTGGTGTTCAAGGTCAGCTTGGCAGCCAAAGCGGATTGCGGAACGCCAAGCAATGCAGCCAGCACCAGGCCGGCTATCGCGCGGTTGGTTATCATCGCTACTCTCCAAAGGCCGGGAGCGGTTCAGCCAAGCGAGTCGCCCCCGTCGCCTTGCCGGCAGGATGCACCCGTTCGCGCAAGCAAAAAAGCGGAGTCTTCAGCCTTCCGGCGCCGCCATGTCGGTCTCGCATTCGACAACGGTGGCCATGCGCATGGTCGGTCGGTGGAACAGGTTCAGCTCGTCGTTCACCACCGCATCGTTCATCACCGTGGTGGACAGATACTCCACCGTGCCCTTGAACACCGCCTCGTCAGCGAACCACAGTTCGCTGACGACATCGTAAGGCAGTTCCTCATTGGTGCCGCTTTCGGCATGTGGCAGCGGATCGAGATAGCGGCGCACATAGCGCACGATGCCGCCGCCCTGCCCGCCGCTGTTGGCCATGGCGAGCGGCACGTGGTGGTTCTCGTAGTAGTCGCGAAATGCCGCGACGCTCATCCCGGGCTTGCGCTTCATGAATAACAGGATCTTGTAGGCCATGGTTCTTGCTCCCTGTCAGTTCAGTTGCCTTCGCCCAGCGGCGGTTCGCGGTAGAATTCGACCTGCAGGCGCGCTGGACCGACCAGCACAACGTGATGCAGCGCCTCCGGAGCAATCGGCGCAGGCTTGCCGGGCACGACCTGCACCTCGTAAGCCGGATCGTGAAACACCAGGAGCGCCTCGCCCTCGATCACCCGCAGCAAGCCCCAAACGCCGGCCTTGGTGCTGTGCGCGCTGCGAATAGCCTGCGGCAGGGAAATCTCGTCGAAGACGGGGGTGGATTTGTAGGGCACTGGTGCCATGATCCTAGCCTATCCTCTCGACTTCGCGCCCCGGGGGCAGCAGCAGGAACAGCAGGCTGCCCACCAGGATCGACCCTGCGGCGATATACAAGAACGGCACATAGCTGTCCGCCACCATCAGCGTCAGCCCGATCGCCAGCCCGCCGACCGCCGATGACAGGAACGTCGTGGTATGCACCAGACCCAGCGTCGTCCCATAGATCCGCAGCTTGAAATAGCGCGAGACCAGATAACAGATCAGGTCGCTCTCCGCGCCGACCGAGAGCCCGACGAGGAACATCGCAAAAGAGATCACCGGCAGCGAATTCATGTCAGAGGCCAGCAACAGGAAGCCGAACGCCGGCAGGCCCATCGAGATCACCGTGACCGTGCGGGTGCTGAACAGATCGAGCGTTATCCCGCAGACGATGCGCCCGACCAGCGTGCCCAGCGCATAGACCGAGACGACATTGGCGGCCATCTGCATCGTCAGATTGTTGTCGATCAGCATCAGGTTCATCTGCGAGGAGTGCAGCTGGGTTTGCAGCAGGCAGAAGAAGAAGCCAGCGACGATCACCCAGAACAGTTTGCTTTTGAAAATGAGCGCATAGTCCTCGCGCGCGGGCCGGGGCACTTCGGGCGGCGCGGCGCCGGCAGCAGGCGGTTCGTCCTTGACCAGCAGCACGGCAATCAGCCCGCTGACCAGCACGAAGCCGCCCAGCACCAGATAGGTCGCCCGCCAGCCATAGGCCTCGATCGACAGGTTGAGCGCCGGCGCCAGCGGGATGGCGATCACCGCCGGGGTGCAGTTGATCACGGTCAGCGCCAGCCCCTGCGCCTTGTCGAAATTGGCCGCGATGAGCCGGGAAAAGACCAGCGGACCGGTCATGCTGCCGATCATCAGGATCGCGGTGAAGATCACCAGATAGCTGGTGAAATCGCCCTGCATCTGGCTGTAGCCGATGAAACCGAGCGGCATCAGCAGCACGCCGATCAGCGCAACTCGCCGCACCCCCAGCCGGTCAGTCAAGCGGCCGACCAGCGGTAGGATCGGCAAGGTCAGCAGCATGGTCACCGCGATCAGCGAGAATTGCGCGCGCGACCAGCCGAACTCCTTGATCAGATGCGGCGCGAACACGCTGTTGGTGTAGGCGAACAACGACAGGCTGGTGCCGGTGGCCAGGCTGGCCGCGATCAGCGGGCGGATCGACCGGCGCCATTCATCAATATAGCTCAAGCAATGCTCTCCCGGGATGCATGCCGCGCCTTGCTGGCCGGTCGTGCCTTGCCGGGGTTGTCGGGCAAGCGCCGGGCATTGTCGAGAGGGCATCTTTGCCCGATAGACATGCCATGGAAAACGGCCACATCCTCACCGCAGCCGCTGGCGGCATTTTCACCATCACGCTCAACCGCCCGGAAAAGCTCAACGCGATCACCCCGGCGATGCATATGGCGCTGGAGGCCGCGTTCGACCGCTTTGCCGCCGACGACGCTGCCCACGTCTGCATCGTCACCGGCGCGGGCACGCGGGCGTTCTGCGCGGGCAGCGACCTCACTGCCTTCGATGCCAAGGCACCCTATCCGAAGACTGGCTATGCCGGGCTGATCGAACGTTATGACCTCGCCAAGCCGGTGATTGCGGCAGTGAACGGCCTCGCGCTGGGCGGCGGCTTCGAGATCGCGCTGGCCTGCGACCTGATCGTCGCGAGCGAGAGCGCAGTGTTCGGCTTGCCCGAGCCCAAAGTAGGCCTGTTTGCGATTGGCGGCGGGGTCCACCGGCTGGTGCGCCAGGCGGGACTGAAACGCGCAATGGGGCCGCTGCTGACGGGACGCAACATTTCGGCGGCGGAAGGACTCGACATGGGCTTCGTCAGCGAGCTTGCCGAGGGCGATGCGATGGCGGCGGCACAGCGGCTGGGCGGTGAGATCATCGCCAACGCCCCGCTCGCGGTGCGGCTCACCAAACAACTCGCCATGTGGGGTCTGGATCAGCCCAGCCTCGCCGACGCACTTGCGGGGCAGACCGGGCATCCGCTGTTTGCGGAATGGCTGGGCGCTGAGGATACGGCGGAGGGGCCGAAAGGCTTTGCCGAAAAGCGCAAGCCCGAGTGGAAGGGGCGCTGAGCTAGAGCGAATTGCGCAAAACTTGACTCACCCCAAGCCCGCTTACCCTGAGCTTGTCGAAGGGCTGTCCTTTTCTTCGTGCGTCAGCGTGTGCGGCCTAGGTCACCGACTCATAAAGCGCATCCAGATACTGGCTGCGGCTAGCTTGATGACAGCGAGATAGTTTTCGGGATGCTTTTCGTATCGGGTGGCGACGGCCCGGTAGTGTTTGATTTTGCTGAAGAACCTCTCGACGGCA
>JANPOS010000121.1:0-7722 GCA_031428115.1 Novosphingobium sp. | reverse complement strand
AAAGCGGCTCGATCAGAGTAGGCCCACGTCGCTCTTGGAGGAGCTGGACGAGGATTATGAGGCGCTGGATGAAACGGCGGAGGAGTGGTCGGATGACGAAATTGAACCACTGACGGAAGCCGATCAGAGGGCGCTTGAGCTAGAAATTATTGAGCTTCGTGAGTTTGCGGAATTGGCAACCTCGATCGACCAAAACGCCAAAGGGAGGGCGTTGCTTAAAGCTCTGGAAGTAGGCTTCGCCAAGGCGCGCGAGTTAGGTGCCGATGAAAAGGCGATCATCTTCACCGAATCGCGCCGCACTCAATCCTATCTGCTGCGGGTGCTGGCCGACAGTCCGTTTGCAGACCGCATAGTCCTGTTCAACGGCACCAACACCGACGATCAATCGAAGGCGATTTATCGCGAATGGGTGTCCCGCCACGAAGGTTCGGATCGAGTCACGGGGTCGAGGACCGCCGATATGCGCTCAGCGTTGGTCGATTATTTCCGCGAGCAGGGCAGGATTATGATCGCCACCGAGGCCGGAGCCGAGGGCATCAATCTCCAATTCTGCTCAATGGTCGTGAACTATGACCTGCCCTGGAATCCGCAGCGTATCGAGCAGCGTATCGGGCGTTGCCATCGTTACGGCCAGAAGCATGATGTCGTCGTCGTCAATTTCCTCAACCGGAAGAACGAGGCCGACCAGCGGGTCTATCTCGGTCTGTCCGCCGCCCTCTCGGCCTGTGCGGACTTCGGCGGGCTGATAGCGGCCATCGCCGGTCGCCAGCATGACAATCGTGCGCGTCCCCGTGCGGATAACTGCCTCGCTTGGCACGAGCAGCGCCGCGCTACCCGTGCCGCCCAGCGCGACCTGTGCGAACATGCCGGGACGCAGGCGCCCGGCACGGTTGGCAAGCTCAATGCGGACGGTGACTGTGCGGCTGTCGGCTTGTGCGGTCGGCAGGATCGCGAGGATGCGCCCACTGAAGGCTTCGCCGGGGAAGGCGGCAAGCGTGGCGCTGGCGCTCTGTCCAACGCGAACACTTCCCGCCTGGGCTTCGGGAACCGCGGCGTTGAGCCAGACCGTGCCAATGCTGGTCACTTGGGCCAAGGTCTGCCCCTGAGCCAGCGTCATCCCTGCGCGGACATCGAGAGTCTGAATTACCCCGGATATCGGCGAAGTGATCGTAACCGTGCCATTGCTCCGTCCCGAGCGTTCGACGCTGGCTATCAAGCCGTCGGACATGCCCAGCAGCTTGAGCCGCTGGCGCGCCGCAGCGGTGAGATCGGGCCTGCCGAGCCGCCTGACCGCGAGGAACTCGGTCTGCGCGCCGCCCCATTCGGGCAATTGCACATCGGCTATCGGCGCACCGGCGCGCACGACATCGCCGGGAGCGCGGGCATAAACCCGCGACACAAAACCACCCGACCGGGCCTGAATGATCGCGACATCGCGCTGGTTGAAATCGATGCTGCCGGTGACATTGAGCGTGGCAGCGAGGCTGCCCATTTGTGCCGGGACAATGCGGATACCGAGATTCTGCATGGCTGCCGGATCGATTGTCACGCCCGCCGCGCCGCCAGCAACGGCACCGTCGTCCGCATATTTGGGCTGGGTCTTCATCCCCATCGAAGACAATGCGCCGGGATCGTCGTAGTGCTCCTGCGGCACCATCGGATCGTACCAGTAGAGGATTTTCCGTCCCGATTGGCCTGAACCAGCCTCGGGAGCAGGCCCGCCGCGCTGCCCAAGCCAAAATCCGCCGCCACCCGCGACAAGCACTGCCGCCAGTATTCCCGCGCGCCAGCGGCTCGCAGTTGCCCCGTCCATGCTCATGGCCGCATCTCCCCATATGTATAGTTGATCCGGATCGCATCGCGCGCGACATCGGCCTCGCGCGACAAAGCATCGACTTCGGATTCGGCCAGTGCCAGCGTTGAGAGCAGAGCGCTGCCGAGATCGAGCTTGCCTGCGGCATAGCTCGCCATGTCGAGTTCGGCCCGGCGCTTGGCCAGCGGCACCAGTGTTTGCCGTGCGTTCATCAATCGCTGATGGTGCATGGCATGATCGGCAAGGTCACTATCGAGTGCGGCCAGGACGTCGCGTTCTCCGGCATCGCGCATCAGCCGCGCCCGGTTCGCCTCGCTCTCGCGTGCGGCGATCACACCTTGCGTCGCGGTGGAATCCGTTCGGTGACCACTTCGTCGAGGGATACTTGCAGGCCGAAGGCGCTGCCACCCATGCGGATTTGCGAACCGACGGACTGCCCTTTCTGTTCGTCGAACTCATAGGTCATCTTCCCGCCGCCCATCATCAGCGAGGGCTTGCTCATATGCTCTGCGAGTCTGGTCTGGTCGTCGAGACGTGCAAACACCTCATGCGGCTCAGCTGCGATGCGAGCCGATGTCTCCATGTGACGCATCATCGACGCATCACCTTCTTTTGGTCACATCGCGCCATCTGAGCGCAGGCAGATCGGCTGGCGGACACAGGTTACAGCTTCACCCGATTGAGCCGCAGCGCGTTCATGACAACGGTGAAAGAAGACAGCGCCATCGCCGCACCCGCAAACATCGGCGACATCAGGATGCCTGAGGCCGGATAAAGCACACCAGCCGCCACCGGAACGCCAATCCCGTTGAACAAGAACGAGAAGAACAGGTTCTGGCGGATGTTGCGCATGGTTGCCTTGGCGAGCGTGCGGGCGCGGACCACGGCGGCAAGATCGCCCTTGGTGAGCGTGATACCCGCACTTTCAATCGCAACGTCGGTGCCGGTTCCCATGGCCAGGCCGACATCGGCTGCGGCAAGCGCGGGCGCATCGTTGATCCCGTCGCCCGCCATAGCGACTTTGGCACCAGAGGCCTTGAGTTCGCCGACGATCCGCGCCTTGTCATCGGGTTTGAGTTCGGCGTGAACGCCGTCAAGCCCGCCAACCGCATCGGCAACGACCTTAGCCGTGGTCGGATTGTCGCCGGTGAGCATGATGACGCGCAGCCCTTGCTTGCGCAGTGCCTCAATGGAGGTGCGGGCATTCTCTCGAATGGGATCAGCGACTGCCACCAGTCCTGCAAGCTTGCCGTCAACCGCGATCAGCATCACGCCCGCGCCATCGCGACGCTTGGCCTCCGCGGCATCGTGTAGCGGCGCGGCATCAACCCGGATCCGCTCCATTTGAGCCGCGTTGCCAACGACGACGGCACGGCCATTTACGTTGGCGCTGACCCCGAGGCCGACCTGAACGGCGAAGTCTTGCGGCTCCCCCAGCTCCAGGGCGCGTTCCTTGGCAGCGGTGACAATGGCATGGGCGAGCGGATGCTCCGAACGCGCTTCGACCGCAGCCGTAAGTCCGAGCAGATCGATTTCAACGATACCGCCTAGCGTCTCGATACCGACCAGCTTGGGTTTGCCTTCGGTGAGGGTGCCGGTTTTGTCGATCACCAGCGTATCGACCTTCTCGAAGGCTTGCAGGGCTTCCGCGTGTTTGACCAGCACGCCCGCGTGTGCGCCGCGCCCCGTCGCCACCATGATCGACATCGGGGTCGCCAGCCCAAGCGCGCAAGGGCAGGCGATGATCAGCACGGCGATGGCATTGAGCAGGGCATGGCCCATGCGGGGTTCGGGGCCAACAAGGCTCCAGACCGTAAAGGAAGCGACAGCGATGGCGATCACCAGCGGCACGAACCATCCCGAGATCCGGTCCGCCACCGCCTGGATCGGCGCACGGCTGCGCTGCGCTTCGGCCACCATGCGGATGATCCGTGCGAGCATCGTATCCGCGCCAACGGCTTGCGCTTCCATAACCAGACTGCCGGTGCCGTTGACCGTTCCGCCGGTCAGGGCGCTGGCAGGTTCTTTGGCGACCGGGAGCGGCTCGCCGGTGAGCATGGATTCATCGACCGAGGAACGCCCGTCGATCACGATACCATCCACCGGCACAGCCTCGCCTGGGCGGACACGGAGGCGGTCGCCTGCCTGCACTTCGGAGAGCGGAATATCGGTTTCGGTGCCATCGGCATCGATGCGCCGCGCGGTCTTGGGAGCGAGGTTTAGGAGCGCACGAATTGCCTTGCCGGTGGCTGCCCGCGCCCGCAGTTCAAGCACCTGGCCGAGCAGGACGAGGGCAACGACCACCCCCGCCGCCTCATAGTAGACCGGCACCATCCCGTGCATCCGGAATGCTTGCGGGAACAGCCCCGGTGCGAGTGTTGCAACAAGGCTGTAGAGAAAGGCCGCGCCGACCCCGATGGCGATCAGGGTGAACATATTGAGCTTGCGCGTGACGAGCGATGTCCACCCGCGCGTGAAGAAAGGCCACCCCGCCCACAGCACGATCGGCGCGGTCAATGCGAGCTGGAGCCAGGGCGAGATCGCCGGGCTGACCAGATACAGGCCGAGCAGCTCGCTGCCCATTGTCAGGATCAGCAACGGCACGGCCAGCACCGCCGACACCCACCAGCGCCGCGTGAAATCGACCAGTTCGGGATTGGGCGCATCGTCAAGCGATGGTTCTTCGGGTTCCAGCGCCATGCCGCAGATTGGGCAGGTCCCCGGACCTTCCCGGCGGATTTCCGGGTGCATCGGGCACGTCCACATTGCACCGGTTGTGGCTACCGCTTCGGCTCGCGGTATATCGGAGAGGTATTTGGCTGGTTCGGCGGTGAACTTCGCCAGACATCCGGCGCTGCAAAAGTGATAATCGGTACCGTCGTGCGCGGCGTGGTGCGCCGTTTTCGCGGGATCGACCGTCATCCCGCAGACGGGATCAATCGCCGTTTCCAGAGCATCGGCACTGGCGGTATGACAGCACCCGCGCTCGTGCTTTGAATGCGCTGCGCCTTGTGGTTCGTTCACGATCAGTTTCCCTTTGGACGCATCACATCGACATCGGCGGTTCGAGCGTGCCAAGCCATGCGACAAGGCCAAGGATCAGGAGCGCGGCGCTCACCTCGAAGATCAGGCTACGGCGTAACTGGCTTATGGACACGAGCGTTCCACCATTCTTGATAGCCTGGTCGAACGCGGGCGTCAGGCGAAACCGGTTTGCCGCTGCTAAAACGAGCATGACGCCGAACAGAGCCAGCTTTGCGATGAGCAGCTGCCCATAAAGCGTTGAACTCATCGTTAGCAGATGTTCGGGGCCAACCAGCATCCAGCTATTCAGCAGACCGGACACGACGATAAGCGCGACTATCACCGTTCCGATAAGTGAAAAGCCTTCGAGCGCGCGGTGTGTGAGTCGGATATGATCTTTCGACATCGAACGAGCGGAACGAAACAGCAGCGCGCCTAGCGCCGCAAGCGCACCGATCCATGCGCCAGCAGCCAATAAATGCACGATGTCCGCGATAAGATGGCGCGTTCCTGCGTCACCTTCGCTCGCGGCCCCGTGGCCCGTCCATGCCAGCGAGGCGAGGGCGCCCGCCGATCCCAATGAAACCAGAACCAGCCAAGTCGATGTTTTGCGCCGACCCATCACAATCGTGATGGTGAGCGTCATAAACAGGGCCGCCATGCGGAGAGCCCAAGCCTGCCCCATTGGAGTTTCGGAGATCATCATGCTGACCGAAGCACGGTCAACCTCAAGCAGCGCAACGCCCGCCATCGAGGCGGTCATCGCGAAGATACTCAACACCGACAGGGCAATGGCCGTCGCTGACAGCCAGATTTCCAGGGAGCAGAGCGGCAACACATTGCTGTGCAGCCGTTCCACGCCCTTCAAAGCGTAAAGCCCGAACAGCGGCAATCCGAACAACAGCATCAGGTCCACGTAGAGTGCGAACCTGATGCCGATGGTCAGTGTGTCGATCACCTTATCGCACGGTGAAGGACAGAGTGCCTTCCATGCGGTGCGTGTCTGCGCCCGCAGCGTGCCATCTGAGCTGGTAGGTGCCAGCCGCAAGTGCGCGCCGCATCGTCAGCGTGAGGGTCTTGCCGTCGCGGCTCATTGCCGAGGTGAAGCCCGTTATCGCCATCGGCTGGTGGCTTGCCATCCCCGGCATCGAAGTCATGGCAAGCGTCGCCCCGGTAAAGTTGGCCACGACCCTTTCATTGAAGGTCAGGACGACCCGGCCGGGCTTGGTAACGGTCGCATTGGCGGAAGGAGTGGATGACACCAGTCTTGTGTGTGCTTGCGCGCCTGCTGCGAACGCGAGGGCGGCAAGGAAGGGAGCGGTGAAGGCAAGGCGGAACTTGGACATGAACGGTCTCCATTATGAGGTCATGACAAATACGCAGGGCTGAAGCCTACCCCTTGAAAAATCCGCTCGCGGCAGGTCAACCTGGTATTGAGGGGTATTGTCTTGCTTTGCGTATAAGGAGCAACACGGGAGAATTTGGCGATGAGCAACCTTGACGAGATGTTGGCCCGGATTGGCCGCGCGCCGCTCCCTCCGCGCTTGGCGATGATGGACGAGGCCGTGTTTTCAGCATTGGCCGACCAGCAAAGATCTGCTGCAAGCAATTCGCTGCGCTCGCTCAGCATTGCCGCAATTGCTGCCCTCGCTTTCGGCGTCATCAGCACAGGATTTTCCGGTAGCCCCGCATCGGCCGCGCCGTCAGTTTCGCCCTTTGGCGTCCCGCCCGCGTTGGCGCCGTCTTCGCTGCTGCTGGCCTCGAAGTGACCAATCTGCGCCGCACGCTACTGGCTGCCCTGATCGTATTCGCCGCGGCGATTGCTGGGGTATGGATTGGCCGGGCCGTGCTTGTGCCCAGACCTGCCGCTGACAGCGAACTGCACGCTCTGCTGCACGATCAACTCAATCTTGATGCCGCTCAACACGCCCGGCTCGACGCGCTTGAGGTGCAGTTTGCGGTGCGGCGTAAGGCGCTCGAACTCGAAATGCGTGCGGACAATGCCAGGCTGGCAGCCGCGATCGAGGTCGAACATGGCTATGGCCCGCAAGTTTCCAGCGCCATCGACCAATCGCACATGGCGATGGGCGAACTGCAAAAGGAAACCCTTGAGCATATCTTTGCGATGCGGGCGCTTCTGCGACCCGATCAAGCGGCGAAATTCGACGGAGCCGTGGTCAAGGCGCTGACTGCCGATCAGAAATGACGCTGGCGCTGGGCGAGTGTTCCGACGGCGAGTTGGCCGCCCTTGCCCTCGCCGGACGACAAGCGGCCTATCGCGAGCTACTCGGACGCTACCGCGAGCCAGTCTTCCGCTTGGTGAGAGGGTCGATCGGCGACGGCGATGCCGCGCTCGACGTGACGCAGGAAACTTTCATTGCCGCCTTTGCCGCGCTCAAGAGTTACGACGGCACTCGGCCTTTCAAGACTTGGGTGTCCCGGATCGCGATCAACAAATGCCGCGATTGGGCGAGGCGGCGCGCGGTGCGCCGGTTCTTTTCTTTTGCCTTGCCGATTGAGGCAGCGGCGACCGTTGCCGATGAGGCCATTCCCGCCGATCGCCATCTTGCCGGCCAGATCGAACTTGCTCGCGTGCGCGAAGCAATCGCCAAATTGCCGCTCGCAATTCGCGAGCCTTTGATTCTGCACGCCATCGAAGGGTCAACGCAGGCCGAAACCGCCGAGATTCTGGGCATCAGCGAAAAGGCGGTCGAAACCCGGATATATCGTGCGCGCAAGGCGCTCCAAGCCGACGTCTCATCGGTATAGTCGTCCGCGCCCTTTTTTTGAGGGACCGGCTCACGCGCTGCGTATGGATCAATAGCGTTCACCGAAAATTCAGCGATGAGGACTTGCGACATGGCAGGAGAGCACGAGCAGCATGG
>JANPOS010000120.1:0-17581 GCA_031428115.1 Novosphingobium sp. | reverse complement strand
CTGGATTGCTTCGCTGCGCTCGCAATGACGAATGATTCTGATTTCAAGCAATCAGCCCTAGCCCATCCGCCCGAGCCGCACGAGAGCCTCGTCGAGCGCGGAGAGGAAGCGCGAACGGTCGGTCTTGGAAAACGGGGCCGGGCCGCCGAGCTGTTCGCCGCCGGCGCGCAGGTCGGCCATGATCGCGCGGGTGGCGATGGCACCGCCGATCGAGGCAGGGGTGAAGGTCTTGCCGGTGGGCGAAATGGCCAGCGCACCGGCCTTCAGGCAGCGGTCGGCCAGCAGGATATCGGCGGTGATGCAGACCACGCCCGGCCCGGCGTGCGTCGCGATCCAGTCGTCGGCGGCGTCAAAACCATCGCTGACCACCACCCGATCGACGAAATCCAGCGGGGGCGTGCGGATCGGACTGTTGCTGACGATGGTCACGCCTGCGCCGTGGCGCTGGGCGACGCGGTAGGTCTCGTCCTTGACCGGGCAGGCGTCGGCATCGACCAGAATCCGGATCATCGCCCGCGGTCCGGTTTACCCCACTTCCCCTTGGGCCCGCCCGGCTTGGTGGGGCCACCGCGCTTGGGGGCACCATACTTGGATCCACCCGGCTTCGGCCCGCCATACTTGGGGCCGCCGGGCTTGTGACCGGCTGGCCGGGGCTCGTGTGGACGAGCGGTCAGCGCCTTGCGGGGCTGCGCTGGCTGCTCGGCGGTCCGTTCGGCAGGAGGAGCGGCGCGTACCGATTGCGCGGATTCGGACGGCGTCCTTGCGACGTAGGTCCGCCCGGCAGGCGCGGCATCGCGCTGGCGCGGCGCAGAGACATGCTGGCGCGGCGGGGGGCCGTCGTGGCTGCGCTCGCGGCGGTGTTCGCGGGCAGCCTCGCGCGGCGGGCCATCGACCTGGGTGATCTCAACCCCGTCGTCCCCATCGCCCGCTGTGCGGACTACGGCTTCAAGAAAGCGCGCCGCAACCGCCTGGGGCACTTCGAACAGCGTTTCATTCGCGGTGATGCGGATTGCGCCGATCTCGCTGCGGCTGACATGGCCGCGGCGGCACAGCAGCGGCAGCACCCAGCGCGCATCGGCATTCTGGCTGCGCCCGCAGTTGAGCCGGAACCAGGCGCTGCCCTCAAAGCCGGGACGCGGGCCGGTTGGACGCGGGGCGTCGGCGGAGACCAGCTCCTCGGGCTCGGGCATCGCGGAACGGTGCATGTGGACAAGCGCGGCAGCGATTTCCTCGGGGCTGCGCTTTTCGAGCAGCATCGCGGCAAGCTCGCGGTCCTCGTCGTGCACTTCGGCCGGTGCGAGCAGCTTTTCGAGCAGGCGCTCGCTATCGGCGCGGCGGATCGCCTCGGCAGTCGGCGGATCGATCCATTCAGCGGCGATCTGGGCGCTGCGCAGCATACCTTCCACCCGGCGGCGGCGCGGATAGGGGACCAGCAGAATGGCGGTGCCCTTCTTGCCGGCGCGGCCCGTGCGGCCCGAGCGGTGCTGAAGCACTTCGGCATCGCGCGGGATTTCACCGTGAATGACCAGCGACAGGCTGGGCAAGTCGATGCCGCGCGCGGCAACGTCGGTCGCAACGCACACCCGTGCGCGGCGATCACGCAGGGCTTGCAGCGCCTGGTTGCGCTCGCCCTGGCTGTGCTCGCCAGACAGCGCGACGACGGCAAAGCCGCGCTCGGTCAGGCTGGCGTGGAGATGCCGGACATTGTCGCGCGTTGCGCAGAACAGCATCGCCGTGTCGGCTTCGTAATAACGCAGCAGGTTGACCGCAACGCTTTCGATGTCGGCGGGCGCAATGGCCATCGCCTGATAGCTGATGTCGCCGTGGCCGCGCTCTTCGCCGACAGTCGAGATGCGCAAGGCATCGCGCTGGTAGCGGCGGGCCAATGCGACGATCGGCTTGGGCATGGTAGCCGAAAACAGCAGCGTGCGGCGCCCCTCGGGGGTGGCGTCGAGCAGTTCTTCAAGATCCTCGCGAAAGCCCATGTCGAGCATTTCGTCGGCTTCATCGAGCACCACGGCCTTCAGGCCATGCAGCTCCATCGCCCCGCGCTCGAGATGGTCGCGCAGCCGACCCGGCGTGCCGACGATGACATGCGCACCCTGGGCGAGAGCGCGGCGTTCGATCGACGGGTTCATGCCGCCGACGCAAGTCAGCACCCGCGCGCCGGTCCCGGCATAGAGCCAGGCGAGCTCGCGGCTGACCTGCATGGCGAGCTCGCGGGTCGGCGCAATGATCAGCGCGAGCGGCGCGTTGGTAGGCAGCACGCGGCCTTCCTCGTCGCAGATGGCCTGGGCCATGGCGAGACCGAAAGCGACGGTCTTGCCGGAGCCGGTCTGGGCAGAGACGATGAGGTCGCGGCCAATTGCTTCGGCTTCGACCACGGCGGCCTGAACCGGCGTAAACTCGGTGTAACCACGCGTTGCGAGCGCTTCGGCAAGAAGCGCGGGTGTGTTTGTAAAGGTCATAATCTCTTGCTTGCGGGATTTCGCGACCGAATGCGGCGGCGAAAGGGCGATTGCGCCCGTTGGTCGCCGTCCGATAGGCGCGCGAGGCCCGCCGCGCAATAGCTGGCTGCTTTGGCGGGGTTGCTGGAAAAATATTGGTCGGGACGAGAGGATTCGAACCTCCGACCCCCACACCCCCAGTGTGATGCGCTACCAGGCTGCGCTACGTCCCGACCAGACGGCTCCCGCCGCAGCGGGAACAGAGACGCGGGCCTATAGGCTGGCGGCGGTCTGAGTCAACCGCACATGCCGCAGCTCCCGCGTTGCCATGCCCGGCCATTGCTGCTAACCGCCCGGCCAATCCGGTTCAGCCGGGAAATCACTTCATCCGGAAAGTTGCACAGCACCGATGCCCAGCTCGCTCCTCATGCTTCTTGCCCCCGCCGCCGCCGCCGATGCACCACCGGCATGGCTCCGGTTCTTGCCGCTTGTCGCCATGGTGGTGATCTTCTGGTTCCTGATCCTGCGCCCGCAGATGAAACGCCAGAAGGCGCAGGCGGCCAAGATCGCGGCGATCAAAAAGGGCGATCAGGTGCTGACCGGCGGTGGTCTGCTCGGCAAGGTGCTCAAGGTCGATGACGACTATGCCGAGATTGAGCTGGGCCCCAATGTGCGGGTCAAGGCGGTCAAGTCGACGATCACTGATGTCATCTCGCCGCTCACCGGCAAACCGGCAAACGATTGAGCCTGATCCGCAATGCTTGATTTTCCCCGCTGGAAGCAGGCCTGGTACTGGCTGCTGACCCTGTTCGCTCTGGCGGCTGCGCTGCCTTCGCTGTTTGCGCTGGCGGGTGCCCGCTGGCCCGATTTCCTGCCCGAACCGATGGTCAATCTCGGCCTCGATCTGGCGGGCGGCAGCCACATCCTGCTCGAAGCCGATACCGCACAGGTCGCGCGCCAGCGGCTTGAAACCATGGAAGAAAGCGTGCGTGCCCGGATGCGGCTGGCTGATCCCGTTATCCGCATCGGCGACATTTCGACCAAGGACGGCCGACTGAGCTTTCTGGTCGAGGATCCGGGCAAGGTGGATGCCGCGCGCGAACAGTTACTGCCGCTGACCAGCGGCGCAGGCCTCACCGGCCAGCGCGACTGGGATATCCAGGTCCAGGACGGCACCCGCTACGTGATGACTCCCACGAAAGCCGGGATCGACCTTGCCGTAACGCAAGCGATGGAAACCGCGACCGAGGTCGTGCGCAAGCGCATCGACGCGCTGGGCACCCGCGAGCCGACGATCATTCGCTCCGGCGATCAGCGCATCGTCGTGCAAGTGCCCGGCCTCAAGGATCCGCAGGCGCTCAAGAACCTGCTGGGGCAGACCGCCAAGCTCGAATTCAAGCTGGTTGATACCACCGCCTCGCCGACAGACGTTGCCCAGGGCATTGCCCCGCCGGGCAGCCAGATCGTGCCTTATGCCGACCCCGCGAAGAACGGCGTCGCTGCGATTGCGGTCAAGCGGCTGGGCGGGATCAAGGGAGACCAGCTGACCAATGCACAGCAGACCTACGCACAGCAGGGCAACGAGCCGGTCGTCTCGATCACTTTCGATACGCAAGGCGGTGCCAAGTTCGCCAAGCTTACCAGTGAAAACGTCAATCGCCCGTTCGCGATCATTCTCGATGGCAAAGTGCTCTCCGCGCCCAATATCAACGAGCCGATTCTGGGCGGTAATGCCCAGATATCCGGCGGGTTTACCGTCGAGAGCGCCAACCAGCTGGCCATCGCGCTGCGCTCGGGCGCGCTGCCGGTCGATCTCAAGGTGGTCGAAGAGCGCTCGGTCGGGCCTGACCTTGGCGCAGATTCGATCCGCAAGGGCATGATCGCCATGCTGATCGGCACGATCGCGCTGATGAGCTTTATCTCGGTCACTTATGGCCGCTTCGGCATCTATGCCTGCGTCGCGCTGGTGATCAATGTGCTGATGATTCTGGGCGTGATGGCGATCCTCAACACCACGCTGACGCTGCCGGGCATTGCCGGCTTCGTGCTGACTATCGGCGCCGCGGTCGATGCCAACGTGCTGATCTATGAGCGCATCCGCGAAGAGCGCGCGCGCGGGCGGCGGGTAATCCAGGCGCTGGAAATGGGCTACAAGGAAGCCAGCCGCGCGATTTTCGATGCCAATATCACCAATGTCATCGCCGCAACGCTGATGTTCCTGTTCGGCTCCGGCCCGGTGCGCGGCTTCGCGGTGGTCTTGATGATCGGCATTGTCACTTCGGTGTTCACTGCAGTGACGCTGACCCGCATGTGGGTGGCAAACTGGGTGCGCAAGGCCCGCCCCAGCGATCTGGCAATCTGAAGGACCGGCCATGAAACTGCTCAAGCTCGTCCCCGATAACACCAACATCCGCTTCCTGCGCTGGCGGGTGCCGTTCTATGTCATCAGCCTGCTGCTGATGGCGGCGTCGATCACCATGGTGCTGACGCGCGGGCTCAATCTCGGGGTTGTTTTCATCGGCGGCCAGATGATCCGCGTGTCGTTTGAACAATCGGCCAGTGCGCCGGTCGCCGAACTGCGCGAGACGGTGGGCAAGCTCGGCTATGGCGAGCCGACCATCCAGACCTTCGGCAAGGAAAACCAGGTTTCGATCCGGATGAAGTTGCCCGAGGGCGCAGAATCCGATCCGGCCCTGTCCGAAGCCATGTCCAGCAAGATTACCCAGACGATTCGGGCGACACACCGCGACGCGCGGATTGACGGGGTGGATTCGGTTTCGGGCAAGGTTTCGGGCGAATTGTTCCGCACCGGGATGCAGGCCTTGCTGGCGGCGATGGTGGCGATCTCGATCTACATCTGGGTGCGCTTCGAATGGCAGTTCGGTGTCGGCGCGCTGTTCAGCCTGATCCACGACGTCACCCTGACGCTCGGCCTGTTCGCGCTCACGCAAATGGAATTCGATCTCAACATTGTCGCCGCGCTGCTGACGCTGATCGGGTATTCCTTGAACGATACCATCGTCGTCTATGACCGCATCCGTGAGAACCTGAAGAAATACCGCCGGATGCCGATGCCCGAGCTGCTCGATCTTTCGGTCAACGAGACGCTCTCGCGCACCATCGTCACGTCGCTGTCGATGCTGATCACGCTGATGGCGCTGCTGTTGTTCGGCCCCGATGTGATCTTCGGCTTCACTGCGGCGATCACGCTGGGCATTTTCGTCGGTACTTACAGCTCGGTCTATATGGCCGCGCCGATCCTGATCTGGCTCAAGGTCACCTCGAAGAGCTTCGTGCCCGTGGAGACCGAGATGGACCGCCAGGAAAAGCTGGCGCGCGAACAGGGTTAGCCGGCCGCGATCCGCTGGTAATGCGCCGCCAGCTGCGCGGCGTTTTTATCCCAGCTGAACTTCCTGGCGTGGGCGGCGACATCTGCCCGGGGGGGTGGGCTGGCGAGCAGATCGACGACAGCGCGGGCAATCGCTTCGGGATTGCGCGCCACCAGCCGCCCGGCGCTGGGGCTTGTCACCACCTCGCGTGCGCCGCCGACGTCGGGAATTACGATTGGCGTTCCACACGCCAGAGCCTCGATCCAGACGTTGGCCAGCCCTTCGTGCGCGGAAGGCAGGACCAGGGCATCGGCCGCCGCCATGGCCAGCGCCATTTTCTCGTGGCTGTAGGATGCGAAGAAGACTTTGTGGATGACGAAGAGCGAACTCGCCTGAGCGCGCAGCGCAGCCCTTTGCGGGCCATCGCCAACGATTATCAGCCTTGCACCCTCGATGTGGTGCATCGCCTCGATGGCGAGGTCGTGCCCTTTGATCGGGATGAGGTTGCCAACCGACAGCAGGATGGCTGTCTCGGGTCCAACCCCGAACAATTCCCAGCGAAGCTCAGCCCTCTCGCGCGGCTTGAACAGCGCATGATCGAGACCGGTGTAATGAACCGCGATTTTCTCAGCGGACATTCCCAGAGCGGCCATGTCCCGCCTCAGGGCTTCGGACACCGCCAGCAATCCCCTCGCCTGCTCGGCGGCATCGAGCATCATGGTGCGTGCGAACGATCTTTCGCCCCAAAAGTGAATGTCCGACCCACGCGCCTTGATTGACAGCGGCAGGCCGAGTTCCTTTGCGACGTGCGCCGCTGCGGGGCCGTCGGGATAGAAAAATTGCGCGTCGACCAAGTCAAATGGACGCTCCGCGTGCAGCTTGCGCGCGAGAGGAATGACCGCGCGGGCGATCCGGCCCGGTGACCAGCGCGCGCCGATCTTGGGGATCGCGGTGAATTTCACGTAGTGCACCGGATAGGCGCGCGCGCCGCCGCGCGCTTTCTGGCGGGCGACCGGGCAAATGACTGTAAGATCCACATCGCCGCGCGCCGCGAGCGCATCGAACTGGCGGGCGACAAACCCGCCAAGACGCGGCCGCGCGTCGCTGGGAAACAAAGTCGAAAGTGACAGAACGCGGACCACGTTCAGAGTTTGCGCACCAGCATTTCGGCCACCGCCAGCCATGCCGGGTTTTCGACAATCACCTGCTTGGTCCCTGCGCCCGGCGGCAACAGCGCGACGCGCAAGCCATCGCGGTCGATCATCCGCCCGAAGGCAAAGCGCCCGCCGGGGCGCGGCGCGAGCACGTCGCGGTTGAGCAAGCGGACGTAGTCTTCCGGGCCATGCTGGCGCAGCCACAGCTGGTCGCCGGCGCGGTATTCGCCGGCGCTCGCCTCGACGCTCATCGCCACCAGCACGCCCCCATTTGTTCCATTGGCTCCGCCAAGCTGGCTGGGCAGCACCGCGTCGCGCGGCGCGGTCAGCGCATCGGCGCCATGTTCGCCCAGCCGGGCGATCAGCTGCGGCACCGGGGCTTGCTCGCCGCGCACCAGCAGCTCGGGATCAACCGCGAGCGCGGCGGCAAAGCGGTTCATCCAGGTCAACGACAATTGGCGGGTGCCGGTTTCCAGCCGGCCGATGGTCTGCGGCGTGGTCGGCGGGGCGCAGCGCTCGGCGACATCGGCGAGCGTCAAGCCCTTTTCGCGGCGGATATCACGGATGCGGTTGATCATCGCATTTGCTCCTGTAACCAGATCGGTTTTTTCTTTCCTACAGATATAGCCATTTGGCAAGTGTCGAATCGATGAACCACGGGGAGAACTGCAATGCGCCGCCTGCTTGTCGAACGTGAACTGACCAGCGTCGGCCCCTCGCGCCGCGCGCCGCAGCCGGGCGGTCGCCGGGTGACAGTCAATCTCGCCGAATCGGCGCTAACCTGGCTGCATTCGCGCGGCCACCTCAGCGATGCGCAGTTCGATGCGGGCGAACGCCTGCGCGCCGACTGGGAGCGCGCGGCGATCGCGCCGGGGATCACCATGCGTTGGGATGTGGTGCGGGTGAATGGCGGCGGCGGCGATCGCGGACTCTCCGCCGGCGAGCGCCAGATTGCCGCGAAAGCCCGCTTTGATGCTGCGATTGCCGCCGCCGGGCCGGGGCTGGCCGACGTGCTGTGGCGGGTGGTCTGCGCCGGCGAGGGGCTGCCCGATGCGGAGAAGGCACTCGCCTGGCCGGCGCGCAGCGGCAAGCTGGTGCTGGGGCTGGCGCTTGACCGGGTGGCGGGGTTTTACCGGATGGGGTGATTAGTGCCTCAGCCGCCCGGCTACGCGCTCTCGCAAAGCCGGTATGAGGCAATGGCGCTGTGAAGCGGTGGCACTCACCCCTCCACCAGCTCCGCCAGTTCCAGCCACTTCTCCTCCGCCGCATCCTTCTCCGCCCGTGCCGCCTCGATGGCCTTGGTCAGCGCGGCGAATTTCACCGGATCGCGGGTGTAGAGCGCGGGATCGTGCAGCGCGGCTTCATCGCGGGCAATCTGTGCGGCGAGCTCTGCCACCCGCGCGGGCAGCAGGTCGAAATCGCGCTGGTCCTTGAAAGTGAGCTTGCCCTTGCGCGGGGGTGGGGGTGAGGGAATGTCGCGTTCTTCGGCCTGTGCCCCTCCACCATCGCTGCGCGATGGTCCCCCTCCCCGGGCCGGGGAGGATTTTTTTCGCTGCTTTTCCCAATCGGCGTATCCTCCAGCAACGATATCGACCTTGCCGCTGCCATCGAGCCCCAGCGTCACCGTCACCGTGCGGTCGAGGAAATCGCGGTCGTGGCTGACGATCAGCACGGTGCCGTCATAGTCGGCGATGACTTCCTGCAACAGGTCGAGCGTTTCGAGATCGAGATCGTTGGTTGGCTCATCGAGCACCAGCAGGTTCGACTTTCGCGCGAATTCGCGCGCGAGCAGAAGCCGGCTGCGCTCGCCGCCCGAGAGCGTGCCGATGCGGGCATCGACGAGGCCGGGGTCAAACAGGAAGTCCTTGAGGTAGCCCTGGATGTGTTTGCGGATGCCGCGCACGTCGACCCAGTCGCCGCCCTCGGCCAGAATGTCGCGCACGCGCTTTTCCGGGCTCATCAGGCTGCGCTGCTGGTCGATCACCGTGCCGGTCAGCGTCTTGGCCAGCGTGACTTTTCCTTCATCGGGCTCCAGCTCGCCGGTGAGCAATTTCAGCAGCGTGGTCTTGCCCGAGCCGTTGGCGCCGACCACGCCGATGCGGTCACCGCGGGTGATCCGCAGGGTAAAGTCCGTGATGATCCGCCGGGCCCCGAACGATTTCGTCACGTGGTCGGCGACGATCACCGCTTTGGTCTTGCTGTCATCGCTGGCCAGCATCAGCTTGGCCGCGCCTTGCGGGTTGAGCATCGCGGCGCGCGCGGCGCGCATTTCCCAGAGTTTTTCCAGCCGGCCCTGGTTGCGCTTGCGCCGCGCTGTGACCCCGCGCTCCAGCCAGTGGGCCTCCAGCTTCAGTCGCGCATCCAACCTTTCGGCGGCGCGGGCTTCCTCGGCATAGACCGCATCTTCCCAGGCCTCATAGCCGCCAAAGCCGACCTCCTTGCGGCGCAAGGCACCCCGGTCGAGCCACAGCGTCGCCTTGGTCAGCCGGGTAAGGAAGGTACGGTCGTGGCTGATCACCACGAATGCGCCTTTGTAGCGCGAAAGCCAGTCTTCCAGCCAGTCGATCGCTGCCAGATCAAGGTGGTTGGTCGGCTCATCAAGCAGCAACAGGTCGGGCTCTGAGGCGAGCGCCCGGCAGAGAGACGCCCGCCGCCGCTCGCCGCCCGATGCGCTTTCCGCGTCGCGGGAGAGATCAATACCGAGCTGATCGGCGATCGCTTCCACGTCATGGCGCGGCGGAGCGCCGGGCTCGTGCAGGGCGAAATCCATGAGTGTTGCATAGCCGGTGAAAAACGGGTCCTGTTCCAGCACCACGACTGTGGTGCCTGGCTGGACCGAGCGTTTGCCCTTGTCCGCCTCGACCTGGCCCGCGATCAGCCGCAGCAGCGTGGTTTTGCCCGCGCCATTGCGCCCGATCAGCGCCAGCCGGTCACGCGGGGCGATGTGGAGATCCAGCCCCTGGAACAACCAGCCATTGCCCTGAAGCAGGCCGAGGTTTTCCCAGCTGAGGATTGGAGCGGCGGCCATTGTCTGCGCGCCCCTAGCGGCGAAGCCGCCAAGTTGACAAGCGCCGCATTCACATCTTGTTCAAGCCCGGATGCTTAGACAAGGCGGCAACATGAAGCAGCTTCTCATCTTTCCCGCGATCGCGCTGGCGCTCACTTTGCCCGCGCTGACATCGCGAGCCCAGCAAAACGGCGAGCAGAACCAGGTGCGCAAGGACATGCGCCTGGGCAATGTGCGCAGCCTTCGCGAGATCGAGGAGCGCGTGCTGCCGAGCATGCCGGGGATGCAATATCTCGGCCCTGAATATGATCCCGCCGCCATGGCCTACCGGCTCAAATTCATCCGCGACGGGCGGGTGGTCTTCGTTGATGTCGATGCGCGTTCGGGCACGGTGCTGGATCAGAAGCGCTAAGTGCACTTGCTTGACGCTTTGCCGCTTTCGCCCCAATGATTTGGCTGAACGAACGCGAATTGCTGAACCAAAGGGAATAACAGGCGATGCGGATCCTGATAGTCGAGGATGAACCAACCCTCGGCAAACAGCTCAAATCGACGCTCGAGCAGACCGGCTATGCGGTCGATCTTTCGGTCGATGGCGAGGATGGGCACTTTCTTGGGTCAACCGAGGAATACGACGCGGTGATCCTCGATCTGGGTCTCCCGGAAATCGACGGGCTGACGGTGCTTGGCATGTGGCGGCGCGAGGGGCGCAAGTTCCCGGTGCTGGTGCTGACCGCGCGGGACAGCTGGTCGGACAAAGTCGCCGGGCTTGATGCCGGGGCGGACGATTATCTCGCCAAGCCGTTCCAGACCGAGGAACTGATCGCCCGCCTGCGCGCGTTGATCCGCCGCGCTTCGGGCAATACCTCTGCCGAACTGATCGCTGGCGATGTCCGGCTGGATACGCGCTCGGGCCGGGTGACGCTGGGTGGCGAGCCGGTCAAGCTGACCGCGCAGGAATACAAGCTCTTGTCCTACCTGCTCCACCACAAAGGCAAGGTGGTCAGCCGCACCGAGCTGATCGAGCATATCTACGACCAGGATTTCGACCGCGATTCCAACACGATCGAGGTTTTTGTCACGCGCATCCGCAAGAAGCTGGGCGCCGACGTGATCACCACCATCCGTGGCCTTGGTTACAGCCTCGACGATCCCGCCGCCGGCAGCCGCGGCTGACATATCCTTATCCGTCTGCCCTGAGCTTGTCGAAGGGCTGTTTTTCCTTGCGAGGTAGCGAAGAAGTGCAGTCCTTCGACAAGCTCAGGATCGACGGAGTGAGAGTAGGGGGCTGAGCCATGCCCTTGGAAGACGGGCAACCCTCGGCCCCATTGCCCTCTCACACCGGCTCGCTTTCCACGCGGATCATGCTGATTGCGGCGGGGTGGATTATTGTCCTGCTGACGGTTGGCGGCTTCGCGCTAGACCGCACGCTGACCGGGCTGATCACCCGCAATTTTGATGAGCAACTCGGCTATATGCTGACCGGCATGGTCGGCTCGGCCGAGATCGGCCCGGACGGCGAGGTGTTCTTCAACCGCCCGCTCGGCGACCAGCGTTTTCTCGAGCCCAACAGCGGGCTCTATTGGCTGATCCGCGCCAAGGACCACGAGGATTTCGCCTCGCGCTCGCTGTGGGATGGCAACCTGACTTTGCGCAGCGGTCACTTCGACAGCCAGCCGCACGCCTATGACAGCGCCCAGCGCGAGGCCGAGCCGCTGCGCATCGTGGAACGCTCGATCATCCTGCCGGGCAGCGACACCCAGTGGCAGTTTGCAGTGGCCGCCAGCCGCGAGGACCTCGATACGCAGATCAGCCAGACGCGCTCGATCCTGGCCTACAGCTTCATCATCCTGGGGCTCGGGCTGTTCGCCATGGCCGCCTTGCAGACCTGGTATGGCCTCGGCCCGCTGCGCCGGGTGCGCCAGGCGATCAAGCAGATGCGCACCACTGGCGCAGGCCGGGTCACCGAGCCGCTGCCGCTCGAAGTCCAGCCGATGGTCGAGGAACTCAACGCGCTGCTCGCGCACACCGAGCGCCAGGCTGAAGAAGCGCGCACCCATGCGGGCAATCTCGCCCATGCGCTGAAAACGCCGCTGACGGTGGTGATGAACGCCGCTACTGCGCGCGCCGAAGACCTGCCCGACACGGTGATCCGCGAGGCGGCGGTGATGCGCCGGCAGGTCGATCACCATTTGGCGCGCGCGCGCGCAGTCGGCCGCCGCGCGGTTGGCATGTCGCGTGCCTCCGTGTGGGACAGCGTCGAGGCAGTGCTGCGCGCGGTCACCCGGCTCTATGAGCAAGCGCGCTTCGATCTCGATGGCGACAAGACCGCGATGGTCGCGATCGAACGGCAGGACCTCGATGAAATCCTCGGCAACCTGATCGAGAACGCGGTGAAATATGGCGGCGGCAGTGTGTTCGTTACCGTGGGGCACGGCAACGAGCCCGGCTGGTGCGAAATCTGGGTCGAAGACGACGGCTTGGGCATCCCGGAGGAAGCGCGCACCCGCATCTTTGATCGCGGCGCGCGGCTGGATACGGGCAAACCGGGCACTGGCCTCGGCCTGGCCATCGTGCGCGATGTGGCGGAGATCTACGGCGGGACAGTGGAGCTTGGCGAGAGCGAGGATCTGGGCGGGCTGCTGGTCAGGTTGCGGTTGCCGAGGGCAGGCGCATGATCGGCTCGGCCATTGGCCTGATCGCGAAATTCTGACATCGTCACCCGGCAGGCAACGGGAGGCCTTTCATGTCCGAAGAATTCGATTTCGTCATCGTCGGTGCCGGTTCGGCGGGTGCCGCGCTGGCGGCGAGGCTGTCCGAAGACCCCGATGTCCGGGTGGCGCTGATCGAGGCGGGGGGCAGGCCGCCGCCGCATGAAGCGATCCCCGCCGCTTGCGCCAGCCTCCAGCTCGATCCCGCAACCGACTGGAAGTTCAGCGCCGATCCAGGCAAGGGCGGGCGCGGCTACAAGAACCAGCGCATGCCGGTGCCGCGCGGGCGGATGCTGGGTGGTTCATCGGGCATAAACTACATGGCCTGGGTGCGCGGCCATCCCGGCGACTATGACAATTGGGCGCGTCTGGGGGCGGAGGGCTGGAGCCATGCCGATGTGCTGCCATGCTTCAGGCGGATCGAAGATCTCGCCCCCAGCAACGAGATCACCATCAATCCCGGATCGCACGGCAGCGGCGGGCCGGTAGGGGTTGCGGTGCGCTCGCCGGTGATCCCCGCATCGCGCCAATTTGTTGCGGCGGCCGAAGCGGCGGGCATCCCCCGGGGTGACTATAACGGCACCGATCGGGGCAGCGCCGCCGGGGTCGCTTCGCTGATGCAGACCAATACCCGCAGCGGCAGACGGTCGAGCACATTCCACGCCTATCTCGAAAATGCCGCCGAACTCAGACCCAACCTGACGATCATCACCGATGCCCTGGTCACCCGCATTGTGTTTGGCGCGGAGATGACTGCCTCCGGGGCCGAATACTGCGATGCCGCAGGCGCGCTGCATGTCGCCCATGCCTCGCGCGAAGTGGTGCTCAGTGCCGGTGCGGTCGGCTCGCCGCATCTGCTGATGCTCTCAGGCATCGGCCCGCGCCGCGAACTGGAGGCCGCCGGGATTGCCTGCCGTCTTGACCAGCCCCACGTCGGCAAGCACCTCAAGGATCATCTCCAGTCGGTGATGCATTTCCCCGCGCCGGGGATCGGCGTTGCCATGCTCGAGGTTGGCCTGGCGCTCGGCCCCGATGCCCTGCGCGCGCCGGCCGGGCCGCTGCCCGCCGATCCGGCGGACGACGCGCATCTCGGCCCCGAGCTTGCCGGACTGAAAACCGAGGCCGAGCGCCGCTTTGGCGAATGGCTGGAGACGGGAAGCGGGCTTGCATCCTCGTCGTTCTATGATGCGGTCGCGTTCTATTCGACGGGGCTGGGCGACGATTACACCCATGATGCGCAGATCGGCTTTATCCCTTGCGGCTACAATGCCGACATTATCGGCGGTTGCATCAACATCGATATCGACCAGATGCTGGACGATGCGGAACAGATCTTGGCCCCGCATGCCGAGTCGGTCATGTTCCTGGCCAGCAATGCCATTCCGCGCAGCCAGGGCGAGATCGTCATCGAAAGCGCCGATCCGGCCAGGCCACCGGCGATCCACATGAATTATTTTGCCGATCCGCATGATCTGCAAGTGATGGTCGCGATCATGCGCCGGGTGCTGGAGATTGCCGCCAGGTGGCCGGGGCCGGGCCAGCTTGGCGAATGGCGCGTCCCGCCGAAACTTGCGGAATTGCACGGCCATGTGCCGGGCGAGCCGCCAAGTGATGCCCTGCTGGAAAGCTTCGCGCTGCACTTTGCCATGACGGTTTACCACCTCTGTTGCACCTGCCGCATCGGCAGCGTCGTCGATCCGCAGCTGCGGGTCCTGGGCGTCAAGCGGCTGCGGGTGGCCGATGCCAGCGTGATGCCCGAAATCATCAGCGGCAACACCAATGCCACGGCGGTGATGATCGGCGAACGGGCGGCGGACCTGATTGCCGGGGATCACGCCGTGCGGCTGGCCGGCGCGGCAGGGTGATTATCCGCCGTTCGCCGCTTGCTCGTGATGCCGGATCACTTCGTCGATCACGAAACGGATGAATTTCTCGCCAAAATCCGGGTCAAGCTGGGCTTCGGCCGCCAGCGCGCGCAGCCGGGCAATCTGGCGCTCTTCGCGCGCCAGGTCGGAGGCGGGCATGGCGTGTTCGGCCTTGTAGGCGCCCACGGCCTTGGTGATGCGGAAGCGTTCGGCCAGCATGTGGACCAGGGCGGCATCGATATTGTCGATGCTGGCGCGGTAGCCAGCGAGAACGGGGTCGGGGGCGCCAAGCGGAGCAGGGGCATTGTCGGTCATTGCGCCCGGCTAGCATGACAATTTGCGTATGGCCATTGCCCGCTTTGCACTTGCCTTCCGTGCCTGGCGCAAGCAATGCGGCGAAACCATGACCGCCGATATCATCTCGCTTCGCCCGCGCGCGCACCAAGCCTCGCTCACCCCGATGCTGGCCTTGACCGCGCCGGGGATGAACAGCGTCAACGCGGTGATCCTTGACCGGATGCAGAGCGAAATACCGCTGATCCCGGCGCTTGCAGGTCACCTGATCTCGGGCGGCGGCAAGCGCTTGCGCCCGATGCTGACCGTGGCTGGCGCGGAGCTGTGCGACTATCACGGCACCCGCCATCACAAGCTGGCCGCTGCCGTCGAATTCATCCACACCGCGACCCTGCTGCACGACGACGTGGTCGATGGCTCCGACCTGCGGCGCGGCAAGGAAACCGCCAACATCGTCTTCGGCAATCCGGCCACGGTGCTGGTCGGCGATTTCCTGTTCAGCCGCGCGTTTGAGCTGATGGTCGAGGATGGCAGCCTCAAGGTGTTGAAAATTCTCAGCCATGCCTCCGCCGTCATCGCCGAGGGCGAGGTCGATCAGCTGACCGCAGCGCGCCACATCGAGACCAGCGAGGAACGCTATCTCGGTATCATCGGCGCCAAGACCGCCGCGCTGTTCGCCGCCGCCACCCGCATCGCCGCCGTCATCGCCGAACGCAGCGAGGCCGAAGAGCGCGCATTGGAGGATTATGGTCGCAACCTGGGCATCGCCTTCCAGCTGGTCGACGATGCCATCGACTACGATTCCGAGAGCGCCGAAATGGGCAAGGGCAAGGGCGACGATTTCCGCGACGGCAAGATGACCCTGCCGGTGATCCTCGCCTATGCGCGCGGCACCGCCGATGAGCGCCAGTTCTGGCAGGACGCGATCGCGGGCTTCCGCACCGAGGATGAAGACCTCGCCCATGCCGTAACGCTGATCGGCCGCCATGACGCGGTCAGCGCCACCCGCGAGCGCGCGCGGCACTATGCCAGCCGGGCGATCGACGCGATTGCCGGCTTCCCCGCCGGCGAGGCGCGCGCAGCAATGGCACAAGCCGCTGAGTTTGCGGTGTCGCGGCGTTACTGAGAAATGGCGTTAGAGCGTTGTGCTAGATATCTGGATCACTTCGTCATTGCGAGCGAAGCGAAGCAATCCAGGGTCGCGCGGCACCGCCCTGGATTGCTTCGCTTCGCTCGCAATGACGAATCATATTTTGCGCACGTAGCTCTAATCGCGCAGGGTCAGTCGGCCCTGGGCAAAGGCCGTGCGGCAATCGGTGGCATCGTGCTTGATGTCCGAATCGAGCAGCGGGGTGGCGGTCATGCCGGCGCCGGCAAAGCGTTTGTCGTCGCATTCGCCGTCGCGTGAGAATTTGCCGTTGTCATCGCCCCACATGATGCGGTCAACGCCGCTGGCCGCATAGCTGCGGTCTGCCGCTGTCGGGAGCGCAGCCGAGGCGAGGGTCAGGCGTTTCTGGTTGTAGGCCGCGCGGCAATCGGTGGCATCGTGGCCGATATCGGATTCAAGCAAGGGCGTGTTGGTCATGCCCTGGCCGCTGAAGCGTTTGTCGTCACATTCGCCGTCGCGGGCGAACTTGCTGGCATCATCGCCGAAATCGACGCCCTGTGGGGCGGCCTGAGCGAGTGCTGCCGGGCTGGCCCCAGCATCCGGCGCGGCATTGCGTCCGCCCGAGCCAGGCACGGCGAGCGCGGCCTGCGGCTTGGCGGGGTCGCCCCCCGTTTCGGCCCTCTGGTCGCAGGCGGCAAGCGCCAGCAGGGCAGGAATCAAGCAGGCAATCGGTCCGTTCTTGTGCTTGGCACCCATGGCAAATTCCCCTCCACTGCAAGCAGACAGGCAAGCAGATTAGGCTATCGCAGCGCGCAATCAAGTATTTGCCCTTGAATCTTTGCCGCCCGGCCAGCAAGCCCCGCGCGATGAACTCCGCTCCGGACAATCTGGCACCAGACCTGCCAATCGCGGCTGTGCTGCCAGAGCTGCTCGCTGCCTTGCGTGCGCAGTCCAGCGCCGTGCTGATCGCCCCGCCGGGCGCGGGCAAGACCACGGCGGTCGCGCCGGCCCTGCTTGGTGAGCCTTGGTGCAGCGGCACAGTGATCCTGCTCTCGCCGCGCCGGGTGGCCGCGCGCGCCGCAGCTGAGCGGATGGCGGAAATGCTGGGCGAAAGCGCCGGCGAGACGGTCGGCTATCTCACGCGGCTGGACGTTAAACGCTCAGGCAAGACGCGCATTCTGGTGATGACTGAGGCGATTTTCGTTTCGACGATTGTCGCTGATCCCGAGCTCGCAGGCGTTTCGGCGGTATTGTTCGACGAGGCGCACGAGCGGCATCTGGACAGTGACCTGGGGCTCGCGCTGGCCACCGAATGCCAGGCGGTGCTGCGCGAGGATTTGCGGCTGCTGGTCATGTCGGCGACGATCGACGGCGCGCGGTTTGCGGCCTTGCTTGCCAGGAGCGGACAGCTTGCGCCGGTGATCGAAAGCGCGGGCAAGGCATTCCCGCTGGCGATCCGCTGGCTGGGCGCCCGGCCCGAGTTGCGGCTGGACGACGCCATGGCATCGGCGATTGCGGCGGCCTGGCGCGAGGAGACGGGCGATATTCTGGCCTTCCTGCCCGGGGTCGGCGAAATAGGCCGCACCGCCGAACGCCTGGCTGACAAGCTGCCGGACGCGCTGGTGCTGCCCTTGCACGGTCAATGCGATCCCGCCGCCCAGCGCGC
>JANPOS010000119.1:0-21275 GCA_031428115.1 Novosphingobium sp. | reverse complement strand
GGATCAAACTCTCAAGTTTGTGTCCAATCTCACAACAGCACCAATCCGAAGATTGGCCATCTGACGTAAAATTAATTCAGGGGTCAATTACCCTGCACTTGTCTAAACGTATGGTTACGTTAGGACATGTAAAAGCCATTGGTCCAACGAGGAAACCCCGCCGGTGGCTATCGGGTAACGACTAATTTAAACTGCCACCCCGGGCCCTGAAGCCCCGGGAGCAGGCGCCGTCGCCCACATGTCCCTTCATCTAAAACCGACAATGTCAAAGAGCCACACAACAAACAAGCGGACAACGAAGCCTCCCCGATTTTCATACCGGGGGACTGCTGTCCTTATTTGCTGGCGACCGTGGCAGTTTAACCTCGTTTCCGGGGCTGCTCCGCTGCGGTGGACGGGCCTATATGGAGGCGAAGTGAGTCGGTCAACGGCTTATTTGCATTTTTGTTTCAATTTCCTCGAAATCCTCGATTTTCTAACGTTGCAGCCCCGGCCCCGGCGGGACCATGCGCCGAACTTGTCGGTTCGGCTGAATCACATCGGCTGGTTTCGCGCAGATTCGCCTGCCAAGCCCGTTGGCTTTGACGAAGTTACGGCAACACCTGCAAAAACCGCCAGGCCCCTCGACCGTGTTGCAGTTTCAGCACAAATTCCGGCTTGGTCTGGCGCAGAGCCACGAGCGGCACAATTGAGCACCTGCCAGCGCAACCCGGGCAGGCCTGACGGGGGCAACCATCGGCCTGTCCTCGGCCCGCTTCCCGTTTGATCAAAATGCCGGGCGGCCTGTTGATTTTCCCGAGAATGCGCGCCGTGGTTGACATATATTTACCATTCCCGGCTAGGCCCGCAGGCATGGGTGACAGTACGACACAGCACGATACGGCGCTCAGCTTTGCGACGCGGGTTCGCGCCGCGGTGTTCTGGCGTTGGGGCAGTCAGGTACTCGCGCAGATCGTCACCTGGACGGTCACGCTGATCATTGTGCGCCTGCTGACCCCGCAGGACTATGGTCTGTTCGCGATGACCCAGACCGTGCTGACCGCGCTGAATTTCCTCAACGGCTACAGCTATGCCAGTTCGCTGATCCATGCGAAGGATGTCGATGATCGGCAGATCGGCCAGGCCTTCGGGATGATGCTGGTATCCAACACCCTGCTCGCCGCCGCACAGTTCCTGATGGCGCCGCTTGCGGCAAGCTATTACGGCCAGCCGATTGTCGGCACTATCCTGCGCGTGCAGGCGGTGATCTTCCTCACCATGCCGTTCATCGCGCTGCCGTCCGAACTGCTCGCGCGCAGCCTCAATTTCCGCAGCCAGGCGCTGATCTCGCTGGTCTGCGCCGGCATTGGCGCTGGCGTGGCGCTGTTCATGGCCTGGCATGATTACGGCGTCTGGGCGCTGGTCTGGGCGCCGATCGCGACTTTCGTCACCCGCGCGATCGGCCTCAGCCTGGCCTGGGGCAAGCTGATCCGGCCGATTTTCGATTTCCGCGGCGCGGGCAAGATGCTGGGCTTCGGCGCGACGCTGACGCTGTGCCAGCTGTGCTGGATCATCCAGAGCCAGTCCGACATCGTCATTGCCGGCCGCCAGTTCACCACCCACCACCTCGGCATCTATTCCGAGGCGCTGTTCCTCACCCTGATCTTCACCGGGCGCTTTCTGCCGCCGCTCAACGAAGTGGCGTTCCCCGCCTATTCCGAGCTGAGCAACCGCGCCGAGCCGCTGGCGCCGGCGTGGATCAGCACCGCGCGGATGATCATGCTGATCGCCGCACCTTTCTATATCGGGCTCAGCCTGGTGGCCGGACCGCTGGTGACGACGTTCTTCGGGCCCAAGTGGCTGGAGATGATCCCGATCGTCGCAGGGCTTGCCGCTGTGATGCCGCTCATGGCCCTGCAGATCACCTGTTCGCCGGCAACCAATGCGCTCGGCCGCCCCGGCATCTATCTGTTCACCGGCGCATGCGGCGCGGTGATCATGCCGGTCTGCTATCTCATGGCAGCCGATGGCGGGCCGCAAGGGCTGGTCAATGCCTGGCATATCGCCGCGCCGCTGCTGCTCGTGGTGACGCTCGGTGTGACCCTGCCGGCGATCGGCGCGCGGTTCATCGACCTGGCCCGGGCGCTGCTGCCGGTTGCCGCCGCCTGCCTGGTCATGGCCGCATGCGTGCGTGCCCTGGAAACCACCACGCTCGTCACCCTGCCTGCGCCAATCCAGCTGGCCGTGCTCGCACTGGCCGGTGCGACCGTCTATTTTGCCACGCTGCGCCTGTTCTGGCCAAAGCTGCTGTCAGAAGTCTGGGCCAAGCTGCGCCAACCCAAGGCGCAGGTTGCGGCGGAGGCCGCTGGCACAGGCACTGCACAGGCCCAGCCGGGCTGAGGCGAATGTCAGGCTGGCGGCGCTGGCAAATGCCCGCCGCCCTGCTAGAACCGATGGCCCAACCTTGAGGTCATCATGCTGCGCCGCACCCTTCTGCTACTGTCTGCCCTGGCGCTTGCCGCCTGCTCCGCCCAGCCGCGCGCGCCGCTGGCCAGCGCGACAATCCCCGCCAGCGCGGCGGCAAGCCCCACTCCCGCCCAGCCCGCGCCGCTCGCCGATCTGGTGGGGGCCGTCGATATTCCGTTCGAGAGCTTCACCCTGCCCAATGGCCTGACCACCATCGTCCACACCGATCGCAAGGCGCCGATCGTCGGGGTGACGCTGTATTACCGGATCGGATCGAAGCATGAGCCCCGGGGCAAGACCGGCTTTGCGCATCTTTATGAGCACATCTTCTTTCTGGGCTCGGAAAACGTGCCCAGTGTCGACAAGCTGCTCGAAGCGGCGGGCTCGTCCCCCAGCAACGGCTCCACGTTCTTTGATCGCACCAATTATGTCGTGACCGTGCCCAAGGGCGCGCTCGATCTGGCGCTGTTCATGGAGAGCGACCGCATGGGCCACTTGCTGGGCGCGTTGACCCAGGACAAGCTCGACAAGCAGCGCGGCGTTGTCCAGAACGAGAAGCGCCAGGGCGACAACGAGCCCTATGGCCTGATGGGCTATGCCTCCACCGAAGGCCTGTTCCCCGTCGGCCACCCCTATCGCCATTCGACCATTGGCTCGATGGCCGATCTCGATGCCGCCACGCTGGACGATGTCCGCCAGTGGTTCCGCGATCACTACGGGCCCAACAACGCCGTGCTGGTGCTGACCGGCGATGTCGACATGGCCACCGCCCGGCCAATGATCGAGAGGCATTTCGGTGCGATCCCGCGCGGGCCCGATGTGCGCCCCGTGGTCGCTGGCCCATACACCCTGCCAGCACGCGTCAAGCGCGAAATGGTCGATGCCGTGCCGGTGACGCGGATCACCCGCAACTGGACTGGCCCCGGGCTTGGCGATCCCGATTCAATCGCCCTTGAAGCCGGGATGCGCGTGCTCGGCGGCCTTGCCAGCTCGCGCCTCGACAACGCGCTGGTGCGCGGCGAGCAGCTTGCCGTCGCGGTCACAGCCGGCGCCCAGACAATGGAGCAGGTCGGCTTCATCGAAGTGACAATGGACCTTAAACCCGGAACCGACCGCGCGCGCGCCGAGGCGCGCTTCGACGAGCTGATCGCCGGGTTCATTGCCGAAGGGCCAAACGAAGACGAACTGCGCCGCGCAATCACCGGGGCGGTGACCGCACAGATCGGCGCACTGGAAGTGGTCGGCGACTTCGGCGGCAAGGGCGTGACCCTCGCCGAGGGGCAGCTCTATTCGGGCAATCCGGCGCAATACAAAGCCGACCTCGCCCGCGCCGCCGCGATCACCCCGGCGCAAGTGCGCGCCGCGATGCAACGCTGGCTGACCCGCCCCAGCTTCGACCTGACGGTCGTCCCCGGGACCCGCACCGAAACGGGCGATGGCATGGGCGGCTGGGGCGACGAGGTCGCAAGCAAACCCGCAGCGCGGCCCCCGCGCGCCAAGCCCGCCGCGCGCATCGCCCCCGGCCCCAAACGCACCGCGCCGCCAGTGCTCCCCGTGGGCGATCTCGATTTCCCCGCGATCGAGCGCGCCAACCTGTCAAACGGCATCCCGGTGGCGCTCGCCCGCCGCCGCGCAGTGCCCAAGCTGATCCTCAATCTCGCGTTCGATGCCGGCTATGCGGCGGACGCCGTCGATGGCCCCGGCACCCAGGGCTTCATGATGGCGATGCTCGACGAAGGCACGACTAGCCGCAGCGCGACCGCCATCGCCGAGGAACAGGAGCGGCTGGGCGCGGACATCTCGCTGGGCAGCAGCCTCGACCAGAGCAGCGCCACGCTCTCGGCGCTGACCGCCAATCTCGCGCCTTCGCTGGAACTGATGGCCGATATCGTGCGCAACCCGGCTTTTGCGCCCGGCGAAGTTGACCGGGTGCGCGCCCGCCGACTTGCCGAACTCGCCCAGACGCTCGCCAACCCCAGTGCGCTCGCCGGGCGCGAGCTCGCCCGCGTGCTCTTCGCTGCGCATCCCTATGGCCAGCCGGGCGACGGTCTGGGGACTGCGGAAGCGATCAAGGCGCTGACCCCCGACGCGCTGCGCCAGGCGCACGGCGAATGGTTGCGGCCAGACAAGGCGCGGATCACCGTGGCCGGCGACGTGACCATGGCCGAGCTGCTGCCGCTGCTCGAGCGCGCTTTCGGCACCTGGCAGAGCCCGGCCTTGCGCGGGCCGGCGGGGCCGGTCGCCGCGCCGGTGCCCGCGCCCAGCCCGCGCATTATCGTGATAGACCGGCCCAATTCACCGCAATCGGTGATCTATGCCGGGCGGGTGCTGCCGCTCACCGGCAAGACGCCCGACATGGAGGCGCTGGCGCTGGCCAACGAAGTGCTCGGCGGCGGCTTCCTCAGCCGCCTCAATCTCGATCTGCGCGAGGACAAGGCCTGGTCCTATGGCGTCGGCAGCGGGGTCAGCAGCCCGGCGGGGCCGCGCACGCTGATGCTCGCCGCCCCGGTCCAGGCCGACCGCACCGGCGACACCATCCGCGCGCTGATCGCGCAGATGGCGGCCTTCCCGGCAGCAAAGCCGGTTAACCCCGAGGAGCTTCAGCGGGTCACCGACGGCAACATCCGATCCTTGCCTGGCAGCTTTGAAACCAATGGTCAGGTCGTCAGCGCGATGATCCGCAACGCGCTGCTTGGCCGGCCAGACAATTTCTATTCGACCCTGGCCAGTCGCTACCGCGCGATCGACGCAAAACAGATCAACGCCATGGCCGCCGCCTATCTCCAGCCCGGCGGGCTGACGTTCGTCGTGGTGGGCACGCGGGCGCTGATCGAGCCCCAGCTCAAGGGCATCGGCCTGCCGACCGAATTCGTCACCGCGCCCGACAGCGGCAGTTGACAGCTGGGTAAGTAAAGCTGGATATGGCGACACCATTTGAGGAGGAGAATCCCATGTCAGTTGCCGGCACCTACAACGTCACCACCAAGACCCCGATGGGCGACCAGAGCGGCACGTTCACTGTTGCCCTCGATGGCGACAGCTTCACCGGCACCGTCTCCAACCCGATGGGCAACATGGAAGTTCAGGGCGGCAAGGTCGACGGCAACACGCTAAGCTGGAAGATGGACATGAAGGTGCCCATGCCGATGTCGCTGACCTGCACCGCAACCGTCGATGGCGACGCGATCTCGGGCGAAATCGACACCGGCGCGTTCGGCAAGATGGCGATGGTGGGCTCGCGCGCGGCCTGAACCCAAGCGACTGCAATCGACGAAACGGGCGCTGGGTTGCTAACCTAGCGCCTTTTTCAATGCCTCGTTGACCACCCCCGGGTTGGCCTTGCCCTGCATCGCCTTCATCGTCTGGCCGACGAAGAAGCCGAACAGCGCTTCCTTGCCGGCGCGGTACTGTTCGACCTTGTCGGCGCTGTCGGCGAGGACTTTGGCAACGGCCTCTTCGATTGCGCCGGTGTCGCTGGTCTGCTTCAGCCCCTCACGCTCGACAATAACATCGAATGTTTGAAAAATTTCATTTCGGTCCAGCGGAGCATCCGGCTTATATTTTGACGCGAACTCCGAAAATGCCACTTTAGCGTTTGATCCGCTCGTTACGGAATCCAGCATAAGCGCAATCGGCGCCGTGTTCGCTGCAACAGGAAAATTCTCGATTGTTAAAACATCGCTACGTTTGATTTCAGCCAAAGTATTATTGAGAACCCAGTTGGCAACTGTTTTCGCCAATTCTCCAGATGGCTTATTAAATTGTTTAATGGCGTCCGCAAGTGATGCTTCGAAGTGGAGCGCCATCTCGACCTCGGCGGTGAGAATATCGGCGTTGTAGGCCGACAGCCCCAGCGTATCGACATAGCGCGCACGCTTGGCGTCGGGCAGTTCGGGCAGGCTGGCGCGGCATTCTGCGAGGAAGTCCTCGTCCAGCTCCAGCGGCAGCAGGTCGGGATCGGGGAAATAGCGATAGTCGTGCGCGTCTTCCTTGGAGCGCATCGAGCGGGTTTCGTTCTTGTCCGGATCGTAGAGCCGGGTTTCCTGCACGATCTTGCCGCCGTCCTCGATCAGATCGACCTGGCGGCGCGCCTCGCTTTCGACCACGGCCATCACGAACCGCACCGAATTGACGTTCTTGGTCTCGGTCCGCGTGCCGAATTCGTCGCCGGGCTTGCGCACCGAGACATTGACGTCGGCGCGCATCGAGCCTTCTTCCATGTTGCCGTCACAAGAGCCGACATAGCGCAGGATCGAGCGCAGTTTGCGCAAATAGGCCCCGGCCTCCGCCGGCGAGCGCATGTCGGGCTTGCTGACGATTTCCATCAGCGCGACGCCCGAGCGGTTGAGGTCAACATAGCTCATCGTCGGATGCTGATCGTGCATCAGCTTGCCCGCGTCCTGCTCGACATGGATACGCTCGATGCCGATGGTCTTGATCGCATCCGGCTGCTTCTCATCAGGCACGATATCGATCTGCCCCTCACCCACCAAGGGATGATAGAGCTGGCTGATCTGATAGCCCTGCGGCAGATCGGCGTAGAAATAGTTCTTCCGGTCAAACCGCGACCATTTGTTGATCGGCGCTTCGATCGCCATGCCGGTGCGCACCGCCTGGCGGATGCACTCCTTGTTGAGCACCGGCAGCATCCCGGGCATCGCGGCATCGACCAGGCTGACCTGCGAATTCGGCTCCGCGCCAAACTCGGTGGCAGCGCCGGAGAACAGCTTGGAATGGCTCGTCACTTGCGCATGGACCTCAAGGCCGATCACGACCTCCCATTCGCCGGTTGCGCCCTGGATGCGGTAGTTGCTTTCAGTCATTTCGCTGCCTTGTCGGGTGTAATCAGGGGCACCTTAGGGAAATAGGTGCGATAAAAGCGCGGATCACGGGTAACGATGGCGGCTTCGAGCGCAATGGCTTGTCCGCCGATCAGAAAGTCGGCAATGATCGAACGTGCTGTCTCTTTGCCTACGCGCCTGCGTTCGCGATAGACATTAAACGCAGTTCCTGCCGCGAAGGCCGCCTCGTTGCTCAATTCAACGATGGTTGCGCCGAACCGGTCAATCCGCTCAACAAACTCGTCCAGACTACCAACGCGCGGCGCGACTTCAGCGACTACGATTGGAGACACAGCGAGTTGGCCATCGGCACCGGCTTCGGTGACCGCATTCTCTGACCAAGCCTGCCATTCGCCGCCACTTCCAAGCAGATCGATGACGACGTTCGAATCGATTAGGATCATGGCTCCCAATCGCCGCGCACCTCACGCATATACTCATCGGTAGTCAGGCCGTCCAAATCGATACTGCCCCGCACACTTTCCAACGCCGCGCGAATCCGCGCCTTGCGTTGCTCTCTGGTCTCGCCATTGGTCGGTTGCGCCGGGAGCACCACGGTCTCGCCGCGATCATTCAGCCCAACACGAACAGGGCCGTTAGGCACAAGCCCATTGCGATCTCGCAGCGATTTCGGGATCAGTACCTGCCCCTTGCTGGTCATATTGACCACAGTCTCATGCTCGATCTTGGTGTGGGCATTCATGGGCCGCCTCCAGTGTTACACTGGGTAACACTTTTGAGATTATTGACAACGGCAATCGCCAACAGCTTGGAATGGCTCGTCACCTGGGCATGGACCTCAAGGCCGATCACGACCTCCCATTCGCCGGTTGCGCCCTGGATGCGGTAATTGTTCATGTCACCACCACCGCTCCGGCCGCGCCGCAAACCCGGCCCGCGCCTCGATCGCCAGCCCCGCGTTCAGCACGCCCTGCTCGTCGAAGGGCCGTCCGATCAGGTGCAGTCCCAGCGGCAGCCCTTCACGGTTCAGCCCGGCGGGCACCGACATCGCCGGCAGCCCTGCCAGCGAGGCGGGCACCGAGAAGACGTCGTTGAGATACATCTCGAGCGGATCGGCGCTCTTCTCGCCCAAGGCAAAAGCGGCGCTGGGGGCGGTCGGCGTGAGAATCACATCGCAGCTCTTGAACGCCTCGGTGAAATCGCGGGAGATCAGCGTGCGGACTTTCTGCGCCTGGGTGTAATAGGCGTCATAGAAGCCCGCCGAGAGCACATAAGTGCCGATCATGATGCGGCGCTTGACCTCGGGGCCGAAGCCCGCAGCGCGGGTGGCGGCATACATGTCCTGCAAGCCCGCCCCGTCCGGAAGATCGCGCAGGCCATAGCGCACGCCGTCATAGCGCGCGAGGTTCGACGAGGCTTCGGCGGGGGCGATGATATAGTAGGCCGGCAGCGCGTATTTGGTATGCGGCAGCGAAATATCGACCACATCGGCGCCGGCGTCCTTGAGCCAGGCGATCCCCTGATCCCAGCTCGTCGCGACATCATCATCCATGCCGTCCATGCGGCATTCGCGCGGGATCCCGACAATCTTGCCGCGCAGATCGCCGCTCAAGGCGGCTTCCCATGCGGGCACCGGCATATCGAGGCTGGTCGAATCCTTGGCATCGAAGCCCGCCATCACTTCGAGCATGATTGCACAGTCGCGGACATCGCGCGCCATCGGCCCGGCCTGATCGAGGCTCGAGGCGAAAGCGACAATGCCCCAGCGGCTGCAACGCCCATAGGTCGGCTTGATGCCGGAAATGCCGGTGAAGGCCGCAGGCTGGCGGATCGAGCCGCCGGTGTCGGTGCCGGTCGCCGCCGGGCAGAGGCGCGCAGCGACCGCCGCCGAGCTGCCGCCCGATGAGCCGCCAGGGGCCAGCGCGGCGTTGCCGCCGTCGTTCCTGCGCCAAGGCGAGATGACATTGCCGAAGTAAGATGTCTCGTTCGACGAGCCCATGGCGAACTGGTCGAGGTTGAGCTTGCCCAACATGCCCGCGCCAGCATCCCACAGCTTCTGCGAAACCGTCGATTCGTATTCGGGGATGAAGCCCTCGAGAATGTGGCTCGCAGCCGTCGTCTGCACGCCCCGGGTAGCAAACAGGTCCTTCATGCCGATCGGCACGCCCGCCAGCTTGCCCAGCAGTTTTCCGGAAGCGCGGTCTGCATCGACCTTGGCGGCGGCTTCGAGCGCCTTTTCTGGCGTCGCGACAATGAACGCGTTGAGTGCAGCAGCCGCAGCAACATTGGCGTTGAACGCTTCGGCGACTTCGGCGGCGGTAAATTCGCCATTGGCAACACCGCTGCGGATCGCGGCGACTGTCAGATCGGTAAGTTCGGTCATGAATCTAGAACCAAGGTTCGCGCGCGGGCTTCGACAGGCTCAGCCTGAGCGGGGTTTTTTTCAGTTTTCGCACCATGCCCGCTCAGCCTGAGCTTGTCGAAGGCCACGGCGCAACGTCCGCCCCATGCCATCATTCAATCACCTTGGGCACGCCGAAAAAGCCATGTTCGGCCGCCGGCGCATTCGCCAGCACCGCGTCGCGCTTGCCGCCGCCGGTGAGCGGGTCGGCATCGATCACATCCTCGCGCAGACGCAAGTGGTTCGGAATCACTGCCGTCATCGGCTCCACGCCGGTCACATCGACTTCGGCCAGATGCTCGACCCAGGCGAGAATACCATTCAGTTCGGGCACCATGGCCGCAAGCTCGGCATCGCTGACCTTGATCCGGGCGAGCGCGGCGATCTTCGCCACGGTTGCGGTATCAACTGACATGTGCGGCGCCTCAGGGCTGCGGCGAAGCAGGCGGCGGCGCGCCAGGACCAGCGGGACCAGCGCCGGGTCCAGAGCCGGGACCAGCACCGGCCCCGCCCTGCTGCGCCTGCATCTGCTGCATTATGCGCTGCTGCTGTTCGATCTCGGCGCGGCTGCGGAAATCGAGCAGCTCGATCTCGAAAGTGAGATCGGTGTTGGGCGGAATCGGGCCTGCCTGCTGGCTGCCATAGCCAAGCTCTGACGGGATCAGCACTTTGTATTTGCCGCCGCGCTGCATCTGCACAAGCGCCTTGGTGAAGCCGGGCACCACGCCCGCGAGCGGCAGCGCCGCCTGCTGCTGCTGGTCGAACACCTTGCCGTCGGGCAGCGTGCCCTTGTAATTGATCAGCGCCACGTCATCGATCGTCGGCGACGCACCCTGGCCAGCGGTCAGCGTCTCGACGGTAACGGCTGCGGGCATCGCCGCCCAGGCCACCCCAGCCGCTGCGGCAAATGCCGCCGCGACGCCCAGCCACATTTTGCCGAGCGATCCCTTGGCGATTGGCTGGAGAGGTACGCGGGTAATCTCGGTCATGGGTGATTCCTGCTTCTCGGGAAATGCAAAAGGGCGCGGTGTTGCCGCGCCCTCATGGCCTAAGCGGCCAAGGTTCCCGGATCAACCCCGGGATGACGCTTGCAGCCTTACTTGATGCCGTCGCGCTCGGCGCGCTTGCGATCCATCTTGCGGGCGCGGCGAATGGCAGCGGCCTTTTCACGGGCGCGCTTTTCGCTCGGCTTTTCATAATGCCGGCGCAGCTTCATCTCGCGATAAACGCCCTCACGCTGAAGCTTCTTCTTCAGCGCGCGCAGAGCCTGATCGACATTGTTATCGCGGACCATAATTTGCATAAACAGCAACACCTCAAGAGCATAAGGCCAGAACCCCGACGCTTGCGGGGGGACGCCTTAAGAAAACGCGAATACGGGCCGAATCCCTGAGGGGACGGCTCGAACGCCTGCGCCGCTAGCAAAGCGGGGAGCCGATGGCAAGCGCGTAGGCGGGATTTGCGGCAAATGCCAAGCGCGACTAAGGCGTCACAGCAATGACCGCTCCAACCTTCCTCGCTTCGTCGCTTTATGTCGCCATTGGCGGCGCGCTGGGCGCGTGGCTGCGCTTTGTTGGCGGGCGACTGTTGCCATCGGCCCAGTTCCCTTGGGCGACCCTGACAGTAAATGTCGTCGGCAGTTTCGCCATGGGCCTGCTCGCGGGCTGGCTGGCGCGGGCTGCTGGAGGCGAATCGCTGCGCCTGCTGCTGGGCGTCGGCCTGCTCGGCGGCTTCACCACTTTTTCCGCGTTCAGCATGGACATCGTGCAATTGGCGCAGCGCGGCGAGACGGGCCTTGCCGCACTCTATATGGCGCTGTCGCTCGGCGGCGGCATCCTCGGGCTGCTTGCCGGGCTAACATTGATGCGGGGCATGGCATGACCCTTCGACAAGCTCAGGGTGAGCGGGAATCGGTGAGACAGTTCACTGTTCAGGCCGACGACGAGGGCGTGCGGCTCGACCGCTGGTTCAAGCGCCACTTGCCCGAGGTCGGCTTTGCCACGGTCAGCCGCTGGGCGCGGACCGGGCAGATTCGCGTCGACGGCAAGCGCGCCGCGCCCGAGGACCGACTGGCAGCAGGCCAGGTGTTGCGGGTTCCGCCCGGCGGCGCGGCGCTCGAACGCAAGACCGGCCCGGTGCGCGTGACGCTGGGCGCGGCGCAGATCGAACAGGCCGAAGCCATGGTGCTGACCCGCGACCGCGCAGCCATTGTTCTCAACAAGCCGCCGGGCCTCGCCACGCAGGGCGGCACCGGCACCAAAGAACATGTCGACGGACTGCTCGATGCTTTCGCGGACGCGGGCCCGAGGCCAAGGCTGGTCCACCGGCTCGACAAGGACACCTCGGGCGTGCTGCTGATTGCGCGCACCCCGGGCAGCGCGGCGTTCTTTTCCAAACGTTTCTCCACCCGCTCGGCGCGCAAGATCTATTGGGCGCTGGTCGCCGGCGTGCCCGATATCGAGGATGGCCTGATCGAGCTGTCCTTGGCCAAGCAGCCCGGTAGCGGCGGAGAGAAGATGATGGTCGACCAGTCCGAACAAGGCCTCATCGCGCGCACCCGCTACCGCGTGCTCGACCGCGCCGGCAATCGCGCCGCCTGGGTGGAGCTGCAACCGCTGACCGGGCGCACCCATCAGCTGCGCGTCCACATGGCGGCAATCGGCCATCCGATCATCGGCGACGGCAAGTATGGCGGCCCCGAATCGTTCCTCACCGGCTCGATCAGCCGCAAGATGCATCTTCACGCCCGCCGCCTGATCATCGATCATCCCGATGGCACGCCGCTCGATGTAACCGCGCCGCTGCCCACACATTTCGCCGCCAGCATGGAACAGCTCGGTTTTGACGAAGCCGCTGGCGACGCCCTGCCCGATGCTCCCAAAGCCCCGCCGCGCGAGGCGATGAAGACGGCGGCCAAGGCCCACGCCAAGACCTATCGCAAGGAACGGCGCGGCGAGCGGCGCACCCGCAAAGGCGGCGAGCGCGGCCCGGCGGGCAAGGGTGCAGGACAAGTGCCAAAGGCCAAGGCTGCAAAAGCTATAGCACCCAAGGCCGCCCCGGCGCGAAAACCTGTTCCGGCCAGGCCAGGCCCCAAACCAAGGGCGCGCTAGGCCATGCCAAACCAATACTCGTCATTGCGAGCGCAGCAAAGCAATCCAGAGCGGTTTACACGGCCCTGGATTGCTTTGCTGCGCTCGCAATGACGAAGGCGCGTTGGCGTGGTTCGCCTCGCGGTGTTCGATTGCGACGGCACCCTGATCGATGGCCAGGCCAGCATCTGCGCAGCGATGGAGCAGGCTTTCAGCCAGTTCGGCCTGCCGCTGCCGCCGCGCAATCAGGTGCGCCGGGCTGTAGGCCTCAGCCTGCCCTCGGCGATTGCCCGGTTGCTGCCGCAAGCCACTTCGGCCCAGCAGCTCGCGCTGGTCGATGCCTACAAGCAGGCCTTCCGCGCCGCGCGGCAAGCAGGGACATTGCAGCAGCCGCTATACGCGGGGATCGCGCCCTTGCTGGGCCGGCTGCATGATGCCGGCTGGCTGCTCGGGGTTGCCACCGGCATGTCGAGCCGGGGGCTTGAACATTGTCTGGCAATGCACGGCCTGGCGCACCTGTTCGTCACGCTGCAAACCGCCGACCTGCACCCCTCCAAGCCGCATCCCGCGATGCTCGAGGCGGCACTTGACGAAGCCGGCGCGGTGCCCGCACAGGCCGTGATGATCGGCGACACGGCGTTTGACATAGCCATGGCCCAGGCGGCCGGCGTGCGCGGCATCGGCGTCGACTGGGGCTATCACGAGCCACATGAATTGCTCGGCGCCGGGGCGGCGGCAATCGCCACCGATCCGGCCCATCTGGAGGAGTTGATCAACCAATGAACCACGATCTTTCCGGCGCGCCCGAACCGACCAAACTCGAAAAGCAGCGCTTCATGGCGATCCAGCTGATGCGCATGATGGGCGCGGCGCTGGCGATTCTGGGCGTGCTGATCGCCGGCGGCAAGATCGACCTGCCGCCGCTGGTCGGCTATGTCTTTGTCGTGATTGGCCTCGTCGATTTCTTCGTCATGCCCAAGGTGCTTTCCCGCCGCTGGCGCACGCCTGGCCCATGAAGCGTTTCTACAAGGAGGTCGCGACGGGCGAAGCCGCCGGCGGCTGGCAGGTGCTGCTCGACGGGCGGGCAGTAAAGACTGCAGGCAAGGCCGCGCAAGTGGTGCCTTCGCTGGCGCTTGCCGAGGCCCTGGCGGCGGAATGGGCGGCACAGGGCGAGACAATCGACCCCGCCAGCTTCCCGATCCGCGACCTCGCCGACTATGCCATCGACATTGCCGGTCCCTCCCGCAGCACGGTGATCGCCGCGATCCTGCGCTTCGCCGAGAGCGACACGCTGTGCTACCGAGCCGATCCGGACGAGGCCCTGTTCGCGCGTCAGCGGCTCGTCTGGGAACCGCTCGTCTTGGCAGCGGAGGCGCGCTGGGACATCCGGTTCGTTCGGGTTTCCGGCGTGATCCACCAGCCGCAACCCCGCGCGACGCTGGCCAGACTGGAGGCAGTCCTCGGCGAACTGGACGCCGCGAACCTCGCCGCGCTGCATACGCTGGCAAGCCTTGCTGCCTCGCTGATCATCGGCCTCGCCGCGCTGGCCCCGGACGCGGAGCCTCAGACGTTATGGCAGGCGTCCGAACTCGAAGAAGCGTGGCAGGCCGAACTGTGGGGCCGCGATGCCGAAGCCGAGGCGCGCCAGGCAAGGCGCTTTGCCACGTTCAAGGCGGCGATGGAGTTTGCGGGGTTGGCGAAGGGCTAGAGTTTGCTGCGGAAAATCTGTTCCATTCTTCGTCATTGCGAGTGTAGCGAAGCAATCCAGGGCGGTTTGCGCTGCCCTGGATTGCTTCGCTACGCTCGCAATGACGAGGATTCTAGATCATCACATCTTGCTCTAGCCCTGCCGCAGCCTAACCCACCCAGTCGGCCACTTCCTTTGCCACCTGGTTTGCCGCGCGGTTGAGCGCCGGGGCTATGCTCTCCGGGGTGGCCGAAACGCCCGGCACTTCGGCTTCGAAACGGCGGACCTGGATCGCGCCTTTGCCGTCGCTGCGGATCGCGTCATAGCGCACCACGGCTGATTGGCTGCGCGCGTCATAGCCCATATCGACCAGGCGGCCGCCGAGCGTGGTCTTGGCGCTGGCGCCTTCGTCGCCGGCCTCCAGCACCAGCCGCTTGCCGCGCGCGCGGATGGTTTCGGCGATGAGCTGGCGGAACAGGCGCGCAGGGCGTTCCACCCAGGTGACATCGGTGAGGTAGGCGATCCGCGCATCATCGACCTGCACCGGAATGCGCAGCACATCGAGCTTCCGCCCAGCTTCGGGATCCATCACTACCAGCGCGTCAGCTTGCGGACCACTCGGCAGCGCGCCGGCGGCCGGGCTCTGATCCGCGGTGAGACCGATCAGCATTTTCGGCGCCTTGCCGCCCAGACTGATGCAGCCCGAAAGCGTCAGCGCCACAGCCGCCAACACGGCCCCGTTCCCGATCCAGCGCACTGCCCTGCCCCTTGTCCTGCTTGCAATCATGGTTTGAAGTCCGGCAATTGCGAGCCCCCGGTGAGGGCTCCCGCGCCCTGCTCGTCGACCTTTTCGGCGACGCTGCGCAGCGCCCGGGTCGCGGTGCGCAGCTCGCGCAGCGCGGCTTCGGCCTCGGGCAGGGTGGTGGCTGAAAGCTGGCGCATCGCCGGGCGCGCGTCGCCAAGCGTCGCCTCGAGCGAATCCGCCGCCCGCTGCGCCGAGCCCAATGTGGTACGCAAATCCCGCACCAGCGAACCGCCCTCTTCGCCGAGCAGCTTGTTGGCCGAGCCCGCAACCTTGTCAAAGTTCGCCAGCGTCGCCGAGGCCTGGCGCAGGGTCGCCTGCAAGTCGGTCAAGGTGGTCTTGATCTCAGGCGAGGCCTTGGCGAGCTCCCCGGTCAGGACATTGGTGTTGGCGAGAATGCCCTTGAATTCCTTCTGGTTTTCATCCGACAGCAAGGTGTTCAGCCGGTCCGACAATGTCGCCAGCCGTTCGAGCAACACCGGCGCGCTGTTGAGGATCGCGCCCAGCCCGCCCCGCTTGGTGGGGATAACCGGCACGCCTTCGGGGCAGAAGGCCTTGGGATTTTCCTTGGGGCAGACCAGCGGCAGGGCGCCTTTTACCGCGCCTTCCAGCAGGATCGCGCCGGTGCCGGTAAAGCTCGACTGCATGGTTGCGGTGGTGCCTTGAAGGATGGGCACGGACTTGGCGACGCTGATGCGGACTTTGACGAAGCTGGGATCCCGGCGCCACAGCTCGATCGTGTCGATCGTGCCGACCGGCACGCCCGAGAACGTCACCTGGCTGCCCTTGGCGAGGCCATTGACCGACTGGCTGAAGAAAATGTCGTAACGTTTGAGGTCGCCCTCGTTGAGCCGCGCGATCCAGACGAAGAAGCCGGCCACCGCTGCAAGCAGGGCCAGCGTCACCGCTCCGACAAAGACATGGTTCGCCCGGGTTTCCATTGCCTTGCTCTATGCCTCTGCTTTGCCCGGCTTGTCCATCGCCTTGGCGACGACAGCGGGCGGTCTGGCGCTAACGGGGGCGGGATCGCGCAATGCCCTCGCCGCGCGCCCGCGCTCTTGCGAGCTTTGCGCGGCTCGCCCGCGCGGGCCGTTGAAGTATTCCTGAATCCACGGATGGTCGAGCGCCAGCAGTTCCGGGATTGTGCCAACCGCGATCACTTGCCTGTCGGCGAGCACTGCCACCCGGTCGCAGATCTCATAGAGCGTATCGAGATCATGGGTGATCAGGAACACGGTCAGCCCCAGCGTTTCCTGCAATTCGCTGGTCAGCGCATCGAAAGCCGCCGCGCCGATGGGATCGAGCCCGGCGGTTGGCTCGTCGAGGAACAGCAATTCGGGATCAAGCGCCAGCGCCCGCGCCAGGCCCGCACGCTTCTTCATCCCGCCCGACAGTTCGCTGGGGAACTTGAACGCGGCATCTTCCGGCAGGCCGGAAATCTTCACCTTGAAGCGGGCAATCTCCTCGCGGAGATTATCGCCGATCTCGGGATAGAACTGGCGCAGCGGCACCTCAATGTTCTCTTCCACCGTCAGCGTCGAGAACAGCGCACCGCCTTGAAACAGCACACCCCACCGGCTGCGTATGTCGATATCGTCCTGCTCGGTGCTGTTGATGATCGAGCGGCCCAGCACGGTGATCTCGCCCTCGTCGGGCTGCTGCAACCCAATGATCGCGCGCATCAGCACCGACTTGCCGGTGCCCGAGCCACCGACCACGCCAAGGATCTCGCCGCGCCGGACCTTCAGCGACAGGCCCTCATGGATGACATTTTCGCCGAAGCTGTTGCGCAGCCCTTCGACAATGATCGGGAAATCTTCCCGCTCTTGCTGCGCCTGTCGCTCGTCCTGAGCCTGTCGAAGGATGCTCATCCCCAACCCACTTCGCTGAAGAAAATGGCAAAGAACGCATCGAGCACGATTACCATGAATATCCCGGCAACCACCGCCATGGTCGTGCGCCGGCCAACTTCTTCCGAATTCGATTTGACCTGCATGCCGTTATAGCAGCCGGCAATTGCAATGATCAGCCCGAACACCGGCGCCTTGATGATTCCCACCCAGAAATCATGGATCGGCACCACTTCCTGGATGCGGGTGAGGAAAGTGACGAAGGGAATGTCGATCTGGAAGGCGGAAATCACCGCGCCACCGATGATCGCGCAGACCGAGGCAAAAAAGCCGAGCAGCGGCAGCATGATCATCGCCGCGAGCACGCGCGGCACCACCAGTGCTTCCATCGGCGAGACGCCGATGGTGCGCATCGCGTCGATTTCCTCGGTCAGCTTCATCGTGCCGATCTGTGCGGCGAAAGCCGAGCCCGAGCGGCCGGCGACCATGATCGCGGTCATCAGGATGCCCAGCTCGCGCATCGAAATGCGGCCCGTGAGATTGATCGTCAGCATTTCCGCGCCAAATTCGCGCAGCTGGACCGCGCCCTGCTGGGCAATCACGATCCCCACCAGAAAACTCATCAGGCCGATGATGCCAAGCGAAGTGACCCCGACCAGCTCCATCTGGTGGATCAGCGCCTTCACCCGGAAGCGGCGGGGATGCAGCAGCACCGCCCCCAGCGCGACGACGACCGAACCGAAAAAGCTGAGCACAGCCAAAGCGCCCGCTCCGGCAGCATAGACCCTGCCGCCCAGCCAACCGCTGAGTTGCATCAGCGGCGAGAGCCGGCCTGGCAGTACTTCGTCATCGCCGCGCGCCTTGCTGACTGCCGCAATCAGGCGGAGGCCCTCGGCGCTGGGCCCGACGATCTCCGCCCCCCAATCGCGCGAGAAACGCCAGGCGATCCAGGCGCCGGCGGTGTCGAAATCGGTGACCCCGGAAAGGTCGATCCGCCCGACCCGGCCCGTCAGCGCCTCCAGCCGGCGGTCAAGATCGCCGATCGACGAGATGCGCAACGGGCCATGCAGCGCCACCACATCGGCGCCGCCTTCTCCGCTTTCAATCGTGAAATCCGCCCAGCTACGCATGTCTGGCAAGTGATGCGGGAAAACGCGCGGATCGGCAAGGGTGCCTTGCGCGTGGCCCCAGCCGCTGGCAAAGCGCCGCCCCATGACATCTGCCCCGCTAGACAAGACTTTCGACCCCGCCCAGATCGAGGCGAAGTGGTATGCGCACTGGGAGGAGAACGGCCTGTTCCGCCCAGAGCGCCCCGATGCCGAGCCGTTCACGATTGTAAACCCGCCGCCCAATGTCACCGGCAGCCTGCATATCGGCCATGCACTCGACAATACCTTGCAGGACGTGGTGATCCGCTATGAGCGGTTGCGCGGCAAGGATGCGCTGTGGGTTGTCGGCACCGATCATGCCGGTATCGCCACGCAAATGGTGGTCGAACGCCAGCTTGAGGCGAGCCAGGACAAGCGCAGCAATTACACCCGCGAGGCCTTCATCGAGAAGGTGTGGCAATGGAAGAAGGAAAGTGGCGGGACGATCACCCAGCAGCTCCGGCGGCTGGGCTGTTCGATGGACTGGAGCCGCGAGCAGTTCACGATGGACCCGCATTTCACCAAGGCGGTGGTGAAGGTCTTCGTCGACCTCTTTAACCAAGGCCTGATTTACCGGGACAAGCGCCTGGTCAATTGGGACCCCAAGCTCAAGACCGCGATCAGTGACCTTGAGGTGGAGACGCAGGAAATAAAAGGCCACTTCTGGCACTTCCGCTATCCCTTAGCGGACGGGGTGAAGCTGGCGAGCGGCGCGGACCATATCGTGGTGGCGACGACCCGGCCTGAAACGATGCTGGCCGATATGGCGGTGGCGGTGAACGCCGAGGATCCGCGTTATCAGGCGGTCATCGGCAAGGAAATTCTCCAGCCGCTGACCGGGCGGCGCTTGCGGATTGTCGCCGATGAACATGCCGATCCTGAGCTAGGCTCGGGCGCGGTGAAGATCACCCCGGGGCACGATTTCAACGACTTCGAAGTGGGCAAGCGCGCAGGCTTCAAGCCCGGCGACATGCTCAACATGTTCGATGCCGAAGCAAAGGTGGTGCAGACCAACGATGGCCTAATCCCGGAGAAGTATCTCGGGCTGGACCGCTTTGTGGTGCGCGAGATGATTGTCGCCGACCTGAAGGCGGCTGGTTGCCTCGTGCCGCATATCACCAAGAACAAGGACGGCGAGGAAATCGAACTCGACGCCGAACCGCGCACCATCCAGACGCCCTATGGCGACCGCGGCGGCGTGGTGATCGAACCGTGGCTGACTGACCAGTGGTATGTCGATGCGGCGACTTTGGCCCAGCCGCCGATAGAGGCAGTGCGTGATGGGCGGATCGAGATTGTTCCCAAGACCTGGGAGAAGACGTTTTTCAACTGGATGGAGAATATCCAGCCTTGGTGTGTCAGCCGGCAGTTGTGGTGGGGGCATCGGATACCGGCTTGGTATGGGCCGAATTGCGGCAGCACTGGCGTTGAAGCCTCATTCGCAACCAAGGTCTTTGTCGCAGACGATGACGCTCAGTTTTTGCAGCAAGCTCGCGACTATTATGGCCCCAACGTTGAACTAATTGTGCTGGACGATCGAAGCGAGGCTTTTCTGCATCTGGCCGGGGTGGGCGATGACCCGGCAAAGGCAGTTATCTTCCGCGACCCCGACGTTCTCGACACCTGGTTCTCCTCCGCCCTCTGGCCTTTCGCCACGCTCGGCTGGCCGGAACTTTCCTCCCCAAGCTCGCTTGGGGAGGGGGACCATGCGCAGCATGGTGGAGGGGTATCTGCCGACGCCAGCGCAGATACCCCTCCACCACCCTCCGGGTGGTCCCCCTCCCCAGCCGAGCTGGGGAGGACATTGCTGCAGCGCCATTACCCGGGCGACCTGCTGATTTCCGGCTTTGACATCCTGTTCTTCTGGTGCGCGCGGATGGCGATGCAGGGGATGCATTTCATGGACGGCCAGGTGCCGTGGAAGCGGCTCTATCTCCACGGCCTCGTCCGCGCAGCGGATGGCCAGAAGATGTCCAAGAGCAAGGGCAATGTCGTCGATCCGCTGGTGCTGATCGATGAATACGGCGCGGATGCCTTGCGCTTCTTCATGGCCTCGATGGAAAGCCAGGGCCGCGATGTCAAGATGGATAAGGCCCGCGTCGAGGGCTATCGTAACTTCGCCACCAAGCTGTGGAACGCGGCAAGGTTCTGCCAGTCGAACGGGATCGGGGCAAGCACCTCCATCGCCGCACCCGAAGCCACTTCGGCCGTGAACAAGTGGATCATCGGCGAGGTGGTCGAAACGCTCGAATCGCTCGACAAGGCCATGGCCGACCTGCGCTTCGATGCGGCGGCGAATGCGATCTATCACTTCGTCTGGGACCAGTTCTGCGACTGGTATATCGAGTTGATCAAGGGCTCGTTTGACGACGAGACCAAGCTGGTTGCGGGCTGGGTGCTCGACCAGATCCTGGTGATGTTGCACCCGTTCATGCCGTTCGTTACCGAGGAGCTGTGGAGCAAGCTGGGGACGCGGCCGAACTATCCGCTGATTACGGCGAGCTGGCCCGCACCGGGGGCGAGCGTTGATGCGGCGGCCAAGCGTGAAGTCGAATGGCTTATTGCGCTGGTAAGTGAGGTGCGCTCCACCCGGACAGGTTTGAATGTTCCGCCGTCAGCAAAGGTTGAATTACTGCCTTTGGCCGATGCATCTGATAAGATTTGGAATCGTATCAAGCGGAGTGAGGCGGCAATCGAACGGATGGCGCGCGTGTTTATACGTTCCCATCCGCTGAATGTGGAAGGCGCTGTCGCCCAAGTTGTGATTGATGGAACGACCTACATGCTGCCCCTCGAAGGCATCATCGATATCGCTGCCGAAAGGGCTCGCCTCGCGAGAGCCCTCGAAGCGTCGGCCAAGGAAGCCAAATCACTCGAAGGCCGCCTGAACAACCCGTCGTTCGTCGAAAGGGCCAAGCCCGAAGCGGTCGAGAAGGCCCGCGCCGACCATGCCATGCATGCCGGCGAAGCCGAGCGGCTCGGCGCGGCGTTGGCGCGGTTGGGGTGATGCGAAGCGAAAATCCTCCCCCACTGGGGGAGGTGGCAGCCCGC
>JANPOS010000118.1:0-64582 GCA_031428115.1 Novosphingobium sp. | reverse complement strand
CCGACGCGTTCCAGGACCAGAACGCACCCGACAAGCAATACGACGAAGCCGGCCTCAATGCGCCGCACATCGTCGATGCCGTGCTCAAAGCGCTGCGCTGGAATGAAACCGGGGTGGTGACAGAGGTTCGCGCATGAGCATTCTTCTCGCATTGGCCATGGCCGAGGCCGCCGGGTCAGTCACGATAAACGTCGCCAATGTCCGCAACGGCCGGGGGCGCGTGGTCGTCGATATCTGCCCGCAGGACCGCTTCCTCGCAGATGGCTGCGTCCACCACGCCGAAGTGCAGGCGCGCGCAGGCACCACCACGATCACCATTCCAAACGTCCCCGCCGGCCAATATGCCGTCCAGGCCTTCCACGACGAAAACGCCAACGGCGAGGTTGACCGCGCGATGTTTGGCATCCCGCGCGAAGGCGTTGGCTTTTCGCGCAACGCCCGCATCGGCCTCGGCCCGCCCAAATGGCGAGATGCATCTTTTGTCCACCAGGGCCGCGCCGAAGTGATCGGTTTCAGCCTGCGCTATTTCATGGGCGCCAAGGGCCCCAACCCGCCGCGCTGACCGGTTCTAGCGCACCCCGCCCGCCGCAGGCCTGTTCGCCAGCCGGTTGAGGTGCGCAATCAGGCCCTGCGCGCCGCCGGTCGCCAAGGGCCGCGCGAATTCCGAACGCCGCGTCGCCAACTGGCTGATCGAATTGCGGAAATAGACGTCGATGATCTTCCACTGCCCGCCGCTTGCCCGCAGCCGGTAGTTGAGCGATTCCGCGTTGCCCCGGGGCACATTGAGCGTGGTGCGCACCAGCTTGTCGCCGCCGCGCGTCTCGACTTGCGGCGCGACCGAAAAGCTCTCGCCGCCATAGCTTTCAAAATTCCTGGCATATTGCGCAATCGTCAGCGCGCGGAAGGCGGCAACCAGCCCAGACTGATCGGCAGCCGACATTCTCGTCCAGGCCGGACCGACCGCCAGACGGGTCATCAGCGGAATATCAAAGCTGCGGTCGATCGCCGGGGTCACCAAACGCGCCCGCCCCGACTGGCCAGCAGCCGGGCCCGCACGCATTGCAGCAATCAGCCCGCTGTTGAGCACGTTGACCGAGGCAATCGCAGGATCGGCCTGTTGCGCCTGCGCCGCAGGACCGGCCAGGGTAACAGCAAGTGTGACGGCAAGAACGGGGGCAATGAACTTGAACATGGTGATCCTCAATCAGACGAAGCGCCGCCCCTAGCAGGCCGATTCTGTAATGACGATGAACGCTGAGGTTGAAAGCTGGCGGAAAATCCGCGAAAGGGGCGCCAACCCGCATTGCGCCCGCTGATCGGGCGCGCTTGGCCCTAACCACGAAAAGAGCCTTCATGTCATTTCCCCTCGCCCCTGCATTGCGCATCGGCAGCCACGCCATCGTCAACCAGATCAGGGGCGGCAAATACCCGCTGGTGCTGATGCTGGAGCCGCTGCTGCGCTGCAACCTCGCCTGCAAGGGCTGCGGCAAGATCGATTATCCCGATGCCATCCTCAACCGCCGGCTGTCCTATGACGAATGCATGGACGCCATCGAGGAATGCGGCGCGCCGGCGGTGTCCATCGCCGGCGGCGAACCACTGCTGCATCGCGACATGCCGAAGATTGTCGAAGGCTATCTGGAGCGGAAGAAGTTCGTCATCCTGTGCACCAACGCGCTGCTGCTCAAGAAGAAGATCGACGACTACAAGCCTAACGGCTTCTTCACCTGGTCGATCCATCTCGACGGCGACCAGATGATGCACGACAAGTCGGTCTGCCAGGACGGGGTCTATGATGTGGCGATGGAAGCCATCGACCTTGCACTCGCCAAGGGCTTCCGGGTACAAATCAATTGCACCGTGTTCAACGATGCCGATCCCGCCCGCCTCGCCTCTTTCCTTGATCTGATGGCGAAAAAGGGCGTCGAGACGACAATCTCGCCCGGCTATGCCTATGAGCGCGCGCCCGATCAGGAGCATTTCCTCAACCGCGAGCGCACCAAGAACCTGTTCCGTGATCTGCTGAGCCGCGGTCGGGGCGGCAAGGCCTGGAAGTTCACCAATTCGCCGCTGTTCCTCGATTTCCTCGCCGGCAACAAGAGCTACGAATGCACGCCCTGGTCGATGCCGCTGCGCACGGTCTTCGGCTGGCAAAAGCCATGCTATCTGGTTGGCGAAGGCTATGTTCAGACTTTTCGCGAACTGATGGAAGGAACTGATTGGGACGACTACGGTGTCGGCAAGTACGAGAAGTGCTCGAACTGCATGGTTCACTGCGGGTTCGAAGGCACGGCAGCCGCAGATGCGCTGCGCCGGCCATGGGAATTCGTCCGCCTCGCGATGACCGGCATCAACACCGACAAGCCGATGGTGGCGGATATCGACCTGTCGAACGCGCGCAAATCGGTCGATGTCCACGCCGGTGAGGTTGAAAAGCAGATGGACCGGATCAAGGAGGAAGACCCCGAAGGCTTCCGCCGCGCCAGCCGGGCTGCTGCCTGATCAGCGCAGATCGAAAGCAAGGCGTCCGCCGGTCAGCCGTGCGCCTGCCTTGAGCGCCCCGTAAGCACGGTTGAATGCGGAAAAAGACCGCATTAGTTCAGGTATCTGTCCCGGATTTCGGGCAATCGACATGAGCACTGCGCCAAGCGCCAGTCCGCCGTCCGAGCCCATCGATATGGCAATCGCCGGCGGCACCGGGTGGCCGGCTTCGTCCGAGATGCAGCGCAGCACCGCGAACGGAATGCCCGCCTCAGCCGCAGCCTGCGCCGCGACGTGGCTTTCCATGTCGGCGGCGATCGCGCCGCCACGGCCCAGCGCGCGCTTTGCCGCCGGATCGGCAATCAGGCGGCCATCGGCATAAAAGCGCCCGCGCCGTGCTTGCGGCATTGCCCCGGCCAACGCCGCCGCCCAGCGCGCATCGCAAGGCCCGGTGAATGCGCCGGTCAGCCCCTCGCCGATCACCCATTCGCCGATCCTTAGCAATGGATCGAGCGCGCCGGCCATGCCAAAGCTGATAATTCCATCGGCACCGGGCGCTTCAGAAGCGAGCCTTTCGGCCAGCCGCGCTGCATCCCCGCCCCCGGCAATCACCCGCACCCCGGCCCCGCGCAGCACCGCGCCCTCGCGGCTGAGCCCGCAGACGGCGATTACATCCCCCAAGCGACTGCGTCCGTGTTGGCAGCCTTGAGATTGCGGTAGCGCGCCAGCGCCCAGACCGGAAAATAGCGCGGATAGCCGTGATAGCGCAGGTAAAACACGCGCGGGAAGCCGCCGCCGGTATAGAGTTCCTGGCCCCACATGCCGTCAGCCTCTTGATTGACCATCAGCCAGGCGATGCCGCGCTCGACTTCGGCGGAATGGGTCTCGCCAACTGCCATCAGCCCGAGCAGCGCCCAGGCGGACTGCGAGGCGGTCGAGCTGCACGGTTCATGGCCTTTGCGGTCCAACGCATAGCTGTCGCAGCTTTCGCCCCAGCCGCCGTCAGGGTTCTGGATATCTTTCAGCCACTTGACCGCCCTGGCGATCATCGGATGGTCACGCGGCACCCCGGCGCGGCCGAGCGCGCAGAGCACCGACCAGGTGCCGTAGATGTAATTCACCCCCCAGCGGCCGAACCACGAGCCTTCCGGTGCCTGTTCCTGCTCCAGCCACGCCAGCGCCGCTTTCATCCGCGGCGAATCAAGCGGCTCGCCCAGTTGCGCCAGCATCGAGACGCAGCGCGCGCCGACATCTGCCGTCGGCGGATCGAGCAGCGCACCGTGATCGGCAAAGGGCAGGTTATTCAGGTAAAGCTTGTCATTATCGGCATCGAAAGCGCCCCAGCCCCCCAAATTTCCCTTGGCATCATGGCTTTGCAGGCCTTCGACCCATTCGCGCGCGCGCGAAATGGCCTCGGCATCGCTGTCCCCGCGCAAACCAGCCGCGCGGTCCATCGCCATGGCGACCACGGCGGTGTCATCGAGATCGGGGTAGTGGTCGTTGCGATACTGGAAGGCCCAGCCGCCGGGGCGCACCTCGGGTCGCTGGTCAGCCCAGTCGCCGACTACTTCGGTCACTTGCAGCGGCCGCAGCCAATTTAATGCCTTGTGTGCGCTGGCAACCGCCTCGTCGCTGCCGACTTCGAGCATCGCATGGGCCGCCAGCGCAGTGTCCCAGACCGGCGAGACGCAGGGCTGGCAGTAGATCTCCTCGTCCTTGATGACGAGTAAGTTTTCGACCGATTTGCGCGCAATGGCGCGGGTGGGATGGTCTTCCGCATAGCCGAGCGCGTCGAACATCATCACGCTGTTGGCCATGGCCGGATAGATCGCACCGAGCCCGTCCTCGCCGTTAAGCCGCTCGATTACCCACTCCTCGCACAGCCGGATGGCCTTGCGGCGCAGCGCGCGTGGCCACAGACGGTCGCCTTTGGTGAGCACGAAATCGAGGCCGTTGAAGAACAGCTTCCAGCCCATGTGGACATGGTCAGCCTGGCTGGAGAGCTTCGCCGGTTTTCCCGAAAACAGTTCATGGACAAAGACCTGCTTCGGATTCCTCGCGCGCGGTTTCAAGGAGCAGAGCACCAAGAGCGGCACCACGACCGTGCGCGCCCAGTAGGATATCTTGGAAATATGCACCGGGAACCAGCTCGGCGCGAGCATCAGTTCGGGCGGAATCGTCGGCACCGCGTGCCATGGCCCCGCGCCATAGAGCGCGAGCTGGATGCGGGTGAAGACATTGCCCGCTTCCGCCCCGCCTGCCGCCAGCACCGCTGCGCGGGCGCGGACCATGTGCGGTGCGTCGGGTGCGTCGCCGATCATCTTGAGCGCGTAATAGGCCTTGACCGTCGCGGATATATCGAAGCCGCCATCCTGATAGAGCGGCCAGCCGTGATGTTTGGCGGACTGGCGTCGGCGCAGATAGACTGCGATCTTCGCTTCCATTTCGGCATCGATGCGTTCGCCGAGATAGTGGCGCAGCAACACATATTCGGCCGGAATCGTCGCGTCGGCCTCGAGCTCGTAAACCCAGTGGCCATCGCTCTGCTGTTCGGCAAACAGCGCCGCCGAAGATTGTTCGATGGCCATATCGAGCAAATCGCGCGAGGCGCTGATCTCTTCGGGGGCACTCAGCATGGCGGAGGACCATAGCGCACCCGCTGACCCAATGCCAAGCGGGCGGCAGTGTCGCCCGAGCGCAGCGCGCCTTCGATGGTGGCGGGCAGGCCGTTCTGCACCCAGTCGCCGGCGAGGAACAGGTTGCGCCATCTGGTCTGTGGCGGCGGGCGCAGCGCGTCCTGATCGGGCGTTGCGGCAAAAGTCGCGCGCTTTTCCTTGACGATCTGCCATGCGGGCAGCGGCCCATCGATGCCGAGCGTCGCGCAGACCTCGGCCCAGATCCGCCGCGCGAGGCCCTCGCGGTCCTGATCGATCACGTCATCTGCACCGCTGATCGTCACCGAGACGCGGCCCTCGTGGCACACCACCCATTGCGCCATGCCGCCAAGCAAGGCGGTGATCATCGGCGCGCCGGGCGGCGGGGCAATGGCGAAATGGGCATTGAGAATGGCGCAAAAACGCGTCGGCACAGTCATGCCCGGGACCAGTTCACCCGCCACCCACGGCGGCACGGCAAGAACCACGTTGGCATCGCCGACTTTCTCGGTGCGGTCGCCATAATCGAGTTGCACCACCCGGTCGCCCTCGAAGCGGATGGTGCGCAGCCGCTCAGAAAACCGCGGGGTCACGCCGCGCAGGCGCAGCCAGGCCAACGCCGGATCGATGAACACCGCATCGAGCGTGGGCAGCGCGATCATGGTGCGGCAGGCCTTGCCACCGCGCAGGAAGCTCTCGCGCAGGAACCGCGCGGCGAGCCATGCCGAGCCTTCCGCCGCCGGGCAATTGAGCACCGCGAGCATCATCGGCTCGACCACGCGGCGCCAGAACTGGCCTTCGCTTGGGATGTGATCGCCAATGCAGTGGCCATCGCGCTTGGCCAAGGCAAGGCGCGCGAGGGAAAAATGCTGGGCCAGGCTGGTTCCGGGCGCGCGGTTGCTGGCGGAAAGCATCCAGTAAGGCACGCGGCCATTGTTCACCCGCATGGTCCAGCGGCTGCCATCGGCAAGGTCGTGAAAGGCGAAGCTGGCTTCTGCCGGCCCGATCAGCCCGGTGCTGGAGCCGATGGTATCGAGATAGCGCGCCACGGCCTGATTGCCCGAGAAGGTGAAATGGTTGCCGTTGTCGATCGCCATGCCGAGGGCAGGATCGTGATACGAGCGGCAGCGCCCGCCGGCGCGAGGGGCGCTGTCGGCAAGGCGCACTTTTGCGCCAGCACGCGCCAGTTCGACCGCCGCCGAAAGCCCGGCCAGCCCCGCGCCGATGACGAAAGCCTCGCTCATCGCGCAAAAAACAACCTTGCCAGCGTGAACAGCAGCGCCAGCTTGTTGGTCCGCACCCGAGCGCGCGGCGCGGCCCAGCCCTGCGCTTGCATAGTCGACAGCACGCGCGAATAGGCCGCGTCCATCAGCTTCGGCGCGATCAACCGGCCCTTGGGCCGCGAATCCAGCAATGCGTGCGCCTCGGCAAAATGGCGCTCCGCATGGACGGCGAGCCAGCGCGCGGCCTTTTCGAGATTGGGTTCCGTGACCAGCGCGGCGGGCGTGCTCGGTGTGATCCCGGCCTCGGTCAGCGCATCAATCGGAAGGTAGACTCGCCCAATTTCAGCATCTTCATCAATATCTCTAAGAATATTTGTCAGCTGCAATGCGCGGCCGAGATGGTGGGCGAGCGCAAGGCCGGGTTCACGTTCCATGCCGAAAATTCGTACCGAAAGCCGCCCCACTGCCGAAGCGACGCGGTCGCAATAGAGATCGAGCGTGGCGAGGGTCGGCCAGCGGATATCGCCGTCGAGGTCCATCTGCATGCCATCGATCACGGCGACGAAATCAGCCGGTTCGAGGGCAAAATGCCGAACCGCATCGGCAAGGAAGGCAGCCTGCCCCGCATCCCCGCCGGCATAGAGCGCGGCAATATCATGGCGCCATTGCTGCATCTGCGCCTGCCGCAACGCCGGATCACCGTGCTGGTCATCGGCGATGTCATCGACCGCGCGGCAGAAGCCATAGATCGCGAACATCGCCTCGCGCTCGGCGCGTGGCAGGATGCGCATTCCGGCATAGAACGAACTGCCGGCGACCGACTTGCGCAATTCTTCGGGCATTGCCGCCGTGCTCATGCCCGCCTCCGATTACCCAGCACCGCGCCGAGCGCCAGCCAAGCGGCACGGGGCCTGGAGTGGTGCACATTTTCCGACAGCGGATCGCGCGTCAGCAACAGCCGGGTGAGGTCCTCCGCCAGCCGCTGGATTACCGCGACTTCGGCGGAGAGACGCCGGTCGCGGATTTGCCCGGCAAAGGCGGCGCTGCGCTGGAGCAGCAGCTGTGTTTGTTCCGCCAGTCCCACGATCACTTCGCGCAATGCTGGCGAGGCTTGCGGTTCGGACAGCGCCTCGGCGCCAATCCCGGCGGCTTCCAGATTGGCGGTGGGCACATAGACCCGGTCAATCGCGCGGTAATCCTTGCCGCAGTCCTGCAAGTGATTGATCACCTGCAGCGCGGCGCAGAGCGCATCGGACAGCGGCCAGACCGCGCGGTCCTCGCCGTGAACGTCGAGCACGAAGCGTCCCACTGGCATGGCGGAAAGCCGGCAATAGGCGATCAATGCTTCCCAGTTTTCGGTGCGGCGCTGGGTAACATCGTGGACAAAGGCACCCAGCAGTTCGTGCGCGTGGACCAGATCTAGGTCCCTCGCCCGCGCCGTTTCGGCCAGCGCCATCGCCTCAGACGCACCATCACCGCTCAGCCCCGCGCGCATCGCCGCCAGCCGCGCCAGCTTGTCCGCCTCGCTCGCAGTCGGGTGATCGGCAATGTCGTCCGCCGCGCGGGCGAAGCGATAGAACGCCATGATCGGCGCGCGGTGCTTGGGGCTGAGCAGCCATGAGGCGACCGGGAAGTTTTCCTGGCTGTGGTTCTTGCCCGAGGAGAGCTCGCTCATGCCGCCGCCCCTGGTTGTCCGAGATTGCGGGTCTGCGCGCGGCCTTTCCACATGCCGCCCTTGCCCCGCAAATGCAGCCAGCCCGATTGCAGCACGCAGCAGGTATAAAACAGGCCGATGGCGGGCTGCGCGAGGCCCCACAGCGGCGAGAGGCGATAGAAGCGCAGGATCGGCTGACAGATCAGCACCATGACGCCCAGCGCCGCCAGTGCGGTCAGACGAACCGCGCCCTCCCCCGCCGCAGCCAGCCACACCGGCACGGCGAACATCAGCAGCAGGCCGACCACCGTGAGCACCAGCATCAGCGGCGAATAGCGCAATTGCGCATAGGCCGAGCGCGCGATCATCGCGCCGACTTCACCTGCGCTGCGATAGGGCCGGATCGAACGTGAGCGCTGCGTCAGCCCCAGCCAGATCGGCCCCTGAAGCTTCATCAGCGCCCCCAGCGCGCAGTCGTCGATCAGCGAAGCGCGGATCGCCGCGATACCGCCGGCGGCTTCCAGCGCGCGCCGTTGGACCAGCACGCAGCCCCCGGCAGCTCCGGCCATCGGCCCCGGCCGGTTGATCCAGTTGAACGGATAGAGCATCGCAAAATAGTGCACGAAGGCCGGAATCAGCGCCTTCTCGTGCCAGCCCGCGCAGTGCAGCCGTGCCATGAACGAGACCAGAGTGCGCTGCTTGCCCTCGGCGATGATGACCAGCCTTCGCAGCGTGTCGGGTGCGTGTTCGATGTCGGCATCGGTCAGCCAGATATAGTCCTGCGTTTCGGCGGCGGCGACGCCCTGGTGCAACGCCCAGAGCTTGCCGGTCCAACCCGCAGCCAGCGGCGCGCCGGAAAGCAACTCGACGCGGTCGCTGCCCAGCGCCTTCGCGATGTCGCCAGTGCCATCCTCGCTGTTGTCATCGACCACGATGACGCGGAAATTGCCGGGATAGTCCTGCGCCGCGACCGAGCCGAGCGAGCGGGCGATCACATCCGCCTCGTTGCGCGCCGGGATCACGGCAACGACATCGGGCCATGAGACGGGCGCGGGCACTTCTACCCGGTCGTCGCGCTCGCCGAACAGCCAGAAGCCCGTCGCAGCTAGGCCCAGCCAGATCGCCAGCGAGAGCGCGGCGAGCCAGATCATTTCACCATCCCGGCCGCGCGGAACCAGTCCAGTGCATCGCCCACGGCCGCCTGCCAGGGCCGCGCCACATAGCCCAGCTCGCGCGCTGCCTTGGCCGAAGTGTAATACATGTGGTGGCGCGCCATGCGCAGCGAATCGAGGGTGAGGAACGGCTCCTTTCCCGACACGCGCGCCCATTGCTCGGCGGCCCAGGCGAGCGGAAACAGCGGCGCGACCGGCAATTGCACGGTCGGCGGTCTGCGCCCGCAACGCTGCGCGATTTCAGCCAGCATCGCGGCGAGCGGCACGTCTTCGCCGCCAAGGATATAGCGTTCGCCAAGCCGGCCCCTATCCGCCGCCAGCACATGCCCCTGCGCGACATCATCGACGTGGACCAGGTTCAGCCCGCTATCGACAAAGGCCGGCATACCGCCGTTCGCCGCCTCGACAATGATGCGGCCGGTGGGCGTCGGGTGGACATCGCGCGGGCCGATAGGTGTGGAAGGATTGACGATGACGGCGGGCAGGCCCTGCTCGGCCACCATCCGCTCGACCAGGCGCTCGGCCAGCACCTTGCTGCGCTTGTAGGCCCCGGTTGCCTGCTCGGGCCGCGCCGGGCGCGTCTCATCGGCTGCGCCGCCGTCCAGTGGCAGCAGCGTCGCGACGCTGCTGGTATAGACCACACGGGCCGCCCCGGCGGCCAAGGCGGCGCGCATCACCACCTCGGTCATGGCAACATTGTTGCGGACGATTTCCTCGGGATCCGGTGCCCAGACGCGGTAATCGGCGGCAACATGGAACAGCTCGGTAGCCCCCGCCATGGCTTTCGTGACCGCATCGGCATCGCGCAGATCGGCTTCGGCCAACTCGCCAGGGAAATCCGCCAGGTTGGCGCGCGGGCTGGAGGCGCGCACCACACCGCGCACGCGCCGTCCGCTGGCCGCAAGCGTCCGCGCCACTGCTGCCCCCACGAATCCGGCCACACCGGTCACCACTGTCAATTCGCCGCTCACGCGCCGGTCCCTAGAGCGTTTTGCATCGCGGCGGAAGCGGTGTAGGGGCCCGCGCAATGAACTTGGTGGACTGGATCGGACTGACCCTGGCGGCGCTGGCGCTGATTGCCGCTGCGTATCAGCTGATCTCGCTGATTGCGGTGATGCGTTTTTTCGCTGCGCCGGCGCGGCGGGCAAGCGGGGACGCAGGCGTAACCCTGCTCAAGCCGCTGCATGGCAATGAGCCCCGTCTGGGCGAAAACCTCGCGACATTTCTCGATTCCGCTCATCCTGGCCCGGTCCAGCTGGTCTGCGGGGTCGGCGATTCCGGCGACAGCGCAGTCAGCACGGTTGCGGCGCTGCGCAACGTCCATGCGGGACGCGACATCGCCCTCACCACCGGTCCGGGCGCGCCGGGCACGAACGCCAAAGTCGGCAACCTCATCACAATGATGGCCTCGGCCAAGCACGACATTCTGGTTCTCTCGGACAGCGACATGGCAGTGGGGCGCGATTACCTGCCCACCGTCCTGGGCGCGCTGGAAGCCAAGGGCGTGGGCGCGGTTAGCTGCCTCTATGCCGGGCGCGGCGATGCGGGCTTCTGGTCGCTGCTCGATGCCGCGATCATATCCTGGAGCGGCACCCCCAAAGTAGTGATGAGCATCGCCACTGGAATCGCCCGGCCCTGCATGGGCAGCACCATCGCCATCCGCCGCGAGACCATGGACCAGATTGGTGGTTTTGCCGCTTTCGCCGACGTGCTGGCCGACGATTACGCCATCGGCGAAGCGGTTGCAGGACTTGGCAAGACAGTCGCCGTGCCGCCAATCCTGCTCACCCATGCCTGCACCGAGACCAGCCTGGGCGAAGTCTGGCGCCACCATTTGCGCTGGGCCGTGACCATTCGCGGCGTCGCGCCGCTGCGGCATCTCGGCTCTGGCATTGTCTATGCGCTGCCGATTGCACTGCTCGCGGTGCCGTTCGCGCCGCTTGCGGGCCTCAGCACCGCCGCGTTCGCGCTTGCCACCCGCCTGCTGGTGGCCACCCGCATCGACCGCATTGCCGGGCGCCGCACAGCACCCTTGTGGATGCTCCCGCTGGCCGATTGCCTCGAATTCGCCGCCTTTCTTGCCAGTCTGGCCGCAAGGACGATTGATTGGCGCGGGCGAAGGCTTACAATGGCGGGCAACGGGCGCATCGCTGCGCCAAGTCCATCACTATCGGAAAACCCATGAAATCGACGATTTTCCTGCAAGCGCCATCCTTCGACGGCTATGACGGCGGCGCCGGGGCGCGCTATCAGATGAAACGCGAGGTCAAGAGCTTCTGGTATCCCACCTGGCTCGCGCAGCCCGCCGCGATGGTGCCCGGATCGAAGCTGATCGACGCGCCTGCGCATGATCAGAGCTGGGACGACATCGCACAGGAATTCGACACTGCCGAACTGGTGATCCTCCACACCTCGACCCCCAGTTTCAATCAGGACAGCCGCACCGCGCGGCTGATCAAGGAGCGCAATCCGGGGTGCCTCGTCGGTTTCGTCGGCGCGAAAGTGGCGGTGCAGCCCGAAGAGAGCCTGAACGCCTGCGAGGCGATCGATTTCGTTTGCCGCGAGGAGTATGACTACACCTGCGTCGAGCTCGCCGAAGGCCGGTCTTTCGCCGAGATCGACGGGATCACCTGGCGCGGGCCGGACGGTTCGCTGGTCCGCAACAAGGACCGCGCCCAGATCGAGGACATGGACGCGCTGCCGATGGTCTCGCCGGTCTACAAGCGCGATCTGGATACCTCGAAATACTATGGCGGCTATCAGCGCCACCCCTATATCAGCTTTTATACCGGGCGCGGCTGCAAGAGCCGCTGCACTTTCTGCCTGTGGCCGCAGACCATCAGCGGACACAATTTCCGCCACCGCTCGGCCGGAAAAGTCGCCGAGGAAGTCGCCTATATCTTGCGCGAAATGCCCGAAGTGAAGGAAATCTTCTTCGACGACGACACCCTGACCGATGCGCACGAGCACGTGAAGGACCTGTCGGTGGAACTCGGCAAGCTCGGCTTCGGCAAGCCCGGATTTCCTGTCACCTGGGGCTGCAACGCCAAGGCCAACGTGCCAAAGGACGTGCTCAAGGTGATGAAGGAAAACGGCTGCCGCGTGCTGCTGGTGGGCTACGAGAGCGGCAACCAGCAGATCCTGCACAACATCAAGAAGGGCATTCTGGTTTCCAAGGCCCGCGAATTTACCAAGGACGCACACGACCTCGGGCTGCAGATCCACGGCACTTTCATCCTCGGGCTGCCCGGCGAGACGCTTGAGACGATCGAGGAGACCACGCGCTATGCGATGGAGCTCAATCCGCACACCATCCAGGTCAGCCTCGCCGCGCCCTATCCCGGCACCTTCCTCTACAAGCAGGCGACCGAAAACGGCTGGTTTTCCGGCACCGACATGTTGCTCGATGATGGCGGCAACCAGCTTGCCCAGCTGTCCTATCCGCACCTCTCCAGCAAAGTGATTTTCGACAAAGTCGAGGAGATGTACCGCCGCTTCTACTTCCGCCCGCGCAAGATCGGCGCGATTATGGGCGAAATGCTGCGCGATTGGGACATGATGAAGCGCCGCTTGCGCGAAGGCGTCGAATTCTTCGACTTCCTGCGTCGCCGCAAGGAAGCTGCCTGAGCACATGCCAGAATTGGTGATCGCCGCATCGCTCGCGCTGGCCGCTGCGACGGCAAGCCCCGCCGATGCCAGCACGGCACCAGTGGCGGTCGTCGCTGAAGTTGCGCAACCGGCAGGTGCCGAGGTGGCCGAGCCCGATGTCCAGGGTCCTGCCGATCCGCCCGGCGATATGGCTATGCCGGCCACGGTCAATGCCAAGGCCCCCCCCGCCGACTCCCCGGAAGATTTCGACCTCGCCGCGCCCCAGCCTTTCCCCGATCCGCTGGAGGGGATCAACCGCATTTCCTATGCGATCTCACAGCCGATCGACCGGCTGATCCTGCGCCCGCTGGCGATAACCTATCAGACGGTGGTGCCCAGGCCGCTGCGTGATGGCGCGCGCAATGCCATCGCCAATGCCCGCGCGCCGGTGGTCTTTGCCAACGACTTGCTGCAACTGCGCCCCGACCGCGCGCTGGCAACGCTCGCAAGGTTCGTGATCAATTCAGCCATCGGCGTCTTCGGACTGTTCGACATCGCCAAACGCAAGCCGTTCAATCTGGCGCGGCGCGACAACGGCTTTGGCAACACGCTCGGTTATTACGGCATCGGGCCAGTGGCCTATCTTTACCTGCCGGTGCTGGGTCCGACCACCTTGCGCGACACCGCTTCGCAATTCGGCGACGCCCTGATCGACAACCGCTTGCTCGACAAAGTGCTCTATCCGCGCAGCGGCCGCCGCATCCTGCGCGACAGCCCGCACCTCGGCACGGCGGGCACTACCATCACTATCGTCGATGGCCTCGACCAGCGCGCCGAGAACGACGCTGAACTGCGCTCGATCCAGGAAGATTCGATCGACCCCTACGCCGCGCTGCGCGCCAATTTCCTGCAGAACCGGGCCGGCGACATTGCCGAACTGAAAGCCCGCGCAGGCGAGGCACCCAAGACCGAGGGATTCAGTGATCCATTGGTCGATCCGGAGACGGTGACGGCGGACAAGTAGGGCGGTCTGCCCCCTGACCAACCACCGCTCCGAATTCCCGCTCAGCCTGAGCCTGTCGAAGGCCTCACGCGCCCACGACATTTTCGCCGAGGACGCGGGGGCTTCGACAAGCTCAGCCGGAGCGGGACCTGAGTGCGAAATTCAGGAATCGCGCAAGCAACCCTACCGGTAACAAACCTGCTTCACCGCAGCGACGATTCTTGCCGCATCGATCAGCGCGATTTTCTCGAGGTTCGCCGCATAAGGCAAAGGCACGTCCTCGTTGCAGACGCGGAGCACAGGTGCATCGAGATGGTCGAAGCCCTGCTCCATGCACAGCGCGACGATCTCCGAGGCGATCGAGCACACCGGCCAGCCTTCTTCGGCGACCACCAGCCGGTTGGTGCGCGCCAGGCTTTCGAGCACCGCCGCGCGGTCGAGCGGGCGCAAAGTGCGCAAGTCGATCACTTCGGCCTCAATGCCCTCGCCCGCCAGCACTTCGGCTGCCTCAAGCGCAAGGCCGACGCCGATTGCATAGGAGACGATGGTGACATCGCGGCCGGGCCGCATGATCCGCGCCTTGCCGATCGGCACCAGCGCGTCGTCGCCTTCGGGCGGGGCGGCGAAGGTTCGGCCATAAAGCAGCTCGTTTTCGAGGAACACCACCGGGTCTTCGCTGCGGATGGCTGACTTCAGCAGTCCCTTGGCGTCGGCGGCGTCATAGGGCGCGATGACCACCAGTCCCGGCACGCTGGCATACCAGGGGGCGAAGTTCTGGCTGTGCTGCGCGCCGACACGGCTGGCGGCGCCATTGGGCCCGCGAAACACAACCGGGCAGCGCATCTGGCCGCCCGACATGTAATTGGTTTTGGCCGCCGAATTGATGATGTGATCGATCGCCTGCATGGCGAAGTTGAACGTCATGAATTCGACTATCGGGCGAAGTCCGCCCATCGCCGCCCCGGTTCCAATGCCGGCAAAGCCGTATTCAGTGATCGGGGTATCGATCACCCGTTTGGGGCCAAACTCATCGAGCAAGCCCTGCGTGACCTTGTAGGCGCCCTGATACTCGGCGACTTCCTCGCCCATGATGAACACCCGGTCGTCGCGGCGCATTTCCTCGGCCATGGCATCGCGCAAGGCCTCGCGCAGGGTGACGGTGCTGCTATCGGCGGCGACGGCTGGCGCGGGTTCTGGCGCGGCGGCGGGTTCCGCAGCCGGCGCTGGTTTTGGTGCTGACGGGGTTGGACTGCTGGCAGGGCTGACTGCTTCGCCTTCGATCTCAAGCGTGGCAATCTCGGTGCCCACCGCCACGCCTTCGCTGCCCTCGGCGATCAACAGCTTGCCGATTATACCTTCATCGACCGCCTCGAATTCCATTGTCGCCTTGTCGGTCTCGATCTCGGCAAGGATATCGCCGGACTTGACCGTGTCGCCTGCCTTGACCAGCCAGCGCGCCAGCTTGCCTTCTTTCATCGTCGGCGAAAGCGCCGGCATCTGGATCGCGATGCTCATGCGTAACGCTCCACCAGCACATCGGTGTAGAGCTCGCCCGCCTCGGGTTCGGGCGCGTTTTCAGCGAAATCGGCAGCAGCGGAAACCCGCGCGCGCACATCCTTGTCCAGTTGCTTCAGCCGGTCCTCGGAAATCCCGCGCTTCAGCAATTCAGCTTTGGCATGGTCGATTGGATCACGATGTTCACGTACTTCCTCAACTTCCTCCCGGCTGCGATATTTGGCCGGATCGGACATCGAATGGCCGCGATAGCGATAGGTACTGAGCTCCATCAGCACCGGTCCGCCCCCCGCCCGCACATGCGCGAGCGCCAGCTCGGCCGCGCCGCGCACTTCGAGCACATCCATCCCGTTGACCGCCATGCCCGGAATGCGAAATGCTGTGCCGCGCCGATGAAAATGAGTTTCCGCCGAGCTCCGCTTGACGGCTGTGCCCATGGCGTACTGGTTGTTCTCGATCACGAAAATGATCGGCAGCTTCCACAGGCTCGCCATGTTGAAGGTCTCATAGACCTGGCCCTGGTTGGCCGCGCCATCACCGAAATAGGCAACGCAGACGCCGCCGTCTTCGCGGTATTTGTGGGCGAAGGCGAGCCCCGCGCCCAGCGGCACTTGCGCGCCGACGATGCCGTGCCCGCCATAAAAGCGGTGATCGACGCTGAACATGTGCATAGATCCGCCCTTGCCATGCGAAATGCCAGCCGCGCGGCCGGTCAGTTCCGCCATGATGACATTGGGATCGATGCCATAGGCCAGCATGTGGCCATGATCGCGGTAGCCGGTAATGACGCTGTCACGTGCCGGATCGAGCGCGGATTGCAAGCCGACCGCGACCGCTTCCTGGCCGATATAGAGATGGCAGAAACCGCCGATCAGGCCCAGGCCATAGAGCTGCCCGGCGCGTTCCTCGAAACGGCGGATGAGCAGCATCTGTTCGTAGAACGCCAGAAGTTCATCGACACTGGCGTCATAGCTGCGCCCAGCCTCATGGGCCACCTGGAGGCTGCGGAGCGCGACAGTTTCGTCGCCCGCCGACGCCGACGGTGCGGCAGCGGATTTGCCTGCATTTTTTGCCAAAATAGTTCCCCGGGGAGAGGTGGTCTGCCGGATATAGGCGCAAGCGTCAGGAAACGAAACCGGCAAAACCGAGTTTAAAACAGACTTGATCCCGGCGCCTAGTCAAGCAGGATCACCACCTCGTCGGGGTGAACCACATTGAGGTCCTTGCGCAGCAGCTCGCCCGCCAGATCGGGATCGATCCCGCGCGGATTGAGCAGCGCGACGCGGTTGCGCAACGTGTTGCGCTCGTCGGCCAGCGCCTTGACTTCGGCCCGCCGCACTTCGAGCAGATGGCGATGCTCGCTCCACGACACGAGGCCGCTCGGGCCAAAAAACGCCATGCCTGCCATGACCAGCAGGCAAACCAGGGCCAGAGCCTCGGTAAGGCCCTGTTTACGCAGTCTGGGACGTAGCGGTTGCGACATGGTCCAACTAAGAATCACAATTGATTCAGCTATTCAAGCGCATTCTCACAAATACTTCGGAAATGCGACAGACTGCCGATCTGCGAGAGACAAACTTGAAGGAAATTGATGATCGTTGGTGCGCCCGACGGGATTCGAACCCATGGCCCCCAGATTAGGAATCTGATGCTCTATCCTGCTGAGCTACGGGCGCACCCGCGCTCCTTAGGCGGGCGCTTGGCGCAAGGCAATCAGTTGGCCTCACCCGGCGGCGCGATGGGGAACGGCAGCGGCGCGACGGCGATGCCTTCTTCGAGCAGTTCCTGCGCCTCTTCCAGCGTTGCCTGGCCGTGGACCGGCTCGGCCTCGCGCTCGCCATAATGCATCGCGCGGCTGGTCTCGGCGAAGCTCTCGCCCACCCAGCGCGATTTTTCCAGCGCCTGGGCCTGCAGTTTGGCCAGCGCCATCATCATCCGGGCGGCCTCGGGCGGCATCGCCTCGTTACTCACCGGGACGGGGCTCACCGGGACGGGCGCGGGCGGCGCTCGGCGCTGTTCGGCCACTTGCTGGTTGCCCTTGCGCGCCACGGCGGGCGCCATCGGCGCCTTGACTACCTCGGGCGAACCGCATTCCGGGCAAGCGACCAGCCCGCGCTCCTGCTGGCGCGCATAGTCGTCCGACGAGCCGAACCAGCCCTCAAAACGGTGCCCGCCTGCGCGGCATTCAAGATCGAAAACAATCATCTGAGCTGCCTAGATGGCGATCTTCTGGCGATTGGCAAGGCTGGGCAATTGCCGGCGGACATCGGCGATCCGCGCCGGATCGATCTCGGCAAACGCCAGTCCCGCCGCTTCGCCGCCCATATCGAGCAACACCTCGCCCCAGGGATCGATCACCAGGCTATGGCCATAAGTGCTGCGACCATCCTCGTGCTTGCCGACCTGCGCCGCCGCGACGACAAAGGCGCTCGCCTCGACCGCGCGGGCGCGCTGGAGCAAGTGCCAATGCGCCTTGCCGGTTGGCACAGTGAAAGCCGCCGGAATCGCGATCAAGTCACAAGACTTCTGCCCAAGTGCCTCGAACAAAGCTGGAAACCGCAAGTCATAGCAGATCGCCAGGCCAAGCCTTCCGGCCGGCGTATCGACTGTCACCACCGCATTGCCGGCGGCATAGGCGTTCGATTCGCGCCAGCTTTCCCCGCTGGCAAGATCAACATCGAACATGTGGATCTTGTCATAGCGCGCGGCCACATTGCCGGCGGCATCGACCACCAGCGCACGGTTGGCCCAGCGCCCGTCCTCGCGCAAAACCGCGAGCGAGCCCAGCGCCACCCACAGGCCGCTGCGCGCTGCCGCCTCGCGTACCGCGCGCAGCACCGGATCATCCTCCTCGCGCGCGAGGTGGCCTGCGGCCCGCTTGCGGTCGCTGTCGATCATGCCTGACATTTCCGGCGTGAACAGCATCTGCGCGCCGCCATCGGCCGCAGCAACAACCGCAGCCTCGATCACCCTGGCATTGGCTGCCGGATCAATTCCCGAGGTCATCTGCAGAACGGCAATCCGGCTCAAGCGGCGATGCCCAGCAGCGCATCGAGTTTACCGGCGCGGTCGAGCGCGTGAATGTCGTCGCTGCCGCCCACCGGCACGTCGTCGATCAGGATCTGCGGCACAGTCGCTGCGCCCGGCACACGGCGGAGCATTTCGGCGCGCGGCGCGCCGCCCATCGTGGTGTCATACTGGGTGTATGCCACCCCCTTGCGGTCAAGCAGCGCCTTGGCAGCGACGCAATAGCCGCAGCCCCAACGGGTGTAGATCTCGACCTTGGCTCCGGCCATTTGCGCCTCGCTGCTGTTCAGCCCTTGAAAGTCGCTGCGGCTATCATATCTCATCTTGCGTGTCATGTCCGGGGCGCGGCTCGCAATCGAGGGCGATCTGGCGTGATGCATCCGGGGAGCGCCATTTCGGGCTCCTCTGCCTGCGTAAATTGCTCATTGGAGGATTTTTGCCATGAACCGTCTTGATTTTACCCCTTATCGCCGCTCGATGGTCGGATTTGACCGGGTTTTCGACATGCTCGAGAACCAGGCCCGCGCGAGCAGCAGCGACAATTTTCCCCCGTTCAACATCGAAAAGCGCGGCGAGGATGCCTTCCGCATCACGCTGGCGGTGGCCGGATACAAGTCTGCCGACATCGACATCACCGCACAGCAGAACCTGCTGGTCGTGCAGGGCCGCAAGCCCGGCGCCGGTTCCGATAGCGGCGGCGCCACGATGCTGCATGTCGGCATCGCCCAGCGCGGCTTCGAGCGCCGCTTCGAGCTGGCGGACTATGTCAAGGTCAGCCGGGCCGATATGGAAGACGGCCTGCTGATTATCGATCTGGTGCGCGAAGTTCCCGATGCGATGAAGCCGCGCAAAATCGCCATCGGCGACCAGGCGGCCCTCGCGGTGGTCGAAAGTAACGTGGACAGCAAGGCGGCCTGAACGGCCTGCTTGCTGAATGACTGAGAGGGGCGGTCCAGCCTTGTTCCGCTCCTCATTTGGTTGCGTTCCAGAAGCGAAGCGCCACCAATCCCAACCACGTCTTCGTCATTGCGAGCGAAGCGAAGCAACCCAGGGCGGCTTATGCTGCTCTGGGTTGCTTCGCTCCCGCATAGCGGGAGTTCATCCTGAGCGGCTGGCTTGCCAGCCAGACGAAGGGCTCGCAATGACGAAAACTGCTGATTCCCCGCAATATTCCCTAAACCAGCCGAGATTGCCGCAGCGCCGCCTCGATAAAGCCGGCAAACAGCGGATGCGGATCAAACGGTTTGCTCTTGAGCTCGGGATGGAACTGCACGCCGACGAACCAGGGATGGTCCGGCCGTTCGATCACTTCGGGCAGCAGGCCATCGGGCGACATGCCGCAGAACGACAGGCCGCCCTTTTCCAGCGCATCGCGGTAGGCGACATTGACTTCGAAGCGGTGGCGATGCCGTTCTGAGATGTCGGTCGTGCCATAGATCGCCGCAACATGGCTGTTCCCCGCGAGCTTGGCCGGATAGGCGCCCAGCCGCATGGTGCCGCCCAGATCGCCACCCTCGGCGCGGATCTGGAGGCCCGCTTCGCTCATCCATTCGGTGATAATGCCGACCACCGGCTCGTCGGTCTTGCCGAATTCCGTCGAGGATGCGCCAGCGATCCCGGCGGTGTTGCGCGCGGCCTCAATACAGGCCATCTGCATCCCCAGGCAAATTCCGAAAAACGGCACCTTGCGTTCGCGGGCAAAGCGCACCGAGGAAATCTTGCCCTCGGTGCCGCGCTCGCCAAAGCCGCCGGGGACGAGAATGCCGTGCATCGTTTCAAGCTTGGCAACAATCTCGTCGTCGCCCTTCTCGAACAGCTCGGCATCAATCCAGCGGACGTTGACCTTGACCCGGTGCGCCATGCCGCCATGCACCAGTGCCTCGTTGAGCGACTTGTAGGCATCGGGCAGGCCGACATATTTGCCGACCACGCCGATCGTCACTTCGCCTTCGGGGTTGTGCAGGCGGTCGACGATATCGTGCCAGCGGCGCAAGTCGGGCGCCAGGCCCGGGGTGATGCCGAATGCGCGCAGCACCTCGAAATCAAGGTTTTCCGCGTGATATTGCAGCGGCACTTCGTAGATGCTCTTGGCATCGAGCGCCGGGATCACTGCTTCCTTGCGCACGTTGCAGAAGGCGGCGATCTTGCTGCGCTCGGCCTCGGGCAGCGGGTGTTCGCAGCGGCAGACCAGCACGTCGGGCTGGACCCCGAGCGAGGTTAGTTCCTTGACGCTGTGCTGGGTCGGCTTGGTCTTCAGCTCGCCGGCCGCCGCAATGAACGGGACCAGGGTGACGTGAACGAAGACCGTCTGGTCACGCCCCAGATCGTTGCGCAACTGGCGGATCGCCTCAATGAACGGCAGGCTTTCGATATCGCCCACCGTGCCGCCGATCTCGCAGAGCACGAAATCGAGGTCGCCGAGATCGGCGAGCGCGAATTCCTTGATCGCGTCCGTCACATGCGGGATCACCTGGACCGTGGCGCCCAGATAGTCGCCGCGCCGCTCCTTGGCGATGATCTGCTGATAGATTCGCCCGGAAGTGACATTGTCGGTCTGCTTTGCCGAAACGCCGGTGAAGCGCTCGTAGTGGCCCAGATCGAGATCAGTCTCCGCGCCGTCGTCGGTCACATAGACCTCGCCGTGCTGATAGGGGCTCATCGTCCCCGGATCGACATTTAGATAGGGATCGAACTTGCGGATGCGGACCTTGAACCCGCGCGCTTGCAAAAGCGCCGCGAGACTGGCCGCCATGAGTCCCTTGCCAAGCGAAGAAACCACGCCGCCGGTGATGAAAATGAACCGCGCCATGGGAGCCAAGCTTTGGCGCATGGTGCCAGGTAGCGCAAGCGCGGGTTTCGCTGTGCTTGCGGCAATCCACAGGCGCGAAGCCGCCGGGAGGAAATTACTTCTTGGCGGGAGCGCCAAACGGATCGGCAGGCGCTGCTGGCGGAGCCGAGGGAGCGGCCGCTGCCGGTGCGGCGGCGTCCGGTGCAGCGGCGTCCGGCGAGGCGAGCGGATCGGCCGCGGGTGCACTGCGCTGCAGCGAAGTATCGATCTTGCGGTCTGCCGTGGTGCCCACTGCCAGCGCCGCCAGCGCAATGCTGAGCCCGACGAAGCCGACGGCGAGGAATGCCGTCGCGCGGGTGAGCAGATTGGCCGCGCCGCGCGCCGACATCAGGCCACTCGGGCTGCCGCCAACGCCCAGCCCGCCGCCTTCCGAGCGCTGCATCAGGATCACGCCCACCAGCGCGGCGGCGACAAGGGCCTGGACGACCGTGAGGAACAGGAAAAGCGACATGAATGGCAAGCCTCAGCGAATAAACGCGCTGCATCTAGGCAAGGAAGCGCAGCGGCGCAAGGCCGCGGCGTTCAGTCTTCCTTGCTGAGCGCCGCCGCGCCGATGATCGCGGTGAAACTTTCGGCTGTCAGGCTAGCACCGCCGACCAGCGCGCCGCCGACTTCAGGCGCGCCCAGCAATTCGGCCGCATTGCCAGCATTGACCGAACCGCCATAGAGGATGCGCACTGCGGCTCCGTCTTCGCCATAGATCTTGGTCAGCTGCGCGCGGATCGAGCGATGCATCGCCTTGACATCCTTGACCGAGGGCACGCGGCCAGTGCCGATCGCCCAGACCGGCTCATAAGCGACGCAAACCTGGCCCGCCGCGCCTTCGCCGCGCGGCAGCGAGCCGGCGAGCTGGCGGGCAACAACAGCTTCCGCATCGCCCGAATCGCGTTCTTTCTCGGTCTCGCCGACACACAGGATGACCGACAAGCCCGCCGCCAGCGCCGCTTCGGCCTTGGCGCGCACTTTGGCATCGGTCTCGCGGTGCATCGCGCGGCGTTCGGAGTGGCCAACGATGGTGAAGCCTGCGCCCGCATCCGCCAGCATTGCGGCCGACACATCGCCGGTGAACGCGCCGCCAGGCTCGGCATGGCAGTCCTGTCCGCCCACGCCGATATCCTGCACCGCCTCGCGCATCGCATGGATCAGTGTGGCTGGCGGTGCCAGCGCAACCTGGACCTGGGGAAAGCGCGCTGCCGCGCGGTCAATCGCGCGGGCTTCGGCGAGCAAGGCCCGTGTGCCGTTCATTTTCCAGTTGCCGACGATGTAATACATTGTGTTGTTTACCATGTCCGCCTCGCGGGCGAATCCCTATGTCAAAACGGTTTCCGGGCGCTGCTAGTCGCTCGGCGCGGCGCTTGTCAAAGGCGGCGGGCAAAAACCGGGACGGGCAGGAAGGCCTGCGCGACAGGGCCATTGCCGGAATTGCCAATGCTGCCTAAAGCCCGGCAGCCGGTAACCGGCAAACAGTTTTCACCCGAATCGCAAGTGGCCGCAACATGATCCAGTTTTTGCGCAGATTGTTGAAGTCGAAGTTCGGCGTCGGCCTGGCGCTGGCCTTTCTCGTCCTCATCGCTTTGGCTTTCGCGGCTGGGGACGTTTCCAACGTGCGCTCCGGCGGGGCGAGCAGCGCGGGCGACCGGGTCGCCAAAGTCGGCGACCAGACGGTGTTTGCCAGCCAGCTCAGCCAGGCCGCTTCGACCGCGCTGGAAAACCTCAAGCGCGAGGATCCGCGCCTGACGATGAAGGCGCTGATTGCCCAGGGCGGGCTTGAGCGGGTGCTCGACCAGTTGACCGACCGGATCGCCTTGGCCGCCTTTGGCCGCAAACACGATATTGTCGCCAGCGACCGGCTGATCGACAGCGAGATCGCCAAGGTGCCCAGTTTCAAGGGGCCGGACGGACAGTTCAGTGATGCCGCTTTTCGCCAGATGCTGCAGCAGCAGGGGCTGAGCGAAAAAGCGCTGCGCGAATCGTTGGCGCAAGAACTGGTCGGCCGCAAGCTGACCGCTCCGGCCGAATTCGCCGCGACCATGCCGCGTGATCTGGCATTCCGCTATGCCACCTTGCTGCGTGAAAAGCGCAGCGGTGCGATTGCCTTTCTGCCGGCTGCCGCCTTCGCACCCAAGGCCGCGCCCAGCGATGCTGATTTGCAGGCGTTCTACGCCAAGAACCGTGACCGCTTTATCCGTCCCGAGCGCCGCAGCCTGCGTTATGCGATGTTCGGAGAATCGGCGCTCAAGGCTGTGCCGCCGCCCAGCGAGGCCGAGATCGCGGCGCGCTACAATGCCAACAAGTCGGTCTATGCGGCGCAAGAAACCCGCCGCATCACCCAGCTGATCGTGCCGACCGAAGCCGCCGCGCGCGCAGTCGCCGCCGAAGTGACCGCCGGCAAGCGGCTGGAAGCTGCCGCAACCGCCAAGGGTCTCGCCACTGCCGATCTGGGCGCACTGACCAAACAGGCGCTTTCCGGGCAGAGCGCCCCGGCGGTTGCCGATGCGGTGTTCAACGCAGCCAGCGGCGCACTGGCCGCGCCGACCAAGAGCCCGCTGGGCTGGCACCTGATGCGGGTCGATAGCATCGAGCGGCGCGCCGAGCGCAGCCTTGATTCGGTGCGCAGCGAATTGACCGCAGGGCTGACGGTGGAAAAACGCCGCGCGGCACTCAACGATCTCTCCGCACGGCTGGAGGAGGAATTCGAAGGCGGCGCAAACCTTGCCGAAGTTGCCAGGCAGCTTGGCGTCACCCTGACCGAAACCCCGCCGCTCACCGCCGATGGCCAGGTCTATCTCCAGCCCGGCAGGACCGCGCCGCCGGTGCTGGCCCGCCTGATCCAGACTGCCTTTGCCATGGAGAGCGAAGGCCAGCCCCAGCTTGCAGAAGTCGAGGCCGGCAAGACCTTCGTGATCTTCGAGGCCGCGCAGATAACGCCCTCGGCCGCTGCGCCGCTGGGCGAAATCCGCGCCGATGTCGTCGCCGCGCTGATGCAGGAGCGCGGCAGCGCGGCCGCCAAGACAGCCGGCGAGCGGGTGCTCGCGGCAACCAAGCGCGGCACCGATCTGGCTGCCGCGATTGCCTCGCTGAACGCAGGGGTGCCGCCGCCGCAGCGGGTCGAGATGGGCCGCGAACAGATGAGCGCGATGGGTCAGCAGATACCGCCGCCGCTGGTGCTGATGTTCAGCATGGCCAAAGGCACCACCAAGCTGCTGCCCGCGCCCGGCGATCGCGGCTGGTTTGTGGTTGGCCTCAGCGACATCATTCCCGGCCAGATCGCCGCAAACGATCCGATCGTGGCCGCTGCCCAGCGTGAACTGGGCTCGCTTGCCGGCCGCGAATACAGCGAGCAGCTGACCCGCGCGATCCGGAGTGAAATGGGCGTCAAGCGCGAGGACGGCGCGATTGCGGCGCTGCGCAAGCAGCTTGCCGGTGACAACTGATCGCTTGCCGCTGGTGTCCCGGAACCGCCCCGAGAATAGCGATTCTGCCGCACGCGCGCTGACCGAAGGCCGGCCGGCGCTGGTCTGGCGCAGCATGGTCGCCGATACCGAAACCCCGGTCGGCGCGGCGCTCAAGCTGTTCGAGCCCGAACGCGGCGACTTCCTGCTCGAATCGGTCGAAGGCGGCAAGTCACGCGGGCGCTACAGCCTGATCGGGCTCGATCCCGATCTGGTGTTCCGCGCGAGCGGGACCACTTGCGAGATCAACCGCAGCTGGCGCGCCGACCGCGCCGCCTTTGCGCCGCTTCCCGGCGACAGTCTGGCCGAATTGCGGGCATTGGTCGCCCAATGCCGCATCGATGTGCCCGCTGCATTGCCGCCCGCGCTCGCCTGCCTTGTCGGCTATTTCGGCTATGAGACCATTGGCCTCGTGGAAAAGCTGCCCCGCGCGCCGCAGAGCGATCTGGCGCTGCCCGATATGCTGTTCGTGCGCCCCGGGGTCATCCTGGTGTTCGACCGGCTGCGCGAGGAGCTGTTCTGCGTCGCCCCGCTCTGGCCCGAAGGCGGCGATCCAGCACGCCAGCTGGACGCCGCCGAGGAACGGATCGACGCCGCACTAAGCCGCCTTGCCGGCCCCTCGCCTGCCCCGGTTCGCGATGCGCAGCTGCCCGAGCCTGCGCTCACGCCGGTGATGCCGGCAACGGACTACAAGGCGATGGCCCTGAAGGCGAAAGACTACATCGCGGCGGGCGATATCTTCCAGGTCGTCCTCGCCCAGCGCTTCACTTGCCCATTCACCCTGCCGCCATTGGCGCTTTATCGCGCCCTGCGCCGGGTGAACCCCTCGCCGTTCCTCTATTTCCTCGACCTGCCCGGCTTCGCGCTGATCGGCTCGAGCCCCGAGATTCTGGTGCGGGTGCGGGACGGCGAAGTGACCATCCGGCCCATCGCAGGCACGCGTCCGCGCGGGGCGACACCCGAAGAAGACGCCGCCAACGAGGCCAGCCTGCTCGCCGACCCCAAGGAACGCGCCGAGCACCTGATGCTGCTGGATCTTGGCCGCAACGATGTCGGCCGCGTGGCTGCCAAAGGCACGGTGAAAGTCACCGAAAGCTACACGGTCGAGCATTACAGCCACGTCATGCACATTGTCTCGAATGTCGTCGGCCAGCTCGATGTGGCCAGGCACGACGCCATCGACGCAGTGTTTGCTGGCTTCCCGGCAGGCACGGTCAGCGGCGCGCCCAAGGTTCGCGCCTGCGAGATCATCGCCGAACTGGAGCCGGAAACGCGCGGGGCCTATGCCGGCGGCGTCGGCTATTTCGCGCCCGACGGCTCGGTTGACAGCTGCATCGTGCTGCGCACCGGCATCGTCAAGGACGGGGTGCTGCATGTCCAGGCGGGCGCAGGCATCGTCGCTGACAGCGACCCCAATTCCGAACAGCAAGAGTGCGAGAACAAAGCCAAGGCATTGTTCGCCGCCGCGCGCGAAGCCGTGCGGGTGGCGGGCGAAGCGGGTTTCGGGCAGTAAGGCCGCCATGATACTCGTCATCGACAACTACGACAGCTTCACCTGGAACCTGGTCCACTACCTGATGGAGCTGGGGGCCGAGGTGGACGTGGTGCGCAACGATGCGCTGTCTGCCGGACAGGCGGTGTCCAGTGGCGCGGCGGGCTTCCTGATTTCGCCCGGCCCGCGCACCCCCAATGAGGCCGGGATCAGCCTCGATCTGGTCGGAGCCTGCGCCGATGCCCGAAAGCCGCTGCTGGGCGTGTGCCTCGGCCACCAGTCGATCGGCCAGTATTTTGGCGGCGCTGTCGTGCGCGGCGGGCTGATGCATGGCAAGACCTCGCCAGTGACGCATGACGGCAGCGGGCTGTTCAAGGGCCTGCCCTCGCCGTTCACTGCAACGCGCTATCACTCGCTGATCGTCGAGCACATTCCGGACGTTCTGGCGGTCAATGCCACCAGCGATGATGGCCACGTCATGGGCTTCCGCCACAAGACGTTGCCGATTCACGGCGTGCAGTTTCATCCCGAAAGCATCGCCACCGAACACGGCCACGCCTTGCTTGCCAATTTTCTTGAGATATGCGGGATAAAGACCCGCGAAATACCATGAATCTCGCCGAATCACAGGCGCTGTTCGGGCACATGCTCGATGGCGGGATGGACGATGCGGAAATCACCGCGACACTGATCGAACTCGCAAACAAGGGCGAGACAGCTGAGGACGTGGCCGGCGCGGTGCTGGCGATGCGGGCGCGGATGAAACCGATCAGCGCCCCCGCCGCCGTGCTCTCCCGGGCCATCGACGTTTGCGGCACTGGCGGCGACGGGCAGCACAGCCTCAATGTTTCGACCGCGGTCGCGCTGGTAGTCGCGGCCTGCGGCGTGCCGGTGGCCAAGCACGGCAACCGCGCGGCATCGAGCAAGGCGGGCGGCGCGGATACGCTGGAAGCACTGGGCCTGAACCTGGCGCGCGCCAGCGAAATGGCCGAGGCGACCTTGCCGGACCTTGGCATCTGCTTCCTGTTTGCCCAGGCCCACCATCCGGCGCTGGGCCGCATCGCGCCGATCCGCAAGGCGCTGGGGCGGCGCACGATCTTCAACCTGATCGGGCCATTGGCCAATCCTGCGGGCGTGGCGCGCCAACTGGTCGGCGTCGCCAATCCCGCGCTGGTGGAACTCTATCACGCGGCGATGCTGCTGCTCGGCACCGAGGCGGCGATGATCGTCTCTGGCGAGGAAGGGCTGGACGAACTTTCCATCGCCGGGCCGAGCCGGGTGGCAGTTATCGGCATCGACGGCATTGCCGCCTCGATCACCCCGGAAGACGCCGGCCTGCCGCGCCACAGCCTCGAGGCGATCCGCGGCGGCGACGCAGAATTCAACGCCGCCGCACTGCGCCGCCTGCTGCTGGGCGAGCGCGGCGCCTACCGCGACGCCGTGCTGCTCAACGCAGCGGGCGCGCTGATCGTCGCGGGCGAGGCGCGGGACTGGCACGAAGGCGTGGAAGAAGCCGCCGAAGCGCTCGACAAGGGACTGGCGAAAGCGCTGCTCGACTGCTGGATTGCTGCGGTCGGCTAGGGTGTGTGGGGCAAATTCCGGATTGAATGAATGTGCGCTATCGGAAGCATTCTGGCGTCGAGCGAATGGCAGTTCTGTCGTGGAAAGCTGCCATTCAATCCTTCTCTTTGAGCGCCTCGAAATAGGCGAGCAGATTGGCGATATCGTTATCTTCGAATACGAAGACCGGCATTTTCATCGAATGGCCGATCTGAACTCCACGCTCAAATGACGCCTCTACCGCCCATTCCGGCAAGCGATGGGCCGCACGGCGAAGGCTAGGGGCGTTCGGATTGGGCGAAACACCGTCATCAAGCGCATGACAACTGGCGCAGTTCGCTCGGGCAAAGGCCCTGCCCTTGGCTGCACTTTCGGAGAGAGTGTTCGCATCGCGATCAGTTACGCAAGCTGCGACGAGGAGCGGAATTGCAAGGATGCGTAGACGCTTGAGCACGATTTTGCCCCCTTTCCTACCAAGGCAGTGTATCGCAGCGAGGCAGGCAAACACAAGTAGGCCCGGGACGAAGGGAGTATTGGCTGTGAATATCCGCAAAGTCGTCGTGTCCGGAACGACAACCTTCAAGTCGCGACTTGTGAGAGCAGCCATTTGGATGGTGTTTTGAAATTGTCCTCGCGGCCCGAGATCCGAGGGAAACTGCCCCGGCGAAATGTCAGGATTCGCTTTCCTACACAGCGCGAATCTGCCATTTTCGCTGTCTGGGCACTGCCCGGCGCGCTCCTTGAGCCGTCTGCTTCCCGTTTTGCTCGCAAAGAAATGCGAATCTGTCCGGTTTTGCGCCCAAACAACTGATTCAGCGTATAAAAATCGGGGTTACACCAGGGTTACACTGTGTCACCCGTGTAACCCACTCGCGGCCTATTTCCGCCGCCCCTGATGCCGCACATTCGCCGGCCTGCCGCGCCGCCCGACCAGGTGCCCGCCCTTGCGCTTCAGCGGAGCAGGCTTCCCGGTTCCGGGCCGACCGCGCGGCTCGATCCGGCCGCCGCCTTCCTCGAGCTCGAATTTCAGCGCGCCGGTCAGCGCATTGGCCTCTGCCAGCCGCAAGCGCAGCCGGTCGCCCACGGCATAGGAGGTGCCGCTCTGCTCGCCGGCCAGAACCCGCGCCGCTTCGTCATAGTGAAACCGCTCGTCGCCCAAAGTCGAGACCGGCACCAGTCCGTCGCCACCCAGCCCGATGATGGTGGCGAAAAAGCCGAATTTCAGCACGCCGGTGATCCGGCACTCGAACACTTCGCCCACGCGCACTGAGAGCCAGGCTGCGACATAACGGTCAATGGTATCGCGCTCGGCGGCCATGGCGCGGCGTTCGGCCATGCTGATCGCCTCGCTGACTTTGCCGAGATCGTCGCGGTCGCGATCCGAGAGCCCCGATGTGGGCTTGAGGTCACCCTTGGGCGCGGGCTGTTCGAGCCCGAAGGCATCGACCAGCCCGCGGTGCACCAGCAAGTCGGCATAGCGGCGGATCGGCGAAGTGAAATGCGCGTAGCTACCCAGCGCCAGCCCGAAATGCCCGGCGTTGCGCGGCCCGTAATAGGCCTGGGTCTGGCTGCGCAGAACCGCCTCCATAATCAGTGCCTTTTCAGTATCATCCGAGACATCCTTGAGCATTCGATTGAATAGCCCAGGGGTAATGACCTGCCCCAGCGCCAGCTTCATGTCGAAGGTCGAGAGGTAGTCCTTCAGCGCCACCAGCTTCTCGCGGCTCGGCGGCTCGTGGATGCGATAGACCACAGGCGAGGCCTTGCTTTCCAGCGCCTTGGCCGCCGCGACATTGGCTGAAATCATGAAGTCCTCGACGACGCGGTGGGCATCGAGGCTTTCCCGCAAGGCAATCTCGGCGATCCGGCCCTGCTCATCCAGAACGACGCGGCGCTCGGGCATATCCAGCGCCAGCGGATCGCGATCATTGCGCGCCCTGGTGAGCGCCGCCCAGCAGGCCCACAGGTTCTGAAGACTGGTCCCCGCATCGCCCGCATCAATGCGGCCTTGCGCATCCTCATAGGCAATCACTTCGGCAATCCGCACCACGGCGCGGGTGAAGCGCCATTCGGTGACCCGTCCGCCCGCATCAATGCGCAAGTGGCAGGCCATCGCCGCGCGGTCCTTGCCCGCGCTGAGCGAGCAGACGTCGGAGCTCAGCACATGCGGCAGCATCGGCACAACGCGGTCAGGGAAATAGACCGAATTGCCGCGCACCCGCGCCTCGCGGTCAACCGCGCCGCCGGGGCGCACGTAGAACGACACATCGGCGATGGCGACCAACGCGTGGAAACCGCCATCGCCATCGGGCGCGGCCCAGATCGCATCGTCATGGTCGCGCGCGTCGCTGGGATCGATGGCGACGAGGGGCAGATGGCGCAGGTCTTCGCGCTGCTCGGCGCTCAGTGGCAATTTCGCCGCCAGTTCCGCCTCGGCCAGCGCCTCTTCGGCGAACACATTGGGGATGCCGTGCTTGTGAATGGCAATCAGGCTGAAGGCGCGCGGGGCGAGCGGATCGCCCAGCACTTCGGTGACCTTGACCCCGGCGCGCGGAGACCGCCCAATCGGCTCGGCAAGCACCAGATTACCCGCCACCGCGCCGTTCAAATCCGAAATTGCGGTGCTGCTGCGCACCCGCTTGTCGACCGGGGCGAGCCAGCCTTTGCCAGCGCCGTCGATTTCGACCACGCCCAGCAGCTGTTCTTCGCGCGCAGGCAGTTTCTTCATCGGATGGGCCTGCCAGCCGGTTCCGACTTCCTCCGTACGCGCCAGCACCCGGTCGCCGACCTTCAGCGCCGATTGCTTGCCGCGCTCAACCACGCGCAGGCGCGGCGCAGGGGTGGCATCATCGGGTTGCCAGCTATCGGGCACGGCAATCGCCTCGCCGTCCTCGATACTGGCGACGCGCAGCACGGTGACGCGCGGCACGCCGCCCATGCGGTGAAACGCGGTCTTCTTGCCGTCGATCAGGCCTTCTTCGGCCATGTCCTTGAGCAGGGCTTTCAGCGCGATTTTCTCGTGCCCCTGCAAGCCGAAGTGGCGCGCAATCTCGCGCTTGCCGGCAGGGGTTGGCGAGCTGGCAATAAATGCGACGATCTGCTTGGGGCTGGGCAGACCTGGCTGTGCTTTGGGTGAACTGGGCATTCCCCTGCCTTGGCCGCATTGGCCGCCAATGACAACGCCAAGCCGCGATTGCCATGGCCGGGCCGGCAAGTTAGGTTGCGCGAAGAAACGCAAATGACGAAGGATATCCCTGTGTTCGGCAAGATTACCCTGGCTGCCCTGCTCGCGACCAGCTGCGCGGTGCCCGCCGCCGCCCGCGCGCTGCCGGTCGATCGCTTCATCGCTCCGATCCGCGCCGATGCCCCGGATGCGGCAACCATCACGGCCATCTGCGACCGCCAGATCGCCGAAATCGAGCGCCGCCAACGCGAGCTTGAAGCCGAACGCGGCCCGGCCAGCCTGGCGCGCACGCTCCAGCGCTACGACGATATCGCCAACCTGCTGTGGGCAGGAGCAGCCGAAGCAATTCTCTACCGCCAGGTCATGGCCGACGCAGCACGTCGCAAGGCCGGCAGCGATTGCGAAACGCGCATGGATACCGTCGGCAACCGGATAGGCCTTTCACGCCCGATTTTTGACCGGCTGAAGGCGATTCCCACTGGCAGGGCGGATGCTGCGACAAAGCTGTATCTGACGCGCACGCTCGCCGAATTCGAGCGGTCTGGCATCGCCAGCGAACCGGCCAAGCGCGCGGAGATTCAGGCGCTTCGGGACGAGCTGGCGAAAGCTACAGCGCAGTTTGACACGAACATCGCCAATGGCCGCAAGACCGTGACCGCCGATCCGGCCGAACTCGAAGGCCTGCCGGCTGACTATATCGCGGCCCACAAGCCGGGTGCGGACGGCAAAGTGGTGATCTCGACCGACACCCCGGATTACCAGCCGGTGATGTCCTATGCCAAAAGCGACGACCTGCGCCGCCGCTTGTTGCTGGCATACGACACCCGCGCTTATCCGGAGAACGAATCCCCCTTGCGCCGGATGCTTGACCTGCGCGCGCAGATCGCAGGCCTGCTGGGCCGGCCCAGCCATGCTGCCCTGGCGCTGGAAGACAAGATGTTGGATAGCCCGGCCAAAGTCGAACAGCTGATGGCCGACATGGCTGAAATAGCGCGGCCGGCGGCGGAACGCGACTATGCCAAGAAGCTGGCCGTGCTCAGGACCATGCGGCCCGATGCCACTAGCATCGACCCCTGGGCCAATGGCTGGCTCAGCCAGCAAGTCCAGAAGTCGCTCTATGCCTATGACCGGCAGGAAGCACGCAAATACTTTGCCTACAACAATGTTCGCGATGGCATCCTCGAGCTGTCGCAAGACCTGTTCGGGGTTCAGTTCCGCCGCTGGGACACACCGTTGTGGGATCCGTCGGTCGAAGCCTATGAAGTCGTCGATGGCGGCAAGGTGATCGGCCGGTTCTATCTCGATTCGCACCCGCGACCGGGCAAATTCAGCCACGGCAACCATGTGACCTTGCGCAAGGGCATTGCCGGCCGCTCGCTGCCCCTGTCGATACTCGTGATGAACCTGCCTGCGGGCGACCATGCGACCGGGCTGATGGAACACAGCCAGGTGACCACGTTCCTCCACGAGTTCGGCCATCTGCTGCATGCCATGTTCAGCCCAGCGCAGCGTTGGTTCGGGGTGGGCGGCGTCGCCACTGAGTGGGATTTCGTCGAGGCGCCTTCACAGATGCTCGAGGAATGGGTCTACGACTACGATACCCTGCGGCGCTTTGCCCGCGATGCGGGAGGCAATCCCATCCCGCGCGAACTGGTCGAAAAGATGAACGCCGCGCGCTATTTCAACAGCGGCATGGGCGACATGGCGCAGCTGGCGCTGTCCAACATTTCGCTGAGGCTCCATCAGGCCCCGGCACCTGCGGACCTGGGCACCGAATACAAGCGGCTTGATGCCCAGTACAACCTGATCCCGCCGATGGCGGAATCACAGCGCCAGGCATCGTTCGGCCATCTCAACGGCTACAGCGCCTACTATTACACCTATCGCTGGTCGAAGGTCATCGCCGCCGACCTGTTCACGCAGTTTCAGGCACATGGCCTGCGTGATCGCGCCACCGCTGATCGCTATCGCCGGCTGGTGCTCGGGCCGGGCGGATCGAAGCCGGCGGCGGCGATGGTGTCAGAATTTCTCGGGCGGCCGATCAGTCTCGATGCCTACCGCGCGGAAATGGCGCGGAATAAATAACGCCTCGGCCCCGATCAGGGGAGCGGCTCGAACGCGCCGCCGGGAACAGCTGAGGCAATCGGACTTTCGTGGCCGTCTTGCGAGACCGCGCTGACGCCGAACATCCAGTCATCGCCGCGCACGCCATCGAGTTTCAGACTGGTGGCATCGCCCGCCACCTTTGAGCTGGCGGCCCATTCACTTTCGTCAGTGCGTCGCCACCAGACGCTATAGGAGACCGCGCCCGTCACCGCCTGCCATTTGACCTCGGTCCAGGTCTTTACTGCCGCGTCGGCACTCGCCCTGGGCGGCATGGGCGAACGCGCAAGAGCGTCGAGAACGGCCACGTTCAGCCGGGTGACCCTGGCGAGATAGGCAAAGTCCATCTCGTCGGCCGTATCGCCGAATTTCACGCCACCTTCGGTCCGCACATCCTGATGCTGATGTTCGTAATCCTCGATCGCCGCGGAAAAGCGGATTGCGGGCAGCCCAGCGTCGAGGAAAGGAATGTGGTCCCCGCCCCGGCCCATCCGGTCGGTGCGCCAGATCTGCCGCACGGCCAGCCCGCGCTGCTTCTGCGCAACGCCCGCGATGAAGCGCGAGAGGCTGCGCGAGGGGCTGTCGTTCTCGCCGCCGAAGCGGCGCGCGGCGGCGCGGGTGGCAGCGCTGGCATCGGCGCGCGGTCCTTCAGAGAACACGCGGACATGCGTATCGTCGACCAGACCATCCGAACCGCGAGAGCCGCCGACGATGTCGTTGTTTAGGACAGCCTTGACCGTCCAGCCTTGCGCCCTGGCCCATTCGGCCAGCAGCTTGCCGCCGTGGAGCCCCTGCTCCTCGCCCGAAAGCAGCGCATAGACCACCGTAGTGGGATAGCGGCGGCGCGAGAGCACGCGCGCGGCCTCCAGCACCAGCGCCGAACCCGAGGCGTTGTCGTTGGCGCCGGGCGCATCGCTGGTGGCATCCATTTCGCCCGACACGCGGCTATCGATATGGCCTTGCACGATGACAACCTCATTCGGCCGATCCCGCCCTTTCTGGATCGCGACGAAATTGACGAGGCGCGTGGGCAAGGGAATGCGCGCGCCGCTGACCGTGGCTTCGGGCAGCGCGATGGTCAGGCAGAGGCCGCACTCGCCGGAAATGGCGCGGAATTGCGCCTCGCCCCAACGCAGCGCAGCGCCGATGCCGCGCTGCGGATCATCCTGGCTGGAAAGAGTGTGGCGCGTGCCGAATGCGACCAAGGCCGCGACATCGGCCTTGAGGCGCGCTTCGGACTCTTCGTCGGCCGGCTGATCGGGCCGCCACGGCGATGTCGCCTCAAGCGCGGTGACCGGCAGGGCGAGGCCGACCAATGCGGCAAGAAGCGTGCGGCGCATGGCTCAAAAGTTGACCGGTGCGTCGCCATAGCGATTTGGGCTTGCGGTCGATTTGCGCACCCCGAACCAGATCACCAGGCCGATCGCCACCCAGCCGATCAGCCCGGCGGCGCCTTGCGCGCGGTACATTGCGGTGGGATCGCTCATCGCGGCGGGATCGGCCATCGCCTCAACGATCCGGGCCATCTGCGCGGGCATCATCGCAATGGCGATTGCCTGCAATGCTGCGGGCGCAAGCGCCCACCATCCCGGCATATCGCTGTCATGCAGGCGGCGCACCAGGCTGGCTGCCAGCAGTATGATGAGCAGCACGCCCACCACCATGCTGACCCAGCCGACCGAGCCGAACAGGCCGGACATCGAGTTGGCCACGGTCTGCTGGGCCATTTGCTCCGAGCCGCCAGCTCTGGCGACATCGATGATGTTGGTGAACATCTCCACCATCGCCGGGATCATCGCCAGCATCGAGACCACGGTGGTGACGATGTAGACGAACAGGACATAATACCAGAAGGTCTGCCGCGCATCGCGGCCGGTAAAACTGAACAGGTTGGCCAGGTTGTGCTTGATGGCTGCGAGCATGTGGCATCTCCCCCCTGGGCGCACCTGATCAATAGGCGCGCGCAACATAGATGGTCTGGGTTGCCGCTCTTCCGGTGAAGATGCAAGTGCCGCTCGGTGCCGCAGTGCCCAACGGCGAGTTGCGGATAGTCAGCTTGAGCGCCTTGAGCCGGGCAACGACTGCTTCAAGCTCGGCACCGCCAGGCTGCGACCAGCCAAGTTCGACCCAGCCGGGATAGCGGGCAGCTTCCGCGAAATGTTCGGCAAGCGCATCGAAACTGGTTACATCGCGCACGATATTGGCATCGCGGCGCGCGGTGGCTTCGGCGTGAAGCGAGTCCTGAATATCGGCGATTTCTACTGCCGCTGCGGCGAGAAACGCCTCCTTGGACTGTCCGATAAAATTGGGCTTGCCGTCTTCTCGCCACAGCCGGTCGCGGCGCAGCACGGACACTTGCCCGCCCGCCGCATCGCGCCCGCCGATCTCGAGGATCAGCGGCGCGCCTTTCTTGACCCAGCCCCAGCGTTTTTGCGTTGCCTTGCCGGGGCGCTTGTCGAGCAGCACGCGCAGCGGCACGCCCAGCGCAGACTGGCGGACAAGCGCGCGGCGCAGTTCTTCGCAATAGGCGAGCAGCGCGGCGTCGCCGTCATCCTCGCGCAGCATCGGCAGAATGACGATCTGCTGCGGGGCGATGGCCGGCGGCACGCGCAGGCCGTCGTCGTCGCCGTGGGTCATGATGACCCCGCCGATCAGCCGCGTCGAAACGCCCCAGCTGGTGGTGTGGCACAGCGCCTGCTTGCCTTCGCGGTCCTGATACTGGATGCCCGCCGCCTCGGCGAAACCGGTGCCCAGATAATGCGAGGTGCCCGCCTGCAGCGCCTTGCCGTCCTGCATCATCGCTTCGATCGAGTAAGTCGCTACCGCGCCGGGGAAACGCTCGTTTTCTGGCTTCTCGCCCGCGATCACCGGCATGGCGAGCGACTCTTCCGAAAACGCACGATACATTTCCAGCGCGCGCAGGGTCTCAGTCATCGCCTCATCGCGGTCGGCGTGGGCGGTATGGCCTTCCTGCCAGAGAAACTCGCTGGTGCGCAGGAACATCCGGGTGCGCATTTCCCAGCGCACCACATTGGCCCACTGGTTGGTGAGCAGCGGCAGATCGCGCCAGCTTTGAATCCAGCGCGCCATCGCCGCGCCGATCACGGTTTCCGAGGTCGGCCGCACGATCAGCGGTTCTTCGAGCTTGGCCTCGGGATCGGGGATCAGCTTGCCATTTCCGTCCGCGATCAGCCGGTGGTGAGTAACGACCGCCATTTCCTTGGCGAAGCCTTCGACATGATCGGCCTCTTTCTCGAAATAGCTCAAGGGAATGAACAGCGGAAAATAGCAGTTCTGGGCGCCCGCCGCCTTGATCCGCGCATCCATCAGCGCCTGGATGCGCTCCCAGATACCATAGCCCCAGGGGCGGATCACCATGCAGCCGCGCACGCCGCTTTCCTCGGCCATTTCGGCCTCGGCGATGACTTCCTGATACCACTGGGCAAAATCCGCATCGCGGGTGACAGTCAGGGCATGGCGAATTGCGGACACTGCAAAGGGCTTTCAGCTAAACATGGTGACGGGAATTGCGAAACTGCGGGTTACTTGCCGAGCGAATCGAGCTTTCGCTGCATTTCCGCCATTTGCGCGCGCAAGACCGCCAGTTCCTCGTGCGTGTCGCCGGTCGATGCTGCCGGCTCGTCCTTCGCACCACCCGGCATGAATGCGGTTGCCGCAGCGCGGAACACGGCGAGGTTCTGTTGCGCCAGTTTGGCCAGTGGATTGCTGCCCAGGCTCTCCTCGAAGGCCTTGGCCAGTTTCGACTGGTTGGCGCGGAAATTGGTCATCGAGGCTTCGAGATAGTGCGGAACCAGCGACTGCATCGAATTGCCGTACATGCGGATCAGGTCGCGCAGGAAACTGACCGGTAGCATCTGCTCGCCGCCAGCCTCTTCGTCCATGATGATCTGGGTGAGGATCTGGTGGGTGATGTCCGACCCGGTCTTGGCGTCGAGCACCTTGAACTCGATTCCTTCGCGGGTCATTTTTGCGAGATGATCCAGCGTGATATAGCTTGACGAGCGGGTGTTGTAGAGCCGCCGGTTGGCATATTTCTTGATGATGACGGTATCGCCGTCCTTGCCGTCGTTCTCGCTCATCGCCTTCGAAACTCCCGCCTTGTGCGCGCATTGTTAGCATGTGCAGCAACGGCAGTGCAACACAAGCTTGCTGCGCAACAACGCAGCTCAGCGCGAGAAGCGCTGGCCAAGCAGGGTAAGCAGCTCGTACTGCGACAGACCGCTCGCCGCCGCTGCTTGTGGCAGTGCGTAATCAAGCTCGACCCAGTCGCCTTCGCGCAAGTCCGGTGCGGCGGCGAGATCAAGGACAGTCATGTCCATCGAAACCCGGCCAAGCACTGGCAGCGCCGAGCCCTGCCAGCGGGCGATCCCTTTGCCCGACCAACAGCGCAAGAAGCCATCGGCATAGCCCAGCGCGATTACGCCAATACGCATGGCCCGGGGCGCGGTGAACATACGGTTATACCCCACGGTATCGCCAGGCGCGAGGTCGCGAACCTGCATCACCGCTGCCATCGGCCGCGCAACCTGCGCAATCTCGCTCGCCAGTTCGCCGCGCGGCACCCCGCCATAGAGCGCAAGGCCCGGGCGGGTCAGCTGGCCGTGGTAAGCTGGCCCCAGCACGATGCCGGCGCTGTTGGCCAGGCTGGCGCGGCGATGCGGGAGCTGCTGCTGCGCCGCTTGCCAGAGCGCAAGCTGGCGCGCGTTGAACGGGCTTTCCTCGTCGGCAGAGGCGAGGTGCGAATGCAGCAGGTCGATCTCGAGGGCACGGATCGCGGGATTGCCCAGATCGGTCATCGGCAGCCCAAGCCGGTTGATCCCGGTATCGACCATCACATCGCACAGCCCCCCGCCCGCCTCGTGCCATCGCGCAGCTTGCTCAAGGCTGTTGATCACCACGCGCACGCCCGACTGCCGTGCCCAGGCAGCATCGCTCTGCCGCAGCGGCCCGTGCAGCAGCGCGATTCCGACAGGGGGGGCAAGATCGATAATGTCAGCCGCCTCGCCGGCATAGGTCACGAAGAAATCGCGGCAGCCCGCTTCGCGCAGCACCGGCACGGCCACCCTGGCACCGACACCATAGGCATCGGCCTTGACCGCCGCGCCAGCGCTGGCCGCACCCGATAGCCGGTCCAGCGCCCGCCAGTTCGCCGCCAGCGCTGCCCGGTCAATCTCGAGGCGCAGCGCCGCCGGCGGGGTTTCAGGTGGCATCTTGCTCGAAGTCTTTCGGCAGCCCGCCCTTCAGGCCCCACCAGGCGACTGCAAAAGCCACCAGCGTCACCACCCAGGCATACCAGATGCCCGCGAAGGGATCGCCGGTCTTGGCGACGATGTAAGCCGCAATCAGCGGCAGGAAGCCGCCGAAATAGCCGGTGCCGATATGGTAGGGGATCGACATCGAGCTATAGCGGATATGCGGCGGGAACATCTCGGTGAGCAGCGCCGCGACCGGTCCGTAGGTCATGCCGGACAGGAACATCAGCACCAGCATGATGCCGCCGATCACCAGGCCGTCCTTCAGGCTGGGCTTGATCTTGCCAAGATTGTAGCCCGCATCGCCCAGCCATTGCTGCAACTGCTTGGCGCGCGCCGGCTTGTCGGCCCAGGCATAGTTTTCCACTGGCAGCGACTTGCCGCCGACGCTCAGGTTCAGTGTCGTAGCTTCATTCAGGCGGTAGGCAACACCGACGCCAGCGAGATCGGCAATCAGCTTGCCGCACTGCGATTTCTGCTCGCCCGAGAAGGGATCGAAGTTGCAGGCAGGCCCGGAGACCACGACTGGCGCACGGCGCGCAGCCTCGGCCAGGCCCGGATTGCCATAGGCGCTGACCGCCCAGAACACCGGGAACAGCAGCAAAAGAGTAAGCAGATAGCCCCAGATAATCGACGGCTTGCGGCCGATCTTGTCGGAGAGATTACCAAAGAAAATAAAGAACACCATGCCGATCGCCGCGACCAGCCCAACGATGATCTCCGCCGCAGTGTCCTCCAGCCGCACGGCCGATTTGAGGAAGCTGAGGCCATAGAACATGGCGGTGTACCAGACCACGGTCAGCCCTGCGCCGACGCCGAACAGCGCAATCAACAGGCGCTTCTTGTTGCCGGGATAGGTGAAGCTCTCGACGAACGGATTGCCGGCCAGCGTGCCCTGCTCCTTCATCGCCTTGAACACCGGGCTTTCCGAAAGCTTGAGCCGCATCCACAGCGAAATAAACAGCAGCAGGATCGACAGGAGGAACGGCACGCGCCAGCCCCAGTCGTTCCATGTTTCAGCGCTCATAACCGCTTTGCAGCCCAGCACGACCGCCAGCGAAAGCACGAAGCCGCCAACCACACTGGCCTGGATAAAGCTCGTATAATAGCCCTTGCGGCCATCGGGTGCATGTTCGGCGACATAGATCGCCGCGCCACCATATTCACCACCCAGCGCCAGCCCCTGAAGCACGCGCAGCAGGATGATGATGATCGGCGCGGCGATGCCGATGCTGGCCGACGACGGCAATAAGCCGACCCCAGCCGTGGCGACGCCCATCAGCGTGACGGTTACCAGAAATGTATATTTGCGGCCCAGCTTGTCGCCCAGATAGCCAAACAGGATCGCGCCGAGTGGCCGAAAGCCAAAGCCGACGGCAAAGCCCGCCCAGACCAGCAGTGCTTCGAGCGTGGCGTTTCCGGAAGGGAAGAAGGTCTTGCCGATGATTGCCGCGAGCGTGCCGTAGATGAAGAAGTCATACCATTCGAACACAGTTCCGGCCGAGCTTGCGGCTATGACCAGACGCATATCCGATGCGCTTGGCGCGGCCGCCGTTGCCACCTGCGAATCTGCCATGAAATGCTCCCCACCTGAATCGATATCTGCGAGCCTTAGCCGGGCGCATCGCCAGTGTGAAGCAGGTCACGCGCAGCCTGCCAGGCCAGCAGGATGGCACCGTGACGCGCAGGATATGCTCGGGCAAGTTCGAGCAGTTCCAGTCCTGGCCAATCCGGACGCGGTGCCGCGCCAGCCAGCCAGGCGCGGATGGCGCGCTCGGCCCCGGCAATGGCGGCTCCGTCTTTGCCGATCGCCGACTTGGCGAAAATTGCGGCCGCAGCCTGGCCAATCGCACAGGCCTGTGCCCTGATGCCCAGCGCGGTAACGCGCCCGGCGCTGTCGGTGGCGAGGCCAAGCGCAACCGCGCTGCCACAGCTCTTCGAGCGCGCGCTACCGTGGAACGGCAAAGCATCGTCCCAAGGCCAGTGCGACAGGCTGGTGGCGAGCGCCAGAACATCCGGCGTATAAAGCGCCGCAGCACTGGCCATGGCTATTGCTTGCCGGTCGGCTTGGATGTGTTGCGGCCAGATTTCTGGCGGCGCTCTGCAATCAGATCAACCAGCTTCTCGCTGCCGGCATTGATGAAGGGATAAGTGCGCGCCTGCGCAATCCAGTTGGGCCGCCCACCCGCGCCCCAGGCCAGGTCAAAGCCCAGCACCAGCACCGAAAATGCCAGCACGACGATGATGAAGCCCTTGATCGTGCCGAAGCCGAAGCCCAGCACCCGGTCAATCGGGCCGAGCACAGATGCCCGGCTGCTCTGCCCCATTTTGCCCGCAAGCAGCTTGATCGTGGCATAGGGCACCAGCAGCAGCACCGCGAATGCCAGCACCGAAGAGCCTGACGTGGTGCCGATCTCGGGCTTGAGGAACTCGTAAAGCGGGCCGTGGAGATAGTGGATCGCGAACAACGCGAAAAGCCAGGCGCACAGCGCGAGGATCTCCTGCACGAACCCGCGCAGGAAGCCGGTGACGGCACATGCGCCGACGACAATCATCACCAGAATATCAAGGCCTGTCATAGGCCGACACACCTAGGCCCCGGCCAGAATCCGGTCAACGAGATTTGGCAGCATGGTTAAGCCGGCGTAAGCATTTGCGCCTTCCGGCTCGCCAGCTGCGCGTGGTCCAATTGCCCGGGTAAAGCCCAGCTTGGCTGCCTCGCGCCGGCGGATGCCGCTGTGCGCGACGGGCCGCACTTCGCCTGCGAGCGAGACTTCGCCGAACCACACCGCGTCCTTGGCCAGCGGCTTGTCCGACAGCGCCGATACCAGCGCAGCGGCAACGGCAAGATCGGCCGCCGGATCAGTCAGCCGGTAACCGCCCGCGACATTGAGATAGACTTCGGCTGACGAGAAATTGAGCCCGCAGCGGGCTTCCAGCACTGCGAGCAACATGGCCAGCCGGCTCGAATCCCAGCCGACGACCGCGCGGCGCGGCGTGGCGCCGCTGGCCAGCCGCACGATCAGCGCCTGCACCTCGATCAGCACCGGGCGCGTGCCTTCGATTGCCGGGAACACCGCGCTGCCGGTGATCGCCTCTTCGCGGCCCGAGAGGAACAGCATCGAAGGGTTAGCGACTTCCTCCAGGCCTTCCTGCGCCATGGCAAAAACGCCGATCTCGTCGACCGGGCCGAAGCGGTTCTTGAGGCTGCGCAGGATGCGGTACTGGTGACTGCGTTCGCCCTCAAAGCTCATCACCACGTCGACCATGTGCTCCAGCACGCGCGGCCCCGCGATGGAGCCATCCTTGGTGACATGGCCGACCAGCACAAGCGCGGTGCCGTTTTCCTTGGCGTAGCGGATCAGCTCGAAGGCCGAGGCGCGCACCTGGCTGACCGTGCCCGGCGCGCCTTCGATCTGGTCGGAATGCATGGTCTGGATCGAATCGATCACCAGCAGCGCGGGCGGGCGCACTCCGGCCAGGGTGGTCAGGATATCGCGGACTGACGTTGCCGCCGCCAGCCGGATCGGTGCGCCTGCCAGCCCCAGCCGCTCAGCACGCATCCGCACTTGCCCCGTCGCCTCTTCGCCGCTGATATAGACCGCATCGCCGCCGGCCTGCGCAATCCGCGCCGCCGCCTGGAGCAACAGCGTCGACTTGCCGATCCCCGGATCGCCGCCCATCAGCACGGCGGAGCCCGGCACCAGCCCGCCGCCCAGCGCGCGGTCGAATTCTGCGAGGCCAGTCGAGCGGCGCACCAGCTTTTCGTCGGGCGCGTCCAATGGCTCGAATATGAAAGCCCGGCCGCCGCCGGCAAGACTGTGGCGCGCCGAAAACGGGGTCTCCGGGGCGTCTTCGCTCAGCGTGTTCCACTCGCTGCAATCGGCACACTGCCCCTGCCAGCGGTTCGAGACCGATCCGCAGGAGGCGCAGACATAACGACGTTTGGGCTTGGCCATAACGCCTAGCCTATACGGAACGTATCAGGAACGCAAGTCGCTTGAGCAAGACTGCCCCGGTCACGCATCCATCATGTTGTAGAGCGGAGATAGCAAGCTATGCCGCCACAGCAGGCGCACATCCGCTGCCATTGTGGCGAGATCGTCAACACTCAGTTCGCCGCCCTCTCCCCTGGCTGCGATGGCAGTCCGTCTGACCAGGTCCGCCCAGTCCAGCCGCCCTTCCGCCAGGCAATCCAGCATCGCCATCGACGCTGCTGTGCGGATCGTAGCAGTCATCCCGCCGCCGCGCTGGGTGAAAACCTGCTCGCCTTCGAAGACGCCGGGATTTTCGCGCGCAAGCGTCGATTCCCAGCGCAACTGGGGGCTGGCGACATTGCCGGGGCCCGAGCCCGGATAACGGGCGAAGATTGCGTAACGATATTGGCCGTGGACGAAATCGGCGATGTCTGCCGCTATCGAGCGCTCAAGCGAGCTTGCTGGCAGCTCATCGGTCGACGGCGAGAGATACCAGGCAAATTCGAGCCCGTGGGCGGCGAGATCGCGGGCAATCGCGCTGGTCTGCATCGCGCCGAAACAGGGATTGAACACCTCGTGGTAGAACACCAGATCCGATTGCGCGGCAGTCACCGCAAGCGTCTGTCGCTGCAATTCGGTGCCGGGACTGTTCTCCAGAACCTGTGCCAGATGCGCAGCGCGCGCGCGGGCTGCGGCCAGCGCATCGCCAGGCGCCAGTCCATCGAGCCCGGCATAGAGCAGCCGGTGCAGATTGGTTCTGAGCGCGGGCAAGCTGCCGGCATGATAGCTGATCACCGCAACCCCGCCGGGGCGCAGGCATTGGCCAATCAGTTCGAGGATTCGCCGCTGGACTGCGGGCGGGGTCACATAGATCACACCGATATTGAGGATGAGGTCGAACTGGCCAAGGCTGGTTGCATCAGTTTCCAGCAAGTCGGCACAGCGGATATCCGCGCGTTCCCCGAAGCGCGCCAGCCTTTCGCGGGCAATCCGCACCGGCTCGGGCGAGATATCCGTGCCAACCAGCCGGCCGCTGACCTGCTCGGCGATGCGGGCCAGCTGCGCGCCGGTACCGCAAGCCAGATCGAGCACATCGACAGGCCGGCCAAGTTCGCCAAACAGCGCAGCATGACCAAACAGCCGCTCGACATCGAGAAAGGCGACCGGCACCGGGTCATAGACGTGGGCGCTGTAATCATCGGCAATGGCCTCGTTCAGCGCCTTCACCTCATCAACCATGCCCATTGCCTCCGTGGCTCGTTTTCCTCGGCGCGCTCATGCCCGATGAAGGGCCTGGTAGCAACGGGGGCTGGCGCCGCGCGCGCGGGTCTGCCATTTGACTGCCCATGCGCCAGAAGGAACTCCGCATCGCGCTTGTCTGCTACGGCGGCATCAGCCTGGCGGTCTATATGCACGGGGTCACCAAGGAAGTCTGGCAACTTGCCCGGGCGAGCCAGCGGTTTCTTGCTGGAGATTCGGGGGCCGGCGATCCGGAAGGCGACTCTTCGGCCGCAGTCTATCGCCGGTTTCTCGATGCTATCGAGGCCCGCAAGGGCTTTCGCCTCAGAGTGCTCACCGATGTCGTCGCCGGGGCCAGCGCGGGCGGCATCAACGGTGTGTTTCTCGCCCAGGCGATCCATTCGGGCCAGTCGCTCGAGCCGCTGACCCAGCTCTGGCTGGACCGCGCCGATATCGATGTCCTGCTCGATCCCGATGCGCGGCCATGGACTCGCTTCGTCAAGTTCGGGGCCGCGCCGCTGGTGCGCTGGCTGCTGACGCGGCGGGGCAATGCGGTCTCCGCCAGCGTGGCGAAGGAAACCCGGGCCGAAGTGCGCGACAAGCTGTCACGCTTCATCCGCTCGCGCTGGTTCGAGCCGCCGTTTGGCGGGCTCGGCTTCTCGCGCCTGCTCGCCGAAGCGCTGGATGCCATGGCGGCGAGCGCAGCTGGCCCGCCGCTGCTGCCCCCCGGCCACCCGCTTGACCTGTTCGTCACCGCCACCGACTTCAAGGGCTATCCGGGCACCGTCCAGTTGCACAGTCCGCCGGTGGTGGAAGAGAGCGAACACCGCCTGTCGATCGGCTTTCGCGCAGCCGCCCCGCGCGGCCCCGGCGCGGACTTTGCCGCCTTGCCCGAGCTGGTCTTCGCCGCGCGCGCCACGGCAAGTTTCCCCGGCGCATTCCCGGCACTGCAAATCGGCGAGATCGACAAATTGGTGAGCGAACGCGGCGAGGCCTGGGAAGGCCGCGATGCTTTCGCGCGGCGGATCATGCCAGAACATGCTGCACGCGGCGATGTCGATGGTGTCGCGCTGATCGACGGCTCGGTGCTGGTCAACGCGCCGTTTGCCGACGCTGTGCGCGCGCTACGCGACAAGCCGGCGCAGCGCGAAATTGACCGCCGGCTGGTCTATATCGATCCCCGGCCTGACCGGGTTGGCGGGGTCAAGCGCAGCGATCCGCGCCCGCCCGGCTTCTTTTCGGTGATCTTCGGCTCGCTTTCATCGATACCGCGCGAACAGCCGATGCGGGACAATCTCGAACTGCTCGCGCGCCAGTCCGCCGAAACCGCAAGACTGCGCGGAATTGTCGAGGCGATCCGGCCGGAGATCGAGCAAACGGTCGAAAAACTGTTCGGCCGCACGCTGTTTCTCGACCGGCCGAATGTGAAACGCCTTACAGCCTGGCGCGCCAAGGCCCAGAACGCCGCCGCCGAGCGGGCCGGCTATGCCTACAACGCCTATGCGCAAGTCAAGTTTGCCGGGGTGATTGACGAACTCGCTCTGACCATCCGCGCGGCCTGCCCCGAGCTGCACTCAGTCACCGAGACGATGATCGCGGTGCGCCTGCGCCAGCATCTGGCCGCAGGCGGCCTCGATCTGCTTGCCGCGCCGCGCGGCGGGGCGACGACGGCAGCGATCGATTTCCTGCGCGATCACGACCTGCCCTTCCGCATTCGCCGCTTGCGATTGCTGGCCCGGCAGCTTGCCGAGGACCGCGGCAGCGACGAGCCGGGCTATGCCGCCGCGCTGGAAAATGCGCGCGAGACCGTTTACGCAGCACTGGCGCTCTATTTCAATCTGGAGGCCAGCACCGCGCTCGGCGATGACTTTCCGATCCTTGCGGCCCACGTTTTCACCGATCCTGCCGCCGTGCTGACTGGTCTTGCCACGCGGCGCCAGCTGCGCCAGACCGGCAGCCAGGCCGAGGCGATGATCGCCGCCATGCTGATCGGCATGCCCGTGCCCTTGCGCCGGCGCATTCTCTTCGCCTACCTCGGCTTCCCGTTCTACGACACTGTGACCCTGCCGCTGCTGCGCGGCGAAGGCATGACCGAGTTCAACCCGGTCAATGTCGACCGCATTTCACCCGAAGATGCCGACTCGGTGCGCAAGGGCGGCGCGGCGGAATGCCTGCGCGGGGTGGAATTCTACAATTTCGGCGCCTTTTTCAGCCGCACCTACCGCGAAAACGACTACCTGTGGGGCCGCCTGCACGGGGCCGAGCGGATGATCGATCTGCTCGCCTCAACCGTGCCCGAAAACGAATCTTTCAGCGCGGATGAACTGCTGGCCCTCAAACGCGAGGCCTTCGCGGCAATCCTCGATGAGGAGGAAGGGCGCTTGCTGGCCGACCCACAGCTGGTGCCGGGGTTGCGCGCCGAGATGGAGGCGGCTGCAGGTTGAAGCGGTATCAGCGTTGCGGGATACCCAACGAATCGACCCCCAGTCCGTTTGTCCTGAGCTTGTCGAAGGATCGTTCTTTCTTAAGGCCGCCGCGCACTCGGCACGAAGATAAAGAACGATGCTTCGACAAGCTCAGCACGAGCGGGTTTGTGATATGATTGCAGGTCTTCGATTCCCCCTTTAAAGCGATTGGCCGTCGTCGAGCGACAGTGACGTGCCGGTGGTATGCGCCGAGGCATCCGAGCAGAAATAGACCACCGGCTCATCGAGCGATTCGATCGGCTGCAGGCGGCGGCGCGGGAAACCGGCGATCTGGGCCTTGCCAGCATCGGACTGGAACCATTCGCCGGCCAGCTCGGTCTGGATGAAGCCGGGCTGGAGCACGTTGATGTTGATCCCCTGGCGCAGCCATTCGCCCGCCATGCTTTGTGCCAGGCTGGCCACGGCAGCCTTGCTGGCGCTGTAGGCGGTGCTGCCCGGGAAGTACGAATGCGCGCCCATCGAGCCCATCAGCAGGATGCGCCCGCGCCCGGTCTCGCGGCAACCGCTCGCGATCATCCGCCGCGCGCCTTCGCGGGCCGTGAGGTAGAGCCCGAGCAGGTTGGTGTCGAACAACATGCGCAAATCGTCCGCCGGGATTTCGGTCGCGCGGCCGACAACGGAGACGCCCGCATTGGCGATCACGGTATCGACAGGAGCGAAATGCGCCGCCGCCGCATCGAAGGCGGCTATCGTCGAGGCCTCATTGGTCACGTCCATATCCACCGCTAGCGCCGCCTCGCCGATGTCGGCAGCCAGCGCTTCGACCCGCTCGCGTCGGCGCGCGCCGAGCACCACCCGCGCGCCCTCGCCGGCTGCCAGCCGCGCGAAATGCGCGCCAAAGCCCGAGGATGCGCCCGTAATCAGGCAGACACGCCCAGCCAGTCTTTGCATTGCTTCATCACTCCATTGCCGTTCGCGCAGGGGCTATTGCGAGTGTGCGATAATTGCAATCAAGCGATTGCATTATGCGCTGGTCTGGAACAATAGTCGTTCCAAACACTGGGTGAGGAAAACATGGCCGATTCCCCTGCTCCGGCGCTTGCCGCGCGACGCTGCGCAAGGCGGAAAACGTGATCAACTCGGGCTGCAATGCGCCGATCCGGGACATTGGGTTCTGAGCGCCCCCCAGCCCGCGCGCAGCGAATGGGCCGCCAATGGCCCGCTGCTGCTCAGCGCGATAGTCGGCATTCCGGTGCCGGTGGCAATGTCCTATCTGCTCGGCCAGTTCATGGTCCCATTGGAGCAGGAATTTGGCTGGAGCCGGGCGCAGGCCTCGGTCGGATTTTCGATTTCGCTGCTGCTCGGCTTCATCGCCTCGCCGCTGGTCGGCCGGCTGGTCGACAATTTCAACGCGCGTCTGCTGGCCCTGCCCGGGATCGTGCTGACCGGCTTTGCGATTGCCGCCTTCTCGCTCGCCACACCCAGTATGGCCTTGTGGATCGGCATGTGGTGCGTGGTTTCGCTAGTCGGCTCGATTGTCAGCCCGACCGTGTGGCTCGCGGTGGTTTCCTCCGCCTTCGTCAAAAACCGTAGTTTCGCGATATCGATCACCCTGTGTGGCATGAGCCTGGCGACCATGCTTGCGCCGATTTCGGCACGGCTGGCAATCGACGCATTTGGTTGGCGCACGGCCTGGGTGGCACTGGGGGTAATCTGGACCGCACCAGCGCTGGTGCTGGCGCTGCTGTTCTTCTTCGACCGGCGGCCGGCCGCGCGCCCCAAGGCCGAGCGCCCCGCCGAGACCATACCCAAGCCCGCGCTGCGCCGCGTGCTGCTCTCGGGCACTTTCATTCGCATGGCGCTGGCGCTGCTGACGATTGGCCTGGCCGGTTCCGCTTTCGGGCTCCACCTCGCCCCGGCGCTGATGGACAAGGGTATGGACGGCACGCTCGCGGCGAGCATCGCCGGACTGTTCGGACTGATGGCGATTGTCGGCAGGCTGGCACTGGGCGCGATGTTCGATCGGCTGGGGCAAACTGCAGTGACCACCGGCGTCATGGCACTGTTTGCCATCGCGGCAATCATTCTCGCCCAGCCTGGCACCAATTTGGCGCTCGCAGTCACTGGCTGCGTCGTGCTGGGGCTTGGCGCCGGTGGGCTTGGCGTTGTCGTCGCCTGCCTTGCAGCGCGGCTGTTCCCCGGCTCGATCTTCGGGGTGGTTTATGGCTCGCTGATGAGCATCTCGACGTTGGCCGCAGCGATTGGCCCGCTCGCCGTCAGCGCGCTGCACGATGCGACCAAGAGCTATACCCTGGCGTTCTGGATCGGCGCGGGAATCGCAGTGGTGGGCGCGCTGCTGCTCGCGAAACTCGATCCAGTTGTCATCGAAGAACCTGCCGGCAATTGAAGGATATCCGACATATGACTGCCAAGACCTGGCTGATCACCGGCTGTTCGGCCGGCTTTGGCCGAGCCATGGCCGAAGTGCTGCTGGCGCGCGGCGACAAAGTTGCGGCAGCGGCGCGGCGACAGGAACTGCTGGAACCGTTGGTCGCGGCACACCCGGACAGCGCCCTCGCCCTGCAACTCGATGTTACCCGGCCCAGTGAAGTTGCAGAAGCCGTCGCGGCCACCCGCGCGCGCTTTGGCCAGATCGACGGCCTGGTGAACAACGCCGGTGCGGGCAACATGGCGCTAATCGAGGACGGCACGCTCGAATCTGCGCGGGCGATGATGGAAGTGCACTATTTCGGCGTGCTCGAACTGATCAAGGCTGTGCTGCCCGAAATGCGTGCGCGCCGCGCCGGCTGCATCGTCAATGTCGGCTCGGTCGCCGGGCAGATCGGCTTTCCGGCGATCAGCCACTACTGCGCCTCGAAATTCGCGCTCGCGGGCCTGACAGAATCACTCGCTGCCGAGGCCCGGCCACTGGGGATCAAGGTCATGCTCGCCGAGCTTGGACCTTTCGCCACCGACTTCACCGGATCGATGGCGATGACCATGCCTTCGTCGTCCGATTACGACCTGGCCGCGATGTCGCGCGAGGCGGGCAATTCGCGCTGGAGTCCGGGCGCGGACCCCCATGCCGGCGCGCGGGCACTGCTCGCCGCGCTGGAAAGCGCCGAGCCACCGGTGCGGCTGCTGCTGGGTCCGGAAGGCCTCGAAGTCGCCGACCTGCATGATGCGCGCCGCTGCGCCGCGCGCGAGAAGTGGCGTGCGACCGGCATGCTTGCAGATTTCGGTTAGGGCTTAAGCAGCAAACCGAACCCGCAGCGCCTTTTTGTCGGGCTTGCCGATCGCCGTCACCGGTATCGCATCGATGAATTCGACCGACTTGGGCGCCTGCACCGCGCCCTTGCGGCTGCGCACCGCGGCGATGATCTCCTCGGCAGTGATCGTCGCACCCGGTTCAAGCACCACCACGGCCTTCACCGTCTCGCCCCACTTGGGATCGGGCACGCCAAACACCGCCGCCTGGCGCACGCCTGCCTGCTCGACGATGACATCCTCAACCTCGCGGGCATAGACGTTGAAGCCGCCGGTAATGATCATGTCTTTCTTGCGATCGACGATCCGCAGGAAACCGTCAGCACTGCGCACCGCGACATCGCCGGTATGCAGCCAGCCGCCCTCGAAGGCCGCGGCGGTTTCTTCAGGCTTGTTCAGATATCCCGCCATTAGCAGCGGGCCACGCACACAAATTTCGCCCGGAGTGCCGTCCGGAACCTCGTTCATGTCATCGTCCATCAAGGTGACGCGGACCATCGAGGTCGGGCGGCCGCAACTCGCCAGGCGCTCGAGATTGTCCGGATCGTGCTCTGCCCGCCGCATCACCGTCACCGACATCGGCGCCTCGGCCTGGCCATAGAACTGGAAGAAAATCTTGCCGAATTTGCCGATGGCATCCTTCAGCCGCTGCGCAGGGAAGGCAGAGGCGCCGTAGAAGATGACTTCGAGGCTGGAGAGATCGAATTCGCCGAAGCGCGGGTGATCCATCATCGCGATGACCATGGTCGGCACCATCAGCACCGAAGTGATCTTGTGCTGCTCGATCATCTGCATCGCCGCGACCACTTCGAAGCCGGGCATGACGACCATATGGCCGCCGCGCAGCAGCACCGAGGTGAGCACCGCCGCGCCCGAATGGCTGAGGGGCGCGCAGATCAGGTGGCGGATTTCATCGGGCCATTCCCATTCCATCTGCTGGATCAGCGCCGACGTCACCGCCGATTGCTGCGTGCACATGATCCCTTTGGGCTTACCTGTGGTGCCGCCTGAATAGGCGATGCGAAATACATCATCCGGTTTGGAAGGTCTTGTTGCCAAAGGCTTCGGAGTGAAAGCCATGCTGGCCTTGACAATGTCCCGCCCGGTCTCGCCGTTGCCCATGGCAAGGAAATTCGTCAGCTGCGGCGCACGCTGCTTTAGCTGCTTTGCCACGCCTTCGTAGAGGTCGGCATCATAGACCAGCGTATCGATGCCTGCGTCTTCGATGACATAGAGATAGTCATCGACCGAACCCATCGGGTGCAGCGTTGTCAGGACAACCCCGGCAAAACCAAGACCGCTGTTGGCGTAAATCACTTCAACACGGTTCTTCGCCAGAATCGCAGCGCGGGCGGGCTGGGGATCGAGGCTCTCGATCAGCTGCTGGAACCGGCTGATATTGTCACGCATCTCGCGGGCGGTGATCACTTGCCCGGTATCGCTGATCAGCACGGTGCGATCCAGATCGCGCGACAATGCATGCACCACCATATCGGAGCTGGTAATGTGCTGATGCAACAATCCGTTCATGTACCTGTCTCCCGAGTGAAGCCGTTGCAGCCAGACCGCCGAGGCCAGGGCGGGTGCGGAACTTAATGTCATTCAGCCTGTGCATTTTAACTAGGCGTGTCGTCGGCCCTGTCAAGCGGCGGGAAGAGCATCAGCGATTTGGACTTTCGAGCGCGGCAATAATGCCCTAGCAGCGTTGTATTCGATCAGGGGTCGCCAGCATGAAGCATTCAGCCGGAAGCATTGCACGTCGCGGTCAGGCAGCAGGGACTGGACAGGCAATGCGGCCTGGCGTGGCCAAACCCGCTGGCCGCCCGTTCAACCAGGCCGGGCGCCCCACTGCCGCCGAGCTGGAACGCCGCAAGGCGCTGGTCATGGACATCGCCACGCATCTGTTCGTGACGCAAGGCTTTGCCGCCACTTCGCTGGTCGATATTGCCAAAGGGGCCGGTGTGGCGACGCGCACGCTCTATCAGCACTTCGGCGACAAGGAGGCGATCTTCCGCGAGGTCATCTTTGCGCGCGATGAAGGGCAGGCAATCGAGCCGCCAAGCGTCCAGTCCGGCGACACGCTCGCCGATGCCCTGCTGCGCGGCGCGCGCTATGCCTGCCAGGTGACCTATCGCGAAAAGTCGATCGGGCTGATGCGGTTGATGATCGCCGAGAGCACGCGCTTCCCGGAGTTCATGCAGTCACTGGCCAACTCGATCTTCGCCCGGTTCCGCCGCAATGTCGCCAAGTTGTTCGAGGGCTGCGAACAGGCAGGGCTGATCCCCCCCGGCGATCATGCGCGTTCGGCCGAATTGCTCTCCGATCTGGCGCTCGGCAGCCACCCGATAATGACCTACACCAACTGGAACGCCGTGCCGCCAAGCGAAGCCGACCTCGAAGAACGCGTTGCGCTGTTCATCCGCGGGCGCTTCGACGAGGCAGTTGTCGCAGCCTCGCGCAGCCGCAAGGCGCCCTGAGCCAGTTCAGACCTTTTGCTGGCGCAAGGCGCGCCGCGCCGGGAAATTGGGCTGGCCGGTATGAGCCATGACCCCGCCATCGGCCGCCAGATTCGCGCCTGTCACGTAGGACGCATCATCGGAGGCCAGAAAGGCGACGACCGAAGCCATTTCCTCGGGCTTCCCGCGCCGGCCCAGCGGAATGCGCTCGAGCCAGAAGTCGAGGTCTTCCTGCCGCTGGAGCCCCGGCGCGCTCATCGGGGTATCGATCAGGCCGGGGCAGACCGCATTGACCCGGATGCCGTATTGCGCTGTCTCCAGCGCCAGCGAGCGGGTGAGATTCACCACCGCGCCTTTCGAGGCATTGTAGGCGCTCATGCCATAGTCGCCCAGCAGGCCGGAAATCGAGGCGATATTGACGATTGCCCCGCCGCTGCCCGCTGAATTGGCGCGCATCAGCGGAATCGCGGCACGGCAGCACAGGAAGACCGCGCGGGTGTTGACCGCGAAGACATGGTCCCACAGCGCTTCGTCGGTGTCCTCGGCCATGGCCAGCGCGCCGACGCCTGCATTGTTGACCAGGATGTCGAGCCGGCCCCAGGCTGAGACCGCCTCCGCCAGCGCCTGGCCGATCTGATCGGTATTGGTCACATCGCACTGATGGAAGCGGGCACCATCGGGGAGCGCGGCGGGGGGATTGCGGTCGACTACCAGCACATGCGCGCCCTCGCCCGCCAGCCGCGCCGCAATCGCTGCGCCGATACCGCTGGCGCCGCCTGTCACCATGGCGACCTTGCCTGAAAATCTTGCCATCTGCCTCTCCTGTTCAAACATCGAAATCGGGTGCCACCATACCTTGGGCCGCGCCGTCAAGCTTGCGGCCCAGCGCATAATCGCCCCGGATCGTGGTGCGCTGCATTACGCGGGTCTGATCGGGCGGCACCCCGGTGGCGCAATGCAGCACCCGCCAGTTGTCCCACAACACCATGTCGCCCTCGCGCCAGTCGTGGAACCAGGCGGCGGCTGGATCAGTGCAATGCGCGATTACCTCGCGCAGCAGCGCGTCACCCTCCGGCCCGCCCATTTCGAGGATCCCCTGGGCAAAGCCGGGCGAAACATTGAGCACCTTGCGGCCGGTCTCGGCCTGCTCGAACACCATCGGGTGGATCACCCTGGGATAGGTCCACATGCGCCGGGCGATCGCGGCACCCGATGTGGCCATGCGCAGGCAACGCACGTTGCCATCGTGGGCGAACAGCTGGCGCGAAAAATCCATGTCGACCGCATAGACCACATGCAGGCCTTCGATCTTGTCCTTGAGCCGCACGGGCAGGCGCTCCCATGCGGCGATCTGGTCGATAAAGCCGGTCATGCCGAGGCTCTGCGGCAGTTGCACCGGGCGCAGGATGCCGCCGCGATTGATCCGGTCGGTGTAGATCAGGTCGCTGTGCCAGGGCAGCCAGCCGCCGCGCTGTTCGCCGCCAACGTCGTAGTAGGTGCCATCCTCGGGATAAAACTTGATCTTCACCAGATCGGGAAAGCCGGGCTCGGTGGCTTCGGGGAAAGGATGCGGCTCAAGCTCGCCAAAGCAGCGGCTGAGCTCGACATGCATGTCGCTGGTCAGCTCCCCGCCGCAGAACAGGATAACGCCCTGTTCAATCCACAAATCTATCAGGGCGCGACGCACCGGCTCATCCTGCAACTGGACGCGCGTGAGGCCGCTGACCATGGCGCCGAAGGGAATGCCATCGCCCGGCGGCGCGATATCGAGCACTGCATTTGCCATTTCGCTCCCATCCTCTCCAACCGGCAATGCGCAACTGCTGTGCCGCAGTTATAGACTTGGCAAAGTCATGCGTTTCGTCAATGCTCCGCTGCAATTGCATTTTTACGACGCGCTGGAAAGACCATGACCGACGAGCTTGCCCAATCGATCCTCGCTGCCGAACGCAGGCGCTGCGGCGCGATGATCGCGGGCGACCTCGCCGCGCTTGATGCATCGCTAGCCAAAGATCTGCAATTCCACCACGCCACCGGGGCGATCGATGACAAGCCAGCCTTTCTGGCCAAGATGGCCGCCGGGCGGATCGTCTATGCCGGCCTCGCCTGGTCGGAAGAACGGGTGACTGCGCTCGGGACGGACAGCGCCTTGCTGACCGGCCGGATGACCACCGACGTGCGGGTCGAAGGGGTGGAAAAGCGGCTTAACAACCGGGTGATGACGGTGTGGGCGCGCCAAGGCGGCGATTGGCGACTGCTCGCCTTCCAGTCGACTCCGCTTGCCGGCTGATCCGATGCCCCAGAGAATACATCGCGCGATCTCGATCAACACGCTATGCCTTGAGCCTGCGCCGCTCGGGCAGCAGGCCGATGCGGTCGCACGGCTCGGCGCGCGCGGGATCAGCCCGACCCTCGATCAGGTTGGCGATCTGGGCGCAGCACAGGCCGCAAGCCTCTTTCGCGATGCGGGGCTTGCAGTCGCAACGCTCAGCCACATGGCCTTCGGATTTGCCACTCCCGCCGATGCCCGGGCCGCGAGGCTGCGGCTGGAGCGCACGATCGGCATCGCCGGCAAGATTGGAGCGCAGACGGTGATTATGACAACCGGTGGTCGCGGCGCGCTGGACTGGCAAAGCGCCGCCGATATGTTTGCCGAGACCATGGCGCCCTGCGCGGAAATGGCGCTTTCGGCAGGCATAACGCTGGGCATCGAGCCGACTTCGCATCTTTACGCCGATGTCTCGATCGCCCACCGCCTGAGCGACACTGTGGCCCTGGCGCAGGCAGCCGGGATCGCGCCAATGATCGACATTTTTGCCTGCTGGTTCGATTCGGACATCGATGCAGCGCTGGCGAAGGCTTCTGCGCTCGCGCCGCTCGCCCAGATCAGCGATTATGTCTACGGCGACCGCGGCCTGCCCTGCCGGGCAGTGCCGGGCGACGGCACCATCCCTTTCGAGCGGATCGTGCCCATCATGGTGCAGAGCGGCTTTCGCGGCTGGTGGGATTTTGAAATTATCGGCCCGCGCATCGCCAAGGAAGGGGCCGGGGCTGCCCTGCCCCGCGCGGCGGCGTATATCGGTGATTTGCTCGAAAAGGCAGGAGTTGCGGCAGCATGACCGAAGTGACGGTGGCATTCGATGCCGGCAACCATCTGGGCGAAACGCCGGTGTGGTCCGCCAGCGAACAGGCCCTGTGGTGGGTCAACTGCGAGGAGCCGCCCGAACTGCACTGCTGGCATCCGGCAAGCGGCGCGCACCGCGTCTGGCCGATGCCCAGACGGATTGGCGGCTTCGTGCTGAAGTCGGGCGGCGGCCTGCTGGTGGCGCTGAAGGACGGGGTCTATGATTTTTCGCCGACAAGCGGCACGCTGGCCTTGCGCGCGCCCTCGCCCTTCCCGGACTACGTCAACCTCCACGAATGCACCACCGACCGGCAGGGCCGCTTCTGGATCGGTGGCTATGATACCCGCTTTCCTGCCGATCGCAGCGCGATGGATGCGGGCTATTGCCGGCTGGAGGGGGACCGGCTGATGATCGCCGCAGGCGGGGTGCATGTCAGCAATGGCCTGGCCTTCAGCCCGGACGGGCAAACGATGTATGGCACAAGCTCGCCGACCAGCCGGGTCGATGCTTTCGATCTCGACCCCGCCACAGGCGCACTGTCGAACCGCCGCGAATTCCTTACCCTGGCCCCCGGAGAAGGCTTCGCCGATGGTGCCTGCGTCGATAGCTCCGGCGGCTACTGGCTCGCCAATGTCGGCGCGGGTGCGCTGCGGCGCTACCTGCCGGACGGCACGCTCGACCGGATCATCGCACTGCCTTTCGCTTTCCCGACCAAGCCGGCGTTCGGAGGAGCGGACCTGCGCACGCTCTATATCACCAGCGGCCAGAACGCCGCTCCGCTGCTGGTGCAGCCTTCAGTTACAGGCGGCGCGGTCTTCGCGCTCGATCCGGGCGAGACCGGGCTCGCCGATGTGCCGTTCGCGGAGTGAGCATCTTTCGCATGGACAAAATGACACAAGCCAGTTGCAATCGGGCCGCGTCTGCGTATCAGGAAATAATGCACCACGCGCCGATCATTATTAAAGCGGAGGCAGTCGATGTATCTCGTGCCTGATGGTGACGAGGCCGCATTGGCCGCTGCGGCCGCCGCATTCCTCGCCGATGCCATGCCGATTGCCCGGCTGCACGAACCAGGCCACGCCGACATGCCGCCTGCGCTGCGCAGCCGGCTGGGCGAGATGGGCTGGTTCGCGCTCGCGCTCCCCGAAGCACTCGGCGGCAGCGGGCTTTCGGCAGTCGAGCACGCGCTGTTTTTCCGCGAGGCCGGGCGGCAATGCGCGCCGGTCGACCTGCTCACCCAGTCGCTAGCAGCCCAGGTCGCCAGCGATGCGGCGACCCGCGTGGCGCTGACCGCCGGGACAAGCAGTGTTGCGCTGCTGGTTGCCGATGGCGCTGGCCACCGCCTGATCGGCCGCACCGACGCCGATTGGGCACTGGCGGCGGATCAGGCCGGCGCACGGCTTTATTCCGCCGGCGATCTTGCAGTGACCGCACGCCCACCGCTCGATCCGGCCAATTCGCTGGCAGTCGTCTCTGGGCTCGGCCAGCCGATTCACAGCGTCAGCGGCAGCCACTTGTGGCAGCTGGGGCAGCTGGGCACCGCCGCGATGCTCGTAGGCCTCGCCGAGGCGGCGCTCGATCTGATCACTGAATATGCCAAATTGCGCGAGACCTTCGGACGCAAGATCGGCTCATGGCAGGCCGTGCGCCACCCCATTGCCGACATGGCGGTGCGCGCCGATGCCGCTCGGGCGCAATTATGGTTCGCCGCCGCCGCGATGAAAGAGGGCCGCCGCGATGCCTCCCCGCACCTGCTCGCCGCCAAGCATCTCGCCGGACAAGCCGCAGTCGCCAATGCCGATACCAATATCCAGCTGCACGGCGGCATCGGCGTGACCGACGAATACGACGCGCATCTGCTGCTCAAGCACGCGCTGCTGCTCTCCCGCCTGTTCGGCAGCAAGCGCGCGCTGCTGGCCGGGCTGCTCCACGCCGAACTGGAGGACTGACATGGACCTCCACTACAGCGAAGCCGACCTCGATTTCCGCGCCCGCGCCCGCGCCTGGCTGACCGGCAACGTGCCGCGGGCCGCTCGCCCCGCGCACGGCCCCGGTGCCGAGGCATTTGACCGCGACTGGCAGCGCAAGCTGTTCGACCACGGCTGGGCCGGGGTTGCCTGGCCAAGCGAATATGGCGGGCTCGGCCTCTCGGGGCTGCAGCAGGTCATCTGGTACGAAGAACTCGCCCGCACAGAGGCGCCGCACCACATCAACACCATGTATATCGGCCTGATGCATGCCGGGCCAACAGTGATCGCGCGCGGCACCGAGGAACAGAAGGCCTTCCACCTGCCGCGCATCCTCAAGGGCGAAGCGATCTGGTGTCAGGGCTTTTCCGAGCCGGGTGCCGGCTCTGATCTGGCCGCGCTCAAGACGCGCGGGCGCATCGATGGCGACCATCTGGTGGTAAACGGCGCCAAGATGTGGACCACCGACGCGCAGCACGCCGATTTTCAGGAACTGCTGATCCGCACTGGCGAGGACGGCACCCGCCACAAGGGGCTGACCTGGATCATCGCCGACATGCGCGCGCCGGGCATCGAGATCCGGCCGGTGCGCACCATGCTGGGCGACGAACACGTCAACATGGTATTCTACGACGACGTGCGCATCCCGCTGAGCAACGTCGTCGGCGAAGTGGATCAGGGCTGGTCGACCGCAATGGCGACCTTGAGCTTCGAGCGCGGGCTCGGCTTCATCGGCGACCAGCTGGAGCTTTACGAACGCGTCAGCCGCGCCATCGCGCTTGCCGCCAAGACGCGGCTGGAAGACGGCACCCTCGCGCTCGATGACGCCGGGATCGCCCAGCGCCTCGCCGCGATCAAGGCCGACTGCATGGCGATCCGCGCGATGACGCTGGCCGACATTGCCGAGACCGACCGCACCGGCATGCCCGGCCCCAAAGGCTCGATGATGAAGCTGATGGTCACCCAGACCCATAAGGCACTAAGCGAGGTGGTCAGCGAGATTCTCGGCTGGGACTTCATGGAGTTCGGCGGCGACCGGGCGACCCATCCCTGGACTTATGAATACCTGTGGAGCTGGATCTTCTCGATCAGCGGCGGCACCAGCGAAATCCAGCGCGAGATCACCGCTGACCGCGTGCTCGGCCTGCCCCGGTCAAGATGATGGGGATCGCGGTGAACGGCCCGCTGCGCCTCGGCATTGCCGGTGCCAATCCGGAGCGCGGCTGGTTCCGCGATGCGCATTTCCCCGCGCTGCAACGCGTGCCGGGGCTTGCGGTCCACGCAGTTTCTGCGCGCACGCAGGATATCGCCGATGCAGCCGCTGCCACCTTCGGCGCGCGCCTGGCCTATGACGATTCGCTGGCGCTGGCACGCGATCCCGGCGTTGATATCGTCGCCGTAACGGTCAAGGTTCCCGAACACCGCGCGATCGTGCTGGCGGCGCTGGCGGCGGGCAAACATGTCTATTGCGAGTGGCCGCTGGGCCGCGATTTGGCCGAGGCGGAGGAGATGACCGAGGCAGCCAGAGCCGCCGGGGTGCATGTTGCCATCGGCCTGCAAGGTGCCAATTCGCCCGCAGTGCGTCATGCCGCCGCATTGGTTCAGGCTGGCGCGATCGGCAAGCCGCTCAGCCTGCGCGTCGTCTCCTCGACCGCCGGCTGGGGCGCCGCCGCGCCGCCGAACTATGCCTACCTGCAGGACCGCAGCAACGGTGCGACGCTCGCCACTATTGCCGGCGGACACACGCTGGCGATGGTCGAGGCGGTTGTGGGCGGCTTCGCGCGGGTCAGCGCGCTGAATTCCATCCTGCAGGACCAGATAACGATCATTGGCAGCGATAACATGGTGAAGCGGACTTGCGCCGATCACATGCTGATCCTGGGCCAGCACCGCGGCGGCTGCGTCTCCAGCGTCGAGATCGTCGGCGGCGCGGCAATCCCCTTGTGCTTCGAACTGCGCGGAACTGACGGCACGCTTGCGATCAACGGCCACCACCCCGGCGGCTACCAGTGCGGCCACCTGACCGTGACCACCGAGCCCCCCTCGCCGCCGCAGCCGGAGCCCGCGGTGGCGGGCCTCGAGGGCAATCCGCTCAACGTCGCGCAGCTGTGGGCCGTTTTCGGGCAGGATATCCGCACCGGCACGCGAACAGTGCCCGATTTCGCCGCAGCGCTGCGGCTTACCCGGCTGCTTGACGCCATCGACCGCGCCTCGGACTTGCGGCATGAAGTGACTCTCGCAGCCGAGCAGGAGGCCAAATGAGCTGGACCTACACGACCGACCCGAGCAGCTGGCAGACCCGCTGGTCTGACGAGACAACGGCGCGCTGGCTCGCTGAGGGACACTGGCGGCCTGAGACGCTGGTCGATTTCGCCCACGCCTCCGCCGCTGCCGATCCAACTAAAGCGATGCTGATCGAGGGCGATCACTGCCTGACGCGCGGGTCATGCTGGGATCAGGCGCTGCGGCTTGCCGCATGGTTCCTTTCGCGCGGTCTGAAGCCGGGCGATGTGGTCAGCTTTCAATTGCCCAACTGGGCCGAAACAGCGGTTATCGCGCTCGCCGCGCGGATGTGCGGCCTCGTGATCAATCCGATCCCGCCGATCTACCGCGAGTCCGAGCTCGGCTATATCCTCGCCGATTGCGGCGCGAAGCTGATCTTCGTGCCCGGCACCTTCCGCAAGCACGATCACGTCGCGATGATCGAGGCCCTGCGCCCCGGACTGCCCAATCTTGGCGAAGTGGTGGTGGTGCGCGACTCCGGCGCGCTGGTCTGGGACGATGTGATCGCCGGTCCGCCCGCAGCCGACGCCGACCTGCCCCGCCTCGATCCCGCCTCGGTGATCATCGCGATGTACACCTCGGGCACCACCGGCCGGCCCAAATGTGTGCTGCACACGCATTACACTTATGGCCACCGGGTCTCGGCCATGGCGGTCGCCTATGGCATGACCCCGGCTGACGTGACTTTCATGCCCAGCCCCGTCACCCACATCACCGGGGCGATCTGGGCCTTCGACATGCCGTGGATCGCAGGCAATTCCTGCGTGTTGATGGACGTCTGGTCGCCCGAAGACGGCATTGCCTGCATCGAACAACACGGCTGCACCGTCAGCGGCGGGGCGACGCCGTTCCTCCAGCAAATGCTCGATGTCGCCGAAAGCCGCCCAGAGCGCCTCGCCAGCCTGCGGCTGTTCTTTTGCGGCGGCACCACCGTCTCGCCCGAACTGATCAACCGCGCCGCGCAGATGGTCCCCCAGGCGCTGTTCTACCGCGCCTATGGCTCGACCGAATGCCTGACAGCAACGCTTGGCCACACCGACCAGGCCGACGCCCGCTTCGGCGCGGAAACCGACGGACGCATCGTCTATCCGGTCGAGATGCGCATCACCGACGGCCCCGGCGGCCCGGAACTGCCCGAAGGCGCGGAAGGCGAGATCTACCTGCTCAGCCCCGGCCTCTTCGTCGGCTATCTCAGCACCGCAGACAACGAGGGCAATTTCGAACCCGACGGCTTCTTCCGCATGGGCGACCTCGGCAAGCGGGTGCATGAGAACTATCTGGTGATCACCGGCCGCTCGAAAGACATCATCATCCGCTCGGGCGAGAACATCAGCCCCAAGGAAGTCGAAGACGCGCTGTTCGGCCATCCGGCAATCGCCGACGTGGCTATCGTCGCCATGCCGAGCGAGAAGACCGGCGAAATGGGCTGCGCCTTCATCATCCCGCGCGCCGGCCAGTCGATCAATTTGCCCGAAATGGTTGCTTTTCTGGGCAAGGCCGGCCTCGCGCGGCAGAAATTCCCCGAGCATCTGGTGCTGGTCGATGACCTCCCCCGCGTGCCCTCGGGCAAAGTCCGCAAGGACGTGCTGCGCGAGCGGGCGCGGGAGATTGCGGCGGGGTAACAGGTTTCTCGCGAAGGGCGCGAAGGAGCGAAGGGCGCGAAGAAGTTACGCTTCAGGCGAAGCCTGTTGCAAATTGTATGTCGGCGCAAAGCTGCGATCAGAACGAGATCCAGCGCCTGCGGCGCAAGCAATTGTCTTCGCGTCCTTCGCTCCTTCGCGCCCTTCGCGAGAAACCCCTTACCGCCCCATCGCAATCTTCATTCCCGCCGTGCCGCCGCCATCGACCAGCAGATCGGTGCCCGAAATGAAGCTCGCGGCATCGCTGCACAGGAACTGCGCGGCCAGCGCAATGTCCATCGCGGTGCCCACCCGGCCCACCGGCGTCGCATCGAGCAGCGCCTGCGCGCCGCTAGTGTTGGCGATCTCCGACTTGCCCATCGGCGTTGCGATCATGCCCGGAGAAATGCTGGCGATGCGCGCGCCCTTCGGTCCCCAGCTTTGCGCCCGCAATTCGCACAGCCGGTGCACCGCCGCCTTGCTCAACGAATAGGAAATGCCGGCCATCCCGCCCGGCGATGCCGCGCCGCCCAGCTGGCTGATCACGCCTTCCGCTGCCGCCATGAAGCCCGGTGCGAGCGGCTCGGCAAGCACTTTCATGACATCGGGCATGGCCGGAAACATGTGCCCCGCCGAGGAGGCAATCAGCACTGCGACCGAGCCGGGAGCCAGGACAGGCTCCAGTGAATTCAATAACTTGTGCGTGGCAACCAGATTGACCTCCATGATCGCCCGCCAGTCTGCGAGCGAGGGCGACAGCCCGGCGGTGTGGACCACCGCGAACGGTTTGCCGCCTGCTGCAACATCGCCAACCAGCGCCGCGAGCAGGCCCTCATCGCCCATGTCTCCCGCCCGATCGATCACGTTGTAGCCATCGGTGCGCAACTCGTCGGCAAAACTCCCCAACCGCTCGGCGGAAACATCGGTGAGCACCAGATCGCCTTCCGCGCCCATCAGGCGGGCACAGGCCTTGCCCATGCCGCCGGCGGCGCCCGTGATCAGGACCTTGCGGCGGGGAAGTGTCATGGTCAGGCTCCTCAATTGCGGCATTTACGCCCCTCGCCGCTGTCACAGCCGCAGGAAGCATGGCGCGTCAATCGAAATTTGCCTGTTCGCTGCGTGGACAGCAAAACGAGACTGTTGCCGTTCTGCACCTGTCCCGATTGAATCGCCGTCAATGCATTGCACATCCGCGCGAGCGCATTATGCATTGGAATCAAATCGGATGGGAAGAAACCTGTGATTCGGCGAGAACGCTAGCAAGCGACGGTCCGGATGCAGCAACAGAGGTAATTCCAACTGATGGCAGCTTTGCCCGGTCAGCGTGCTGACCGGGTCAATATGAAGATGGATTTTTTGGGAGGAACACCATGAACTACCAATCGGTTACACGTCGCAGCTTGCTCGGCTGCACGGCACTCGTATCGGCGGCCTTCCTGCCCGGCCAGGCGCTGGCGCAGAATGCCGAAGAAAACTTCGGCCTCGAAGATATCATCGTCACCGCCCAGAAGCGCGAGCAGAGCGTGCAGGACGTGCCGATCGCGGTAACCGCGGTGTCCGAAGAGACATTGCGGGCAAACCGCATCACCACGGTCGGTGATCTCTCGGCTATTGCTCCCGGCGTGATCGTCAGGCCTTCGGCAGGCGGCATCCAGACCCCGGCTTTCACCATACGCGGCCAGGTCAGCTTTGGCGTTGTTGCCGGTTCGGACAAGCAGGTGTCGATCTATCTCGACGGGGTCTATCTTTCCAATCCGCGCGGCTCGATCTTCGAATTGCCGGATATTCAGCGGCTCGAAGTGCTGCGCGGACCGCAGGGCACGCTGTTTGGCCGCAACGCCACGGCTGGCGCGGTCAGCATCACCACGCGCGACCCCAGCGGCGATGCGCGGGTCAAGCTTGAAGGAACCGTCGGCAATCTTGATGCCTATCGCATCCGCGCCACGGTCGAGACGCCCGAATTCGGGCCGTTCAGCGCCTATTTCAGCTATCTGCGCAATTCGCGGCGCGGCGATATCCGCAACGCCGCTGGCGGCACGGTCTGGGATCGCACCCTGTCGACCGACCGCCGCTTCGCCAAGCGGACGCAAGCTGCCGACTATCTCGGCAATGTCGATTCGCATTCGTTTTTCGCCGCAGTGAAGTTCGAGCCGAGCGACAGTTTCAAGATCGTCTACAAGTTCGATCGCACCGACGACAGCGGTTCGCCCGAAGGCAACGGCTTCATCGGTTGGGACCGCGCGCTGGGCGGCGGCCTTGCCGGAAATGTCCTGACGGCGCTTTACACCAGCCAGCCGACCTTCCTTCAGGCCGATGGCAAGCGTCCGGATGTTGTTTCCAATGGCTGGGTCATCCCGCGTGACCTGCGCGTTCAGGGCCACAGCCTGACCGCCACCTGGCAAGCCAGCGACAGCATCACGGTCAAGAACGTCCTCGCCTTCCGCAAGTCCCATATTTTTGCCGCATCGTCGATCGATGGCGTGAGCAGCCTCACCTTCACCCAGCCGGCGGCCAATGCACTTGCGTTCCTCTTTGCCGCCTCAAGCATACCGAACGGGGGCTTTTTCGGTCTCCCGGCCGCTACCCAAGCAGCCATCTTGGGGGGCATCTCGGCCGGTGTAACGAACCCGCTGGTGGGGGGACGGGTGCTGGCGATTGCATCGCAAGCCAGCTCGGTTGGCGAGCAATGGAGCAACGAGTTGCAGGTCAACTACACGTCGGACAAGCTGAATGCCACGCTCGGTGCGCTCTGGTTCCAGTCTGACGACCAGGGTGGCGGACCGGAAGGGCTGCGCAATACATATGCCTTCAACTTCAGCCCCGGCGCCATACTTCCGGCTAACGGACTGCTGCCGCCCGGCAATGAAGGTCGCTATTTCAACAAGGCGACATCATTGGCTGCCTATGCGCAGCTTGAATACAGGCTTGCACCGCAGCTCGTAGTTGTTGGCGGCGCGCGTGTGACGGCTGACAAGAAGACCAGCCAATTCCGCTGGAATGTCAATGGCTCGCCGCGGCCACTCATCGTGCCGCCCGAATACAAGAAGACCAAGCCGAACTTCCTTGTCGGCCTGAACTGGACGCCCGACGACAACACGTTGGTTTACGCAAAATGGTCGAATTCGTTCGTGTCTGGCGGTTCGACTGCCGGCATCACGTTTGATCCGGAAACGGCAAGCTCGTTCGAAGTCGGTCTCAAGGCCGATTTCCTCGACCGGCGCCTGCGCACCAACCTTGCGGTCTATCATGTTGACTACAAGCACTTCCAGGCGCCTGGTTCGACAACCCAGGCAGAATCTGCCGCCTCGATCCTGCCGACGCTCATCTCGCTTTACGGCGCGACCACTGCGAATGAACTTATTGGCAATCTCAGCACTTACGTCGTGGATCAGGGTTCCGTGCGCGCCAAGGGCTTCGAGCTCGAAGTGACAGCGTTGCCCGCGCGTGGACTTATGATTGGCGGAAACATTGGTTACACCGATGTATCCTATCCTTTCGTCACACCCAACGTGCTGGCTGGCAACGGCGGCACGCTGCGGCCGACCACCCGGCCCAAGTGGACCGGCAATGTCTATGCGAGCTATGAGACCCAGCCGCTGTTCGGCGATGCGACCCTGAACTTACGCATGGATGCGATGAATCGCGGCAGACTGAACCACGATTCGAACAATCGCTTCCTCTATGCCGACCGCTCAAACTCCTCTGTCGCCAGTGTGCCAGGCTTCTGGATGATCAATGGTCGGGCTGCCTTGCGCAATTTCGACCTCGGCGGGGTCAAGGCCGAACTCGCCGTCTGGGGCAAAAACATCACCAATCGCCGGGATGTGACATTCGTGCTGGGAACCCCGTTGGCGACGACCGCGAACTATGTGACAGCACGCACCTTCGGCGTCGATCTCGGCATCGAGTTCTGACCGTCAAGAAGTCGGAATGCCAAACTGAAAGGCCCGGGTCTCGCGACCCGGGCCATTTTTTTTTGGTTAATCCCCGCCCC
>JANPOS010000117.1:0-5534 GCA_031428115.1 Novosphingobium sp. | reverse complement strand
CCTCCGACGATAACTGCCGGGCGCGTCGCCTTGGCCATGGCCTCCGAAACAGCCTTGGGCAGCTTGTCCAGAACGCTCAGGTCAGGCCCAAGGAACTGGCCGCCGAATGTGGTTTCCCACTCCGGCCCGACCAGAAATACCCTGGCCCCGGCCTTGACCGCCTTGCGCAGCCGGACATTGACCAGCGGCGCTTCGGTGCGGACATTGCTGCCGATAATCAGGATCGCGTCAGCGGTTTCGATCCCGGCGAAGGTCGAGTTGAAGTTGACGGTGGCAAGGCTCGCGGTGGCGTAGTCCATCCCCGTCTGGCGGCCTTCGAGCAGGCTGGAGCCGAGCGCCCCGGCCAGTCTTTTCGCCGCAAACATCGTCTCGCAGTCGGTCATGTCGCCCGCGATCACGCCCACCGAATTGCCGGGCTTGACCTTGGCAATCGCGGCAAAGGCCTCGTCCCAGCTTACTGCCACCAGTTTGCCGCTCTTGCGCAGCCAGGGCTTGTCGAGCCGCCGCGCGGTCAGGCCATCGACCTGATAGCGCGCCTTGTCGGAGATCCACTCCTCGTTCACGTCATCGTTGATGCGCGGCAGTATGCGCAGCACTTCGCGGCCGCGTGAATCAAGCCGGATATTGGCCCCGCAGGCATCGGATACGTCGATGGAGAGCGTCTTCTTGAGCTCCCAAGGTCGCGCCTCGAATGCGTATGGACGAGACGTCAATGCGCCGACCGGGCACAGGTCGATCACGTTTGCGCTCATCTCATGGCTGGCCGCGCGTTCGAGATAGGTGGTGATCTGCATGTCCTCGCCGCGACCAAGCGCGCCGATTTCGTCGACCCCGGCCACTTCCTCGGAGAAGCGCACGCAGCGGGTGCAATGGATGCAGCGGGTCATCGCCGTCTTGATCAGCGGACCCATGTATTTCTCGGTGACCGCGCGCTTGTTCTCGTCATAGCGCGACTTGCCGCGCCCGTAAGCCATCGCCTGGTCCTGCAAATCGCACTCGCCGCCCTGATCGCAGATCGGGCAATCGAGCGGGTGGTTGACCAGCAGGAATTCCATGACGCCTTCGCGGGCCAGCTTGACCATCGGCGAGTCGGTCTTGATCACCTGACCCTCGGCGGCGGGCAGCGCGCAGGAGGCCTGCGGCTTGGGCGGCCCCGGCGCGACCTCGACCAGGCACATGCGGCAATTGCCGGCAATGGAGAGCCGCTCGTGATAGCAGAAACGCGGGATTTCCTTGCCCGCAAGTTCGCAGGCCTGCAGCACGGTCGCGCCCTGCGGGACTTCGAGTTCGATGCCGTCGACGGTGAGTTTAGGCATTTCCGTCCTCTTCCACAGGGCGGACACCGACCGCCATTGAACCGGGAATGTTCGGATTCTCAGGGTTGGGAATGAGCATCTGCTTCAGCGGATGAACGATAAGGTCCATGTCTTCCATCGGAATAGCCCCGAGCAGGACTTCATTGCCCATCACCAACGCACCGGTGAAGCCTGTGCGGTTCCTGAAGCGAACGCGGACCGGACCGGCATAGGGTACAAGCCGCCGCGCACCGTCTGCCAGTGTCACTTCGCGCTGTTCCAGCGTCTTGATCTTCAGCTGGTTCGCGACATGCTCAGGGATGATCAGCCACAAGGCCCCGGTATCAACCAGAGCGGTGACTTCGATTGGTTCCAACCCCTCATCGGAGGGATTTGCCAGTTCGATTGAGGCATAGACTAGGCCCATGATACCCCTTTCCCCGCAAGCTCGCACGCCTGCAGCACGGTCGCGCCCTGCGGGACTTCGAGTTCGATGCCGTCGACGGTGAGTTTAGGCATTATTCTTCAAACCCCTCTTTTTGAAGGGCGGCGAGGCATTCCTTCTCAGCTTGAGTCATACGCTTGCTAGTATCCTGATCGCTCTTGAACGAATGACGTATCCAATTCCTTACGCCGCGCCGAAATGTACAATACGACGACATTGCCCCGTCAAACTCATTGAGGAAATTAGGATCGGTAAGATAGCCTTTATGCTTCCGGAATTCATAGACGAAAGAATCGCGCCATTGCGGATCATTTTCGAGTTTAATGGTCACTCCATCTGCAGCCATAAGCAAACGTTCGACCATCAGTTCATACAGAACCTTTTGTTCGCCAACAAAAGTACCATACACTGCGTTGCTTTTAAACGTTTGGAGGTACTCCATTTCAAGCCGACGGTAGCTTTCCCATGTCTGATTTGCGAAAATTTCTGACTGGAATTCCTGATCCTTAATTGAAGTTCGATAGCTTAGAATTGCTGCAGCCAATGCGATCAATGCAGTGAGTGCAAGTATCCAAGTCTGCCAAGTACCCACCCACTTTTGGTGCTCGGTAGCAGCCTTTAGATCTACAGCAGGCGCGGACGATTTCACGGCTTTAGGTTTAGTGGTGGTGTTCACTCCGCCGCCTCCCGCACATTCTCCGCGATCCGCCGCTCCAGCTCGGGCCGGAAATGCCGGATCAGCCCCTGGATCGGCCATGCCGCTGCATCACCCAAAGCGCAAATCGTATGACCTTCGACCTGCTTGGTCACCTGATGCAGCATGTCGATGTCGCTGCTCTCGCCATCGCCCACCCGCAGGCGTTCCATCATGCGCCACATCCAGCCGGTGCCTTCGCGGCAGGGGGTGCACTGGCCGCAGCTTTCGTGTTTGTAGAAATAGGACAGCCGCGAAATCGCGCGGACGATGTCGGTGCTCTTGTCCATGACGATGACGGCGGCGGTTCCGAGGCCCGAGCCCTGTTCCTTGCAGCCGTCGAAATCCATCGGCATGTCGAAGCACTTGTCCGCCGGGACCAGCGGCACCGAGGAGCCGCCCGGGATCACCGCCAGCAGATTGTCCCAACCGCCACGAATGCCGCCGCAGTGGCGCTCGATCAGTTCACGAAAGGGGATGCTCATTGCTTCCTCGACGACGCAGGGCGTGTTTACGTGGCCGGAGATCTGGAACAGCTTGGTGCCGCGATTGCCCTCGCGCCCGAACTGGTTGAACCACGCCGCGCCGCGCCGCAGGATCGTCGGCGCGACCGCGATGCTTTCGACATTGTTCACCGTGGTCGGGCAGCCATAAAGCCCCGCGCCGGCCGGAAACGGTGGCTTCATCCGGGGCTGGCCTTTCTTGCCCTCCAGCGATTCCAGCATCGCGGTCTCTTCGCCGCAGATGTAAGCGCCTGCGCCCCGGTGGACGAAGACGTCGAAATCGTAGCCGCTCTTGCAGGCGTTCTTGCCAATCAGCCCGGCGTCATAGGCCTCCTGCACGGCGGCAAACAGCACCTCGGCTTCGCGGATATATTCCCCGCGAATGTAGATGTAGGCCGCGCGCGCGCCCATCGCGAAGCCGGCCAACAGCGCGCCTTCGATCAGCTTGTGCGGATCGTGGCGGATGATCTCGCGATCCTTGCAACTGCCGGGTTCGCTCTCGTCGGCGTTGATCACAAGGAAGCCCGGGCGGTCCGGCTTGTATTCCTTGGGCATGAACGACCATTTCAGGCCAGTCGGGAACCCCGCCCCGCCGCGCCCGCGCAGGTTGCTCGCCTTGATCTCATTGACGATGCCATCGCGGCCCAGCGCGAGCAGTTGCTTGGTGTTGTCCCAATCGCCGCGCGCCTGCGCAGCCTTCAGGTTCCATGGCTGATAGCCATAGACGTTGGTGAAGATGCGGTCTTTGTCAGCGAGACTCACAGCACACCCCCGCTCACAAACGCCCGCTCAGGCTGAGCCTGTCGAGCCGAAGGCGGCCGCAGGCCAACCCCATACGCGACCGCCGCCCAAACGGCGGGGCCTTCGACAAGCTCAGGCTGAGCGGGACGGGATGCGAATAGCTGGTCAGCCAACATTATCGCCTCCGCCCTTCTTCTTCAGCTGCATATCGGTCAGCCCATAGGCCATCAGGCCAAGGCCAAACGCGACCAGCATGGGGAGCAGTCCCCAGCCCACGGTGACGCCCATGAGGAAACCGACGATGAGCGCGACGGCTATGCCAGCGACAAATTGCATCACCATTCCCCCCGGTAATCGTGGTTGGCCTTGACCATCTGCTTGAGCGTCGTAGCCCCGCCCTCAGGCTCGACCGTGTGGCGCCCCTTGAGCTGGGTTCCCGGCTTCGGCGTCTTGCCAGCAGCCAGCGCATCGAGCACCGCGACGAGGCTTTCCGCCGTCAGGTCCTCGTAATTGTCGTCGTTGATCTGGACCATCGGCGCGGAGGCGCAATTGCCCATGCATTCGACTTCGGTCAGCGTCCACAGCCCGTCGCCCGTCGTGTGGCCCAGTCGCATCCCGCGCGACTTGCAGGCGGCGAACAGGTCGTCCGAGCCGCGCAGCATACACGGCGTCGTGCCGCAGACCTGGACGTGGAATTTGCCGACGGGCACGAGGTTGTACATGAAATAGAAGGTCGCGACTTCCAGCACGCGGATTGCCGGCATGTCGAGATAGCTGGCGACATATTCCATCACCGGAATCGGCAGCCAGCCTTGCGTGCCGGTCTCCTCGCCGACCTGCCGCTGGGCATGGTCGAGCAGCGCCATCACCGCGCTCCGCTGACGCCCGGCGGGATAGCGCGCGATGGCGGCCTTGGCCTTGGCGTCCCACGCCTTGCTGAAGGCGAACTTGCCCCAGCGTGCCCGCAGCTCGGGGCTATCGGGTTCGAGATGACGGTCAGCCATGGGTTGCTCCAAATCCTCTCCGGAACGGGGAGGGGGAACATCCGCAGGATGGTGGAGGGGCACCCTCGGAATAGCGCGACACCGATAGGGTAGGATGAGCGGCCTGTGCCCCTCCACCAGCTTCGCTGGTCCCCCTCCCCGTGCCGGGGAGGATTTGCGAGGCGCCGCTCACCGGATGAACTCCACGCGAGAGCACTTGCCCTCCTCGAACGAATAGACAGCCACCACTTCGAACGGCTCGACCAGTTCCGAACCATAGCTGGCCGGGCCGCGCGTGACATATTCGCGGAACAGGACGTAATCTCCGATCACCTGCTTGTCGCGGATCTCGGCCTTGTTCTGCGGCCACTTGGCGAAAGCGGCGGCAAGCCCCGAGCGCGTGCCTTCCTTGCCTTCGCGCACCACCGCGCCGCGATAATTCGCCTCGCAGGCGGAATCGGTCATCAGCGCGACATAGGCGTCGGCATCCTGCGCGTTGTAATGCGCGATCATCTGCTCGGCGATTTTCAAGTTTGGGGGGGCGGGATTGCTCACCGGTCACACTCCCCAAACACAATATCCAGCGCCCCCAGAATCGCCGTCGCATCGGGCAGCATGTGGCCGCGTGACATGAAATCCATTGCCTGCAAGTGCGAAAACGCCGTTGGCCTGATCTTGCAGCGATAGGGCTTGTTCGAACCATCGCTCACCAGATAGACGCCAAACTCGCCCTTGGGGCTTTCGGTGGCGACATAGACTTCGCCCGCCGGAACGTGGAAGCCCTCGGTGTAGAGCTTGAAGTGGTGGATCAGCGCTTCCATCGAGCTTTTCATCTCGGCGCGCCCCGGCGGCACGACCTTGCGGTCATCGCTC
>JANPOS010000116.1:0-69463 GCA_031428115.1 Novosphingobium sp. | reverse complement strand
AATCACGCAATACACCCCGGCACCGCCGCCGGTTCTGCAGATCGACCTCACCGGGGTTCCGCTGGTGCGTTCACCCAAGCATTCGCTCAACGCCTCGGTCACATTCTCGCAAGACATCGGCCCCGGCAAGTTCCAGCTTACCGCCGAGGAAAACTACACTTCGAGCTACACGAACGATTACCAGGGCGTACCTGCGGGCTTTGCCTATCCCGGTATTCCGGGCACCCTTCCCGCTGGTGTGACGACCAGCCAGGTCCTGGCATTGTACCGCACTCCAGGATACGAGACCACCAATCTCGACGCGAGCTATAGCTGGAACGGCTGGGAAATCAGCGCCTCGGTTCGCAACCTGTTCAACAAGCAGTATATCGCTTCGGTCCTCGCGTTCGATACGGTGTCGGTACCGCTGGAATTGCCGGGCCGGCCACGGACCATCGAGTTCGGTGTCAAGTATAAGTTCTAACCGATATCATAGGGCCCCTTCGCAACATTTTTTGGCGAAGGGGCAGCGCGACATATCGAGTGTGCTCGGCCCGATGATGCCGATGGTCAGCAAATATGTGCCCGCCAACACCGGACAACACATCATCCACACTGGCGGGGCACGCGCATCTTATCTTCAAATCCCTGTAGCAGGAGCATGACCATGTCAGCACTCGATAAAGTCGAAATCATCGACATCATGAACCTTTACGGCTTCGCGCTCGATGCGCGGGCGTGGGACCTGTTCGACCTGATTTTCACCGAAGATGTCGAGGCGGTCTTTGGTCCGGCTGGCGCTGGCTGGCATGGGCTCGACGAGTTCAAAGCCTCGTTCGATATGTTCCACAAGACGCTCGACAGCCACCAGCACACGATGATGGGGCATATCGTCCATGTTGACGGCGATAAGGCCAATGCCTTTAGCTATGGCAATTGGCTGCTCATCCGCGACGATGCGGAGGGCGGCCCGAACTGGATGGGCACCGGCTGGTATGATGACGAGCTGGTCCGCACGGACAAGGGCTGGCGCATCAAGAAGCGCGTCTGCCGCCTGCAAGGCTGGACCGGCAATCCTTATGTGCCAGAGCCGAACCGCGAGCATCAGCCGGACATGAAAACCAATATCCTGAGCGAGCATTGCGCCGACGGGAAAATCGAGTTCCTGAAAGCGATCCGGGCGAAATAATCCCATGAAAGACGTCGTCATCGTGGGCGCTGGGCCGGTCGGGCTGTTTGCCGCACTGCTGCTCGATCAACAGGGTATTTCTGTTGGTCTGTATGAGCGCTGGCCAACATTCTATCCCCTGCCACGCGCCTGCGGTGTCGATCATGAAATCATCCGTCAGCTGCAAGGGCTGGGGCTGATGGATGAGCTTGAGCCGTTGCTTGATCCGGTGATGGGGCCGGGCAAGAATTACGAGTTTCAGGACGCCAATCACGAAACCCTGCTGAAGATCGACTGGAACCGCCCTGGCGCATCGGGCTGGGCGCAGATGAACATGTTTTATCAGCCCGAAGTCGAAGCGATGATGCTGCGCCGCTTGCAGAAATCGGACAACGTGTCGATCCATCACGGTCGCGAGTTGGTGGCATTCGAGCAGGATGACGAGCATGTCCAGCTGACATTCGCGGAAACCGAGAAGCCGGAAAGCCGCTTCACAGCGAAAGCGCGCTATGTGATCGGCGCAGACGGTGCACGCAGCACGCTGCGTGAACTCATGGGCATCAAACCCATCGATCTGGGCTTTGCCTATGACTGGCTGGTTGTCGATGTGGTGCCGCACGACAAGGAGCGCGTCTGGTCCCCCTACGTCATCCAATATCTCGACCCGCGTCGCCCGACAACATTGGTCGGCAGTGGCCCTGATCGCAGACGCTGGGAATTCATGGCGTTGCCTGGCGAGAGCATCGAGGAGCTGAACTCCATCGAAACGACATGGAGGTTGCTCGCCCCTTGGAACATCAACCCCGACAATGCGACGGTCGAGCGGCACACAGTCTACACCTTCCGGGGCAGCTGGGCCGACCAATGGAAGCAGGGACGCGTGATGCTGGCGGGCGATGCCGCCCACACAATGCCGCCGTTCCTCGGCCAAGGGCTTTGCGCCGGGATGCGCGATGCCTTTGCGCTTAGCTGGCGGCTGGGCGCGATCCTGGGCAAGGGCGCCTCAGAACAGCTGCTTGATTCCTACGGCCCCGAACGGCGCGAACATGTTTGCGAGATCATCCGGCAAGCGGTCGAGATTGGTCGCATGATCTGCATGCTAGATCCTGTCGAAGTCGCTGCACGTGATACGCAGATGAAGGCCGCGATGAAAGACCCGTCGCTTGGTGTGAAGCCGCCACCCGAACCCCGTCTTGGTTATGCGGGAGTCTATCGGATTACTGACGATCATGCGGGCTGTCTGTCGGTGCAAGGCCATGTGCGCCAAAATGGGCGTGAGGGGCTGTTCGACGATATCGTCGGGAAGGGCTGGCAGTTGTTGATGCGCAGCAACGGCAAGGCCGTGGCGCTCGATCAGACTTCTCGGCAGTTCATCGAAGACTTCGCGATCGCGGTCGCCGACTTCGGGGGCGGGGGCGACACTGAAGACCTGGACGAGGTTTACGGTGCGTGGTTTGACCGGCTTGGAGCAGAGGCGGTCTTGATCCGACCAGACTTCTATGTGTTTGGCACTTCGTCGGTCGATGGTGTTAATGCGCTGCTGCTGTCGGCAAAGGACGCAATTGGTCCAATAGCTGATGACCTGGAAGAGCCGCTTATGGCGCAGGCGAGCTGATGCAGGTGGTAACCCATGTTGTGATCTTCACCTGGATTGCCGAAGCGACCGAAGCGCAGATTGCGGAATTGGGCGAGGCGCTGACTGGCTTGGGTCACGAACTGGCCGATCTGGTTACCATAAGCCATGGTCGCGATCTGAAGTTCCGCGATGGCAATGGCGACTATGCGCTGGTTGCGACCTTCGCCGATCAGGCGGCGTGGAGCGCCTATCAGGCGCATCCCAGCCACAAGGCGTTCGTCCGCGACTTTGTAACGCCTCTGCAAGCCAGCCGGCTGACGATACAGTTCTAAAATTAGAGGCTGATTTTATGACCAACACTCCGGACGGAAATGTCTTCTCCCTGTTCGCTGCCGCTGCGCAGGCCAATGCCGAGCGAGCATTCCTCATCGTCGATGGTCAGCTGCTTCTGCCCTATGGCGGAATGCTGGAACAAACGGGGCGCGCGGCGGCTTGGTTGCGCTCGAAGGGCTTGCAGCGAGGTGATCGCGCTATCATTCAAGCGCATAAATCCCCCGCTGCCGTCATCTTCTACCTCGCCTGTCTGCGCGCGGGGGTAACCTTCATCCCGCTGAACACTGCTTATCAGGCGAGCGAACTAGCCTATTTCCTCGAAGATGCCGAACCTAGCCTGCTAATTGCAAGCGCGGGCCTGCCCGGTGAGACTGTTACCTTTGCAGGCGAACGCGCGATCCTGAATGGGGATCTGCAAAGCGCGCCTTGGGCTGACTTCGCCGAAGAGCTCCCGGTAGTCGAAGCCGCAAACGACGATCCGGCTGCGATCCTCTACACCTCTGGCACCACGGGCCGCTCCAAAGGTGCGGTGCTGACGCACGGTAATCTGTCATCCAACGTCATTGTGCTGGGTCAGGCTTGGCATTGGCAGGACAATGACGTGTTGCTCCATGCGCTTCCCATTTTCCATGCTCACGGGCTGTTCGTAGCGCTGCACCTCGCTCTACTGCACGCCTCACCGATGCTGTTTCATGACCGCTTCGATGCTGCCGCTGTGCTGCGCGACTTGCCGTCCGCTACAGTCTTCATGGGCGTGCCGACATTCTACACGCGGCTCTTGGGCGAGCCCGCGTTTGATCAATCCCTATGCAAAAACATGCGGCTGTTCATCAGTGGCTCGGCGCCCTTGCTCGACGCCACCTTCGAAGAATTTCGCGAGCGGACCGGGCACACGATTCTCGAACGCTACGGAATGACCGAAGCCTTGATGGTCACGTCCAACCCCTATGATGGACCGCGCATCGCAGGCAGCGTTGGGCCATCACTGCCCGGCATTTCAGTGCGCGTCGTCACCGAAAGTGGGCAGCGCGCCAGGGTTGGTGAACCCGGCGTGCTGGAGATGAAAGGCCCGAACATGTTCGCGGGCTATTGGCGCAACCCCGAGAAAACCGCTGAGGACCACACCGCAGACGGCTGGTTCATCAGCGGCGATATCGCGACCGAGGATGAGGCAGGCTATATCCGCATCGTTGGCCGTGCCAAGGATCTAATCATTTCGGGTGGCTACAATATCTATCCCAAAGAGGTCGAAATGGCGATCGACGCGATGGAGGGCGTGGTCGAGAGCGCGGTCATCGGCGTGCCGCATCCCGACTTTGGCGAGGGCGTGGTCGCCGTCGTCGTGCGCGAAGCTGGCGCTGCCATAGATGCGGAGGCAATTACCAAAACCCTCGCGACCGAACTCGCCGCCTTCAAGCGGCCCAAGAGGGTCGTAATTGTTGACGATCTGCCCCGCAACGCGATGGGCAAGGTCCAGAAGGCCGAGCTGCGCAGCCACTATAGCGCGTCCTTCGCCTAGAAATTCCCGGAGAAACACTCATGCATATCATTACCTTCGAACGTCACGGCACTGTCCAGCATGGCATCCGCAATGGCGAAACGGTTCAGCTTTGTCCTGGCGCGAAATCGGCGGTCGATCTCGCCATGAACGGTGCGCCGCAATCGGGCGAAGCTGTTGCGCTGTCCGAAGTTCATCTGCTCCCGCCCGTCCCGCGTCCGGGCAAGATCATCTGCATTGGCCTTAACTACCGCGCGCATGCGATTGAAGGCGGCAACGCCATTCCCGATTATCCCGCTGTGTTCATGCGCTGCACCACGTCCCTTGCCGCGCCAGATGCGGCCCTGATCTACCCCGAATGTTCGGACAAGTTCGATTATGAGGCCGAACTCGCGGTTGTCATCGGGAAGACTGCAACCGCAGTCAGCGCCGCGGACGCACTGGATTATGTCGCCGGCTATAGCTGCTTCAACGACGGATCGGTGCGTGATTATCAGCGCAAATCGACGCAATGGACCATGGGCAAGAATTTCGACGGCACCGGCGGCTTCGGGCCGGAGCTTGTCACTCCAGATGAACTGCCCGCCGGGGCATCGGGACTGCGACTGGTCGCGCGGCTCAATGGCGAGATCATGCAGGACAGCGACACCGGCGACATGATCTTCGACGTTGCAACCCTGATAGCAACCCTATCCGAAGGCATGACGCTAGAACCAGGCGATGTAATCGCCACCGGCACGCCATCCGGCGTCGGCTATGCGCGGACGCCGCCGGTTTTCATGAAACCCGGCGATGTGATCGAAATCGAAATCGAGAAGATCGGCGTGCTCACAAACACCATTGCGCGTCGTGGTGCCTGAACATGAGCATAACCAAATATAGCTTGCTCGGCATTTCTGGGAGCTTGCGAAACGGCGCATTCTCGACAGCTGTGCTAACCGCAGTGGCCGAGGCCACTGCTGACACGGCGGATCATTGCTTCGCAGATATCGGCACCTTGCCACTCTTCAATCAGGATCTTTACGTCGATCCGCTGCCCGCCCCGGTGCAGCAGCTTCGTGATCAGATTGCAGCGGCAGAAGGCATCGTCATTTCATCGGGCGAGTATAACCACGGCATTCCCGGCGTGCTCAAAAACGCGCTCGATTGGGCCTCACGGCCGCACAATGGCTCTCCCTTGCGCGACAAACCAGTGCTGATCATGACCTCGTCGCCCGCGGTGACCGGCGGTGTGCGCGCGCAATACCAGATTCGCGAGACGGTGATATCCGCGCTGGCCAGGCCGCTCAACACGCCAGAGATCGTGGTCGGCCATGTCGGTTCGAAGATGGTCGACGGGCGCTTTCAAGATACCGCCGTTATCGAATTTGCGCTTCAAGGTTTCGCAGCGCTCTTTGCTGAAATCGACCGGCTCGGTCGCCGCTAACAGGAGCTGTCACATGGACATTGTCAAATTCGAAGACGCGCCGTTCTACAATCCGCCCAATCATGAAGGTGTCATCTCCAGACGGCTGCAAGGCGATGGCGTCAGCAGTGCCGATTTGGCCTGGGTGGGCTATTCCGATTTCCCGCCGGGCGTAATCGTGCCGATGGAGGCCGGGACCTTCAGCAAAATCTATGTCGTGACCGCAGGCTCACTGACGATCGAGCAGGCGGATGGCACGCGTCATCTTCTGGGGCAGTGGGACAGCATCTTTATTCCCGCCGGTGAAGCGCGCTCCGTTATCAACGACAGCGGCGCTCCCGCAGCAATCATCGTGGTGACGCCGCCGCCCGCCAACTAGCAAAACATTGACGGATCGACCCATCGTCCACGTGCCTCGGCAAGGAGACAAGCCAAATGACGCTCATAACCTTCAAAGGGTTTGGTGGCATCGGTCTTCAGGCTGAAGTTGCCGGCGACGAACACGATCCGATGATCCTGCTGGTTCACGGCGCGGGGCAAACACGGGCCGTCTGGTCGACGGTTGTCGAAGCCTTGGTGCAGGCTGGACGGCAAGTGGTCAGCCTCGATTTGCGCGGCCACGGCGGCAGCGAATGGCCGACTGATGCTCGCTATGATCTGGATGCCTATGTAGAGGATCTTCGTGCGGTTCTAGCGCAGCTCAACTCCCGCCCCGTGGTCGTTGCCGCGACCGTAGGCGGCTGGATCGCAGTGCGGGCGCTATCTTCGGATGCCGCCAATCTGGCAGCTGGCCTCGTGCTGGTCGACATGCCGATCCGCAGTGCCGCAGAAGCTGCCAGGCAGATCAGCAAAAGCCTGCCTGAGGATCAACCGGCGTTCGACTCACGGGTGATCGGAGCCATGGGCCTCGGAGCCGTTGCAGATAGCGTCCTTGCTGCGGCACCGGGACTCAACCTGCCGACAATGGTGCTGCGCGGCGGAATCGCCTGGGTTCGCCATTCGCCGGGGGCAGCCGAGTTCGACATGGCGCTGCCCAATGCAGAAGTGGCCGAGGTCGACGACGCCGAATTGCTGCTGGTGATTGATCGAACGGAGGCACTGCTGGCGCATCTCCTCGATTTTCTCGAGCGCAAGCAACCTCGTCACGCCGGCGAGTTTCGCGCTGGGTCCGATGCACGCACATTGCGCGACGCGATGGGCTGCTTTGCAACCGGGATCACCATTGTCACCTCACGCGCGCCGGACGGGACGCCGATTGGCCTAACGGCAAACAGCTTCACCTCGGTCTCACTCGATCCGCCGCTGTTGCTGGTTTCGATTGCGAACACGGCCGGGTCCGCAGCGGCGCTGAAGGAAGCGGAGCATTTTGTGGTCAATGTCTTGCAGACCGGACAGCAACTGGCCTCGAACCGCTTTGCAGGTAGGGGTGAGGATCGGTTTGCCGCTACCGCTTGGCAAGCAGGTGAAAGCGGGATGCCATTGCTCGACGGCTCGCTCGGCTCGTTCGAATGCAAGCGTCACGCGATCCATGACGGTGGCGATCACTTCCTGCTTGTCGGCGAGGTTGTGCGCGCGCAATTCGAACCGCGCCGCGATCCGTTGCTCTACTTTCGCGGGAAGTACCGCAGATTGCATATGGCATAAGTAACACTTGGCAACTGACGGAGCCGTGTTTTCAGCTAATGGATTTGGAAGTCGAAGCAGCATTCCTGGCCATGGATGCTGACAACGGACACTTTTTCGACCTTCGGCTTAGCGGTTTCCTGTGTCTGCTGTGGATTGCAAAATCGCCAATCGAGACCTGTCGGCATCGTCCAACCTTGTCGAACGACCATTTCCGACGCGGATGCGGCGTTGGACGCGATGCCCAAAAATGTTTGGAAATCGGTATGACTCAACACGCCTATCGGTGCCCGGATCTCTTTCTGCCACTGACCAAAATAGTGTGAAAGCGGTGGTCTCAAGTCGCTGACATTCGAGGCAAACCGCAAAAACTTCTGCACAGTTCCTACACAGGTCAAAATCGGCCTATTTTAATCAAATATATCAGTGACTTACAAGTCACCGATATAATGGTCGGGGAAAGAGGATTCGAACCTCCGGCCCCTGCCTCCCGAAGACAGTGCTCTACCAGGCTGAGCTATTCCCCGACCGATCGTCTGTCCGTCCGGATATGACTCCGGGGGACAAGGCAGGAGCGGGCCTATAGTCAGGCAATCGCGGGGTGGCAAGCGGGCAATCGCGCGGCTAGGATATCTTATGGCCACAGCCGCTCTCACCGCCGATTCTCGCCCTCAGCCGCATTGGGAATGGCAGTATCTCGACCTTATGCGCCGCATCTGGGAGCAGGGCGATGAACGAGTGGACCGCACTGGCGTGGGCACGCGCTCGGTGTTCGGAGCCGAGTTGCGCTTTGATCTTTCGGGCGGCGCCATGCCGCTGCTCTCGACCAAGCGGGTCTACTGGAAGACGGCGGCGCGCGAATTCCTGTGGTTCCTGACCGGCGAGACCAACATCCGCACCCTCTGCGCACAAGGCGTCGAAATCTGGACCGACTGGCCGCTGGATCGCTATCGCCGCACCACCGGCGAAGATATCGCCCGCGCCGATTTTTCCGCACAAATCGTTGCTGACGCGGAATTTGCCGCGCGCTGGGGCGATCTCGGCCCGGTTTACGGCAAGCAATGGGTCGATTGGCCGGCATATGAGCCAGCCGGTGACGGGCTTTTCAGCCGCCGCGCGCAAGGCATCAACCAGGTGGCGCAAGTGGTCGAAAGCCTGCGGGCCAATCCTGGCAGCCGCCGCCATATCGTTGAGGGCTGGAATGTCGCGGAGCTGGACGCGATGGCGCTGCCGCCGTGCCACAAGACCTATCAGTTCCATGTTTCAGAAAACCGGCTTTCGGGCCTGCTCTACCAGCGCAGCTGCGATGTCGCGCTGGGGCTGCCGTTCAACCTGTTCGGCGCGGCGCTGTTCGTGCGGTTGCTGGCGCAGCAATGCGATCTGGAGCCGGGCGAACTGGTCTGGATGGGCGGCGACGTGCATCTCTACCGCAATCATGCTGCATTGGTTGAGGAACAGCTTGGCCGCGAGCCTTCAGGCGCGGCGCTGCTGGATATCGCCAGGCGGCCGGCTTCGATATTCGATTATCGGTTCGAGGATTTCGCGGTGACTGGCTATGCGCCGCAGGGGCATATTTCTGCCCCGGTCGCGGTCTGACGCGCGAAAATATGCTTGAAATAATATAACAACATTGTAGAATTTTGCATCGCAAGGACTTGGGCAGGAGAGCGTGCATGGCCAGACGGCCAGCCAGACCGGACGGGGCCAGAACCGCTTTGCGCGGCGGCAATCTGCTGCCACTGTCGTTGCATGTGCCGGAGCCGCGCTTCCGCCCGGGCGATGCGGTCGACTATTCGGACCTCGCGATTTCCCGGGCCGGGGCTCAGCCGCGCCCGGATGAGGCCTGTACACCCGCCGAAACCCATTCCCTTTGCCTCGATCTGGTCCGCGTTCTGGATGACGATCACCGCGCGGTCGGGCCGTGGGATCCCCGGCTCGATCCGGAAACGCTGCGCCGGATGCTGCGCACAATGGCGCTGACCCGCGCGTTCGACGACCGGATGTTTCGCGGGCAAAGGCAGGGCAAGACCAGCTTCTACATGAAGTGCACCGGCGAGGAGGCAACTTCGGTTGCCGCCGCATTCGCGCTTGCGGGCGATGACATGGTGTTTCCCAGTTACCGCCAGCAAGGCATACTGCTCGCACGCAATTATCCGATGACGGAGATGATCAACCAGATCTATTCGAACCGCGCCGACCGGCTGAAAGGCCGCCAGCTGCCGATCATGTATTCGGCGCGGGACTACGGCTTCTTCACCATCTCTGGGAACCTTGCGACGCAGTGCCCGCAGGCAGTGGGCTGGGCAATGGCCTCGGCGATCAAGGGCGATACCCGGATTGCCACCTGCTACATCGGCGAAGGCTCCAGCGCCGAGGGCGATTTCCACGCCGCAATGACTTTCGCCGCAGTCTTCAATGCGCCGGTGATCATCAATGTGGTCAACAACCAGTATGCCATTTCGAGCTTTTCAGGCTTTGCCGGATCGGAGCGCACGACTTTTGCCGCGCGCGCCATCGGCCACGGCATCGCGGGGCTGCGCGTCGATGGCAACGATGCCCTCGCAGTCTATGCCGCCGTGCAGTGGGCGGCGAACCGCGCGCGGGCGAACCTTGGTCCGACCCTGATCGAGCACTTCACCTACCGTGCTGAAGGCCATTCCACCTCCGATGATCCCGGCAACTACCGTTCGGCACAGGAGCGCGAGGAATGGCCGCTGGGCGATCCGATCCTGCGGCTGAAGCGCCACCTGATCGGCCTGGGCGAGTGGTCGGTCCAGCAGCAGGAAGCAATGGACCGTGAAGCCGCGGAGGAAGTCCGCGCAGCGACCAAGGAAGCCGAAAAGAACGGCATTCTCGGCCACGGCCTGCACCATCCCTTTCACACCATGTTCGAGGACGTTTACGAGCAACTTCCCTGGCACCTGGAGGAACAGGCGGAGCAGGCGATGCGCGAGCGGCGGATCAAGTGGCCGGATTGGCAGGAATGAGCACCGAGGAAACCCCTATCACGCTGCGCGATGCGCCAACGCGGCGGATGACGATGATCGAGGCGATCAACGACGCGCTCGCCATCATGCTCGAGCGCGATCCCGACGTGGTGATCTTCGGCGAAGATGTCGGCTATTTCGGCGGGGTGTTCCGCGCGACAGCAGGCTTGCAGGAGAAGTTCGGCAAGACCCGCGTGTTCGATACGCCGATCAACGAATGCGGTATAATCGGCGTCGCAGTGGGAATGGGCGCTTATGGCCTGCGCCCGGTGCCGGAAATCCAGTTTGCCGACTATATCTACCCCGGCTTCGACCAGCTGGTTTCCGAAGCAGCGCGGCTGCGTTATCGCTCGGCGGGCGAGTTTCATGCGCCGATCACGGTGCGCTCGCCTTATGGCGGCGGCATTTTCGGCGGGCAGACCCACAGCCAGTCGCCCGAGGCGATTTTTACCCATGTCTCAGGGCTCAAGGTTGTGATCCCGGCGACGCCCTACGATGCCAAGGGGCTGCTGATCGCGGCAATCGAGGACGACGACCCGGTGATATTTCTCGAGCCCAAGCGCATCTACAACGGGCCTTTCGATGGCTACTACGACCGGCCGGCGCGGGCCTGGAGCTCGCATCCGGGTGGCGAAGTGCCCGAAGGTTATTATTCGATCCCGCTGGGCAAGGCGCGGGTGGTCCGCGAGGGCGAGGCGCTGACGGTGCTGGCCTATGGCACGATGATCCACGTTGCCGAGGCGGTCCTGGCTGAAAAGGGTGTCGATGCCGAGATCATCGATCTGCGCACGCTGCTACCGCTCGATATCGAGACCATCGAGGCCTCGGTGCGCAAGACCGGGCGCTGCATGGTGATCCACGAGGCGACGCGCACCTCGGGCTTTGGCGGCGAACTGGTGGCCTTGGTGCAGGAGCGCTGCTTTTACGCGCTCGAAGCGCCGATCGAGCGCGTCACCGGCTTCGACACGCCCTATCCGCACAGCCTCGAATGGGCCTATTTTCCGGGGCCAGTGCGCATCGGCGAAGCGGTCGACCGGCTGCTGGGGGCGGGCTGAAAGCCATGGGCCGCTACACCTTCCGGTTGCCTGATATTGGCGAAGGCATTGCCGAGGCAGAAGTCGTCGCCTGGCATGTCAAAGTCGGTGACGTGATCGCTGAGGATAGCCGCCTGGCCGACGTGATGACTGACAAGGCGACCGTCGAGCTGGAAAGCCCGGTGGCCGGCAAAGTGCTCGAACTGGCGGTTGCAGCGGGCGACCGGCTGGCCATCGGCTCGATGCTGGTGGTGCTGGAGGTTGAGGGGGAAGGGGAGGCTGACGACGGCTCTGAAATCCTTCGACAAGCTCAGGATGAGCGGGCAAATGCGCCCACGCCCGCTCAGGCTGAGCTCATCCTGAGCTCGTCGAAGGGCGGAGCCCAAGCGCAAAGGCCTGCACCTGGCGCCATGGTCCTCGCGTCCCCCGCAGTCCGCGCCCGGGCGCAAGCCTTGGCAGTTGACCTCAGCCTTGTGCCCGCTGGCAGCAACGGCCGCATCGGCCACGGCGAGCTCGATGCGTTCCTCGCGCGTCGCCTGCTTGTGGACAAGTCTGCGGATAAGATTGGGCAAAAGCCTGTGGAAATCCTCGCCGGTGCAGGCGAGACGATCAAGGTGATTGGCCTGAGACGCAAGATTGCCGAGGCGATGAGCGCGTCCAAGCGCCACATTCCGCATTTCTCCTATGTCGAGGAATGCGATGTGACCGCGCTGGAAGGCCTGCGTGCCGAGCTGAACGCGCTGCACGCTGACCGGCCCAGGCTCACGGTGCTCCCGCTGCTGATCCGCGCGATCTGCCTCGCCTTGCCCGATTTCCCGATGATCAACGCGCGCTTTGACGACGCTGCGGGCGAAGTGACGCGCTATGCTGCGGTGCACCTTGGCGTGGCGACGCAGACCGATGCGGGGCTTGTCGTGCCGGTGGTCCGCGATGCGCAGGCGCTGTCGCTGTGGCAGCTGGCGGCGGAGATTGCCCGGCTGGCAGCGGCAGCGCGCGATGGTTCGGCCAAGCCCGGCGAGCTTTCGGGCTCCACGCTCAGCCTGACATCGCTCGGCCCGCTTGGCGGCATCGCCACCACGCCGGTGATAAACCGCCCGGAAGTGGCGATTATTGGCCCCAACCGCATCGTCGAACGCCCGGCCTATGGCGCCGACGGCGTTACCATCGAAAAGCGCAAGCTGATGAATATCTCAATCAGCTGCGACCACCGCGTGGTCGATGGCTGGGATGCTGCGAACTTCGTGCAGACGGTCAAGCGGCTGCTGGAAGCGCCCATGACGTTGCTCGCGATTTGAGCCTCGGCTAAGCCAATCTCTGCTGGTCTGAAGGGATATTTCCAGAAATGCTTCCTGAAACAGACCAGTTGGCCGATTCGCGCAGCGGAGATGCAGTCGCCCAAGCGTTCGATGCGCTCCAGCTGGCGCTTGGCGAAGGGCAATTCCGACAGGCAATCATCGAGCGGCAGACCTTGCACCTTCCGGGGGGGGCCTGCGGTCACCAGGACGGGTTTCCGTTGCTTGCAGATATTGAGCAGGCGCTCGAACAGGGGGCCATTCTACCCGACGATCTGCGTGTTACCTCGGGTCGAGACACCCTTGATCTGAAGACGTTTCGCTACGTCAATCGAGGAAAGATCGAGCCGCAGATGCTGGCAAATGCGACCTTGATGGGGTCAAGCATTGCCATCAACCGGCTTGAGCGACGCATTCCCAAAGCGCATCGCATGGCGCGATTCATTGAGGAATGGCTGGGCGATGCCATCGAATTTGTCCTGATTGCAAGTTTCGGCCTGGAAGGTGCATTCCCGCCTCATCACGATGAAGAGCACGTCGTGATTGTCCAGCTCGATGGAGTGAAGCACTGGACATTCCATGGAGATCCGGTTGCGCCGGGCGCGCCAATGGCGATGAAAGATGAGCCCGGCCCACCTCGTCATCTGACCTTGAATTCCGGCGATGTCCTCTATCTGCCTCCCGGCCAGCGGCATATTTGCACTTCGGACGGCTTTTCCCTGCACCTTTCGATTATGATTAAGGCATCTACCGGCATTGTTTTGCAGGAGCGGCTCAAAAAAGCATTCCGCGACAGCATCCTGCTGCAGGAGCCTGTGCCGGCGTTTCTCGGTCCGGAAAACGACAGGCGCATGGCGGAAGAATTTCGGCGTCATCTTCATGAATTGGTCGATCAGCTGAATATCGAGCAAATTTTCGCGCAAGAGCGCAGGCACCTGCGGATCCGGCCTCGGGTCAAGCTGCAACCACGAGTGCCTTAGCGCACGATCCCGCTGTAGGCGATGCGGCCGGAGCCTGCGCTCGCTGGCAACCGCCAGCGCACGTGCGTCACGTCTTCGGGGGTCGCCAGCCGCGCGCCATGGCGCAAGCTGCCGATCGTGCCCCAGCTGTGCCCGCCATCGACCGAGACTTCCTCGCTGTCGTGGGCGCTCGCCTGATAGGCAATTGCACGGGGCAGGGGGTTGACCAGCGTGAAGCCGTTGGTGCCCGAAGTCCGGCCGAGCCGTTGCCAGCTGAGCACAGTTACCACCCGGTCGCCGCGAATGAGGCGGCTTGCCGGCTCGAGACTGCGGACGTTGTTTCCGGTCAGCCGTTCGACGAAGACCGCGCTGTCGAGCGCGACCGGTGCTTCGGCCAGCGCCGGGATGGCGGCGGCCGCGGCGCAAGCGACAAGCGCGATCCGCGCTGCAATGCAAAGGTTCACTGGTATGCCCCCAACCACGCTTGCCGCGTGACGGCGGCGGACGCACTGCTAGACCGGGAGGGCAAAAATTTTGGTTAATGGCGGGCAAGGTTTTTGCCGCAGCCTGCCCGGTTGACAGCCTCGGCTCGCTCGCCTAGTGGCGCTGCTCCCGCAGGTCAGCCTTGGGGAATGCGCGGGTGTAGCTCAGTTGGTTAGAGCGCCGGCCTGTCACGCCGGAGGTCGCGGGTTCAAGTCCCGTCACTCGCGCCATATCCCCTTGAACGTGGCGCAATTCAGCCCCAGCGCCCGGTTTCCATCCAGATCAGGAAACGCCGCAAGGGCAGCAGCCAGACCACGCCGAGCACGACATAGACCGGGAATTGGCCCAGCGCGGGCAGCCGGGAAATCGACGGCGCGAGCCATAGCGCGATGGCCAGCACATAGGCTGCCAGCGCGACGACAAGTGCCAATATTCCTGCCGGAATCCGCCAGGTCGGTTGTTCGCGCATCAGAATGGTCCGTAAAGGCGGGTGGGGGTGACCACAGCGGTCAGCGGCATGTCGTGTGGCTCGGTTGGCAGCTGTTCGATCAGCTGGCAATCCCAGGCGAGCCCGATGGCGGCGCGCGGCGCATGGTTTGCCAGCCAGCGGTCATAATGCCCAGCGCCCTGGCCGATCCGCGCGCCTAGTGCCGAAAAGCCCAGCAAGGGCACGAAGACCACATCGGGCTCCAGCAGCGCGGCATCGGCGGCTGGCTGGAACGCCTTGAAGGGATCAGGCACCAGCAGGCTATCGTCGAAGGGGTTGGCCCATTCGCGAAATTGCATCGCGCTGTCGCGCGCGGCGAACCAGGGCAGGGCGATGAGGTGCCCGCGTTCGTGGAACCAGCGGCCATAGGCCAGCGCCGGGGCTTCGGTGGGAAACGGGTAATAAATGGCAATAGTCGCGCCTTCAGGCACCAGCTGGGTGACCGCTCCGGGCGGGCGCGAGAAAACCAGCGCACGCACCGTATCGGGCAGCGCGGCCACATGTGCCTCACAGCGCTGTCGCAGCTCGCGGCGCAGCTCTTGCTTATCGGTCACGCCTGGTCTCCGGGCTCTTCCGCTGCCGGGTAGGGCGAAATGCGGGGGGTGACGGGCCCACCGTGGGTCGTTGCCGGGAAATCCACTGACGCGTTGACGTCAGGTGGGGACCATGTGTGCCGGACCAGGGTCCAACCAGAGACAGCCCCCATAGGATTGCTTATAGCCTCAGGGATGTTCGAACGGCTCGTGCCGGGCAGAACCCGTCGCACTCCATATAGGGCCTGCGGGCTCAGCTCTCAAGCCGGGCAGCGAGATATTCCAGACGCCCGGCGAGGGACTCCAGCTTTTTCGCTATTTCGGGGCTGGCTGCGCCTGGCGCAGCCTGCCGGTTGCCGCCGCCCGCTTCGTGCAATTCGTCGGCGAGCAGCAGCGAGGCAAACAGCAACATGCGGGTTTCCGCCTGGCCCGACATGTCGCCCATGGTGGCCAGCTTGCGGTCGATCAGCGCGCCAAGGCCCAGCACGTGGCTTTCCTCGCCCTCGGCGCAAGCCACCGTATAGCTGCGCCCGCTGATCGAGAGCGTGACGTTACTCAAGAAGCTTCGCCGATGCTCATGACACTTCGCCATCAATCAGCTGATCCATCGCGTGCAGCGAATCGGCGACGGCGGCGCGCAGCTGTTCGTGGCGGGCGGCCAGCGCTTCATCGCCCACCGGACGAGCAACAGAGGCAGCTGCCTCGATCCGGTCGAGCGCCGCGTTGATCCGCGCAAAGGCGGCGTCTGAAGAAAGCCCCTCCATGGACACTGGTCTAACGCAAAAAGGCCACCCTGCATAGTCTTGCCAGCATAATCTTGCACCGTTTCCACGATGGTGACTGTGGACTTGCGGGCGGTTTGCAACGGCGCTGCGCTTGACGGAGCGCGGCCTCTCCCTAAAGGGAGCGGCACCGAATCGTCCCTTTTTTGCGGCGATTCAGCCGGAGCCTTCCCGATGTCGCTCGATCCCGCCCGCCTGGGCCCCATGGCCAACGCCATCCGCGCCCTGTCGATGGACGCCGTCCAGGCGGCCAACAGCGGCCATCCCGGTATGCCGATGGGCATGGCCGATGTCGCGACTGTGTTGTTCTCGCAGTTCCTCAAGTTTGATCCCGCCGCACCCAAATGGCCGGATCGCGACCGCTTCGTGCTGTCGGCCGGCCACGGTTCGATGCTGCTCTATTCGCTGCTCCATCTCACCGGCTATGCGGCGCCGACGATGGACGACATCCGGGGCTTCCGGCAGCTTGGCAGCCCATGCGCCGGGCATCCGGAGAACATTCACCTGGAAGGCGCGGAATGCACCACCGGGCCGCTGGGGCAAGGCCTGGCGATGGCGGTGGGCATGGCGATGGCCGAGCGCCACTTGAATGCAATTTATGGCGACGCGCTGGTCGATCACCGCACATTCGTGGTCGTCGGCGATGGCTGCCTGATGGAAGGCATCAACCATGAGGCGATCGGGCTTGCCGGCCATTTGCAGCTCGGCGGACTGATCGTGCTGTGGGACGACAACCGCATCACCATCGATGGCGACACCGGCTTGTCCACCAGCGAGGACATTCCCGCGCGTTATGCAGCGACTGGCTGGCATACCGAGGCCTGCGACGGCCATGATCCGGCCGACATTGCCCGCGCGATCGCAGCTGCGATTGCCGATGGCCGGCCCTCGCTGGTTGCTTGCCGCACGGTGATCGGCAAGGGCGCGCCGAACAAGCAGGGCACGCACCATGTTCATGGCGCTGCGCTGGGCAGCGATGAAGTTGCCGCGACTCGCAAGGCGCTGGGCTGGAATGCTGGTCCCTTCGAGATTCCGGCCGATATTCTGTCCGACTGGCGCGGCCTCGGCGCAAAGGGCGCAAATACTCATGCCGATTGGCAAAATCGCCTCGCAAGCCATTTGAAGTATGATGAATTTTTGGCCCGCATGGCAGGCGATCTGCCGGCGCTGACGGGCTGGGACGCCTACCGCTCGAAGCTGGTCGAAGACATGCCCAATCTCGCCACCCGCAAGTCGAGCGAAAATGCGCTGCAAGTGCTCACCGCTGCAATTCCTGCGATGCTTGGCGGTTCGGCGGATCTGACCGGCTCGAACAATACCAAGACCAGCTCCACCGGGCCGTTCAGTCCGGCGGACTATGCCGGGCGCTATGTCTATTACGGCATCCGCGAATTCGGCATGGCGGCGGCGATGAACGGCATGGCGCTGCATGGCGGGGTGATCCCCTATGGCGGCACCTTCCTGGTGTTCTCCGACTATTGCCGCAACGCCATCCGTCTCTCGGCGTTGCAGCAGGCGCAAGTCGTCTATGTGCTGACCCATGACAGTATCGGCCTTGGCGAAGACGGGCCGACCCACCAGCCGGTCGAACACGTCGCCTCGCTGCGCGCGATTCCTGATCTGTGGGTATTCCGCCCGGCTGACGCGATGGAAACCGCGGAATGCTGGGATCTGGCGCTGCGCCGCAAGAACGGGCCGTCGGTGCTGGCGCTTTCACGGCAGAACCTGCCGGCGCTGCGCGACGACGACGACGAGAACCTGTGCCTGCGCGGCGCTTACCGGCTGATTTCCTCGGCGGCCGAACTCAAAGTGGTGCTGCTGGCAACCGGCTCTGAAGTCCAGCTTGCGGTGCAGATCGCCGAAGCGCTGGAAGCCGAAGACATCGGCGCAGATGTCGTCTCGATGCCCTGCTGGGAGTTGTTCGAGGCGCAGCATGCCGATTACCGCGACAATCTGATCCCCGCCGATGTGCTGGTGGTTTCGATCGAAGCGGGGACCACGATGGGCTGGCACAAATATGTCGGCCGCGACGGGCTCGCCATCGGTATCGACACCTTTGGCGCTTCCGCACCGGATAGCGCATTGTTTAAGCATTTCGGCTTTGCCGCCGAGGCAATTATCCCACAAATCAAAGCAAAACTAGACATCTAGCAGGAGTTCTTATCATGGCGACGAAGGTTGCGATCAACGGGTTCGGGCGCATCGGGCGCAATGTTGCGCGAGCGATTATCGAGCGGACCGACCACGATCTCGAGCTGGTCTCGATCAACGATCTCGCCGATGCCAAGGCCAATGCCCTGCTGTTCAAGCGTGATTCGGTGCACGGAGCCTTCGCGGGCACGGTCGAAGTCGACGGCAACGACCTGATCATCAACGGCAAGCGCATCCAGGTTACTGCCGAGCGCGACCCTGCGAACCTGCCGCACAAGGCAAATGGCGTTGATATCGCGCTGGAATGCACTGGCTTTTTCGCCAGCCGCGCTGGCGGCCAGAAGCACATCGATGCCGGCGCCAGGCGCGTGCTGATCTCGGCCCCGGCCAAGGACATCGACCTGATGGTGGTCTTCGGGGTCAACCACGAAAAGCTGACCGCCGATCACATCATCGTCTCCAACGCCAGCTGCACCACCAACTGCCTCGCGCCGTTCGCCAAAGTGCTCAACGACACCATCGGCATCGAGCGCGGGCTGATGACGACGATCCACGCCTATACCAATGACCAGAAGATCCTCGACCAGATCCACGAAGATCCGCGCCGCGCCCGCGCTGCCGCGATGTCGATGATCCCGACCACCACCGGCGCCGCCCGTGCGGTCGGCGAAGTGCTTCCCGAACTGAAGGGCAAGCTTGACGGCTCGTCGATCCGCGTACCGACGCCGAATGTCTCGGTGGTCGACCTGACCTTCACGCCCAAGCGCGACACCACGGTCGAGGAAGTCAACGCGCTGCTCAAGGCGGCCTCGCAAGGCCCGTTGAAGGGCATTCTGGGCTATACCGACGAGCCGCTGGTTTCGATCGATTTCAACCACGATTCGCACAGCTCGACCATCGACAGCCTCGAGACCGCTGTGATCGAAGGCAAGCTGGTCCGCGTGCTCAGCTGGTACGACAACGAATGGGGCTTCTCAAACCGCATGGTCGACACGGCCGGGGTGATGGGGAAGCTGATCTGAGGCTAACTTGATGACCAAGTTCCGCACGCTTGATGATATCGGCGACGTGGCAGGCAAAGTCGCGCTGGTCCGCGTCGATCTTAACCTGCCGATGGCCGACGGCGCGGTAACGGACGACACCCGCATCCGCGCGGCCATGCCGACGATCATCGAGCTGGCGGACAAGGGCGCGAAAGTGCTGCTGCTGGCCCATTTCGGCCGCCCGGGGGGTGAGCGCAGTTCCACCCAGTCGCTCTCGATGGTGGTTGGCGCGGTGCAGGAAGTGCTGGGGCGCGAGGTGATGTTCTGTCCTGAGATCGCCGGGCCGGTGGTGGCGCAGACGATCGGCATCCTGCGCAATGGCGACATTGCCGCGCTGGAGAACACGCGCTTCTGGAAGGGCGAGGAAGCGAACGATCCTGCGTTGGCAAAGGCGGTTGCTGCCAATGCCGACCTCTATGTCAACGATGCATTTTCTGCTGCCCACCGCGCCCACGCAACCACCGAAGGCCTCGCGCATGTGCTGCCGGCTTATGCGGGGCGCGCGATGCAGGCCGAGCTGGAGGCGCTGGCAAAGGCGCTGGGTAATCCCGAGCGTCCGGTTGTGGCAGTGGTGGGCGGGGCCAAGGTTTCCTCCAAGCTCGATGTGCTCACCCACCTGGTGGGCCAGGTCGATCACCTGATCATCGGCGGCGGCATGGCCAACACGTTTCTGGCGGCCAAGGGCGTCGATGTCGGCAAGTCGCTGTGCGAGCATGATCTGGCAGCCAAGGCGCTGGAAATTCTCGGCGCGGCGGACAAGGCGGGCTGCACCGTGCATCTGCCCTATGACGTCGTGGTGGCGAAGGAATTCGCCGCCAATCCAGCCAGCTTGCGCAGTTGCAACGTCCACGAAGTCGCTGCGGACGAGATGATCCTCGATGTCGGCCCCTCGGCGGTCGAGGCGCTTGCCGACGTGCTCAAGACCTGCCGCACCTTGGTGTGGAACGGGCCGCTGGGCGCGTTCGAGATGGCGCCGTTCGATGCCGCGACTGTCGCCCTTGCCCGCATTGCCGCCGCGTTGACGCGCGAGGGATCGCTGATTTCGGTGGCAGGCGGCGGCGATACAGTAGCCGCACTCAACCATGCCGGCGTAGCGGACGATTTCTCTTATGTCTCGACTGCCGGCGGCGCATTCCTCGAATGGATGGAAGGGCGCGAACTGCCCGGCGTGGCCGCACTTTCCGCCTGAATTCACTGTTGCCGACAAACAGGAGCACTACCCATGAACACCGCCGCAATGACCGCCAAAATGGCCGCCGGCAATGGCTTTATCGCCGCGCTCGACCAGTCCGGCGGCTCAACTCCCAAGGCGCTCGCGGGCTATGGCATCGCGGAAGGCGCCTGGAGCACCGAGGAAGAGATGTTCGGCCTGATCCATGCGATGCGCAGCCGGATCATTTCCTCGCCGGGCTTCACTGGCGACAAAGTGATCGGCGCGATCCTGTTCGAGCGGACGATGGACGGCGAGGTTGGCGGGCTGCCGACGCCCGCTGCGCTGATCGCCAAGGGCGTGGTGCCATTCATCAAGATCGACAAGGGTCTTGAAGACGAGGCAAATGGCGTTCAGCTGATGAAGCCGATGCCCGAGCTCGATGCGCTGCTCGCCAAGTCGCAGGCGCTCGGTGTCTATGGCACCAAGGAACGCTCGGTGGTCAATTCGGCCAATGCCGAAGGGATCGCTGCGATTGTCGCCCAGCAGTTCGAAGTCGGCCGGCAAGTGCTGGCAGGCGGGCTGATGCCGATCCTTGAGCCCGAAGTGAACATCAAGAGCGAGACCCGCGCCGAGTGCGATGCGTTGCTCTTGAAGTCGATCCTCAAGAACCTCGACGTGATGAGCGATCCGGTGATGCTAAAGCTCAGCCTGCCGGTCGTGCCGGGCACGTTCGATCCGCTGGTCGATCATCCCAAGGTGCTGCGCGTCGTCGCGCTGTCGGGCGGCTACCAGCGCCCTGAGGCCTGCGTGGAGCTCGCCAGGAACCGCGGCGTGATCGCCAGCTTCAGCCGCGCGCTACTGCAAGACCTGCGGTCCGGGATGAGCGATGCGGAGTTTGATGCGTCGCTGGCGGCTGCGATTGACGAAATTTACGAGGGTTCGACGCAGAAAGTCTGAGGCGCTGCCGTATATTTCGAATCAAAACCTCAAAGCCCCGCTCCGCCTGAGCCTGTCGAAGGCCCATCGTGCAAAAGTGGCGGTATTGTAAACGGCCTGTGCTTCGACAAGCTCAGCATGAGCGGGTTTGATAATCAGGCAAACCCCGGAGCCGCCAGCGCATCGATTGCCGCCTGCAGGATCACCGCAGCTGCCGCTGCATCGATCCGGTCTGCCCGCTTTGCCCGGCTGATGTCCTGCGCGATCAGCGCGGCTTCGGCGCTGGCGGTGGAGAGGCGCTCGTCCCACATCAGGATCGGCAGGCCCAAATCAGCCAGGTTGCGCGCATAGGCCCGGCTCGATTGGGCGCGCGGGCCTTCGCTGCCATCCATGTTGCGCGGCAGTCCGATCACCAGGCCCTGCACCTTGCGCTCGGCGATCAGCCCGGCGATCTGCGCCTTGTCTGCCATGAATTTGCCGCGCGGCAGGGTCTTGCCCGGTGAGGCGAAGCGCCAGCCGGCATCGCAGAACGCCGTACCGATGGTCTTGGTGCCCAGATCAAGACCCAGCAGCACGCCGCCCGACGGCAGGCACAGGCGCATCGCAGCGGCATGTTCGCAGATTTGGCTCAACTCCCCTTGCTCCCGGATCAGCGCGGGGCGATTGCCGCCAGCGCCGGGCGCAGCGATTGCCAGGCGCGGCCGGTGCGCAGCGCGCTCCACCAGGTCAGCGGATTCCAGCTTTCGCTGCCGTCGAACGAGAACGTGACGAATTCCGCGCGCCCGCCAACGCTGCTCAGCGGCACCGGGCCGCCAAGGCCGTTTTCCTCGATGGCGAAGCGGCTGTCGGCCGAATCGTCGCGGTTGTCGCCCATCAGGAAGACATGGCCTGCGGGCACGGTGATCTCGTCCATCCGGTCGCTGGCCCGGTCGGCAATGTCGATGATGCGGTAGGTCGCGCCATTGGGCAGGGATTCGGTGAGCACCGGCAGCATGCAGACATCCTTGCCGGAGGGCCGCCGCGCATAAGCGCCGGGATAGACGGCGGCATCGCACCTGGTGTTGGCATCGACTGGCAGTTCGAGCGGCGGCTCGACCGACTGGGGCACTGGCTTGCCGTTGAGCACGATCTGGCCGTTTGCCAGCGCGATCCGGTCGCCGGGCAGCGCGACGACGCGCTTGATCAGGTCTTCGTTGCGGTTCTTCGGCACGACAATGACGATGTCGCCGTATTCGGGGGTGCTGCCCAGCAGCCGCCAGGTGCCGCGCGGTGCCAGGTGGAACGAGACCGAGGACCAGTTCCAGCCATAGGGATACTTGCTCACCACCAACCGGTCGCCGACCAGCAGGTTTGGCATCATCGATTCCGAGGGAATGTAGAACGGCTTGGCGACGAACGAATGAAAGCCGAGCACCGCGAGCAGCATCAGCGCAAGGCCGCGCAGCTCGTCCAGCCAGTCGACCTTTTTGGTCTCGGTCCGGGCTTCTGCGTGCATTTCATTCTGATCAGTCACAGCGGGCGCGCCTCGATAATGACGAACGCCTGCGCCCATGGATGGTCGTCGGTTAGCGTCAGGTGAACCACGGCCTCATGGCCTTCCGGGATGATCGCTGCAAGCCGTGCCGCCGCCCCACCGGTCAGCGCCAGCGTCGGCGCGCCGCTCTTCATGTTCACCACGCCGATGTCCTTCATGAACACGCCAGCCTTGAAGCCGGTGCCGACCGCCTTGGAGAAAGCCTCCTTGGCGGCGAAGCGTTTGGCGAGGGTGCCGGCCTTGGTGAACGGCCGGCGCGCCGCCTTGGCGCGTTCCACTTCAGTGAACACGCGCCTTTCGAAGCGCTCGCCAAAGCGGTCGAGCGAGGCCTGGATACGCTCGATGTTGCACAGGTCTGAGCCGATGGCGACGATCATGGGCGCGCCGCGTCCATCAGGTCACGCATCCGGCGGATGCTCGCGTCCAGCCCGCAGAAGATCGCCTCGCCGATCAGGTAATGCCCGATGTTGAGCTCGGCGAGGTGCGGGATCGCGGCGATCGGCTGGACATTGGCGAAGGTCAGCCCGTGCCCGGCGTGCGGCTCGATGCCATTTTTCGCGGCGAGCGCGGCCATATCGGCAAGGCGCTGCAATTGCACCGGGCGGGCCTCGCCTTCCGCATGGGCGTAATCGCCGGTGTGCAGCTCGACCACCGGCGCGCCAAGGCGCATCGCGGCCTCGATCTGGCGCTCGTCGGCGCCAATGAACAGGCTGACGCGGATGCCGGCGTCAAGCAGTCGTGATACAATCGGGGCGATGCGGTTGTGCTGGCCGGCGGCATCGAGTCCGCCTTCGGTGGTGCGCTCCTCGCGGCGTTCGGGGACAATGCAGGCGGCGTGCGGCTTATGACGCAGCGCAATCTCGAGCATCTCGTCGGTCGCCGCCATTTCGAAATTCAGCGGCAGTCCGGTCGCGGCCTGGATGCGGGCGATGTCCTCATCGCGGATGTGGCGGCGGTCTTCGCGCAAATGGCAGGTGATGCCGTCGCCGCCTGCCGCCGCGACGATCTCGGCGGCGCGCACCGGATCGGGATGATCGCCGCCGCGCGCGTTACGGATCGTCGCAACGTGATCGATGTTGACGCCTAATCGAAGCATGTGGGGAGTCACGGTTTGGCCCTGCTGCCTGGCTTGATCGCCGGGATCGCGGCGAGATCTGCCGGCACTTCATCGGCGGCATAAGTCGGAAAATTCAGCGCGATCAGCGGATAGAACGGCACCCCGAGATCGACCGTGCCGCCAGAACGATCAACCAGCGATGCCGCCGCGATCACTTTGCCGCCCGCCGCCTCTACCGCCGCGATAGCTTCGCGCGAGGAAAGCCCGGTGGTGACGACATCCTCGACCAGCAGCACTTCTTCGCCCGGCGCAATCGAGAAGCCCCGGCGCAGTCCGAACGTGCCCTCGGGGCGTTCGACAAAGATCGCCTCGGTGCCCAGCGCGCGCGCCATTTCATGGCCGATGATCAGCCCGCCCATGGCGGGTGAAACTACTTTGGCAATCTGCTTGCGCAAAGGCCTGGGCAGCGTCTGGACCAGCGCCTCGGCCAGCCGCGAGGCGCGCATCGGGTCCATCAGCACACGGGCGCATTGCAGGTAGTGGCCGCTGTGACGGCCCGAGGAGAGCAGAAAGTGCCCTTCGAGCAGCGCATCGCAGCTGCGAAATTCGGCGAGCACATCTTCTTCCTGCATGGTCGGGGGCATCCTTGTGAGTCGCACAAACGCTTTGAGGGTATGGCTTTTCCACCAGGGAAAAAATATCCCCTAGAGGCGCTTGAGGTGGCTCGCAAGCGCGCGTATAGGCCGCGCCAGAAGGTGATATGACGGGGTTCGCCCCGGCCTTTGCCTTGTGGCATGAGGGGGCAGTCTTTTGTGGCTGCAACGTTAGAGCGAGATCATAAGACGATGACACCAGGCGAATTCGCCCGCGCGGCAAGCAGGATGGTCAAACAGCCGGCAAGTGCATTGGCGCTGTTGCTGACGCCGGGGCTCGCCCTGGCGCAGGGCGCGGCACCTGCTGCGGCTGTGGCAGACCGTTTTGTCGTGGCGCCTGGCGGTTATGTGCCGATGAAGCCGACTCCGGGCGTTGGGATGCCGGTCGATGGCGGCATCGGCCTGCAGACCCAGTTCTCGCCGACCGGGCATTATGCCCGCTGGCTTCACGATGTTCCCCTGATGATCGTCGTCGTCGCCATGTCGGTGCTGGTTCTGGGGCTGCTGCTCTGGGTGATCGTGCGTTACAACAAGCGCGCCAATCCGGTCGCATCGACAAACAGCCACAACTCGGTGATCGAAGTGATCTGGACGCTGTTGCCGGTGCTGATCCTGGTCGGCATCGCGGTGCCCTCGATCGATCTGCTGGCCAAGCAGTACAAGCCTGCACCGGGCAACGCGCTGACCATCAAGGCGACCGGCAACCAGTGGTTCTGGACTTACACCTATCCCGACAATGGCGGGATCGAGGTCGTCTCGAACATATTGAAAGAGCAGAGCGATCCCTCGCTCAAGCCCGGCGACCGCTTTCGCACCGACGATGACGGGCCGGTGCAGCTTGCCGCCGACTATCGCATGGTTGTGCCCGCAGGCGAGCCGATCCGCTTGCAGATCACCGCGTCCGACGTGATCCATGCCTTTGCCATGCCTTCGCTGTGGTTCAAGCTCGATGCGGTTCCGGGGCAGATCAACGAGAAGGTGATGTTCGTCGAAAAGCCGGGCGTCTATTACGGGCAGTGTTCGGAACTGTGCGGCGTGCGCCATGGTTACATGCCGATTGTCATCGAAGCCTTGCCCAGGCCGCAGTTCAATGCCTGGGTGATGTCGCAATCCGGCGGAGCAATCGACGGGATGCCCAAACCGGCAGAGACGCCGGCCGCCCCCGCCGCTGACGCACCTGCGGCTGCTCCGGCGCCTGCCGCACCCGCCACTCCGGCGCCCGCCGCCTAAGCCCGCTTTCAGACACAAGGTTCGAGACGACCATGGCTACCACCGCCCCCGACAGCTTCAAGGCCCACAGCGACGATCACGGCCACGCTGATCATGATCACAAGCCGGGCTTCTTCGCCCGCTGGTTCATGTCGACCAACCACAAGGACATCGGCACGCTTTATTTGCTGCTCGCGGTGTTTGCTGGGATCGTCGGCGGTGCATTTTCGGGCATGATGCGCCTCGAGCTGGCGCAGCCCGGTATCCAGTACCTTGATTTCTTTGCGACCTTGTTTGGCGCGGTAAATCCGAATTTCGATCAGGCGCTGCACACCTGGAACGTGCTGATCACGGCGCATGGCCTGATCATGGTGTTCTTCATGGTCATGCCCGCCATGATCGGCGGTTTCGGCAACTGGTTCGTGCCGCTAATGATCGGCGCGCCGGACATGGCCTTTCCGCGGATGAACAACATCTCGTTCTGGCTGACTTTCGCCGGTTTCTGCTCGCTGCTGATGTCGGCCTTCGTGCCTGGCGGTCTCGGCAATGGCGCAGGCACCGGCTGGACGGTCTATGCCCCGCTGTCGACCAGCGGCTCGCCCGGCTATTCGGTCGATTTCGCGATCTTCTCGCTGCATCTGGCGGGTGCGGGCTCGATCATGGGGGCGATCAACTTCATCACCACCATCTTCAACATGCGCGCACCGGGCATGACGCTGCACAAGATGCCGCTGTTCGTCTGGTCGGAACTGGTCACCGCTTTCCTGCTGCTGCTCTCGCTGCCCGTGCTGGCGGCGGCGATCACCATGCTGCTGACCGACCGCAATTTCGGCACGACCTTCTTCGATGCCGCTGGCGGCGGCGATCCGGTGCTCTATCAGCATCTGTTCTGGTTCTTCGGCCATCCCGAAGTCTACATCATGATCCTGCCGGGCTTCGGCATGATCAGCCAGATCGTCTCGACGTTCTCGAAGAAGCCGGTGTTCGGCTATCTCGGCATGGCCTACGCCATGGTCGCGATCGGCGTGGTCGGCTTCGTCGTCTGGGCCCACCACATGTACACCACCGGCATGAGCGTGAACACGAAGATGTATTTCACGGCGGCGACCATGGTCATCGCGGTGCCCACCGGCATCAAGATCTTCTCGTGGATTGCCACGTTGTGGGGTGGATCGATCACATTCAAGTCGCCGCTGGTCTGGGCGATGGGCATGATCTTCCTGTTCACCGTTGGCGGGGTCACCGGCGTGGTGCTGGCCAATGGCGGCGTCGACGACGTGCTGCATGATACCTATTACGTGGTTGCGCATTTCCATTACGTCCTGTCGATGGGTGCGGTCTTCTCGATTTTCGCCGGCTTCTTCTATTGGTTCCCCAAGATGAGTGGGCGGATGCATTCGGAATTCCTCTCGCATCTCCAGTTCTGGTTGTTCTTCGTTGGCGTGAACCTGGTGTTTTTCCCGCAGCACTTCCTGGGCCTGCAGGGCATGCCGCGCCGCTATCCGGACTACACGCCGGCCTACGAGCAGTGGAACTACGTCTCGTCGCTGGGCTATCTGGTGGTGCTGTTCGGGGTGGGAATTTTCTTCATCAACCTGATCTATGCCTACACGATGGGCAAAAGGGCCGCTGACAACTATTGGGGCGAAGGCGCCAATACGCTTGAGTGGACCCTCTCCAGCCCGCCGCCGTTCCATCAGTTCGAGACGCTCCCGGTCATCGAGGACAAGGGGCATCATTGATCGTCCGGGTTCCACTCCGCCTCGCGCGGGATGGACCCGCTATTGGAGTGCTCTCCCGGTAACGAGAGAGCTTCCTGCATGAGCCAGACACAAGCCCTGCCGCTTCCCGCCGACTGGCGCGATTTCTTTGCCCTGACCAAGCCCAGGGTGATGAGCCTCGTCATTTTCACCGGGTTATGCGGACTGCTCGCCGCGCCCGAACCGATCAATCCGGTGCCCGTTCTCAATGCAATTTTGGGCTTCACCGCGATCCTCTGCATTGCGCTCGGCGCGGGCGGCGCGGCGGCATTGAACATGTGGTGGGAAGCCGACCTCGATGCGGGAATGAAGCGCACGGCCGCGCGGCCGATCCCGGCTGGCCGCATGGACCCGGTTGCCGCGCGCGATTTCGGCGTCATGCTCTCGGTCTTGTCGGTCCTGCTGATGGGGCTGGCGATCGGCTGGCTGACAGCAGTAATCCTAGCGGTGTCGATCCTCTATTATGCGGTGGTCTACACCATCTGGCTGAAGCCGCGCACGCCGCAGAACATCGTCATCGGCGGCGGGGCAGGGGCGTTTCCGCCGCTGATCGGCTGGGTCGCGGCGACCGGCGAGATTACCGCGATGCCAGTCCTGCTGTTTGCCATCATCTTCATGTGGACGCCGCCGCATTTCTGGGCGCTCGCGCTGTTTGTGCAGTCGGACTACGCCAAAGTCGGCATTCCGATGATGCCGGTGGTGGCCGGCGAAAAGTCGACCAGGCGCCAGATTCTCGCCTATGCCTTGTTGCTGCTGCCACTAAGCGCCGCGCCATGGTGGATCGGCGGGACTGGCGCGCTTTATGGCATAACTGCGCTGGTGCTTTCAGCGCTGTTTGCCATGCTGTCGCTGCGGGTGGGCATTCGCCAGCGCAGCGGCCCCGACGATCCGATGATCGAGGAGCGCCAGCTGTTCAAATATTCGATCGTCTATCTGTTTGCGATTTTCGCGGCGCTGGTTGCGGATCGCTGGTTGCTGGTGCAGGGATAATCGCATGACCGAGACTCCCGACGCCGATTCCCAGCGCAAGCGCATCCAGCGCAGCCGCAGCATCGCCATGGCGCTGATCCTCGCCGCGTTTGTTGTGCTGGTCTATGCCATCTCGATTGCCAAGATGACCTGAGCGATGAGCGCGGCGTCACCCACCCTGGCCGATCCGGTGCCCAAATTGGGGCCCAATTCAGGCATGGTTCGGCGCAACCGCCGCGTCGGGCTGATGGCGCTGGCATTTGCGCTTGCGATGCTCGGCCTGGGCTATGCTTCGGCGCCGCTTTACCGCTTGTTCTGCCAGGTCACCGGCTTCGGCGGGACGACCCAGCGCGTCAGCGAGGCAGAGGCGGCGGCGGTTTCGGTTTCGGACAAGACCATGTCGATCCGCTTCGATGCCAATGTCGATCGCAGCCTGCCGTGGCGCTTCCAGCCCGAACGCACGACTGACACGGTTCAGCTCGGTGGCAGGAAAATGGCGATCTTTCTGGCGAAGAACCTCTCGGACAAGCCGATTACCGGCATCGCAAGTTTCAATGTCACGCCTGCCCAGGCCGGGCGTTATTTCGACAAGGTGCAGTGTTTCTGTTTCAATGAGCAGACCTTGCAGCCTGGTCAGGAAGTGCGGATGCCGGTGATCTATTATGTCGATCCGAAGATCATGGATGATCCGGACGCAAACGACGTCGAACAGATCACCCTCAGCTATACTTTTCATCCGATTGCGGATGGTGCCGCCAAGCCACTGGACCGCGCCGGATCGGGCGGTTAAGGGGCGCTCAACAAGTTCAACCAGCGGCGCTTTGCCGCGCAGAATCGAGAAGCAGGGACCCGCAATCATGGCCGGAACCAAGAACCACGATTATCACATTCTTCCGCCTGATATCTGGCCCCTGACCGGCGCGATGACGGCGCTGGCTACGACCACCGGCGGCGTTATGACCATGCACGGCGCGCCTGCAGGCAAATATGTCCTGCTGCTTGGCGCGTTCGGCCTGCTGCTGACGTTCTATTCCTGGTTCGGCAATATCATCAAGGAAGCCCATGCCGGCGATCACACGCCGGTTGTCCAGCTCCACCTGCGCTATGGCATGATCCTGTTCATTGCCTCCGAAGTGATGTTTTTTGTCGGCTGGTTCTGGGCCTTCTTCGATTTCTCGCTGTTTCCCTCGGAAATTGCGAAGTCGGTCGGGGGGCAATGGCCGCCAAAATCGGTTGAGGAAGTGCTCAATGCCTTCGACCTGCCGCTGCTGAATACGCTGATCCTGCTGTGCTCGGGCACCACGGTGACCTGGGCGCACCATTCGTTGATCCACGGCGATCGTGATGGTCTCAAGCAGGGCCTGTGGGCGACGATTGCTCTCGGTCTGCTGTTCACTGCGATCCAGGCCTATGAATATTCGGTTGCGCCGTTCCCCTTCGGCACCAACACCTATGGTTCGGCCTTCTATATGGCGACCGGATTCCATGGCTTCCACGTCATTGTCGGCACGATCTTCCTGATCGTCTGCCTGCGCCGGACCTATCTGGGGCACTTCACCCCGCGCCAGCACTTCGGCTTTGAAGCGGCGGCATGGTATTGGCACTTCGTTGATGTGGTCTGGCTGTTCCTGTTTGTCGCAGTCTATGTCTGGGGCAACTGGGGCGCGCCGGTTCACTGATGACAGAAGCGCAAAAGCAAATCGAAGGGCAGCCGGGACTCGTTCTGGCTGCCCTTTTCGGTTTGTGTCCGCGTTGCGGCGCGAAAGGGCTGTTCGCTGGAATGACGAAATTTGCGCCAGCCTGCCCGGCCTGCGGGCTCGACTATGCGGGCTTCAATGTCGGCGATGGCCCGGCGGCCTTCCTGACTTTCCTGGTCGGCGGACTGATAACCGGCCTTGCCATCTGGCTTGAGCTGGCCTGGCATCCACCTTTCTGGGTCCACGCAGTGCTGTGGGTGCCGCTCACGACGCTGGCGGTGATCTGGGGCTTGCGCGCGGGCAAGGCGGCGCTGATGGCTGCTGAATATCAGCGCCGGGCAGGGGAAGGGCAGTTGAAGAAATGATTCGCCGACTCCCCATTTTCGCCACGCTGGTGGTGCTGCTCGCGGTCGCTATCATGCTGCGGCTCGGCTTCTGGCAGATCGACCGGATGCACGAGAAGGAGGCGCTGCTGGCGCGCTATGCTGTCGCAAAGGCGATGTCGTCGGAGGCCGCTTGGCCGAAAAACGCAGCCGAGGCGGATGCTGCGCTCTATCGTCATGCTACGCTGGACTGCGCCCGCGTGACCCAGATCAGCACCATTGCCGGGCAGAATGCTTCGGGCGAATCGGGCCTCTCGCAGATTGCCGAATGCCAGCTGGCCGCAGGCGGCGCGGCGCGCGTCGTGCTGGGCTGGTCGCGCGATCCCCGGATCGTCGAGTGGCGCGGCGGACGAGTCAGCGGCATTATTGCGCCGGGGCCGCGCCTTGTAGCCTCGCCGCCGCTGACCGGGCTTGAGGCAAACAAGGTGCCTGATCCCTCCGGCCTGCCCAACAACCATTTCGCTTATGCGGTGCAGTGGTTCCTGTTTGCGGGCGTGGCGCTGGTGATCTATGTGCTGGCAGTGCAGCGGCGGTTGCGCGTGAACTAAAAGTAGCTTTACCATTCCGGACTACGGACCTAGTTTCCGCATGGTTTGCGGAAAGGAGCCCTATTACGCTACGGAGTCCATTTGCCGCCCTCGCCATTGCCTTTGCGGCTCTGGCATTGTCCCCGGCCTTGGCTCAAGCGCCCAATGGCGCCGCGCTGCAGGCCGAACAACACGAAAAGCTGGCGCCGCTGGTCTGGCTCGATGGAGGCTGGCGCGGCACGGCGGTGTTTCCCAGCCAGGTCGGGCCAATCACCATCACTCAGACCGAGCGCGTCGGTCCGATGCTCGGCGGGACGATCAAGGTAATCGAAGGGAGGGGCTACGATCCCGATGGCAAACCGGCGTTCAACGCGTTTGCGGTGCTGGCCTGGAACACCGCGACCAAGGCCTTTGAAATGCATGCCTTTAACGATGGGCGGTCAGGGGTCTATCCACTGGTCATAACCCCTGACGGGTTCAGTTGGGAAATCCCGGCCGGCCCGGGCAAGGTTCGCTTCGATGCGACTTTTAAGGATGGTGAGTGGCGCGAGGTGGGAACCCTAGAAATGCCCGGCAAGCCCCCGCGCCAGACTGTGGAGATGCGCCTGCGCCGGATTGGGCCAAGCGACTGGCCAATGGCTGGAGCGGTGCCCAAGGAGTAATTGCCTTACCGCGCGGTGTTTCTTGCTGTTTATCGATGCAGACCTGCACCGATTTCCGCCACGGCGGGGTTTCCATTTGCCACTCATGCGGCTAACCGCGCGCCTCATGGAATACATCTCCACACGCGGCGCTGCGCCCGCGCTCGATTTCGCCGGAGCAACGCTGGCGGGCCTCGCCAATGATGGCGGGCTCTATGTGCCGCGCGAATGGCCGCGCTTCACCGAGGCCGAAATCGCCGCCATGGCGGGCCTGCCCTATGCCGAGCTTGCCGCAAGGATCATGGCGCCATTTGTTGCCGGCAGCCTGACCGATGAGCGCCTGTTTGAGCTGACCACCGCTGCCTATGGCCGCTTTTCCCATGCCGCAGTCACGCCGCTGGTGCAGCTTGATGAACAGCAATGGCTGCTGGAGCTGTTCCACGGGCCGACGCTGGCCTTCAAGGATGTCGCGCTGCAACTGCTCGGGCTGCTGTTCGAGGAATTCCTCGGGCGCCCAGGAAAAGATGGGGGCGACCAGCACCTGACCATCGTCGGGGCGACCTCTGGCGATACCGGCTCGGCGGCGATCGATGCGGTGGCAGGCCGCGCCAGAATCGACATTTTCATGCTCCACCCCAAGGGCCGGGTGAGCGAAGTCCAGCGCCGCCAGATGACCACGGTGCTGGCACCGAACGTCTATAACATCGCCATCGAAGGCACCTTCGATGACGCCCAGGCAATGGTGAAGCGCATGTTCAACGATGGCGGCATGACCAGCCGGTTTGCCATCGGCGCGGTCAATTCGATCAACTGGGCGCGGCTGATGGCGCAAGTCGTCTATTATTTCGCCGCCGCGCTGCAACTGGGTGCGCCGCGCCGCGAGGTGGCTTTCTCGGTGCCGACCGGCAATTTCGGCGATGTCTTTGCCGGCTATGTCGCGGCGCAAATGGGGCTGCCGATTGCGCGGCTGATCGTTGCCACCAATGTCAACGATATCCTCCACCGCGCGCTGGCACACGGCGATTATTCGCAAGGCAGTGTGACCCCCACCGAGGCCCCCTCGATGGACATTCAGGTGTCTTCCAATTTCGAGCGGCTGCTGTTTGACCTTGGCGGACGCGACGGCGAGGCGCTCGCGAGCCAGATGGCCGGCTTCGAGAATACCAAGGCTATGCGGCTGACCAATATCCAGTTGGCGGGGGCAAACCGCCTGTTTGCCAGCGAGCGGACCACGGCCGGCGAGATGGACGGCGCGATCCGCTGGGCGAATGAGGCCTGCGGTGAGCTGATCGATCCGCACACCGCCTGCGGACTCCACGCGGCGCGCTCATCGGGCCTTTCGCGCGATATTCCCGTGGTCACCCTTGCAACCGCCCATCCGGCGAAGTTCCCCGATGCCGTCGGCCGCGCTACCGGCCAGCACCCGGCGCTGCCCGCGCGCATCGGCGATCTGTTCGAGCGCGAGGAACGGCTCGACGAGCTGCCCGGTGACTATGCAGCGGTGTGCGACTATGTCGCCGCCCGCGCGACGGCGCGTCGTTAAAGTGTTCGGGGCCTGATGGCGCGCCTGGTTGAAACTCCGGTCGTGATGACCGGCCAGGCCTGGGCCGACTATGGCCTGATTGACAGCGGCGACGGGCGCAAGCTCGAGCGCTATGGCCCGCACCGCTTCATCCGGCCCGACACCCAGGCGATCTGGCGGCCAAAGCTGGAGCGCTGGGCTTCGGACGGGGAATTCGTTCCCGGCTCGGACGAAGACGGCGGCGGGCGCTGGCAGTTTGCCGCGCCGGTGTCGCAGGAAGGCTGGCCGCTCAGTTGGGGTGAAGTGAAATTCACCGCGCAATGCACCCCGTTTCGTCACCTCGGGTTTTTTCCCGACATGGCCCCGGTGTGGGACTGGATGGGGGAGCGGCTTGCGGGGCGCAGCGATGCAGCAACCCTCAACCTGTTCGGCTACACCGGCGTCGGCACACTGGCCTTGTCCGAATATGGCCCGGTCACCCATGTCGATGCCTCGAAGAAGAGCGTCGCGCAGGCCCGCGCTAATGCGGCGCTTTCGGGTATGGAAGACCGCCCGGTCCGCTGGATCGTCGACGACGCCGCCAAGTTCACCGCGCGCGAAGTGCGGCGAGGCAAACGCTATGACGGGATCATCCTCGATCCGCCGAAGTTCGGCCGCGGTCCGGAGGGCGAGGTCTGGCGGCTGGAGGAGCACCTCGCCAGCCTTGTGGAGGATTGCCGCCAGTTGCTGGATGGCGAGAGCCGCTTCCTGTTCCTCACCGTCTATGCCGTGCGGATGAGCAGCCTCGCGCTTGGCGGACTGCTGGCGGACGTCTTCGCCGATCTGCCCGGCCAAATCGAACACGGTGACCTGGCCGTGCGCGAAGAAGGTGCCAATGACATCGGGGCAGGCCGCCTGCTGCCGACCGCAATCTTCGCGCGCTGGTCAAATCCCGGCTAAGGCGCGCCATGGCCGATTCGCTGATCCTTGAAGTCGCCGACTTCGAACATGACGTGCTCACCGGAATCTATTCCGAGGAGACCGGCCGCCCGCAGCCGCTGCGCTTCACCATCCAGGTGAAACTCAAGGTCGCCGAACGCTATCTTCCCGATACGCCGCTGAAAGCCAGCAAGAACTACATGGACCTGAAATTCGCCGCGAGCGAAGCCCTGCCGCATGGCGTCCACTTCAAGCTGATCGAGGCGGTGGCCGATCATGTCTGCGAAACGCTGTTCCTGCAGGATGACCGGGTGGAAGCCGTGACCGTGAAGATCGTCAAGCTGGCGATTGCCGAGAACGGCGAGGGGATCGGGATTACGCTGACGCGGGAGCGGCGCTGATGCTGCTGCGGATCGTTGGCCTGCCGGAAGTGGCGCTGGCGGCGGCGGCGGATTTTCATGCGCGGGTGTTGCCGCAGATAAATCCTCCCCGAAACGGGGAGGGGGACCATCCGGAGGATGGTGGAGGGGCACAGGCGGTTTACCCTTCATCGGAAACGTCGCGCGATGCCGAGGGTGCCCCTCCACCATCGCTGCGCGATGGTCCCCCTCACCCGGTGAGGGAAGATTTGTTGCTCGTGTTTCCCCCCACCGATCAGAGCCACCGGGCATGGCGGCTCGCCGCCGTGCAGGGACTGGCGCGCGAACTTGCGCCGCTCAGGGTAAATGCGCTGGAGAGCGCGGATGAAGCTGCAATTTCTGCCATTGAGGCCTACCTTGCGACTGCGCCCGGCGTCACCGGGCAATATTTGCCGCTGGACGCTGTGGGCGCGACGGGCGCATAATGGCACCGACATGACCATTGCCGCCCCCCCCAAGTCGCAACTAGTCGATCAGTTCCAGCGCCGGATCAGCTATCTGCGGCTGTCGGTGACGGACCGCTGTGACTTGCGCTGCTCCTATTGCATGCCGGAGCGGCAGACCTTCCTGCCGCGCGCCGAAGTGCTCAGCCTTGAAGAGCTGCACGATCTGGCGCTGGGCTTCATTGCGCGCGGGATCACCAAGATCCGCCTGACCGGCGGCGAACCGCTGGTGCGGCGCGACATGATCGAGCTGGTGCAGGCGCTGGGGCGGCAGCTTGGACAAGGCTTGGAAGAGCTGACCATGACCACCAATGCCACGCGGCTGGCCGAATTTGCCAAGCCGATCCGCGCTGCCGGCATAAAACGGGTCAACATTTCGCTCGATACGCTGGACCGCGAGACTTTTGCCAAACTCGCCCGGCGCGATTCGCTGCCGCAGGTGCTTGCAGGCATAGCGGCGGCCAAGGAAGCCGGGCTGACAGTGAAAATCAACACCGTCGCACTGAAAGGCATCAACGAGGCAGAATTGCCCGACCTGATCGCCTGGGCACACGGACAGGGCTTTTCGCTGACCCTGATCGAGGTGATGCCGCTGGGCGAGGTCGAGGAAGACCGCTTTGACCACTATCTGCCGCTCGCCGCGCTGCACGACGCGCTGGCGAAGCGCTGGACGCTGACCCCCAGCGATCACCGCAGCGGCGGCCCGGCGCGCTATTTCGATGTCGCGGAAACCGGCGGCAGGCTGGGGCTCATCACCCCGCTGACCAACAATTTCTGCGAGGGCTGCAACCGCATCCGCGTCACCGCGACCGGCCAGATGTATCCGTGCCTCGGCGGCAATGAACAAGTCGACCTGCGCGCGGCGCTGCGCTCGGATGAACCCGGCCCGGCGCTGAACGCCGCGCTTGATGTGGCGATGAAGATCAAGCCCGAGCGGCACCATTTCGTCATCGATGCCCCGGGCGGCGCGCCTGCGCTGGCCCGGCACATGTCGATGACCGGCGGCTGACATGGCTTTACGGCTGGTATTCCTCGGACGGCTTGAAGATGCCGCCGGCGAGCCAGAGCGCGATGTGATTCACGCGTCCAGCTATGCGCAGGTGCTGGCAGGGCTGGAGAGCGAACTGGTTGCCGCGCTCGCCGATCCGCGAATCAAGTTGGCGGTCAACGGCGAGATCGTCGGTGATCGCAACGCGCTGGTGCTCGCCGATGGCGACGAACTGGCTTTCTTGCCGCCCGTCAGTGGAGGCTGACGTGACGGCCGATGTCCGTTTGCTGAGTGTGTCGTTCGATGCAGCGGCCGAGACGGCGGCATTCGCAAGCGCCCATGCAGCAGCCGGCGGGATTGCCAGTTTTCTGGGCCAGGTGCGCGCCGGGGCCAATGATTTTGGCGACGTCGAGGCGCTGGAACTGCAGCACTATGCGCCGCTGACCTTGCCCGCGATGCAGGCGCTTGCCGCTCAGGCGATGGCCCGCTGGGCGTTGGCGGGGCTGTTGCTGCTCCACCGCCAGGGAGTGATGCACCCCGGCGAGCCGATCGTGCTGGTTGGTGCCGCCGCGCGCCATCGCCGCGATGCCTTTGCCGCGTGCGAATTCGCCATGGACCACCTCAAGAGCGAGATCTGGTTCTGGAAGCGCGAGAAGGCGGGCGGCAGCTGGCGCTGGGTCGAGCCGCGCGAGCAGGATATTGCCGACTTGCAGCGCTGGCAATGAATTGAATTTGTCTGTTTTTTGATTGAAGTCAAAGCATGGCGGTGCTGACAGGTGGATGACGGGGCGAGAAAGGAACTCCGCCCATGTCAAAACATATTGCTGATAACAGGCTCGCCGAAGTCGCCCAGATCGTTGCAGCGCCCAGGGTTGCGCACAAGGTTGATCGTACGTTCGAACTGCCAAAGGTGCTCTATGTGGTGACGGCTGCCGCCTATCTGGCTTTCGTTGGCCTGATGGCCGCCCTGTTCCTGAACGGCGGTCTGGCCATTCCGATGGTCATCTGCGTGGTCTTCATCGTCATGGCATTCGGTGTCCCGGCCATGTGGACGCGCCTGGGCGACGATGACGGCGCGCGGCGGCTCAGCTGGTCCAGCTTTCAAAGCAAGGGTGTGATGACCCCGGATGGCCCCGTCCCTGCAGGGGCCGCAACCGCCCAGGTGCTGATTTTGCCAATCGCAATCGTGATCTGGGGACTGGCAATTGCGGCGATCGTGGCAATGCAGTGATAAAGGGCTAGCGCGGGCAGGGGCCGCTGGTGCGCGGCCCCGTTTGTGTGTTCAGCCTCCCAGCCGCGTGCGCAGGGCTATCAGGATCCGGTCCTGCTCGCCGATCAGGCTGGCAACCTCATCGCGGGCCAACGCGATGTCGTTCGCGCCGCCGGTGTTGTTGACCCGGGCCTCGGTATGCAATGCATCGAGATCAGCGAGTGTGATCATTGCGTCGCTGCGCGAGGATTCCAGCCCGGCGAGCGCGATGCTGGCGACTGCCCAGCTTTCGCTGCCCGGGGTTGATCCGGCGCCGGCTGCCACCAGGCGCTCAGTCCGTTCGCGCGCGGCAGCAAACCGGCCCTGCGCAGCGCGGGCGGCGGCGACCAGACCGGGCAGTCTGGCGAGCAGCGCAGGGTCGGCTGCCGCCTCGCTCGCGGCCGCGCTCACTGGCGCGGGGCTGGGCGCGAGGACGGCGCGTTCGACATCGCGGCGCGCCAGCGAGGGATAGTTTGCCGTATCGCTGGCACAGGCGGAAAGCGGCATCAGCGCAGCGGCGATCAATGGAGCAAGGCTAAGGCGCATCATGCGATGGCCATAGCATGCTGAAAGGCCATGACCATAGCCATCCCGCCCGGTTGACAGCCAAAAGCCCTTCGACTAGTGGCACCACTCTTTCCAGCCCCGCCGAGCGGCGGGGTTTGGCGTGTCGCTTCGGCGTAGTTGAAATTTGGACAGGTAAGACATCATGTTCGCAGTTGTGCGCACTGGCGGCAAGCAATACCGGGTTGCCGCCGGAGACAAGATCGCGGTTGAAAAGCTGGCTGGTGAAGCCGGCGACAAGGTCGTGCTGGGCGATGTCCTGCTGGCCGGCGCCGATGGCGCGGTGGCGGATGTCGCCGGCGTGGTGGTTTCTGCGGAAATCATTGCCCAGGCCAAGAGCGAAAAAGTGATCGTTTTCAAGAAGCGCCGCCGCCACAATTATCGCCGCAAGAACGGCCACCGCCAGCAGATGACGCTCTTGCGCATCCTGTCGGTCGGTGGTGCGGAAAAGAAGGTTGCCGCCAAGAAGGCTGCTGCCCCCAAGGCTGAAGCGGCTGAAGCCCCAGCCAGCTAACAAGCACCCAGCGAATAATTCTCGGAGTCAGTTGAGATGGCACATAAGAAAGCAGGCGGCTCTTCGCGCAACGGTCGCGATTCGGCAGGTCGCCGCCTTGGCGTGAAGAAGTTCGGTGGTCAGGACGTGATCGGTGGCAACATCATCATCCGCCAGCGCGGCACGCGGGTCTATCCCGGCGTCAATGTCGGCCTCGGCAAGGACCACACCCTGTTTGCGCTGGCCGCCGGCAAAGTGCGTTTTCACCTGGGCAAGCTTGGCCGCAAATATGTCTCGGTGGACATGCTGGCCGCCGCCGAATAGCGGATGACCGATAAAGGGTCATCCTGATGGGATGGCCCCGCCGGTCCGCAACAGGACCGGCCAAATGAGGGAGAGGGCCCCGCCCATCTCCCTCTTTTCGTCTCTCCCTCAGCACCCCTCGATCCTGGCGGCGCAATGCGCGCCCGCCCGGTCGCATGGGTCATGCAATTGTCACTCGGTGGGCCTAGTTGTTGCACCACTGCGGGGCGAACGAGCGGGAGATTGATATGTTCATTCGCAGCGAAAGGCTGTTTCTGAGGCCGAGTTGGCCCGAGGACTGGACCGACCTGTTTTCGGCAATCGCCGATGAGTGCGTCGTGCGCAATCTGGCCATGGCGCCCTGGCCCTATACCATCGAGGAAGCGATGGCCTTCGCCCGGCGCGAGCAGGAACGGCTGCTGCCGCATTTCCTGATCACCGTGCCGGGGGCAAGCGGCGCGCAGACGATCGGCTGTGTGGGCCTGTCCCGCAAGTCTGACGAGGTCGAGCTGGGTTACTGGATTGGCCGGAACCACTGGAACCAGGGCTATGCCAGCGAGGCCGCACGCGCCGTGTTGCGGCTGGCCGATGCGCTGGGGCACCGGCGTATCCGTGCCTACCATTTTGCCGACAATCCCGCCTCGGGCCGCGTGCTGGAGAAGGCGGGCTTTCGGCGGACCGGCAAGCAATCACATCGCTTCAGCAAGGGCCGCGGTCAGGCCGCTCTGGCGATTGGTTTCGTGCGCGATGCGGACGGCAACTGTAATCAGGACGATGATAAGCTGATGCGCGCAGCCTAATCTCCGCGCGCCGTTTCCAGCTCCCGCTCTGCTGCGGCAATCAGCGCGCGGTCGTCTGTGTTCCAGGGGTGGAAGCCCGGCAGGAAATAGGCCAGCCAGTCCGGGAAGATGCGGCGCAGCACGCCCGGTTTCCAAAGCAGGAAAGCGAACAGTCGCCATTTGATCCGTGCACCGGTCAGCCCGTCCTGCGCCAACAGGTCGAGCGTATCGGCGACGCGGTGGGCGATGAAATTCTTGGTGACCAGCGCCATGATCAGCGTCTTGACCTTCCAGCGCTTCCATCGGCTCCAGTCGCGGGTCGCATGCAGCCAGGTGTCGTAGGCGACCGCCTTGTGCTCGATTTCCTCGATCGCATGCCAGCGCCACAGCGCCGCAACTTCGGGATCAGAGCCGGCGAAGTGCCCGGGATTGGCGAGAAATTCGTGCGCCATCATCGCGGTGTAGTGTTCGAGCGCCATGGTCGAGGCGAGGTCAAGGATCTGCGGGCGTCCGTTGAGCAGCGCCATCACTTCTTCCACCCGGCGGTCGATTCGGGCCATGTCATAGCCATGCGCGCTGGCCAGCCGGTTGAGCGCGATATGCTCGCGGCTGTGGTTCACTTCCTGGATGATGAATTCGCGGATCTGGGCCGCGAGCTGGGGCGGGGCGCCTTCACGGTTGGCTTTGACCGCCTCAATGAAGAAGGCCTCGCCGCGCGGGAATGTGCCGGAAAGCGCAGTGAACCAGGCAGTCGCGACCGGATCGTCGTTCATCCACCAGCGCCGGGGCGCGTCGCCGCGCAGGAAACGCATGTCGCGCACGATAATGCCGGTATCGCCGCCCGGCTTGCCAGCATCGCGGGGGGCACCTATGGGCGCGTGAGATGGAGCTACGGCTTGCATCTCGGGGAAAGTAGTATAACTAACAGTAATGTCAATTAGAAAGCGCCTTTCGCAGGATGAAAGCCGCAGCATGGCGCTGACGGCGGCACGCGCGCTGCTGATCGAATCGGGGCCGCAATCGGTCACCCTTAAAGCCGTCGCGGCGCGGGTCGGGCGCACCCATGCCAATTTGCTCCACCATTTCGGCTCGGCCGAAGGCTTGCAGAAGGCGCTCGCGCGGCATCTGGCGAGCACGATCTGCGCCTCGATCGCCAAGGCTGTCGCCGCGAGCCGCAGCGGCGCGGGCAGCCCGCGCGAGGTGGTTGACATGACGTTCGATGCTTTCGGGCGCGAAGGCGGCGGGATGCTCGCGAGCTGGATGCTGCTGTCGGGCAACAAGGATGCGCTCGACCCGATCGTCGATGTGATTCATGATCTCGTCGACGAGATGCACGAGGCCGGCCCGGTCAACATGCGCGAGATCACCCAGACGCTGGTGCTGATGGCGCTGGGCGATTCGCTGATGGGCAAGCCGCTGGCGGCCTCGCTTGGGCTGCCCAAAACCTCGGCGCGCGACACGGCCGAACAGTTGCTCAAGGATTTTGCGATTCGCGCAGGAATGCCCCAGCCGCCTCAGGCTGGCTGAAGCCAGCCCGGCGCAAGGTCTGCCGGGATCGACTCTACGCGCAAAAAATCGACTGCCAGAGCGAGTTCGGGAAAGGCGATGCGCTGCCGGTCAGGCCTTGAGCGGTCCAGCGGCACGACGATCAGGCGCCGGTTCACTTTCTGCCGCCAGTTCATCCGCGCGGTGTTTTCCTGACCGACATAGCAGCCCTTGGTGAAGCTCACGCCGTTCAGCTCGGCGGCATTGCATTCGAGCCACAGCGTTTCGCCGTCGCCGAATTCAGCGCGGCCTTCGGCAACGCCCAGCGCCAGCCGGTGCGCCAGCCATGCGGCGTCGGCGCTCTCGCCGCTCGGCGAGGCGAGCCAGCGCGTGCCCAGTGCCGCGAGGCGGGGATCGTTGCCGGTTTCGGGACGCCAGTGCACCGCAAGGCTGTCGTCGCGGGCGATGGCGATGGCGCGGCGCAGGCGGTAAATCGAGAGCCGCTTGGCCAGCACATCGGCGGCGGTGTCCTCACAGTCCAGCAACAGATCGGTGCCATCCTTCCAGACGAGGAAGTCGAACAGCACTTTGCCTTGCGGGGTAAGCAGCCCGGCCCAGGCCGGCAGCTCGCCGGTTACGTCCTGGGTCACCAGCCCTTGCAGGAAAGCGGCGACGTCCTCGCCCTCGGCAGTGGGCGAGAGGCGCAGGATGGCGCGCGCGACGAGGCAAGTTGCTGACATGACCCCAAATGGGGGTCTGGAGCCAGGCAAATCAAGCCCCGGCAACCGCATCTTAAGCATTTCAGCCGAATATTCACCATCTTGACCTGCAAGTCCGCCGGATTCCTGCCGATGATCGCCTCCCGAATGCGCATTGCCCCGCTCGTTTCCGCCAGCCTGCTCGCGCTCGCTGGCTGCGGGAGCGGCGGCGCTGGCGATGCGGCAGCTAAGAGCGAGGCGGCTGGGCTGGCCTTGGCAATTGCCCCGCCGATGATGGTCGATGCCGATCTCACCACGCGTAACCTCGCCGAATCGGCGATTGCCGGTGGGGGACCGCCGGTGATTGCCCTGCCGCCATTCGAGCGCGGCAGCGATGCGGCAGCGGCGGCCAAGGTTGAGGCGGAGAAGCTGTCGGGCGGAGCGATTGCCTCGGCGCCAGCGAGCGAGGGCGCGGTGGATCGGGTGTTGCGCGATGCGGTTGTCGCAGGGCAGCGCGCAGGCGCGATCAAGGGACCGGGCAAGGACTGCGGCGCCAAGGCCGACTATGGCCTGGCCTGGTCATTGCAGCTGCCTGGCTCCCTGCCAATCTATCCGCGCGGTGCGCTGATCGAAGCGGCGGGCAGCGACCAGGGCGGCTGCCGGCTGCGCGTGGTGCGCTTCGTCACACCGGTCGCGCCCACCGCGATTGTTGATTTCTACCACGCCCGCGCTCGCGCCGCCGACTTTGTCATGCGCCACCGTGCTGACGAGGAAACCCATCAGCTCATTGGCAGCAACGGTATAGGGGAATTCGCAGTGCAAGCCCGCAAGCGCGCGGACGGCCTGACAGAAGCCGATATTGTTGCGAACGGGATGTAGAGCATAAAGCTGAAAATCTGAATCAGGCCCGCTCATCCTGAGCTTGTCGAAGGATCGCTTTTTCTTCAAGCGGTTGTGCGCACGGCACGAAGTCAAAAGCAGCCCTTCGACAGGCTCAGGGCGAGCGGGGTGTTGCAGGCTTGGCGCTAAATGCTTTAAACCGATTCCCGGAAGCCTGCGCCGATGATCGCGCGGGGCTGTTCCATTTCAGCCGAGGCGACCGGATAGGCGCTGTAGTCTGCGGCATAGTATCCGGCCGGACGGTGGTTGCCGGAAAGGCCGATGCCGCCGAACGGTGCGCCCGGCGGGGTGCCGATGGTCGGGCGGTTCCAGTTGATGATGCCGGCGCGGATATTGGCCCAGAAGCGGTTGTATTCCTGCGGGTTGCCGCCGATCAGCGCGGCGCACAGGCCAAAGCGGGTGTTGTTCGCCTCGGCGATGGCGGCGTCAAAATCGTCGACCTTGATCACTTGCAGGATCGGCCCGAACAGTTCGACATCCGGGCGTTCGGCCATATTGGTGGTGTCGATGATCGCAGGCGTCAGGAACGGCAGCGCCTCGTTCGGGCGCTGCATGTGCTTGATCGCCTTGCCGCCGTTGGTCAGCATATAGAGGAAGCTCTCGGTCAGGCCGTCGGCGGCGGCGTTGTCGATCACCGGGCCCATGAACGGCGGCGGCTCATCGAACGGCGCGCCGACGATGATACGGTCGGCCAGGTGCTTCACTTCGGCGATCAGCGCATCGTACATGGTGTCCTTGACGATCAGCCGCCGCGCGGCGCTGCAACGCTGGCCGGCGGTGGTGAAAGCGGACTGGATGACCAGCACCGCAGCATCGCTGATCTTGGGGGTATCCCAGACGACGATCGGATTGTTGCCGCCCATCTCCAGCGCGACGATCTTGTCCGGCCGGGCAGAGAGCTTGCGGTTGATCGCGATCCCGGCATGGGCCGAGCCGGTGAACAGCACGCCGTCGATGCCCTCGCTGGTGGCCAGCGCCATGCCCTGGGCAGGGCCGCCGAACAGGACTTGCACCACGGCGGCCGAAACGCCCGCCTTGTGGAAGCACTGGGCGAGCAATTGCCCGGTCGCCGGGGCTTTCTCGCTGGGCTTGAGCACCACGGCATTGCCCGCGATCAGCGCCGGTACGGCATGCGAATTAAGCTGATGCGCGGGAAAATTGAACGGGCCGATCACTGCCATCACGCCATGCGGCTTGTGGCGCAGTGCGCTGGTGCCCTGGATGGCGTTGTCGAGTTTGCGCTGGGCGGTGCGCTCGGCATAGGCGCGGATCGAGACCTCGACCTTGGCCACCACCATTTCCACTTCCGAACGGGCTTCCCACATCGGCTTGCCGGTTTCGCGGGCGATGCATTCGGCCAGCTGGTCGCTGACCTTGCGCACTTCGTTGGCGTAGCGGCGCATCAGCTCCATGCGGGTGGACAGCGGCTGGGCGGCCCAGGCCGGCCAGGCGCGGCGCGCACGCCCCACGACATCTTCGACATCGCCAACCGGCGCGCGGAAATACTCCTCGCCAGTGGAGGGGTCGATGGAAATGATCTCGGTCTGGCTCACGCTGCTATTTGGTCCCGGAGGCTATGGCTGTCCGTAGTTTTCCCTTAGCGAGAAAACGTCCCGGAATGAAAGCTCTATGGCATAGGGGTGATTACTGAATTGCCTCAAGGCCCTGATAAATGCCCTTCCGGGGGTGGGGCCTCGCCCAGCGCCGAGCCCAGGCGGCGGATCGCGGCGAGCTTTTCCTCGAGGGTGCTCCAGTCGTTACGGGCATCGATTTCCGCCCAGATGCGCTCGACTTCGCCGATCACCAGCGATGGGGCTGCTGCCTCCTGCCACAGCGCATCTTCGCTGCCGTCCAGCGGCTCATAGTCCGCCAGCAGCGCGCCGAATTCGCCGCCTGGCACGCCCCGGCCGCCGCGATACGTGAAGAAGAATGCGTCGGGCGAGACCCCGCTGGCGTGCATCGCCTGCTTGGCGGCGGCGACCAGCGCCGCATCGGCCTCCGCGCCGCGCTGCCTGACGCCAAGCCGCCACAGGAACCGGCGCAGCATGGCTTGCTGGAACAGGCCGGTGAAGCGCTCCAGCGCGAAGACCAGCGGCTCGGTCTCGGCCAGCATCCGCAGCGAAACGGCGAGCTGGCCGCAGTTCCAGTGGATCGCCTCGGGCTGGCGGCCGAAGCAATAGAGCCCGTTGTGATCGAAGTAAGCCGCAGTGAATGCCGGATCCCAGCTGGGCAGCCAGCGCCAGGGGCCATAGTCGAAGCTCTCGCCCGAGACGTTCATGTTGTCCGAATTGAGCACGCCGTGAACGAAGCCGGCGACCATGTAGGAGGCGGCAAGATCGGCCATGCGTTCGACCACCTGGTGCAGCAGGATCACTGCCGGCTCGCCCCGCCCGGGGGCGTCTTCGGGCGGGGGCGGGCCGGGGAAAGTTTCAAGGCAATAGCCGACCAGTGCCGCCATTTCATCATGCAGGCCCAAGGCAAGCAGCCGCTGGAAGCTGCCGATGCGGATGTGGCCGTGGCTCAGCCGGACCATCACCGCCGAGCGTGTCGGCGAAGGTTCGTCGCCGCGCCGCAGCTGTTCGCCGGTCTCGATCACCGAGAAGGTCTTGCTGGTGTTCACCCCCAGCGCCTCGAGCATTTCGGTGGCGAGAATTTCGCGCATTGCGCCTTTCAACGTCAGTCGCCCATCGCCATCGCGGCTCCACGGGGTCTGGCCCGAGCCTTTGGTCCCCAGATCAAGCAAACGCCCCGCACCATCCCTCAACTGGGCGAACAGAAAGCCGCGCCCATCGCCGAGGTCCGCGTTGTAGTGGCGGAACTGGTGGCCATGATAGCGCAGCGCCAGCGGCTGGGGCAGATTGCCGGACAAGGGCGCGAATTGGCCGAAATGGCGGGTCCACTCCGCATCATCCAGCCTATCGAGTCCGACCGCGCGATCCCAGCGCCGGTTGCGGAAGCGCAAGTCGAGCCGCGGGAAATCCGCAGCGTGCACGGGATCACCCAGCCAGCTTGCCAGCTGGAGGATGCGCGGATCGCCGCGATAGTCTGCTGCTTGCGGTTCGGCGCGCATCCAGCGATTGTGGGGCCTGGCAGCCCGCCATGCAAGCCGGGCATCAGGAACACCGGGACGAACATGGCGAATTTTGCCGATTGCTATTGGACCAGCAGCGACGGGCTGAAACTGCATTACCGCGATTATGCCGCGCGTAGGCCCAGCGGCGCAGGCCGCCCGCCGGTGCTCTGCCTGCCGGGGTTGACCCGCAATGCGCGCGATTTCGAGGGACTGGCCGAGCATCTCTCACAGGGCTGTCGCGTGCTGAGCCCGGACATGCGCGGGCGCGGCGACAGCGACTATGCCCGCGATTCGGCGACCTATCATCCGATGCAATATGTCCAGGATGTCGCCGCGCTGCTCGAACAGGCGCAGATTGCGCGCTTCGTGGCCGTCGGCACGTCGCTGGGCGGACTGATGACCATGATCATCGCGCTGACCATGGGGCAGCGGCTTGCCGGGGCCGTGCTCAATGATATCGGCCCGGTGATCGAGGAAGCAGGGCTTGAGCGGATCCGCAGCTATGTTGGCCAGGGGCGCAGCTTTGCCACCTGGATGCACGCCGCCCGAGCCCTTGAAGAAACCCAGCAGGCCGCCTTTCCCCATTTTGATATTGCCGACTGGCTGGTGATGGCCAAGCGGGTGATGGTGCTGGGCAGCAATGGCCGGGTGGTGTTTGACTATGACATGAAGATCGCAGAGCCGTTCGCCAGCGCGGAAGGGGCAGGGCAGGTGGATATGTGGCCCGGCGTTTCGGCGCTCGCCAGCAAGCCGGTGTTGCTGCTGCGCGGCGAATTGTCGGATGTGCTCTCGGCGGAAACGCTGGCCGCCATGCACGAGCGTCTGCCTCAGGCCGAAGTGCTCACTGTGGCGGGAGTGGGCCATGCGCCCACGCTCGACGAGCCCGAAGCGCGCGCGGCAATCGAACGCCTGCTGGCCAGCGCCGGTTAAACCGCGACGAAATTTCGATGCGCTTTCTTCATCTCCAGTCCAGCTTCCATGCCGGGGGCAAGGAACTGCGCACCGCGCAGCTGATCAATGCGTTCGGCGCGGGCATCTCCCATACCATCGTCTCGGCCCAGCCGGATGCGCTGGGCGCGGCCTCGGCGGTCGCGCCGGGCATGGCGGTGAACTATCCGGCAGATTTTCCGGCGCTTGCAGGCAGTCCGCGCCCGGCGCGGCTGCGGCGGCTGGCGCAGGCGATGGCGGGTCATGACCTGGTGCTGACCTACAACTGGGGCGCAATGGACGCGGCGCTGGCGCACGCCTTGTTCAGCCAGGTCATGCGCCTGCCGCCGCTGGTTCATCACGAAGATGGGTTTAACGAAGATGAGGCCGCCGGGCTCAAGACCTCGCGCAACTGGTATCGCCGACTGGCGCTTGCGCGCGCCTCGGCGCTGGTCGTGCCATCGCTGCGGCTCGAGGAGATCGCGCTCAAGGTCTGGCAGCAGCCGCGCGGGCGGGTGCGGCGGATCGCCAACGGCATCGAAACGAGCGCCTATGCGCAAAAGCCCCGCGCCGATGCGCTGCCGCGCCTGATCAAGCGCCCGGGCGAGCTGTGGCTGGGCACGCTGGCGGGGTTGCGGCCGGTGAAGAACCTGCCTGCGCTGGTGCGCGCCTTTGCCGCGCTGCCCGAGCCCTGGCAGCTGGTGATCCTGGGTGAAGGGCCCGAGCGCGAGGCGATCAGCGCGGAAGCGCTGCGGCTGGGCCTGGCGCACCGCGTCCACCTGCCGGGTTTCGTTGCTGATCCAGCCTCGGCAGTGGGTCTCTTCGACTTGTTTGCGCTGTCATCTCGCAGCGAGCAATTTCCCATCTCGGTGGTGGAAGCGATGGCCGCCGGTCTGGCAGTGGTGGCGCCCGCGGTCGGCGATGTCGCGGCGATGGTCTCGGCAGCCAACCGGACATTGATCGCGCCGCCGGGCGACGATGCGGCGCTTGGCGCGGCGCTGGTCCGGCTCGCTGGCGATGCGGCGCTGCGCCAGCAAATCGGCGAGGCGAACCGGGCGCTGGCGTACGCCGAATACGATTCGCAGCGGATGATCCGTGCCTATCGCTCTGTCTATGGCTCGGCGATGGGGCGCGACCTGCCCGCGTGAAGGCGCGGGCACGGCGTTCATCTGCGCTTCAGCGCTGTGGGCGCAGCGATCATTGCCATTGAATTGGTGAATTCATCCGCTAAACAGCCGGAAATCCTCCATGCGGGCACAATTGTCCCGCAAGCCAAGAAGGCGCCCACATTGGCCCTGCGTCCCACTCCGCCCAAATCCCGCAACGAACAGCTCGCCGAGCGCGATGCCGCACAACAGAATGTATTCCTGCGCGAAGTCGACGATGCGCTGCGGCAGGACGACATGCTTGGCGTGTTCCAGCGCTATGGCAAGCCGATCGGCGCCGGCGTGGTGCTGGGCCTCGCCGTTTTCGGCGGCTACCTGGTCTGGAACAACATGCAGCAGCGCGCAGCGGGCGAGCATGGCGAACAGCTGACCCTCGCGCTCGACGAACTTGATGCGGGCCGGATCGAACCGGCCAACAAGAAATTTGGCGGACTGGCCGTGGATTCGACCGGCGGGACCAAAGTGGCCGGGCAACTGATGCAGGCCGGCATCGCGCAGCAGCAAGGCCGGCTCGCCGATGCGGTCAAGGGCTATGCCGCCGTCGCTGCCGATGAAGCTGCCCCCAAGCCCTACCGCGATCTGGCGACGCTGCGCGAAGTCGCCGCCAATTTCGACGCAATGCCGCCGCAGCAGGTGATCGACCGGCTGAAACCGCTGGCAGTGCCGGGCAACGCCTGGTTCGGCAGTGCTGGCGAGTTGGTCGGTGCGGCCTATCTCAAGCAGAACCGCGGTGACATGGCCGGGCCTCTTTTTGCCGCAATCGCGCGCGACAAGGATACGCCGGAAAGTTTGCGCAACCGCGCGCGGCAGATGGCCGGCCTGCTAGGGGTCGATGCCATCGACGATGCCGCCAAGGCCGCTGGCGGAGCGCAGCCCTGATCTTGCCATCTGATTTTTTCCCGAACCACGAGGTAGCACGCATGATCCCGAACAACCGTTCCGCTCTTTTTGCCCGGTCGCTGGCGCTCGTGCTGGCTGTCGCGGTGACGGGGACGCTGTCGGGCTGCGGCATTTTTGGCGGCAAGGGCGGGCCCAAGACGCCGACCGTGGGCAATCGCATTCCGATCCTCAGCCGCATCGATTCGGGCGCGCGGGTCGATCCGGCATTGGCCGGGGTGGAAGTATTGCTGCCGCCGGCAGAAGCCAATGTTGATTGGCCGCAGGCGGGCAACACCGCCGACAAGAGCTATGGCAACCTGGCATTGGCGGAGAACCCGCGCCGCATCTGGAGCGTTTCGGTCGCCGGATCGAACAACAAGCGGCGCCTCGCTGCCGCGCCGGTGATTGGCGGGGGCAGGATGTTCGTCATGGATACAGCTGGCCAGGTCACATCCTTTAATGCCGCTACGGGCGCGCGGGGCTGGCAGAAGGCGTTCCGCGTCGACGGCAAGACCGCCGGCGCCTTGTTCGGCGGCGGCGCGAGCTATGACGACGGCAAGGTCTTTATCACTACCGGCCTCGGCGAAGTGGCGGCGCTGGAGGCCGAAACCGGCACCCAGGTTTGGACGACCAAACCGGCTGGTCCCTTGCGCGGGTCGCCCACGGTCGCCTTTGAATCGGTCTATGTGATGACCCAGGACAACCGCATTTCGGCGCTCAATGCGGCTGACGGCAAGCTCCTGTGGAACGAGAGCGGCTCAACCGGGCAAACTGGCGTGTTCGGCGTCGCTGCGCCGGCGGCCGGGCAGGGCACGGTGATCGCCGGCTATTCGACCGGCGAGGTTTCGGCCTATCGCTATGAAAACGGGCGGACCTTGTGGAACGACGCGCTCGCGCGCACCTCGATTTCGACCCAGGTCGGCGTGCTGACTGATGTGGACGCCGATCCGATCATCGATGCCGGCCGTGTCTATGCGCTCGGCCAGGGCGGGCGCATGGCGGCTTATGAACTGGTCAGCGGCCAGCGCATCTGGGAACTCAATCTGGCAGGCATTTCCACCCCGGCGATTGCTGGCGACTGGATTTTTACCCTGACCGATGATGGCCGGCTGCTGTGCATCGCGCGGACCAGCGGCAAGGTCCGCTGGATCACCCAGTTGCAGCGCTTCAAGAACGAGACGAAGAAGAAGAACCCGATCTTCTGGACCGGCCCGGTGCTTGCCGGCGGGCGGCTGTGGATGGGTAATTCGCGCGGCGAGATCGTCTCGGCCTCGGCCAGCGACGGCAGCTTGCGTCAGCTGGACCGGCTGGGCAAAAGCATCACGTTGGCCCCGGTGGTAGCGAGCGGCGTGCTCTATTTCCTCGACGACAGTGGCAAGATCACGGCATACCGCTGAGGGAACGGGCCGGGCAGGCTTACCTTAGGTTTAACCATTTCGGCCTAAGGCGGCGGGCATGAGCGATCGCCCTTCTGCCCCCGGGGTTTACCCGGAAAGTCCCCCCGGGGCTTGCCCGGACAGTGACGTCTCGGCCAAAGTCGGTCTTGCCGGGCTGGCCGGGCTGTTCGCCTGGATCGCGATTTGCCGCAATTGGGCCGGCATTGCTGAATTCTTCGCATTTCCGGGCCCCCATGCGCCGCTGTCCGGGCCTTATGCCGCGCTGGCGGCGTTGCTGTTCTCCGGCATTCCGATGGTGCTGGTCTCGATATTCACCGACAAGGTCCACTTGCGTCCATCGACCGGGATCGACTGGTCAGCCCCGCGAAAGCTGCGCGATGTCATCGACATTTCGATCACCAAGCTGGCAGGCCTCTGGGCGACCTGGGCGCTGATCGCCTTCCTCTATGCCATCGCCCGCTGGTATTGGCGCGGGCAATATCTGTTTGCCATGGAAGTGCTCACTGCTTTCGCCGTGCCACTGTTCCTCGCTTCGATTCCCTATGTGCTGTGGCTCGACCGGGTGCTGGTTAGCCCGCGCGATGGGGCATGGCATTTCGGCGCGATGCTGATCGGGCGCGAGGCGCATGATCCGGAAGAAGTGAAGCACCATTTGCGCAGCTGGGCGGTCAAGGGCTTCTTCTGCGCTTTCATGATCTCTATCCTGCCGCCTGGGTTTGCGGCGATCGTCAGCCTCGATCTGTCCAGCATCAGCGGCAATCCGGTGGCCGTTGCTATGTGGCTGACCGAGCTGCTGTTCCTGATCGATGTACAGATTGCCATGGTCGGCTATCTGGTGACGCTGAAGCCGCTCGATGCGCAAATCCGCAGCGCCAACCCGCATCTCGCCGCATGGCTGGCTGCATTGATGTGCTATCCGCCGTTTATCCTGATGGGCGACGGCGGCCCGCTCAACTATCACCAGAACACCGGCGACTGGGCGATGTGGCTGGCGGGCAATCCGGCGCTGCTGTGGGCCTGGGGGGCGCTGCTGGTCGCGCTCACCGCCATCTATGCCTGGGCGACGGTCGCGTTCGGCTTGCGGTTCTCAAACCTCACTTATCGCGGCGTGCTGACCAACGGCCCCTACCGCTTCACCCGTCACCCAGCCTACCTGTCGAAGAATCTCTACTGGTGGTGCGCCACCATGCCGTTCATCGCTACCACCGGCTCCATGGTCGATATGGTGCGCAACACCGCGCTGCTCGGCCTGGTCAGCGCGGTCTATTACTGGCGCGCCAAGACCGAGGAACGGCATCTGGGCGATGAAGACCCCAAATACCGCGCCTACAGCGCCTGGATGGCGGAAAATGCGCTGATTACGCGGGGCCTCACTTCGCTTGGCCAGGCGCTCAGACCGCGCGGGGCGCAGCTGCAACCGGCGGAGTGATCACTTCGTCACCGTCGATGGTGAAGCGGTTGAGCAGGCGGCCTGAGGCGGGATCAAATGGCCGCGCGCGATGCATCGTGCCGGTGTTGTTCCAGATTACGAGGTCATCCTCGCGCCAGACATGGGTGTAGATGAATTCGCGGCGATTCATGTGCGCGCGCAGCCGGGCGAGCAGGTCATAGCTGTCTGCCGGATGCATACCCACGACATGGCTGACTGCCACTCCCAGCATCAGCGACTTGCGCCCCGTGCGGTGCTCCCAGACCAGCGGCTGCACCGCTGGCGGGCGCTGGCACCACGCGGCGATCTCGGCGTCGCTCGCCGCTGGATTGCCCGCAAGTCCTGAAGTTAGCGCGGAGTGGACCACAAACAGCCCGTCGATCAGCGCGCGGGCTGCGGCGTTCAGCCCTTCATAGGCCGCATAGGCACCCAGAAATTCGGTCTCTCCGCCTTGCGGAGCGAGCTTGGCCGGGCGGAATGATCCGCCGAAGCACGGCACGGTCTGGTCGTGATAGCCGTCCATGTGCCAGAACAGGGTGTTGGCAAAGTAGGCGGCATATTCCGGGCTGATCTCGGGATCGATTGTGACCTGCTGCAATTCGCCGCCGGCATTGTCTGCGCGTATGGGCCCAAGTGTCGCGGTGATCGCGCGCTGCTGGCCGGGCGAGATGGCGAGATTGCGAAAGACGATGACCCCGCGTTCGATGAGCAGGGTGTGAAGCGCCGGGGCGTGGATTCCGGAGAGCAATTCGGCAGGACCGGCGCTGACTTCGCTGCCGATCAATGGCTTGATGTCATGGCTGGCGAGTGCGGCCAATGGCTCAGAAACTCTCTTCGTAAACGCGGGCAATATCGCCGCCCCATTCCCCGTGGAACTTGTCGAGCAAAACCTGCGCCGGGACTTTGCCTGACGCGACGATCTCATCGAGTGGGGCGAGGTAGGTGGTTTCGTTGTCGCCACTGGCATTGAGCCTGCCGCGCGCGGTGAGGCCCGCACGGGAAATGGCCAGAACCTCGCCAGCAATGTCACGCAAGGTGCCGCCGCCCGGCAAAGGCGCATCGAGGCCCAGCTTTGGCACTGCGCTGCGCAGCGCCTCTCGGCCCGCCATATCCCAGTCCTTGACCAGATCCCACGCGGCATCGAGTGCTGTCTGGTCATAGAGCAGACCCACCCAGAAAGCGGGCAGCGCACAGATCTTGTTCCACGGACCGCCATCGGCACCGCGCATTTCGAGGAAGCTTTTCAGCCGCACTTCGGGGAAGGCGGTGGAAAGGTGGTCCGTCCAGTCGCTCATATTCGGCAGTTCGCCGCGCAGCGCGGGCAGTTTTCCGGCCATGAAGTCGCGGAACGACTGCCCCGCCGCGTCGATGTATTTGCCATCGCGGAAGACGAAATACATCGGCACGTCGAGCATGTATTCGACATAGCGCTGATAGCCGAAGCCTTCGTCAAAGACGAAAGGCAACATGCCGGTGCGGTGCGGATCGGTGTAGGACCAGATGTGGCTGCGATAGGACAGGAATCCGTTGGGCTTGCCTTCGGTGAAGGGCGAATTGGCGAACAGCGCGGTGGCGAGCGGCTGCAAGGCCAGCGAAACGCGGAATTTCTGCACCATGTCCGCCTCGCTGCCATAATCGAGGTTGGTCTGGATGGTGCAAGTGCGCAGCATCATGTCGAGGCCCAGGGAGCCAACGCGCGGCATATGGCGCAGCATGATCGCATAACGGCCTTTGGGCATGATCGGCAGCTCGTCGCGCCGCTTGTCCGGCCACATGCCGAGCCCGAGGAAGCCGGTATCGGTGCGCGCGCCGATTTGCTTGACCTGTTTCAGGTGCCGCCCGGTTTCGGCGCAGGTCTGGTGCAGGTTTTCGAGCGGCGCGCCGGACAATTCGAGCTGGCCGGCTGGCTCGAGGCTGATTGCGCCGTCCGAGCCAGACATGGCGATGACGATTCCGTTTTCCTCAACCGGGCTCCAGCCGAACTCGGTCATCGCCATCAGCAGATCGCGGATGCCGCCGGGCTCGTCATAGGAGGGCGCATGGTGGTCGCTGGCCGAATAGACCAGCTTCTCGTGCTCGGTGCCGATCCGCCAGTTCTCGCGCGGCTTTTCGCCCGCCGCCATCGGTTCGGCAAGCTGGGCGATGCTCTCGATTACCGGATCGTCACTGTCCGAGGCTTGGCGTGTGCTCATGGCTAGGCCGTTAAGTGAGCGCGGTTTGTTGCGCCAGCATTAATTCCAGTCGCCGCATGTCCCCATCCACAGCGCGGTGGCTGCAATCGCCGCAGTTTCGCCGCGCAGGATGCGTGGACCGAGCGAAATCGCGCGTGTTTGAGGCAGGGCGCGGATGGCCATGCGCTCGGCATCGTCGAAGCCGCCTTCGGGACCGATGAGCAAGGCGGCAGGGCCGGAATGGGCGGCGAAAGCGGGCGCGGCAGGTTCGCCGCCGGCCTCGTCGGCAAAGAACAGCGCGCAGGTGGCTTGCCAGCCCTTGAGCAGGGCATCGAGCTTCAAGGGCTCGGCGAGCTCAGGCAGAGCGGTGCGCGCGCATTGCTCGGCGGCTTCGGTCAACACCGCGCGGGCGCGATCAAGGTTGAGCTTGTCGGCGACGCAGCGGCGGGTGATTACCGGCTGGATACGCGCCGCGCCAAGCTCGCAGGCCTTTTCCAGCACCAGATCGAAGCGGTCCTTCTTGAGCAGCGCGGCGCACAGCGTGAAATCGGGCACCTGTTCGCGCGGGCGGAGCAGGGTTTCGGTGGTCAGCACGACATCGCGCTTCGAGACCGAGACCGCGCGCGCCGCCCATTCGCCGGTCAGATCATCGCACAGGATCACCGCGTCGCCCTCGGCGATCCGCATGACTTTGCCGAGATAGTGCGCCTGCGGACCATCGAGTGAAATGGCGAGGCCCTCTGCCAGCGGACCTGCGACAAACAGGCGGGGGGCGCTTCTGGGCGGCCAGGCGGGGGTTGCGGGCATGGCAGGGCTCTAGCCGATTGCCCGCCATCGGGCTATGCCGCTGTTATGCCCGACGCCATCGTTCCCGACAGCCAGCACCGTGGCCTCATCGCATCGCTGCCGGCGGCCTTGCGCGATATCGCCCTGCTTGCCCGCTTTGACCGGCCGATCGGCTGGTGGCTGCTGTTCTGGCCCTGCGCCTGGGGCGTGTTGCTGGCGGGCGGGCAGGGCGAATGGGCGCTGATCGGCTGGCTGCTGCTGGGTTCCATCGCCATGCGCGGGGCGGGGTGTGTCTATAACGACCTCGTCGATGCCGATCTTGACCGGCAGGTCGCGCGCACCGCCGCACGGCCCATTGCCAGCGGGCGGCTGAGCAGCCAAGCGGCATGGGTCTGGCTCGCCGCGCTGTGCCTGATCGGCCTCGCCGTGCTGTTGCAATTGCGCTGGCAGGCACAGCTGGTCGCGCTTGCCAGCATCGCGCTGGTCGCGGCCTATCCGTTTATGAAACGGATCACCTGGTGGCCGCAGGCCTGGCTGGGGCTGGTGTTCAGCTGGGGTGCGCTTGTCGGTTGGAGCGAGCTGCGCGGCGACTATCTGCATGTGCTTGCCGCGCTCTATGCCGGGTCGATCTGCTGGGTAATCGGTTATGACACGATTTATGCGCTTCAGGACCGCGAGGACGATGCGCTTGTCGGCATCCGTTCCAGCGCGCTGCGGCTTGGCGCGCGGGTGAGAGGCGGCGTCGCCATTTTCTATGCCGCGGCAATCGGCTTTCTGGCACTGGCCTGCTGGCTGCTGCGGCCTGATTGGCTCACTTTGCTTGCGCTCGTCCCCGCCGCCGCCCATCTTGCCTGGCAGGTCTTGACGCTCGATGCGGTCAGCGCCGACAATGCGCTTGCCCGGTTCCGCGCGAACCGGACGACCGGGCTGCTGGTGGCCCTGGCGATGTGGGTGGTGGGAAATGCTTAGGAACGCCTTTTTCTGTGCGGTGACAGTGGCTCTGATTGCCGCCTGCAAGCCTGCTGATGCGCCGGTTCCGCAACCGTCCGCGGAGACTGGCTCGCCTGCAGTTGCAATCGCTGCGCCGACCGTTCCGGCCCCGGTATCTAACGCCGCGTCGGCCGACTTGGCATTCATCGCCATGGGTACCGAGCCGTTCTGGAGCATGAAAGTGGCCGGCGGCAAGGCGACCTACACCACGCCGGAAGATCAGGTGGGGCAGCCCTTTGCAGTTGTTGCCGCGCAGGTTGGCACTGGCTGGCAGTTCAAGGGCACGCTTGCCGGACAGCCGTTTGCCCTCAAGCTCCGCCTTGAGATTTGCAGCGACGGCATGTCGGACCGCAGCTATCGCTATGCCGCCGAGCTTGCGGTCATGGGCGAGGCGCGCAAGGGCTGCGCCGAGCCGGGAACCGAATTCAAGGCCGAATAATGTGCAACCTCTACCGCATGACCAAGGGCGTCGATGAAGTCGCCCGGCTGTTTGCGGTGGAGCCAGATCAGGGCGCCAATTTCGCTGGCGAACTTTATCCCGGCTATCCCGGGCTGGTGGTGGCAGAGGGTGCCGCGCGGGCAATGAATTGGGGCTTCCCGGTGGTGCTGACCGGCAAGCAGGGCCAGAAACTCAAGCCCAAACCGGTCACCAACGCCCGCGACGACAAGCTCAAGACTTCGTTCTGGCAGGCCAGTTTTGCGGCGCGGCGCTGCCTGATCCCGGTCAGCGCCTGGGCCGAGCCGGAAGGCAAAAGCGGGCAAATGACGCGGACCTGGTATGGCCTGCCCGGCGAAGACATTTTCGCCGTCGCCGGGTTATGGCGCCAGAGCGCGGAATGGGGTGCGGTTTATGCCATGGTGATGACCGATGCCTCGCGGCAGATGCGCGATGTCCACGACCGGATGCCGGTGATCCTGCCTTGCGATGACTGGCCGCGCTGGACCGGCGCTGATGCGGACGAGGCGATGGCGCTGGTGCACACCTGGCCCGGCGAACTTGCCGTGGTGCGCACCGCCGAGCGCTGGGCTGGCGGCGCGGCAGGCGGGCAGCTTTCATTCATGTGATTGACAAGTCGCGCCAGTAAGAGGAAGGCCGCCGCCGCCCCGTCCCACGATTAAGGACACGACCCATATGACCATTTTGCCCCGCCTGCCTCTGCTCGCACTCGCTCTCGCACTTGCTCCCGCCGCCGTTCATGCGCAGACCCCGGCCAGTGCTGCGCAGGCAACCGCAAAGCAGATGGTTGCCGGCATCGGCATCGCCAATCGCGATGAGATCGTTGCCAGCTCGAAGGCTTTCAAGAACGCCAACAGCGAGCGGCAGATCGTCTACAAGAACCAGATCGCCATGGCCGAAGCGCGCCGCAAGCAGATCAACGGCCAGATCGAGCCGCTGGTGAAGAAGTTCCGCGAAGATCAGCAGCTCGGCAGCGCCACCGAAGGCGAACTGCAAGCGCAGGCGCAGACCATCCAGAACCTGCAACAGTCCGGCGTGCAGGAGATCAACACCATGCTGGCAACCATCGTGCTTTCCGAAGCCTATGTGAACGAGCAGATCAGCGATGTGCTGAGCAGGGCGATCATTGCGGCGATGGACAAGCGCGGCATCACCCTGGTGGTCCCCCCGCAGAATTTCCTCGCCTTCAGCAACGGTTACGTCATGAATGCCGAGGTGCTCGCCGAGCTCGATGCGCTGCTGCCCAGCGCCAGCGTCATTCCGCCGGACGGCTGGCGCCCGCGCGCCGAACGCGAAGCTGCTGCGGCAGAGGCGAGGCAGCTGGCCAAGCCCGCGCCCACCCGGCGCTAAGTCACTCTGCCGCCAGCAATTCTTCCGCCGCGCCCAGGTCAACGCTGACCAGCCGCGAGACGCCCTGTTCGACCATGGTCACGCCGAACAGGCGGTGCATCCGGCTCATGGTCACGGCGTTGTGGGTGACGATGAGGTAACGCGTGTCGGTTTCCTGCACCATTGCGTCGAGCAGGTCGCAGAAACGTTCGATGTTCGCATCGTCCAAGGGCGCGTCGACTTCGTCGAGCACGCAGATCGGCGCGGGGTTGGTGAGGAACAGCGCGAAGATCAGCGCGATCGCCGTCAGCGCCTGTTCGCCGCCTGACAGTAGGGTTAGCGATTGCAGCCGCTTGCCCGGCGGCTGGGCGTAGATCTCGAGGCCGGCTTCCAACGGATCGTCGCTGTCGACCAGCGCAAGGTGCGCCGCGCCACCCTGGAACAACCGGGAGAAAAGCGTCTGAAAATGGCCGTCAACTGCTTCGAAAGCGGCGCGTAATCGCTCGCGCCCCTCGCGGTTCAGGTTACCGATCGAGCCGCGCAGGCGGTGGACCGCTTCGGTGAGTTCGGCCTGTTCGGCGAGACTTTCGCTGTGGCGGGCTTCGGCAAGCCCAAGCTCTTCGGCGGCGATGAGGTTGACCGGGCCGATGCGTTCGCGGTCGGCCATCAGCCGGTCATGCGCGGCGGATTCCTCAGGCGCGGCGGCGACTTCGGCGGCGGCAAAATTGAAGCGCTCGGTGAGCAGCGGGGGCGGGCACTGGAAGCGTTCGCCGGATATGGCCGCCATTTCGGCGCGGCGGGCTTCTTCATTCTCGGCGCGGGCGGCGGCACCGGCGCGGGCTTCCCGCGCGCTGGCGAGTTGCTCGTTAAGTGCACTTAAGGCGCTATCAGTCTCTCGCGCGGCCTCGGTGGCCTGGGCAAGCGCGGTCTCGGCTGCGGCCAATTCCGCGCCAAGCCGCGTGCGCACCGCGTCGCCCTGTTCGATCTCGCGCATCAGCGACGCCGGTTTTGCGGCAAAAACGCTGCGTTCTTCCTCGATTTCGGCCAAACGCCGCCCCATTTCGGCGAGGCGACCCGCGGCGTCGCCGGCGCGCGCCTGCCAGCCGGACATGTCGCTGCGCTGCGCCGCGCAGCGCTCGCGCGCAACCGCGAGCGCCTGATCGAGCGAGGACAGTGCGGCGGCGGCTGCCTGCACCGATTGGCGCGCGGCTTCGTGCTGGGCCTGCGCAGCGGCGAGCGCGGCGCGGCCGAGCTGGGCATCGGGCAGCGCGGCGCGGCGCTGGCGCGCTGCATCCAGGTCAGCCTCGGCAGCCCCGCGCTGGTCGGCAAGATCGCCGGCGGCGGCCTCCAGATCGGCGCGGCGCAGCGCCAGCCGGCTGCGCGCATCCTCGGCCTGATCGACGCTGCGCAATGCGGCGCGTTCGGCATTGGCAGCATCGGCGAGTGCGCGTTCGCCGGCGATGATCGCGGTCTGCAGTGCGGCGAGTTCGGCCTGCACTTGGCCGGCAACCGCCTCAGCCCGCGCAGCCAGCGCCTGCCGCTCGGGCAGCTGGGCGCCGAGTTCGGCAAAGCGGTTTTCCGCTTCCAGCCGCGCCGCTTCCGCCGCGCCTTCGCCGCGCGCGACGAAGCCGTCCCAGCGCCGCAGTGCGCCCGCGCGGGTCACCAGCCATTCGCCGGGCCCGAGCGTGCGGGCGTCGTCTTGCTCGACCACATGCACCAGCGCGAGCCGCGCGGCGAGCTCTGGCGGGGATTCGCTGACATGCGCGGCCAGGCTTTGCGCGACTGGGCAAGGAGCCGGTGCCCCGGTCCAGAAGCGTCCGTCCTCGCCCAAAGCCGCCGGGCCCAGCGCCGCCTTGGCATCGCGGCCCAGCACGGCGGCGAGCGCGCGTTCATAACCCGGCGCGGCGCGCAGCGCGTCGATAGCGGCGGTGCGGCCGGGTTTGCTTTGCTTTGCCCGAGCCTCGCGGTCGCGGCGCAGCGCGGAATGCTCGCGCTCGATCCCGGCGAGTTCGGCCCGCGCCGATGCGAGTGCACTCGCGGCGCTGTCGCGCGCGGCCTGAAGCTCGCTCTTGCGCGCGGCCCGTGCGTCGTGCTCGCTGCGCACATCGGCGAGCCGCGACTGTGCCTCGCCCAATGCCGCTTCAGCCTGCGCCACGACTGCATCAGCCTCGCCGCCCGCCGCAAGTTCCGCCAAGGCTGCGGCATGGCGCCGGGCATCGCTGTCCAGCCGTGCGAGCCGCGCGTCGGCCTGTGCACATTCGGCCTCGGCGACGCGCCACTCGGCCTCGACCCCGGCCTGCGCGGCAGTTGCCTGGGCTTGTGCGAGTTCGGCGGCGCGTGCAGTGGCCTCGGCGCGTTCGAGTGCGTTGGCGGCGGCGGGCCGCGTAGCTTCGTCTTCGGCGCGTTTCGCCTCGCCGGCGGCAAGTTCGCGTTCCAGCCGCGCGAGTGCTGCGGCGGCGTCTGTGGTCAACCGGTCGGCATCGCCGCGATCTTCTTCGAGCCGCTGGCGCTGGCGACCGAGATCGGCGAGGCGTTGTTCGGCGGCCTCAAGCTGGCTGGAGAGTGCGGCCATGCGGTGGCCGTGCGCGCTGGCATCATCGCGGCGGTCGGCGAGGGTATCGCGCGCTTCGGCAAGGGCTTCGGCGGCGAGATGCTGTGCGGCCTGCGCGGCCTTGGCCTGCTCCTGCGCGGCGGCGACGCGTGCCTCTGCCTCACGTGCTTCGGCGCGAGCGGCTTCGGCGGCGGCGGCGGCATCGCGCCAGCGCGCAAAGACCAGCCGCGCTTCGGCGAGGCGGATCTTGTCGGACAGGGCGGTGTAACGTTCGGCGGCGCGGGCCTGGCGGCGCAGCGTGCCGATCTGCGCATCGAGCTGGCCCATCAGGTCGTCGAGGCGGGCGAGATTAGCCTCGGTGGCGCGCAATTTCTGCTCGGCATCCTTGCGGCGCACATGCAGCCCGGCGATGCCAGCGGCTTCCTCCAGCATCTGGCGGCGTTCGGCCGGCTTGGCGGCGATCACCCCGGCGATACGGCCCTGGCTGACCAGCGCGGGCGAATGGGCACCGGTTGCGGCATCGGCGAAGACCAGCGCGACATCCTTGGCGCGCACGTCGCGGCCATTGACCCGGTAGGCGCTGCCCGCGCCGCGTTCGATCCGGCGAACGACTTCGAGTTCGCTGTCGTTGTCTCCCCCAAGGCCGGTGATTTCCGCGTGGAGCACGACTTCGGCGAAATCTCGCGCGGGGCGCTGTGCGGTGCCGGCGAAAATCACGTCTTCCATGCCGCCGCCGCGCAGTGACTTGGCACTGGCCTCGCCCATCACCCAGCGGATGGCTTCAAGCAGGTTCGACTTGCCGCAGCCATTGGGCCCGACGACCCCGGTCAGCCCCGGCTCGATGCGCAGTTCAGCCGGCTCGACAAAGCTCTTGAATCCCGTGAGCTTGAGCCGCTTGATCCGCATGGCGTGGCTGTCTGCCCCCTTTTGCCGGTCCCGGCGCTCAGCGTGCGCCGAGCGTTTGCAGCTTGGTGCGCAGCTCCGCCCAGCCCATCGAGCCGATCATGCCGCCGTTGATCATGAAGGCCGGCGTGCCTTCGATCTTGAACTGCTCGCCCTGATCCTGGGTGCGCTTGGCCAGCGCTTGCGCCTCGGCGCTGTTGGCAAGGCAGGCAGCGGCCTGATCCTTGGCGACCCCGCGGGCGGCGAAGAACTCGCTGAGCCCGGTAATATCGGCGAGCGCGCCATAGCGTTTGCCATCGGGCTGGTTCATCGCCGCAGTGTAGGCCGCTTCGCCCACCGACTGGGCTTTCTGGAACATCGCCTGCTGGTTGGCCATTGCCTGTTCAGTCAGCGCGAAAAAGCTCTCCGGCGCGCCGCAGCGGGTCAGCAGCGCCGCCGTCAGATCCATCGGATCGCGCACGAAGTTGCGGAATTCATAGCTCACCCGGCCGCTGGCGATGAATTCATCGCGCAACGGCGCCGATGCCTCTGCCGAAAACTCCGCGCAATGCGAGCAGGTCAGCGAGCCATATTCGACCAGCTTGATCGGTGCTGCGGGATTGCCCATGCGGTAGCCGCCTTCGGGGGTCTTGGCGACATCGTCGGCCCAGGTCTTGCCGGCGGGCGGGGCCACTTTGGCGATCGGCTGGCCCGAAAGGCCGGCAGTGCCGTCGCTTTCCTTGCTGCAGGCGGAAAGCCCCAGCGCAAGCGCGGCGGCAAGCATGATGGCGCGGGTGGCTGGGCGAAGCGACATGCGAATAATCCTCGTGAATGTGTTGACGGCAAAGCTAGACCAAGCGTGGCCTGCTTAGAAGCGAAATGGCGGTGGGGGAGGGGTATATCTCCACAGAAATGCTGAACTGCCCGTCCGAAGAATAACGCGAAATGCCTGAGCCAGATCCGCTCATGCTGAGCTTGTCGAAGCACAAGCCGTTTGCGGTGAGCTCACTTTAGCACGAGGGGCCTTCGACAAGCTCAGGCTGAGCGGGGCTTAAGGCATGCGGTTTACACCAGACAAACGAAACGCCCTAGAGCCGCGCCCGAAGCTGGGCCTGCAAGGTCGGCCAGTCGTGGGTGCCCGCGAGCAATTCGCCGTTGATCAGGAAGCTGGGGGTGCCGGTGACGCCGATCCGCTCGGCCTCGACATTCTGCTCGGCCAGTTTGCGGGCCATGGCATCGTCGGCGAGGCAGCGGTCGGCCGCCGGGCGATCATAGCCGCGCCCCTGCATCAGCCGGAAGAACCCCAGGTCCTCGGCAATCGCGCGGCGGCGCGACAGTCCGGTGCCGCTCGACCAGCGGGCCTGCGATGCCGGGCCAACGCTCTGGGCGCGGGCGAGCCACTGCGATTGCTGGCGCAGGAAAGTCGTATGGTTGCCGAGGAATTTGGCCGGCGGGCCGCAATTGGCCAGCATCGCGACGGTGAGATCGATCGGATCGCGCACCAGAGTGCGGATTTCGAGGCTGAGCTTGCCCGAGGTGACATAGATCAGCCGCAGCGGATCGCTGGCCTGACGGTCGAAATCGGCGCAGTGCGGGCAGGTGTAGCTGACATATTCGGTGAGCTTTGTGCCGGCGGCGGGATTGCCGATGACATGGCCTCCCGACGGCGAAACTGCGATCTGGGTGTTCCAGTTGCCGCGCGCGGCGATGGACAGCAGCGCGCAGAGGGCGATAGCGGCAATTCGGGTGTAATGCATCTGTTCAGTCCTGGTCCTCTGTCTGTCCGGCCGTGCCCATGCTGCGCGCGAGCGATTCGAGCACGGCGCGCAGCTCGGGATCGCCGATGTCGCGCAAGCTGTCGCCCAGCTCCATCGGGATCGGTCGCAAGCTAGGCGGCGCGCTGGCGGCTTCTCTGGCGGGCGGCGGCTTAACCTCGCCTTGCCGCAATTTCACCCGCGCCACCGCCTTGTAGCCGAAAAAGCGGTTCACCCGCTCGATGATTTCCGGGATGACGTGGCTGATGATTGGCGCATGGGCGGGCACGACGACAAGCTGGAGGATGCCGTCGCTCTTTTCCCCGGGGGGAAAGCGGATTGCCTCGGGCGCGCAGAGCCGCGCGTGGCGGGCGCCGACGATTTCGGGCCAGCGGCTGACCACGCTTGACTGGACGAAGCCGAAGCGGCGGAAGGCCGTGCGGCCGATTTCGGGCATCAGATCGGCAATTGCGCGCGCCGGGCCGCCGCGCGGGCGTTCATAGCGGCGCGGCTGGGCTTTGGCGGGTTTTGCCGGGGGTTTGGGCGGGGGCGGCTGATTCATGCCCAAGCACCTTTAACCGGGCTGCGGGCAATGGCATAGCGCCGCGATGGTGCCATGCTCAGATTCTCCGGATGCGGATTCGCCCGCTGCGCTGCTGCTGGACTGGTATGGCCGCAACGCGCGCCGCCTGCCGTGGCGGGTGATGCCGGGCGAGCCGGCGCCAGAGCCTTACCGGGTGTGGCTGTCGGAGGTCATGCTCCAGCAGACCACGGTCGCTGCAGTGATCCCCTATTTCGCGCGCTTCACCGCGCGCTGGCCGACGGTCGAGGCGCTGGCCGGTGCTGATGAGGCCGAGGTGATGGCCGCCTGGGCCGGGCTGGGATACTATGCCCGAGCACGCAACCTGATCGCTTGCGCACGCGAAGTTGCGGCGCGGGGAGGCGAGTTTCCGGCCAGCGAGGCGGCACTGCGCGCGCTACCGGGGCTAGGGGAATATACCGCCGCCGCTGTCGCCGCGATTGCCTTTGGCGAGGCGGCGGTGGTGGTCGATGCCAATGTCGAGCGGGTGGTGGCGCGGCTTTATGCGATCGCCGAGCCACTGCCAGCTGGCCGTGCGGAAATCCGCCGCCGGGCGCAGTTGCTCACCCCAGACAAACGCGCCGGCGATTTCGCGCAGGCGATGATGGACCTGGGGTCAGGGATTTGCACCACGCGCGCGCCGCGCTGCCTGCTGTGCCCGCTCTCGGGCAATTGCCTGGCCTATCGCCAGGGCACGGCTGAGCACTATCCGGTCAAAGCCGCCAAACCGCCCAAACCCGAGCGCCGGGGCAAGGCGTGGTGGATCGAACGCGAGGGCGCGGTGTGGCTGGTGCGGCGGCCGCCAAGCGGGATGCTGGGCGGCATGTTGGCGCTGCCCAGCGACGATTGGAGCGCGCGCAGCGATGGCAGCGCCGCGCCGCCGCTGGCGGGGCCATGGCAGAGCGGCGGCAACGTGCAGCATACCTTCACACATTTTTCATTGCGCCTCGCCTTGCAGCTTTATTCGGGCGAGGATTGGGCTAGTCTGCCGCCGAATGCCGGCGAATGGTGGCCGGTGGACAAGCTGGAGCAGGCTGGCCTGCCAACGCTGTTCGCCAAGGCCATGCGGCGCGCACGCGCAGAGACGGGAGAATGACCACAATGTTCGACGATCTGGCAACTGCGACGCGGCGTGATGCCTTGCGCCTGGGGAGCATGGCAGGTCTTGGGGCGTCGCTCGCCGCGCTGTTCCCTGCCAGTCTTGCCCATGCGACGCCAAACGACGCCATGCGCAACGTCAGCGCCTTCATCGAGAAATGGGTGGGGCCGGGCAAGTTTCCCGGGCTGGTCTGTTCGCTGGGCCTGCCCGGCCAGCCGACGCAATATGCCCTGCGCGGCGCCGAAGGCTTCAGCGATGCCGATCCGCTGACGCCCGACAGCCTGTTCCGGATCTATTCGATGACCAAGCCGATCACCGGCATGGCGGCGATGATGCTGGTCGAGGAGGGCAAGCTCGGCCTCGATCAGCCGCTCGGCGACATTCTGCCCAAGTTCGCGCAAATGCAGGTGCAGGTGACCCCGGACGGCTCGATCACCGAACTGCGCGCGGCGAAAAACCCGATCACCATCCGCCAGCTGATGACCCACACCGCCGGGCTTGGCTACACCATCATCCAGAAAGGCCCGATCAAGAAGGCCTATGAAGATGGCGGTCTGGCCGCCGGACAGGTCAGCCGGATCCCGATTCCCGGCTTTTCGATCAGCGCGCCCGCGCCAGGTCTGGCGGCTTTCGCTGACCGGCTGGCGGACCTGCCGCTGGTCTATGAACCGGGCACGACCTGGTCCTATTCGGTCGGGCTCGATCTGCTCGGACGGGTGATCGAAGTTGCCTCTGGCATGCCGTTTGAAGCGTTTCTCGCGCGGCGTCTGTTCGAGCCGAGCGGAATGGACAGCACCTGGTTCCAGGTCCCGCGCAGCGAAGCCAGGCGCCTGACCACCAACTACGGCGCCTTGGGCCAGAACCTTTTCCCGATCGACAAGGGCGAGGACTCGATCTTCCTCGACAAGCCGGGCTTCCCGTTTGGCGGTTCCGGGTTGGTCTCCAGCCCGCGCGACTATGATCGCTTTCTCACCATGCTGGCCAATCACGGAAGAATTGGCCGCAACCGCGTGATGAGCGAGCTGGCGGTTCGCGTTGGCACGGGCGATCTGTTGCCCGACGGGGTCACCGGGCCGAGCATGTTCGGTCCCGCGAGCCAGTTCGGCGCCGGCGGGCGCGTGGGACTGGGGCCCGAACGCGGCATTTTCGGTTGGGCAGGCGCTGCGGGCACGGTCGGCACGGTCGATATGCGCCATGGTGTGCGCTCGTCGATTTTCGTGCAATTCATGCCGCCCAATGCCAATTCCTTGCTGACCGAATACCAGCGCGCGCTCCAGGCCGATGTGCAGTCAACCATGTCGCCAGGAGTTTCCGGGAGCTAGATCCGAATGCCAATCGCTTTCGCCGGCTCGAAAATCGACCGCGCCGACCATATCCGCCAGAGCCCCGATGCGATTTCCGGCCTGATGAACCACCGCGCGCGGCTGTTGCTGATGAGCGGCCTCGATCCGGTGATCGCCGAGGATGGCGCGCTCGGCTGGGGCAGCCTCGCCGATGCCGATCCCGAAGCCGATCTGGTGTTCCTCGGCCTCGATGGGACAAGCGGCTGCTTCGCTGCGGTGCCGGCGGCAGGCAGCGTCGCCCCGCCCAATCCGCAATTGTGGCAGACCATGGCGTCGCTCTCGGGCGAAGACCTTGCGACCTATGGCGGCGCGCGGAGCATGGTCGACTGGCACGCCCGCCACCGCTGCTGCGCCCGCTGCGGCGCGCCGACAAAGATCGCCAAGGGCGGCTGGCAGCGCAATTGTGACGCCTGCAAGGCCGAACACTTCCCGCGCGTCGATCCGGTGACGATCATGCTGGTGCAGCACGAGGACAACCTGCTGCTCGGGCGCCAGCCGCGCTTTCCCGCCGGAAACTACTCAGCGCTCGCCGGCTTCGTCGAGCCGGGCGAGACCATCGAGGAAGCCGTGGCGCGCGAAGTCTTCGAAGAAGCCGGCGTGCGCGTGCGCGATGTGACTTATGTGATGAGCCAGCCCTGGCCGTTCCCCTCATCGCTGATGATCGGCTGCCTCGCCCACGCCGACGATCCGGCAGTGACCATCGATGCGAATGAGCTGGACGATGCGCGCTGGTTCAGCCGCGCCGAAGTTGTGGAAGCCATGCAGGCGGCGAAAAGCGGGGGCAGAGGCGAGGCGTTCGGCGCGCCGCCGCCGTTTGCCGTGGCGCATCACTTGCTGAACTGGTGGGTGGGGCGGGGGTAGAATGTTTGAGATTAGGTGGGGGGCGGAAGGTCGGGCTTCAGTTGCCAAAATGCACTAGCGGAAGTTAGTTCAGCCTTGCCAGCGGGTACTGAAGCCAAGAGCGCGCAACATCGTGAACGTATCGCAGCATTGAACGCCGACGTCTGCGCAGACGTCAGGGATACGACGGTTCTGCCGCATTTGCCTGCGCTTTGACGCTTCCGTCGTCACCACGCAGCGGTTGCCGGGATCAGCCAAAGCATGGGCGATTAAGAACGGGTCGCGGCCAATCGCCTCCAGTTCGTCATCCGTCAAATCGGGGGCATACTGGGTCGTAACGCGCTGAACCAAGGCCGATTGAACATCTTCGTTGAACAGTATCGCGGCCTTGCTTGCTTCATCCTGAATCCAGGCAAAAAGCAAATCACGCTCGGCGTCGTTGCTGCCGTCCCTTACCTCTTCCAGTGTCTCGATCGGCATCTTGATCTCACCCGCGTTACCCATGTGGACGAGCCAATCCCAGAATTCGGGCACGGCATCGACCGGGTAATAAAGGTGGTGGGCCGTTATGAGCACGTTGGCATCAAGCAGATACACCATACGTCAGGCACCTTGCTCGAAAGCGAGCGCAGCGCCGCTCAGCAGAGTGTGGACGCTTCTGGGTTTTACCCCTAGCAGCTTGCTCGCGCGAGTGGGCGTGAGCACTCCTTCGCTCATGTTTCGGGCTACGAAATTCAAAAGCGCTGCACCGAGACGGTGGCGGCGTACAATGTAGTAGTTGGGACCGCCGTCCATTCCCCGCGCGCGTTCTCGTTGAGCAGCGCGGCTCTGTATCCATTGAGTGCGGAACGTATCGGTCAACGCCCGCCACGCAGGCTCGCCAATCTTGTCCGCACGGAACAGCCGGTATGCGACCAGAGAGCGGCTTACCAAACGCTCTTCGGCAAACTCGGTTATTAGTCTTGCAGCATCGGCTTGGTTAGTCGTGCGTGTGATGGGAAGCAGATTGAGTTCGCGTTGCGGGAGCAGGAACGAACTGGCGATGTCGTTGCAGAACTGTTCGACTGCACCGTCAGAATGCCCTCCGCTCACGCCGGTTGCCCCAATCCAGAGATGGGCGACCTCATGCAGCAATGTGAAGGACCAAGCCGTCTTGGCGTCTTGGTCATTGATCACGACAAACGGCGTGATCGGATCGGCAAGAGCAAATCCCCTGAACGCATCGACGTCGATTGCCGAATGGTGGCTTCCGAGATTGCCCATGAGCAGCACATAGACTCCCGCAGCTTCAACCTGGCTGCGCAACAGTGCGAAGCCAGCATCTGCTGATCCCTGCGCACGGAATGCCGCTAGGTCGAAGCCCAGCACCTGCCGGATTGATGCAAGTACCGGGCCGACTCCGTCATCTCGCGTCATTGAACCGATAAACGGGAGCGGACCAGCGTCCTCCTCTTCAACCTGCACGGCGCGCACGACAGCCTGTCGGGATCGAATGTCGCGAACCAGCGCGTCTACAAGCGGTTCGCCAACGGTGCGACGGTCTGGCAGTGTTCGGAAATCTTCGCCGCGGTCACCGCGAGCCGGAGGCTCATCCAGGTAAAATGAAACGAGCGGACGGCGATAAATCTTCGCCATCTTCAGCATGACCGGTCGCGACAACTCTCCTTCTTCGGTTTCAAGGGCGAGCAACCGATCTGCACCCGATATGCCACGGGCCGCATTGATGCCCACCTTGGATGCCGCGTCCACAAGCGAAAGCCCCGCGCTTTCGCGCGCCCATTGCAGGATGGAAGGCTTCACCACTGGCATTTGCTTTCACTCGCACAAATGAATCCCACAACGCGAGCATAAACTTCAGCGCAAATGAGCGAGCTGAACGAACATCCGCTTTCGGCGGTAACAGACTTGGCTTCGAACGATCAAAAAATTGCTGCAAGCAGACCTTCACATCAAGCCCGCCGGATTGAGTCCTCGGACAGCAATCCTGCCCCCCTCACATCCCATCCAGCCCCTTGCTCACCAGCACATTCACCGAAACCCGCCGGTTCTGCGCCCGGCCCTGCGGCGTCATGTTATCCGCCAGCGGGTCGCTCTCGGCCATGCCGGTGGGGGTTAACATGCGATAAGGTTTCCAGCGGCAATTCTGCTGGAGGTGGTTGATCACGCTGCTGGCACGGCGCTCGCTGAGCGTCTGGTTAAATTCCTCGCTGCCGACCGAATCGGTGTAGCCGACGACCAGCATCAGCGCGTTGTCTGTCGCCTCGGCCTGGGTGGCTGCGGCGCAGAGATCGGCGCGGGCACTGGGCGATAGCACCCACCGGCCGGTGTCGAAATAGACATTGGTGGTGCCCCGGACATTGTATTTGTCGATGTCGGCCATGCGGCCGCGCAAGGCTTCGGTCGCGGCGGCCTGTTCGGTGAAGCGCTGGTCGGTGGCGTTGCGGATCATCATTGCGGTGCGCAAGTCGCTCTTCTTGAAGCTGACTTGATTCGCGACCAGCAGCGAGCCCGATTGCAGGGTTTTCACGGTGACCGGCATGCCGTTGAGCAGCGAGCTTATGGTCAGGTTGCCGCGCCCGCCGCCGAACAGGCCGCCGCCGCCGCGCACGCGGGTGGCCTCGTTGAGGTAGATCAGCGTCTGGGTGCCGTCTTCAGCGGTGACTTTCATCTTGTCGCCGCTCCGCCCGGTGATCACGCCCTTGATTTGAGGGCCGGCGGTCAGCGCCGACAGATCGGGCAGCGGCTCGCCGGTGACGACGATGTTGGGCTCCTGCGGCTGTGCGGATAGGGACGCGGCTGGCAGGGCAATCGCGGCGAGCAGGATCATCGCTCCGGGCCGGTTGGCAACAATGCGCATCTCGATACTCCTTAAAACTGTTCGTGCGGCCTGTGCCATTCCAGATGAACCTTGCTGGCAGATGAACGAGCGGGGTCAGAAGTGGCCGGTTCGGGCGCTTCGTGCGGCGAGCCGATGCAGGCTGGGCCGGGCAATTGGGCAGAAAGTGACCGGCCCGCGCAATTTACTTGCTTTTTGCTGCAATGCACCCTAATTCGCCTCCCAGCAATCGGCGCGCGGGTCTTGTCCCGCCGCAGTCCCGGCAGCGTGAGGCCCGCGTTTCAACGCATGGCCAGCCCGGACTTACGGTCGCCGTTTTCGCCTGAAGCTTCCTTCTTCACGCAGGGTCGCATTTAACGAA
>JANPOS010000115.1:0-9492 GCA_031428115.1 Novosphingobium sp. | reverse complement strand
AGCCAGGGCGGTTTGCGCTGCCCTGGCTTGCTTCGCTGCGCTCGCAATGACGAGGTAGTTGGGGGAAACGCCATGGCCGAAGCCGATCTTGGCACACTTCCCGGAGCGCGGGCGCAGCTGCTCGACACCGCCAGCGCGATCATGCGCGAGGGCGATGTGGTGGACATCTCGCTGTCCGAGCTGAGCTTGCGTTCGGGGCTCAATTCGGCGCTGGTGAAGTATTATTTCGGCAACAAGGCGGGGCTGCTGAAGGCGCTGCTTGACCGCGACTGGCAGGCGATTGTCAGCAGCGTCGATGCGCTGGTGGCCAGGGACGGCTGGGACCCGGAGGCCAAGCTGCGGCGGCATATCTCCAAAGTGGTCGATACTTTCTATGCCGTGCCCTATCTCAACCGGCTGACCATGCGGCTGGTCGGAGAGAGCGACGAGGCCGAAGCGCGGCGGATTGCCGATTGCTATCTCTCGCCGCTCTACCGCGCCTATGAACAGCTGATCGGCGACGGGATAAGGGCCGGCGTGTTCCGCCCGATCGACCCGCAATTGTTCTATTTCACCGTCACCGGCGCGGTCGACCGCTTCTTCTCCGCGCGGCTGGTGCTGCGGCATTGCTTCGATCAGGATACGCTGACCGAGGAACTGCGCGACCGCTATCGGGAGCACACCGTTGACATCATCATGGCAGGCATCCTTGCGCGGCGGGACTGAACCGGGCGCCTGGCACATCGGCGTGATCGGCGGATCGGGGCTGGCCGAAGGCGTTGCGCTGGAAGACGCGCAGGAGATCGAGGTTTCCAGCCCGTTCGGCGCGCCGTCCGGGCCGGTCACCACCGGATCGCTGGGCGGCGTGCGCTTCACTTTCATGGCGCGCCACGGGGCGGGGCACCGGATCCCGCCGGGCGAGGTCAACTTTCGCGCCAATATTGACGTGTTCAAACGCTGCGGAGTGACCGACCTGCTGGCGCTGTCTGCCGTGGGCTCGCTGCAGGAGGAGCTGGCGCCGGGACAATTCGTCGCGGTGGACCAGTTCATCGACCGCACCGTCGGCCGCCCGGCGAGTTTTTTCACCACCGGCCTGGTCGCCCACGTCAGCCTCGCCGATCCGGTCTGCCCCCGGCTGGCCGGGCTTGCCGCGCAAGCAGCCACGGCGGCTGGAGCCACGGTCCACCAAGGCGGCACTTACATCGCCATCGAAGGCCCCCAGTTCTCCACCCGCGCCGAAAGTGCGCTTTACCGGCAATGGGGCGCGCATGTCATCGGCATGACCGCAATGCCCGAAGCGCGCCTCGCCCGCGAGGCGGAGCTGCCCTATGCGCTGCTCGCCATGGTCACCGACTACGATTGCTGGCGCGAAGAAGAAGCAGGCGTCGAGGCTGCGGAAGTTTTCGCGGTAATGAAGGGCAATGCCGAGCGTGCGCGGTCCGCTTTACGCGAGCTCGCTGCGCTGCTGCCGCCGGTCCGCGAGGCCAGCCCGATTGACCACGCGCTGGCTGCCGCTTTTGCTACCGCGCCCGAGGCCCGCGATGCGCGGCTTTCCGCCATGCTCGATGCGGTTGCCGGGCGGGCGCTGATGCGGCAATAGCCCTCCAATGCATGGTTTCGCCAATCCCGCGCGGTTTTTGCGCATTGCCCGCTGGCTGACGCCTGCACTGCTGCTCACTGGGCTGGTGCTGACCGGCATGGCGCTGGCGCAAGGGCTTTGGCAGGTTCCGCCCGATCGCCTGCAGGGCGAGACGGTCCGCATCCTGTTCATTCATGTTCCCGCCGCGTGGCTCGGCATGGCTGGCTGGATGGCCATTGCGGGCGCGAGTTTTGCCGAACTGGTCTGGCGCCATCCGCTGGCCGGCATCGCCGCGCGCGCTGCTGCCTTGCCGGGCGCGGTGTTTTCCGCGCTGTGCCTTGCCACCGGCTCGATCTGGGGCCGCCCGGCCTGGGGCACCTGGTGGGAATGGGACGGGCGGCTGACCTCAATGCTGGTGCTGCTGTTCCTCTATCTTGGCTATATGGCGCTCGCCGATGCCGCCAGCCGCAACGGGCAGGGCAGGATCGCGGCGATTTTCGGGCTGGTCGGTGCGGTCAACATTCCGGTGATTCACTATTCGGTGCTGTGGTGGAACAGCCTGCACCAGCCGCCCAGCCTGGCGATGGGCAAGTCGGCGATTGACCCGGTGTTTCTCTGGCCGCTGCTGGCGGCGACCTTGGGTTTTTCGCTGATCTTCGGCGGGGTGGTGCTGATGCGGATGCGCGCGTTGCTGGCCGATGCGCAGGCCGAGGCAAGGTTGCGCCGGAAGGCGATGGAATAGCGCGCTAGACCACGCCTATTCGTGACTTCCCCGCCACCATTTTTCCGATCACTGCCGCAGCGCCAAAGCCAGCCTCACCGATGCAATCGAGCGCCTGGCTCAACGCTGCTTGCGAAACCGCCACCAGCAGGCCGCCGCTGGTCTGCGGATCGGTGAGCAAGTCACGCTGCCATTCGGCGAGGTTCCCCCCGAGATCGACTTCTTCGCCATAGCTATCCCAGTTGCGCGCTGATGCGCCGGTGCGGATGCCACCGCGCGCCATATCAGTCACGCCATCCAGGAACGGCAGTGCATCGAATGATACCTGCGCGCCAAGCCCCGAACCCCGGCACATTTCCAGACCATGGCCCAGCAGGCCGAAGCCGGTGACATCGGTTATCGCGTGGACGCCATCAATTCCGGCAAGATCGGCCCCGACTTTGTTGAGCTGGGTCGCCGAGGCCACCAGCGCCGCATAGGCTGCCTGGTGCGCCGCCGGATTGAGCCTGCCGCCTTTCAGCGCCGCGCTTAACATGCCCACCCCCAGCGGCTTGGTCAGGATCAGCGCGTCGCCTGCCCGCGCGCCCGAATTGCGCATGATCCGGTCCGGGTGGACGAGGCCCGTCACCGCGAGGCCATAGATCGGCTCTGGCGCGTCGATCGAATGGCCGCCGCCCACCGGGATGCCCGCCTCGGCGCAGATCGACGCGCCGCCAGCGAGAATAGCCGAGACGGTCTCAGGCGCGATCTTGCCGAGCGGCATACCCAGGATCGCCAAGGCCATGATCGGCCGTCCGCCCATCGCATAGACATCCGAAAGCGCATTGGCTGCCGCGATCCGGCCAAAGTCATAGGGATCGTCGATAATCGGCATGAAGAAATCGGTGGTCGAGACCACGGCCTGATCGGGCGCGATGCGGAAGACCGCCGCGTCGTCGCCGGTCTCTGTGCCGACCAGCAGGTCCGGGAAATTTGCCTGCGCGGGCACGCCGGCGAGCAATTCGCGCAGCATCGCCGGCGAGAGCTTGCAGCCGCAGCCGCCGCCATGGGAAAGCGCGGTGAGGCGGGTTTCGTATTGGGCCATGCGCGCCTTTTGCATTGGCCTGTTTGCTGCGCAAGCCACTTGACCGGTCGGCGCAGGCGTTTCAGGGCAGCGCCATGGCAAGACCACTGAAGAACCTGTGCGAAGTGGCAGTGATCGGCGGGGGCCTCGCGGGCCTTGCGGCCGCGCGCCACGCCGCGCGGCTGGGCCGGCTGGTGACGCTGTTCGAGGGCAGCGGGCTGTGGGGCGGGCAAGTGGCAACGGTCGATCATGTCGATGGCTTGCCGATCCCCGGCAATTTTTCAGGGCAAGACCTCGCCATCCCGATGCTTGAAGAAGCGCAGAAAGTCGGCGTGCGCGTGGTCGAAGCGCAGGTCGACAAGCTGGAGGCGGGCGCGCGGCTTGTGCTGACCGATTGGGAAGGGGCTGAGCACTATCCCGAAGTGGTGATCGTCGCCTCGGGTGCGAGTTTACGCAAACTCGGAGTGCCGGGCGAGGAGCAGTTCACCGGGCGCGGCGTCTCGCGCTGCGCCAGCTGCGACGGCGGCTTCTATCGCGGAATGGAAGTTGCCGTGATCGGCGGCGGCGATGCGGCAGTGCACGAGGCGCTGGTGCTGGCGCGGATGAGCTCCAAGGTTCACCTCATTTGCCGCAGCCCGCTGAAGGCCAAGCGCGAATATATCGACCGGCTGGGTAGCCGCGACAATGTCGTGTTCCACTGGGACAGCGAAGTGACCGCGATTGAAGGCGAGAGCAAAGTTGCCGGGATTGCCTTGCGCAATGTTTCTTCGGGCGCGGCAAGCCGGCTGGAGCTGGCCGGGGTGTTCCCGTTCATCGGCGTTGAGCCCAACACTGCCTTCCTGCCCGCCGCCATGCGCAGCGCCAGCGGCCATGCGCTTTCCGGCGCTCCGCGGATTATCGCGGTTGGCGCGGTCAGGGCGGATTACGGTGGCCAGGCCGTGCAGGCGATGGCAGAAGGCATTGGTGCGGCGGAAGCGGCGCACACATTGCTGCTAAAGAGATGAATTTTCTCCATCCCCCGTTTACCCTGAGCTTGTCGAAGGGCTGTTCTTGTTCTTGATGTCGTGCGCGAGGCACGAAGAAAGAGCAGTCCTTCGACAAGCTCAGGATAGACGGGTTTGGATGGGTCATGATGGAGAGTTGTCAAATGGCAAGTAAACCTGGCGACTATCCGGTCGTCTGGCCATGCGGCGAGCGGCGGCTGAAAGTGCGCCCGCTGGCGCGTCGGCTCGATACGCTGAACGGCAAGCGGGTCGCCCAGCTGTGGGACTATCTGTTTGCCGGCGACGAAGTATTCGAGGCACTGGAAGCCAAAATCGCCGAGACCTATCCGGAAGTCCAATGGGTCTCCTGGCGCGAGTTCGGCTCGACCCACGGGGTCAACGAGAAGGAAATTCTCGCCTCGCTGCCGCAGCGGTTCAAGCAACTGGGCGTCGATGCAGCCATAAGTTGTATGGCCTGCTGAGGTTCTTGCACACCCGCCGTGTTGCGGGCCAGCGAGATTTGCGAAAGAGCTGGATTTCCGACCTCCTCGCTGGTTTGCGAGGGGTTTCTGGGGCAGGCTGCGGCCACCTCAGTGGGCCTGGGTATGCCCAATATGCCGGTGGCGACGATTGTTGGCCACCCCGGCGCGCAGTCGTCTGAAGAAATCCGCCGCTTCGCCGCTGAAGTCACCGCGCGCGAGGTGATCGAAAACCTGCTAGTCCCGCCTGCGGAAATCACTTTCGATCCCGAGCCTGCCGAACGCGACATCGTCTTCACCGGCAGCTTCGAGGACGTCAACGACTATTTCCTGAGCCGAGAATGGAGCGACGGCCTGCCGATTGTCCCGCCGACGCTGGAGAAGATCGAGAAGTTCCTCAGCTTCACGCCGCGCAAGCCCGAGGAAACGCTGGGCATCGTCCTGCCCGCCAGCCGCGCGGTGACGGTCTGGGCGACGGCGGTGAACGGGGTGATGGCGGGCTGCCGGCCGGAATACATGCCCGTGCTGGTCGCGCTGGCCGAGGCGATGTGCGATCCGGTCTATGGCGTCGAGCATTCTGGCAACACGCCGGGCGCCGAAACCCAGATCATCCTCAACGGGCCGATCATCAAGCAGCTGAAATTCAATTACGAACAGGGCGTGCTGCGCGACGGCTTCCAGGCCAACACCAGCGTCGGGCGCTTCTGGCGGCTGGCCTTGCGCAACATGGCCGGTTTCCTGCCGCACAAGACCGACAAGGGCACGTTCGGCAACACCTTCCGCGTCGTGCTCGCCGAAAACGAGGACGCGCTGGCCCGGATCGGCTGGCCGTCGAATGCCGAGGACATGGGCTTCAAGACCGGCGACAACACCGTCACCATCACCCGGCTGACCGGCGGCGATGTCATGCCATCGGTCACTGGCGCGACGCCGGAGCGGATGATGCCTTACCTTGCTGACGGGGTCGCCAAGGAAACCGGCTGGGAGATCGCCTTCACCACCGGCGGGCTGACCCACGGCACGCTGCGCCCGGTGCTGGTGCTCTCGCCAATCCTGGCCGAGACTATCGCCAAGGCGGGCTGGAGCAAGCGCGACGTCAAGCAATACCTCTATGACCACGCCCGGATGCCGGCCTGGCGGGCAGAGGAATTTGCCGAGAGGTGGACCGAGTTCAAGATCGTCTCGCTCAAGCACCAATACAATATCGGCAAGCTGTCGAAGGACTTCGCGGAGAGCGATGATCCGAACCGGATGGTGCCGATTGTCGTCGATCCGCTCGATTTCATGGTGCTGGTCTCGGGCGATCCCTTGCGCACCAATGCCCAGGCTTTCGCCCACAACGGCTATCTGGGCTTCCCGGTGGCGAAAAAGATTGCCTTGCCGGATGACTGGGAGGCGCGGCTCGGGCTGTAGGTCAGTGCTTCTGCGCAGCAGCAGCGGCGATCCCGGCAGTGTCGAAATAGTCACGCCAGCCAGTGATCTTGCCATCGGCAACCTCGAACACGCCCATCACCGCAAGCGACATGACGGCCTTTCCATCTGGCCCGAGCAAGTGGTCGATGCGCTCGGTCAGCACCTTGTTGCCCACTTCTGCAATCGCCAGCATGTCCGCGCGCATCGAGCTGGAGCCGGTGCTGGTCTCGAAGCCCTGGACGAAAGCGAGGGTCTGGTCGATCCCGGTGGTGTCCGACATGCCGACGTTGAGATAGTTGGTCGTCTCGGTGAAGTAGGCGCGCACGGCCTTGGTGAAGCCATGCGGCTCTTCGAGCATGGCGAGGAAGGTCATGACGGTTTCGGTCGGGCTCGGCATTAATTCTCTCCTTGGTGTGTTTCGACCCAAAGCCGGGTGATCCGGGTTGTCTTGAGCAACCACTTGCCGCCCTCCATGCAATAGGTCTCGTGGTAATAGCCGTAGCCGGTGAAGCGGCGATATTTCATGCCCGGCGGATAGAAAAACCGGTCGGTAAACGCCCAGATCGCCGCCGCGCTGCCAGGACCGGTCACGTCGATTTCGGCCTGATGGCCCTGATGCGAGGTGACATAGCCCTCCAGCGCCTGCGCCTGCCAACTGTCGCGGCCCCGCATCACCACATTCATTTCGGGCAGGAAATCGACCCCGCTGGTGGGATCGGTGCAGCAACCGCGAAAATCGAGCTCGCAGTCTTCGGCGAGGATTGAACGGACCAGCGCGCCGTCGCCGGTATCGACCCCGCGCCAGTATCTTGCCTTGAGATCGCGGATTGCCTCGATCGCGGCGAGACGTTCGGTTTCGGTCATGGTCCTCTCCTGTTGCAGAGAGGCTAGCAGCTACTAGGCCGCATCTCCAAGGCCCAGCTCGCCCAGCTTGCGATAAAGCGTCGAGCGGCCGATCCCCAGCCGCCGGGCGACTTCAGTCATGCGGCCACGGTAATGGCCGATGGCGAGCCGGATCACGTCGGCCTCGATCTCTTCGAGCGGGCGCAAGTTGCCGTCGGCGGTGTAGAGCATCACGCCCACGCCTTCCTGGATGATTTGCCCGGCAGGCGCATCGGGGCCGCCCAGCATGTTGGACAGCTGCGGGAAATCGTCTGCGGTCAGCGCATCGCCGTCGCAGAACACGGCGGCGCGGAACAGCACGGCCTGGAGCTGGCGGACATTGCCCGGCCAGTCATAGGCGCTGAGCAGCGCCAGTGCGCCATCGGTGATGCCGAGCGGGCGCAGGCCCGGCTGCTCGCCGATGCGGGCGAGGAAATGGCGGGCGAGCGCCGGGATATCGCCCAGCCGCGCGCGCAGCGCCGGCACGATGACCGAAATGCCCGAGATCGCATCATACAGCGCCGGCAGGAACAGGCCGGCTTCGACCAGTTCCTTCAATGGCAGGTCGCTTGCGGCGATCAGGCGAGTGTCGATCCTGAAGCTGTGGCGCGCGCCGATCGGGCGGACATCGCCGCGGGCCAGCGATTCGGCGAGGCGTTCCTGCACCGGCAGCGGCAGGCGGTCGATCTCGTCGATGGCGAGCGTGCCGCCGTCGCAATGCTGGATCGCGCCGATCTGCCGGTCGAACGCGCCGGGGAAAGCGCCTTTTTCATGGCCGAACAGCACCGATTCAGTCGAATTCGCCGGCATCGCGCCGACATTGATGATGCGCAGCGGCATCCGGGTGCGCGGGCTTGCGGCGTGCATCGCGCGCACCAGCATTTCCTTGCCGCTGCCGCTTTCGCCTTCGATCAGCACCGGGCCATGCCCGCGCGCGGCCTTGGCGGCGAGCGCCAGCGTGGCGCGGAAAGTGGGCGCGGCACCGATCATCGCGTCGAAATCGAGATTGGCGGTGATCTTTTCGGTTAGCGGGGCCAGCTCGTCACGCGGCGCTTCGCGGGTGGTGGCGGCGCGCAAGGCCTGCATCAGCCGGTCGGGCGCAACCGGCTTGACCAGATAGTCGGTCGCCCCGGCGCGCATGGCTTCCACGGCCAGCAGCGGCGAAGCGCTGGTGGTCAGCATCAGGATCGGCAGCGCGGGACGGCGGGATTTGAGCTCGGCAATCAGCGTCGAGGCATCGTCGCCTGGCACCCATTGATCGAGGATGATCGCGCCCAACTGCATGCCCTGGCGGGTGCCGAGCATGGCGATGGCGGTTTCGGAATCGGCAACGACAAGCGTGCGCCAGCCTTCACGCGCGGCGAGCGCGGTGATCAGCCGGCATTGCGCCGGCTCATCATCAATCAACATGAGCAGGCGCTGCTCGATCTCCGCCATTTTGTCCCCAATTGCAGCTTGCCGAAGCGAAAGTGCTGCCCTGCTCATAGCGGGCGCGGGTAAAGAGCCGATTAAGCGCACTTGTTTGGCGTGAATTCCCTGGGCACCCCCCTTGAGCCGCGCAGCCGCAACGGATAGAGGACAGTTGAACCTTTCACCTCATTCACTCCCCAGGGGATTGCAACATGGCTTCGGGCAACGACATGAAATCGGCGGAATCGACCTATTCGGGCTTCCTGGGCATGCTCAAATGGGGCAGCATCGTAGCTGTGCTGATCACGGCCCTCGTCGTCATCCTGATCGCCTGAGCAGGCATGTCGGACAGCTTGCGGATCGCCGTTCTCAAGGAACGGGCGAACGGCGAAACGCGTGTTGCGGTTACGCCGGACATGGTGCGCAAGTTCGCCAAGCTGGGCGCCAAGGTTGCGGTAGAGCAGGGCGCGGGGCTTGGCGCCTCGATCAGCGACGCCGATTATACCGCAGCTGGGGCGCTGGTCGGCGCGGCGGATTTCGCGGTGATGGGCGCCGGCATCGCGCTGTGCGTGCAGGGGCCCGATCCCGATCTGCTTGAGGGCATGGCGGTCGGCGGCTGGGTGGTCGGGATGCTCGATCCGTTCAGCCAGCGCCGCCGCATCGAGCAATATGCCAAGGCCGGGCTCGAGGCGATGGCGATGGAATGGATGCCGCGCATCACCCGCGCGCAATCGATGGACGTGCTGTCCTCGCAGTCGAACCTCGCGGGCTACAAGGCCGTGATCGCCGCCGCCAACCTGTTCGGCCGGGCCTTCCCGATGATGATGACCGCGGCAGGCACGGTCAGCGCCGCCAGGGTTTTTGTCATGGGCGTGGGCGTTGCCGGTCTCCAGGCCATTGCCACCGCACGGCGGCTGGGCGCGCAGGTCTCGGCAACCGACGTGCGCTCGGCAACCCGGGAACAGATCATGTCGCTGGGCGCC
>JANPOS010000114.1:0-5940 GCA_031428115.1 Novosphingobium sp. | reverse complement strand
GGACCAGCGCAGCTGGTGGAGGGGCACCCCCTCCATAGCGCAGTGCCTCGACCTTTCGCCAAGCCGCCTGTGGCCCCCCCCCCACCTGCCGGAGTGGCCCCACCCCCACGGGGGAGGTTTTAAATCCCCCCCCGGGGGGGTGGGGGACCAGCCGCTGGTGGGTGGTGGGGCCCAGGCGGCTTGGCGAAAGGTCGAGGCACTGCGCTATGGAGGGGGTGCCCCTCCACCAGCTGCGCTGGTCCCCCTCCCCGTGCCGGGGAGGAATTATGCCGCCAGATAACCTGCCAGTTTCGGCACTTCGGCCATCGCGCGCAGCGCATCGTTAAGGTGGGTGCAGCCTTGGGGCCCGCGCAATTGTTCGAGAACGGCTTCGCGGATCTCATGCAGCGAGCGGCCGACCAGTCGCTGGGTGTTGGCCACCGCGCCGGGGCATTCGCCGAATGGCAGGATGCGCGGTTCCGGCACCAGTGTCAGCAACCTGCCAGTGGCGAGATCGGCGGTGGCGGAAATGTTGTATTCGTGGATCGCCCCGCGCCCGCCCGACTTGCGCCTGACGCTGTCCTGAAAGGCGGCCTCGATGCGGATCAGCCCGACCTTGTCGTCGCGCTGGACTTCGATGCGGCGCGCGCGCCGGAAGCTCGGGCCGTCGACGTCATAAAGCTCGTGCCAGCCTTGCGGATCGTCAGGATTGCGGACATCGCCAGCTTCAGCTCCGCCGACATCCTTGTGCGTGCCGCCGCCGGTGACGCCGCTGTTGCCTTCAGCCAGCCCCCAGCAGACATTGACCCGCTCCGCCATCATCTTTTCGAATTCCTCGGGCTTGAACTTGCTGCGCATGCGATCGACCCAGTCTTCTTCCCAATGTGACCAGGCCGAGGCGGAGACCAGCGATGTTCCAGATATGTCGTCAAGCGGCAGGTAGATTGGCGCGCCTTCGGCGATCAGCTCGGGCATGGTTTCCTTGATGAACAGCCGCAAATGATTGCCGCCGCGCACGCCGACCAGACTGTCGATCTTGTCAGGCGCAGGTGTGGCGCTGATCGAGGTAATGGTCTTGTCTTCAGCCAGCCGCGCCTTGAACTCCGCCTCGTCAAGCACGCGCCCTTCGCCGCCGCCGATGGGCGTGCGATAGTCGCGGCAACGCCCGACGAACAGGCGTCCGCCGGTCTCCCCGTCAGGCCAGCTCACATCGATCGACATGGTGCGGCGAACGGAATTGGTCGCGCGTTGCGGAGCCGGATTTGCGGTGCTGCGGAGCGGCGGGGGGACGGTTGCTGATGCCATAGTCCGCCACTGTCGCCCGGAGCCGTGCCTTGTCAACCGCGCTGTCGTTCAATCCTTCACCGGATCGAGCACCACCACCGGGATCGGCCGTTCGGTGCGCGATTGGTAAACGTCGAAATTGGGCCAGTGCTTGACCGCTTCGGCCCAGATCGCTTCGCGCTCGGGGCCTTGCGCGGTGCGGGCGACGGCCTTGAACTTGTCGGCCTTGACTTGGACATCGACATTGGGGTTTTCCAGCAGCGAGAGATACCACAAGGGGTGGTTCGGCGCGCCGCCCTTGCTGGCGATGATCGCATAGCTGTCGCCGATCTTGGTGCAGATGATCGCCCGGGTGCGCTTTTCGCCCGACTTGCGTCCGGTGTAGGTGAACAGCAGTGCGGTCACCCCGTTCCAGATGTAGCCGGTTTCGCCATTGGTTTCCTGATAGACGCGGACATGCTCGTCGCCGATCAGGGTGATATCGGTGCCGATGTCCGATTGGCGCGGTGTTTCGCTCATCTTTCTATCCCTTCAGCCTGACGGTGACCGCATCCATGCCCCGGTGATCGAGTCCCCGATAGCGTGGCTTCGGCTTGTCGGGATCGAGCCGCATTTTGGGAAAGCGGTCCATCAGGCCCGAAATCGCGACGATCATTTCCTGGCGCGCGACTTCGATGCCAAGGCACCGGTGCGGGCCGAAGCCGAAGCCCATCTGGTGGCTCTTGTCGCGGTAGATGTCGTACTTCTCCGGGTTCTTGAACTTCTCCGGATCATGGTTCGCCGCGCCCAGGCACATGTCGACACGCACGCCCGCAGGCACCATCACGCCTTCGACCTCGGTATCCTCGGTGCACAGCCGCGGGAACACCGGATCGGTCGCGCGCCAGCGCAGCCCTTCCTCGACTGCCTGGTCAAGCAGCGAGCGGTCCTTCACGCAGTCTTCCCAGAAATGGTAATGGTTCATCAGCGCGTCGATGGTGATGCCCATCTGCCGCCAGGTGGTGCCGCCGCCGGCGAAGATGGTCAGCTTGGCATAACCGAAGATTTCCTCCTCGGTGAGCGGGCGCTTGCTGCCGTCCTCGTGGGTGATCTCGCTGTCGATCAGTCCGGCGATCAGGTTGTCGCCGCGCTCACGGGTGTTTTCGGCGATCAGCTCGCGCAACGTGCCATCGACCCAGGCGCGTGCCTCGGCGCTTTCCTCGGGCTTCAATTTGTGGGCGCCGAACGTGCCGCGATCAAGCTGGTAGCGGAATTCGAGCACGTTCTCGCCTTCAAGCCCCATCGCGCGGGTGATCGTCGCCATCGGCATACGCGCGCACAGCTCGAAATTGAGATCGACCGCGTCTTCGCCCAGCAACCGGTCGAGCAGCGCGTCGGCGGTCTCTTGAACCCAGCGCTTGTTCCACCAGTCGAGCACCTTTGGGCGCTTGAACAGCGGCTGGGCAGCCGAGCGCAGCCGCTTGTGCTCCTTGCCGACCATCGCGAGGATATTGGTCCCGATCGAGGCAACTCCAGGGCTTTCCTTGTAGCCTTCGGATGAGAAGATCAGGTTTTCGCGGAAACCGATCTCGCAGGCCCGGTAGGAGAAGAACGTCATCCGCTCGCGCTTGATCGGCGAAAATTCCTGCTCCTCCACATTCAGCAGCTTGCGCAAGCTGCCATGCTGCACCGCTGCCTTGTCCCGCAGCAGGTTCATCGCCTCGGTATAGTCGGTATCCAGATCGATCCCGGTGTTGGCGGTCTGGGTGTTGACGTCGAACATCTCGGCATAGCGCGGATTGTCCGACATCAGCGAGGCGAGCGCGTTGGAATTCGTGGCGCTCATCGGGCAAGTGGCCATGGTCTTATCCTCCAACCTTGCGGCCGGCAGTCAAGCCGCCGTCGACCGGCAGGTTCACGCCGGTGATGTTCGATGCAAGATCGCTGGCGAGGAACATCGCCGCGCCCGCCGTGTCCGCCGGATCGATGGCTTTGCCCAGCGGGTGCATCTTGCCCATGCTGGCGAGGATCATGTCCTTGTGCGGCGAATCTGGCGACAGGTCGCCGTAATTGGTCAGCATACCCGCCGGGCAGACCGAATTGACCCGGATACCGTGCTCTGCAACTTCGATGGCCAGCGTCCGGGTCATGCCGACAACCGCTGCCTTGGTCGTGCCATAGAGCACCCCGCCATAACCAATCAGACCGGATACGGAGGCGGTGTTGACGATGGCGCCGCCGGTGCCCTGTTTGGTGAACTGACGGATTGCCGCCTGAGCGCCGTAAATCACGCCATTGATGTTGACATCCTGGACCCGGCGCATCTCGTCGTCGGGCAGGTCGACCAGCGGGCGCAGTCCGCCGCCGCCGGGGCGCGAGGAGACGGTGATGCCGGCGTTGTTGTAGATCACGTCGAGGTGCCCATAGGTTTCGACCGCCAGCTGTACAGCGGCTTCGACCTGCGCAGGATCGGCGACATTGCAGGCAATGGCTTTGGCCGCGCCCTGCGGCGCTCCGGCGAGGCGAACCGATTCTTCGGCTTCGGGCAGGTTGATGTCGGCCGCGATCACCTTGGCGCCCTGTTCGGTCCACAGCTTCACCGCCGCGCGGCCGACGCCCGATCCCGCGCCGGTGATTACCGCGACTTTGCCTTCAAGCATTCCCTGCATCTTCATCCTCCCAAATTAAACGTTGTGACCATCTGGAACTCGCGCAGGCCTTCAATCCCGCGTTCGCGCCCCAGACCGCTCATCTTGATCCCGCCGCCGCTCGCATAGCTGCTCATCACTGCGCCGTTGACGTTGACCACGCCGGAGCGGATTTTCAGCCCGGTCTGGAACGCCGCGACTTTGTCTGCACCGGTCACCCAGGCGGAAAGGCCGAACTTGGAATCGTTGGCCATGGCAACCGCATGGTCGAGATCCTTGTAGCCGATCACGCCGACCACCGGCCCGAAGATTTCCTCCTGCGCGGCGGGGTTGGCATTGTCTGGCAAGTCGAGAATGGTCGGCTCATAGAAGAAGCCCTTGTCGAGCCCTGCGGGCCGCTTGCCGCCCGCCACGACGCGGCCGCCGGCGGCGACTGCGGCGGCAGTGAAATGCTCGCACCTTGCCCGTTGCCCGGCGCTGATCACCGGGCCAAGCTGGGTTGCGGGATCGCTCGCCACGCCGATTTTCACATTGGCGACGGCGGCCGCCATCGCTTCCAGCACTTCGGCTTTCCGCTCCTGCGGCACGAACACGCGCGTGCCCAGCACGCAGCCTTGCCCGGCATGCGCGGTGCAGACCTGAAGCCCGTGCGCTGCGGCGCGTTCGGCCGAATCGGGCAGGAAAATCGCCGCCGATTTGCCGCCAAGTTCGAGCACAAGGCGTTTCAGGGTGGGCGCGGCCTGTTCGGCGACTTTTGCGCCGACCACGCATGAGCCGGTGAACGAGACGAGATCGACGCGGGGGTCGGTGGTCATCAACTGGCCGCCATCCAGACCCTGTTCGAGGACGACATTCATCACCCCTTTGGGCAGGCCCGCCTCGTCGGCGGCCTCGGCAAAGATCATGGCCGACAAAGGCGTGAGCGGATTGGGCCGCAGCACCACCGAATTGCCCGCCATCAGCGCGGGGATCACCTTCCAGAAGGCGGTGTAGAACGGCACATTGTAGGCCGAGATCGCTGAAACCACCCCCAGCGGCCGATAGAGCTTCAGGCTCTGCACGGTGAACCAGGGATTGACCCGCTCATGCAGCGGCAGCGGGTTCTGGTCGAACTCTGGGAGGCCCAAGAACATGTCGATGATTTCATCGGTCATGCGCAGCGGCGCGTGGACTTGCGCACCCATCACGGTGGAATTGACCGGGCAGCCGGCCTCGGTAATCGCCAGTTCCTTGAGCTTGTCGGCGCGTTTCTTCAGCGCCTCGGAATAGCGGCGCATCGCCTCGCCGCGCTGCTTCATGGTGAGCCCGCTCCAGGTGCCCGAATCGAAACTGGCGCGCGCGGCACCGATGGCCTGGTCGACTTGGCCCACGGTCACGCTGGCGATTTCAGCGACGACCGTTTCATCCGAAGGGTTCTCGACGACAAAGCGCGCGCCTTCGCCAGCGACAAAGGCTCCGTCGATATAGCCGGTGTGTTCCAGGGGACCTCTCCAAAAATTCGAAATAGCGAACCGTTATTCGGATTGTGGGATAATAGCCAAAGCGCGGTGAGGCGTCAATGCAAGGCAGCTGCCAGCAACGTATCGACCCTGCGACGTAATCTGCAAAGCCGCCAACTGCTCAATTTAACCTATTTGGATAATTTTCTTGACTTCGCCATACGTTCCTTATATGTTCTCGCGCTTTCCCGCTGGAGTTAGCTGTGCCGCCGCGCGCCTCGCCCTATCGTGATCTGGTCGAATCCAGGGTCTATATTCACTACCTGCGCACCGGGCTTTGGGCCGATACGGAGAGGCTGATCGAGACCGTTGAGCGCAAGTTCAACCCCTATCACGACGAGATCGGGCGATTCACTTCGCCGCCGGGGGTGACGGTCAGTCACGGCGACTCTCGAACCCTATCCGGCTCACCTGGCAGTAACGCGCCGGGCAGACCTCGATTGCGTGCGCGATCGAACCGGGCTCCCAATCGCCCAAGTTCGAAGCCGGTCGCAACTTCAGGTGGCTTTCGCAGCAGTTTCGTTGATGGTGTCCCCGGACGTGGTGTAGCT
>JANPOS010000113.1:0-5383 GCA_031428115.1 Novosphingobium sp. | reverse complement strand
CCCTCAGGCTCTCTTGACTATGTTGTATCGCTCGACGGACCGCCGCTGTCGTGCGGGCGCTGCCGTGTAGAATCCGTCCCATAGTGCATCCTTCCATTCCTGCATGGATAATGCACCATCAAAGGCCGGGACTAAACACCTTGTGTCCTGAACCAGAAGTGCGTTCTATAACTTCTTCGTCATGCTGAACTTGATTCAGCACCCATTGCGCCTCTCTCCCCGTATCCAGTTCCGACACGCAACGGCGTGGTTTTCCTGCGTCACAGAGCTTTGGCGCGAGCCGAGAAATGGGCCTGAAACAAGTTCAGGGTGACGAGTTTCTAGTGGTGTGAACTTCAGATTCACCACACTAGGCCTTGTCCCATTCGACATGCAGCGCCTGCAAGCCGTGCAGCATGTAGGTCGGCTCATAAGCGTAGCGCCGAGCGCCCGGCGGGCCATGCTGCGCCTCCGAAATCCTGATGTCCGCTGTCCGAGCCAGAAATCGCTCCAGCGCCACGCGAACTTCCATTCGCGCCAGCGGGGCGCCGATGCAGGCGTGACTGCCACGGCTGAAAGCGATATGGTCGCGCACGCCGGGCCGGTCGTAGTCGAAGCTGTCAGGCTCGGCGAAATGGCGCGGATCGCGGTTCACCCCGCCGCTGCATACCGAGACGATCGAACCGGCCGGGATCGCCACGCCGCCGACTTCGGCATCCTTCAGCGCGAGGCGTGACATGGTCTTGACCGGCGGCTCGGTGCGCAGAACTTCCTCGATGAATTCGGGGATGCGGTGCGGCTCGCTGCGCAGCTTTGCCTGCACATCGGGGCGCTCGCCCAGCGTGCGGAAGCAGAAGGCGACCAGCCGCGCGGAAGTGTCCTGCCCGGCGCCGAACATGAAGCAGGCGAGCCGGGTCAGCACTTCCAGCGGCGGCTTGCTGCCATCCTTGTAGCGCGAGGCGGCGAGGCTGGAGAGGAAATCGCCGCGCGGGCTCGTTTCGCGTTCCTCCAGATAGGCGCGGAAGCGGCCATGCAGATGGACCAATGGGTCTGGCCCGATCTTGAAGCCTTCGTCGCCGCCAAGCTGGGTCGGGTCCGGGCCCATCGCCTGGAGCAGCATGGGCCGGTCTGCCATCGGCACACCCAGCAGGTCGGCAATCACCAGGGTCGAGAGCGCATGGGCAAAGTCGCTGGTGATCTCACAGGCGCCCCGGTCGATCAACCCGTCGACCAGGCTGGTGACCAGTTCCTCGACATAGTCCTCGTTGGCCTTGAGCCGCGAATGGGTGAGCAATTGCGCCATGATCGCGCGGTGGGCGGCGTGCTCTTCGCCATCGAAGGTGGCGAGGTGGTCGGTCCAGGGCATTTCGTGGCGGTGCGCCGCCAGCTGCGCTGCAACGTCGCCTTGCGGCGCAAAAGGCAGCGGCGGCAGCGGGCCATTGACCGCGACCGCCGAGGAGAAGATCTCGCCCTGCTGCTGGAACACCTGCAGCGCCTCGTCATAGCCGGTCACCATGAACACGTCCTGATGCGGCTCGCGGAAAACCGGACATTTTCCGCGCAGATCGGCGAGATAGCCGGGCAGGTCCTGCGCAATATCGGGATCGCTGAAGAAGTCGCGGATCGTGGAATGGTTCATGGCCAGCCTCTCGAATTATCGTTTGCGAGCGAGTGTGGCGCATTTCCTGCCCCCTCGCAATTGTGCGCAGCTTGCCTATAGGCGGGCGCGATGACCCGGTTTTCTTTCACCATCCACGCCCGCGACGCCAAGGCTCGCCAGGGCACGATTGCCATGCAGCGCGGCGAAATCCGCACGCCGGCTTTCATGCCGGTGGGCACGGCCGCGACGGTCAAGGCGATGATGCCCGAGGCGGTGCGTGCCACCGGCGCCGACATCATCCTCGGCAATACCTATCACCTGATGCTGCGCCCCGGCGCGGGACGCGTGGCGCGGCTGGGGGGCCTCCACAAGTTCATGAACTGGCCGCGCCCGATCCTCACCGACAGCGGCGGCTATCAGGTGATGAGCCTGTCGGACTTGCGCAAGATCACCGAGGAAGGCGTGACCTTCGCCAGCCACCTCGATGGCTCGCAGCATATGCTGACGCCGGAACGTTCGATGGAGATTCAGCGGCTGCTGGGCAGTGATATCGTCATGGCCTTCGATGAATGTCCGCGTGCCGACCAGCCGCGCGATGTCATCGCCCGGTCGATGGAAATGTCGATGCGCTGGGCGCAGCGCAGCCGCGCTGGCTTCGATGCGGGCGAGGGCCATGCCGCAGGTGCCGCGCTGTTCGGCATCCAGCAAGGCGCGCTCGACGAGGCCTTGCGGCGCGAAAGTGCCGATGCGCTGACTGCGATCGGCTTTGATGGCTATGCTATCGGCGGGCTGGCGGTGGGCGAGGGGCAGGAAGCGATGTTCGCCACGCTCGATTTTGCCACGGGCCAGCTGCCCGAGGACCGCCCGCGCTATCTGATGGGCGTGGGCAAGCCCGATGACCTGGTTGGCGCGGTGGAGCGCGGGGTCGACATGTTCGATTGCGTGCTGCCCAGCCGCTCGGGCCGCAATGGCCAGGCCTTCACCTGGGGCGGGGCGCTGAACTTGCGCAATGCCCGTTTTGCGGAGGACTCAGGCCCGCTGGACGAACGCTGCCCATGCCCGACATGCGCCAGCTATAGCCGCGCCTACCTGCACCATCTGGTGAAATCAGGCGAGATTCTGGGGGCCATGCTGATGACCCAGCACAATCTCGCCTTCTACCAGCAGCTGATGGCGGGAATGCGCGGCGCAATTGGCGAAGGCCGGTTTGCCGCATTCGCGGCGGATTTCAGGCGGGACTATCTGGGGCGCGATTAGAGTTTGCGCAGCACCACGACGCGGTGTTCGTTTCCTTGCGCCGAATCCTCGAACCAGTGCACTTCGACCTGCATGCCTTCGACAATCGGCTGCTTGCTTGCCGCAAGATTGCACAGCGCGGCGGCCGAAAGGCAGCTGCCCGTCTTCCATGAAAACCGCTCGGCGCCGACATCGAAGCCCTCGCTGACAGTCGTCTTGTAGCTCAGCGAATTGGTCGTCATGTCGCGGGTGCGGGTGGCGATATGCCAGACCTGGGTTACCGCGCCACGCGTGACCTTGAGCCCGACGCCACTCGCCGCCAGCTGGCGCACCCTGAGTTGATCCCAGACCGGCACCGCGCCGGCAAAAACGCCGATCAGCGTGATTACCAGCGGGACATACCATTTGACCTTGCGGCCCGTCAGCCGCCAGACGAGGCACCCGGCCAGCGCCGCGAGCGTGCCGGCGATGGCGACATAGACATAGGCGGGGATCGGCGCTGCCCGCCCGTCGAACAGCACAACTTGCGATGCATCGGCAAGGACTGGCAGCAAGTTCATCATAGATCAGGCATAGCCATCGCTCACTTTGTATATCCACAATTGCGAGGCAGGCGCATCGAGAGCATCGGAAATCGGCATCAGCCCTTCCGCGCCGCGCCGGCCCATTTCAGCGATCACGCCGCCGATATCGTCGGTCTCGATGTCGTAAATCGCCAGATACTTGAGCCCCGGCTCACCGGCCACAGTCATCACCTGCTCCAGCCTGCGCCCGCCGGTGACGCCCGGAATGGCGCAGATGTCGGCGAAGTGCTGGCCATCATACCAGGCGTTGTAATCGTCATCGCGGCCCGGCTGGGCCTGTGATTGGACGACCATTGAGTATTTCGCCATTTTCACTCTCCTGTCGGAGTTTTTGCAGTTCAGGTTTCGAGTTCGGCCATGTCCTGCGCAGTCAGTTTCAGCGCGGCCGATTTGAGGATATCTTCCAATTGCGCGAGGCTGGTGGCGCTGGCGATTGGCGCAGTGACCGAAGGCCGCGCCATCAGCCAGGCGAGCGCGACTTGCGCCAGCGTCGCACCGTGGCGCTTGGCGACGCCTGCCATGGCATCCAGCAACGCAAAGCCGCGCGGATTCATGTATCCCCCGGCCGACATGGCCCGCGCCTTGCCCTCGATATCGGCCTTGCTGCGATATTTGCCGGTGAGGAAGCCTGCCGCGAGCGAGAAATAGGTGATCACGCCCAGCTTCTGCTTCGCGCAGAGGTCTTCAGTCGCGCCTTCATAGATGCTGCGCTCGGCGAGGTTGTAGTGCGGCTGGAGCACTTCGTAGCGCGCCCGGCCAAAGCCGCTGGCCTTCAGCGCCTCGTCCAGTTGCTCGGCAGTATAGTTTGAGGCTCCGGCAAAGCGCACTTTCCCTGCATCGATCAGCTCCTGATAGGCCTCAAGCGTCTCCTCGATGGGCACGGTGGGATCGGCGCGGTGCGACATGTAGATGTCGATATGGTCGGTCTGGAGGCGGCGCAGCGAGGCTTCGCAGGCGCGCGCCAGATAGCCGCGGCTCAAACCCTTCAGGTTCTCGCCCATCGGCAGGCCGCCCTTGGTGATGAGGGTCACCCGGTCGCGCACGCCGCGATCCTTCAGCCATTCGCCGATCACCGTTTCCGATTCGCCGCCTTTGTGGCCGGGCACGAAAATCGAATAGACATCGGCGGTGTCGATGGCGTTGAAACCGGCATCCAGGAAGGCATCGAGAATGGTGAAACTCGCCGCCTTGTCCGCCGTCCAGCCGAACACGTTGCCGCCGAGGACCAAGGGGGCGGTCTCGATCCCGGTGGTGCCGAGCTTGCGCATTTCCATATGTCTCTCCCGTTTTGCCGATACTAGCTACGCAAGGCCGGTCACCGCAACCAGTGGATCACCATTCATGCCGTTCGCCAGCACCTCTGCGGCGATGGCCGTATAGCCGGCAAGCGTCATGTAGCGTTGGATCAGCGAGGCATGGCCGCGGGTGTCGAGCCCGCGCCAGATCGCCACCGCCTTGGTCGGGAAACAGCGGTTGGAATAGGAGACGATGAACGGCGCGCCGGGCTTCAGCACGCGGCGCACTTCGGCGAAGACTTCGGTCGGGCGCTGGAGATACTGGACGCTGACACAGCACAGCGCGGCGTCGCAGCGGGCGTTTTCGAGCAGCAGCGCGGGATCGCGGTTGAGGTCCTGGACAAATTGGCTGGTGAGCCGGGGATTGGCGGCGAGTTCGGCGCTGTTCATGCCGTGGCCGATCACTTCAGCGAGCGGCAGGTCTTCGGGCAAGTGGCTGACCCAGCTCGACATCAGGTCCAGCACCACTGATCCCGGCGGGATAACCGCGCCGTAATGGGCGGTCAGCGCCGCGATTGCTGCATCGTCGATGTGGGTGACGAGCCGCGCGGGCACATAGAACTGCGCGTCGTCGCTCTCGTCTTCGCGGGCGAAAGCAGCTGCGGGAAAGTCTGATTGGGGCATGTTGGGCAAGATCAAGCTGCCTGAAATCAGAATCGTTCGTCATTGCGAGCGCCGCGAAGCCATCC
>JANPOS010000112.1:0-26000 GCA_031428115.1 Novosphingobium sp. | reverse complement strand
AAGCAATCCAGTGCGGTTTGCGCTGCCCTGGATTGCTTCGCTGCGCTCGCAATGACGAAATGTAGTGTTGATGCATTTGGGTTAGATTGAGGCGCTGATGCTGCGGCTTTCGGGACTATCACTGCCACTGGGTCACGAGGTCGATGCTCTTGCCCCCGCGATTTGCGCGCGGCTGGGCATTTCACCCGAGTCGTTGCGCGGTTTCTCCGTGTTCAAACGCGGCAACGACGCGCGGCGGCGCGGGGCTATCGTGCTGGTCTATACGCTGGATGTCGAACTTGCGGACGAGGCCGAAGTGCTGGCGCGGCTGGCAGGCGACAACGACCTGCGGCTGACCCCCGACATGACCTATCGGCCACCAGTCCGCGCGCCTGAAGGCTGGTCCGGATCGCGCCCCGTCGTCATCGGGGCGGGGCCATGCGGCCTGTTCGCCGGGCTGATCCTCGCGCAAATGGGCTTCCGCCCGATCATCCTCGATCGCGGCAAGGTCGTGCGCGAGCGCACCAAGGACACCTGGGGTCTGTGGCGCGGGGGGCAGCTCAACCCCGATTCCAACGTCCAGTTCGGCGAAGGCGGCGCGGGCACGTTTTCGGACGGCAAGCTCTATTGCCGGGTGAAAGACCCGCGATTTCTCGGGCGCAAGGTGCTTGAGGAGTTCGTCGCCGCCGGCGCGCCCGCTGACATCCTGTGGGAAGCGCACCCGCATATCGGCACTTTCCGCCTCGTCACCATGGTCGAAAGCCTGCGCCGCCAGATCGAGGAGCTGGGCGGCGAATACCGCTGGCAGACGCGGGTCGATGATCTGGAGCTGGAGCGGCTGCCTGATGGCAATCAGCGCCTGCGCGGGCTGCATCTGGCGGACGGCAGCTTCCTGGAGGCCGACCATGTCGTGCTCGCGGTCGGCCACAGCGCGCGCCCGACATTCGAGATGCTCCATGCGCGCGGCGTGTATATCGAGGCCAAGCCGTTCTCGATAGGCGTGCGCATCGAGCATCCGCAAAGCTGGATCGACAAGGCCCGCTTCGGCGCTTGCGCCGGCCACACGGACCTCGGCCCCGCCGCCTACAGCCTGTCACACCACTGCGCGGGTGGCCGCACGGTTTACAGCTTCTGCATGTGCCCCGGCGGGCGCGTCGTCGCCGCCGCCTCCGAGCCGGGCCACGTCGTCACCAATGGCATGAGCCAGTATTCGCGCGCCGAATTCAACGCCAATTCGGGGCTGGTTGTGGCCATCGATCCCGCACGCGATTATCCAGGCGGGCCGCTTGCCGGCATCGCCTTCCAGCGCCACTGGGAAGCCCTCGCCTATCAGGCAGGCGGCAGCAACTATGCCGCGCCGGGGCAGAGGGTCGGCGATTTCCTGGCCGGGCGTGCCTCAACCGCGCTTGGCGCTGTCACCCCAAGCTACCAGCCCGGCGTGACCATGACCGACCTTGCGCTGTGCCTGCCCGATTATGCCATCGAGGCGATGCGCGAGGCGCTGCCAGTGTTTGGCCGCAAGCTGGCGCGTTATGATGATCCCGACGTGGTGATGACCGGCGTGGAAACGCGCACCTCCTCGCCGGTGCGAATTACGCGCAGGCCTGATTTCCAGAGCCTCAACACCCAGCGCCTGTTTCCCGCTGGCGAGGGCGCAGGCTATGCCGGCGGCATTCTCTCCGCCGCCATCGACGGAATCAAGGTCGCCGAGGCGGTCGCGCAAAGCATCGTTTCGGCGTGAACTACGATGCCATCGTGCTGGGCGCGGGCGCTGCCGGAATGATGTGCGCGATGACGGCGGCGCAGCGCGGGCGGCGCGTGCTGCTCGTCGATCATGGCCAAGCGCCCGGAGCCAAGATCCTGATCTCGGGCGGTGGGCGCTGCAATTTCACGAACATCCACACCGCTGCCGACCGCTTCCTCTCCGAAAACCCGCATTTCGCCAAGTCGGCGCTGGGGCGTTACACTCCGGCGGATTTCATCGCGCTGGTCGAGCGCCACGGCATTGCCTGGCACGAAAAGACGCTCGGCCAGTTGTTCTGCGATGGTTCCGCCCGCCAGATCGTCAACATGCTGACGGGCGAATGCCAGGCGGCAGGAGTGACCCTGGCGCTCGGCCACGCGGCCAGCGCAGTTAGCCAAACCGATGGCCAGTTCCGCGTGAGCCTCAATGGCGCGCAGCACCAGGCCTCCGCGCTGGTGCTCGCCACCGGCGGGCCGTCGATCCCCAAGATGGGTGCGACCGGGTTTGCCTACGACATGGCGCGCCAGTTCGGCCTCTCGGTGGTCCAGCCGCGCCCGGCGCTGGTGCCGTTCACGCTCGGCGCGGACGATGTGCTGTTCAGCGAGCTTGCCGGCGTCTCCGCCGATGTCGAGGTGCGCTGGAACAAGGTGCGCTTTCGCGAGGCCGCACTGTTCACCCACCGCGGCCTGTCCGGCCCGGCGATGTTGCAGATCAGCTCCTACTGGCAGCACCGCACAGCAATTGGGGTGAATTTCCTGACCGACACGCCGCCAGACTGGCTGCTCGCCGAAAAGCGCACCCGCCCCCGCATCGCCTTGCGCCGGGCACTGGCCGAGCGCCTCCCCGAGCGGCTGGCCGACGCGCTGCTGGGCCGGCTGGCTCTGTCAGGCGAACTCGGCGTGATGACCGACAAGGCCCTGCGCAGCGCCGGGGCACAGCTGGCGGACTGGCCATTCACCCCGAGCGGCACCGAAGGCTTCGCGAAGGCAGAAGTGACCGCGGGCGGCATCTCCACCGCCGATCTCTCTTCGCAAACGATGATGGCTCGCCGCGTGCCTGGGCTCTATGCCATCGGCGAGGCGGTCGATGTCACCGGCTGGCTCGGCGGCTACAATTTCCAATGGGCCTGGGCGAGCGGCTGGGCTGCCGGACAGGCGATCTAGGGCGGGTTCACCTAATCCATCCCCGGTCCGCTCATGCTGAGCTTGTCGAAGCACAGGCCTGTTACACCGCGCCTGCTTGCGAACGAGGGGCCTTCGACAAGCTCAGGCTGAGCGGGGATTGGGATTTCTGTAATGCACTTTGCCCCTAACCCTTCCGGACAAACGGATATTTCGCCTGCGCCCAATAACCGCCCGGCACTTGCTCGGGCACGCCATAGTTTTCGGGCCAGCGGCGCTTGGGCAGGAAGAACGTGCCGAACAGCTTGTCGAGCACCGGCAGGTGGATCGCGAAGTTCACATCGACCGCTTCCTCCTCCAGCCCATGGTGCCAATGGTGGAAACGCGGGGTCGCGATCCAGTGCCCCAGCCGGTCAAAGTCGCCGGCAAGGTTGGCGTGGAGCAGCGAGGAATAGATATAGACGAAGCCGATATAGGCCTGCAGCACCGATGGCGCGAAGCCCAGCGTGAACAGCGGCAGCGAAGTGACCGCACGCAGCAGCACGACCTCGACGAAATGCATCCGCGCGCCCGCCAGCCAGTCCATCGCTTTGGCCGAATGATGGACCGCGTGGAACCCCCAGAGGAACGGCACTTTGTGGAACAGCCGGTGATACCAGTACTGGAACAAGTCCGAAAGGATCACCGCCAGCACGAATTGCACCGCCCAGGGCAGCGCAGCGACCCAGTGGCGCAACGCGTCCCAGTTGCTGGTGTTCGCGTTGACGATGGCCTGCGGGGCGAGTGCGAGAAAGGCAAAGCCCTGCACCATCATCGTGCTGACGAGATAATAGAACAGGTCCTCGCGCCATTCGATGCGGAACAGGCGCTGGCCCTCACGGTGGGGCCAGAACCGCTCGATGGGCGCGAACATGAAGCCAGTCGCCAGCAAATTGACGATGAAGAAATCGAGCCCGAAGAAAATGCCCCAGCTTTGCGTTTCCGCCGGCTGAACATTCGCGCCGCCCATCAGCGCGGCGACAATCGCGATGACCAGCGCAGTCGCACCCAACGCCTTTCTCGGGCGCAGCAGCAGGCTCAGCAGCGCCAGCGCATAGGCGGCAAGCAGAAAGCCGTGGACCAGCGCGCGAAAGCCGCTCCACTGTTTGACCACCTGCAATTCGGGCGTGGCGAACCAATCGGGATAGCGCAACGCCACCACCAGGCCGAAGCCGCAAATCGCGAACAACAGCGCGAAAAAGCCCGAAAACCAGCCCGAACCAAACCCGCGCACTTCGATGGGCGCGGCGAGATCGCGCTCCAGCCGCTCAAAAAACCCAACCAGCATCGCCACGCCCCCGCCTGCACCTGTCGCGCTGCTTTATGACAAATGCAACGCGATGGCGAGACAGTGTCGGCCAGATACCTGAATTACCCGGTCATTTGCTTCGTTCAGCGGGCGGGGCGCCCAGAAAGATCGGGTTCGAATAGAACCACAGATCGTCCCATGCCGATTGCCCTTCGGCATCGGGCGCAGGCTCGAGCTCGGCCGTGTTGGTGCCGCGCAAGCGGATGTATTGCGGACCGCGCCCGGCATCGAGGACATACTCGATCTCCTTGAAGCCGCCTCGGTCCTGCCAGTCGGCGGCCGTGAAGCGGGCGACTACCCTGGTTCCCGGGTTCTGGTCGAGGCTGCGGTTGGCAGTCTTGCCAGTGACCCGGCCAATCACGGGGCCAGCGATCAGATCGACCCGCGCGACTGCTGGATTCTGGCCATGATGATTGAGCGAATCCGGATCGCGGAAACGGATGGAGAGCTTGACCCGCTCGCCGCGCTTCACCGCCAGCGCCCCGCCGATCATCGCCTGCTGCCCGCTGACCGGCGATTGCGCGGTGAAATCGAGGCTGTCGATGAGATCGCCGGTGACGACGAAAACCCGGCCCGCGCGCAGCCCAGCGATGATATCGGCGGGCGCCTTGCGGGCATGGACATAGGTTTTCGAATACTCGCCCGGCCAGAAATCGATCCCGCCATCGCTCCAGTGGACATGCGAATCCGACGTTGCGGTGATCCACCAGCGCCGACCCTCGCCGAGCATCGAATCCCAGAAACCGCCGAGCCGCGCGGTCATCTGGTCAAAGCCGCCCATGGTCGGATATTGGCCATAGGCACCGCGCGGTCGCTTGCTGCCCAGGGCGCTGCTGGAGATATTCGCGCCGACCCCGGGGCGCATCTCGGCTGCGGCCTGATGCCCCGGCGCGCCTTCCATGCCAATGGCCACTTCGGGCGCGGTGTCGTTCCAGTCGCGCAGTTCAGCAGGTGCAGTCATGCCATAAACGCCGAGCGCGCTCGCCGAGCGCGAAGGGTGATGGGCGAACAGCACCGGCGCGGGCGACTGGGCCTTCATCGCCCGCAAAGCCTCGAGCATCCGGGGCTCGGTATTGCGCGCGGGATCGAGCGGGAAGGCCTCGCGGCTGCTGTAAGTGCTCTCGATCGCGCGCAGCCGCTCTGCCTCATCGGCCCCGGCAGGCACGACGATGCTGCTGTGATCGGCACCCGGCGTATCGAATTCCATGCCGAAAAACTGGACAAGATCGGGCACTGCCTTTCGCGCCATCAGCAATTCGGGATAGGCATGATCGTGGTGGACCTTGCTGTGGTTCGGTCCGCCGTGATCGGTCGCGACGACCCAGTCGAGCCCGTGATGCCGCGCCATCAGTGCGTTCATCGCGATTGGATAGATCGCATCACCCCCCAGGATTGGCGCAGGCGGGGTCTGCTTGGTATCATAGCCGGTGCTGTTGCGGCTGTGGATGTGATGATCGCCGGCAAGCCAGCGCGCCTCGCCGGGGCTTTCGGTCGCAGCCTCGTGGGCGAACGCAGCAGCAGGCTGCACAAGCAGCGCGGCCAGGGTCAAATGGACAAGCAGCAGCGGTTTCATCAGATCAGTCTCCTTTTTCTGGAGTCTCTTGCAAGCGCAAGGTGACAGAAGTGCTACGAACGCGCTGCCTCGACGATCTCGGCCCAGGCCGCCTCGTCGATCACCGCAATGCCAAGCTTTTCCGCCTGCTTCAATTTCGAACCTGCACCGGGCCCCGCGACCACCAGATCGGTCTTCACAGAGACCGAGCCTGCCGACCGCGCGCCCAGCGCCTCGGCCTGCGCCTTGGCCTCATCGCGGCTCATGGTTTCCAGTTTGCCAGTGAACACCACGGTCTTGCCCGAAACCGGGCTTTCGCGGGTTTCGACCACATAAGCCGGCGGGCTGACTTCGCCGAGCAGGTCTTCCCACACCGCGACATTGTGCGGCTCGTGGAAGAAGTCACCGAGTGCCTCGGCGACCGCAGGGCCGATGCCGTCGATGGCGAGGAGTTCGGCGCGCGCTTCCTCGCTTTCCGCCACCTCGCGAAGCCGTTCCAGCGTCGCAAATCGCTTGAGCAAATCGCGCGCCGTCACTGCGCCGACATGGCGGATGCCCAGGCCGAACAGCAGCCTTGCCGCATCGGGAGCGCGCTTGGCCTCGATCGCGGTCGACAGGTTGTCCACAGACTTGTCCTGCCAGCCCTCGCGGCTCAGAATTTCAGCGCGGCGGGCGCGCAGGCGGAAGATGTCGGCCGGGCTTTCTAGCCAGCCAGCTGCAAAAAACTCGGCAATCGTCTTCTCGCCCAGCCCCTCGATATCGAGCGCGCCACGGCTGACGAAGTGCTTGAGCCGCTCGGTGCGCTGCGCCGGGCAGATCAGCCCGCCGGTGCAGCGCACATCGACCTCGCCGAGTTCGGCGAGCGCCTCGCTGCCGCATCCGCCATATTCCTTTGGGCAATGATCGGGGAAAACGAACGCCTCGCGCGGTTCCTCGCGAGTCAGATTTTCGACGACTTGCGGGATCACGTCGCCCGCACGCTGGAGCACCACCCGGTCGCCGATACGCAGCCCCAGCCGGCCAATCTCATCGCGGTTGTGGAGCGTTACGTTGGTGACAGTGACCCCGCCGACCAGCACCGGTTTCAGCCGCCCGACCGGGGTCAGCTTGCCGGTGCGGCCAACCTGGATGTCGATCGCCTCGATGGTGGTTTCGGCCCGTTCGGCGGGGAACTTGTGCGCCATGCCCCAGCGCGGTGCCTTGGCGACAAAGCCCAGCCGCTCCTGCCAATCGAGCCGGTCAACCTTGTAGACCACGCCGTCGATTTCATAAGGCAGATCAGCGCGCTGATCGCGAATGGCGCGATAGTGCGCGAGCAATTCAGCGGTGGTTGCGGAGCGCACCAGCAGCGGCGAAACCGGCACGCCCCAGCTGGCAATCAACTGCATCATCTCGAACTGCGAGGCGGCTGGCACGGCGGAAGCGGCACCCCAGCCGTGGGCGAGGAAGCGCAACGGGCGCTGCGCGGTGACGTTCGCATCCTTCTGGCGCAGCGAGCCAGCGGCGGCATTGCGCGGGTTGGCAAAAAGCTTTTCGTCCTTTGCCGCTTGCGCTTGATTGAGCGCGGCGAAATCGGCCTTGCTCATGTAAACTTCGCCGCGAATCTCGAAGGTTTCAAGAGGCGCGCCGGCCAGCTGTTGCGGAATATCGATTATGTGCGCGACATTCGGCGTGACATCTTCACCCACCTGCCCGTCGCCGCGCGTCGCCGCGCGCACCAGGCGGCCGGCCTCATAGCGCAGCGAGCACGACAGCCCGTCGATCTTGTCTTCAGCGGTCATCGCAAGTTCGGCGTCTTCGGGCAGATTGAGGAACCGCCGCACCCGGCCCGCGAACTCCGCGACTTCCTCATCGGAAAAGGCATTGTCGAGGCTCATCATGCGGACTTCATGCGCCACTTTCGAGAGCGGCGATGCGGCCACTTCATGCCCGACCTTGCGGCTCGGCGAATCGGCTCTGATCAGCTGCGGATAGGCCGCTTCCAGCTCCGTATTGCGGCGCACCAGCGCGTCGTATTCCGCATCCGAAATCTCGGGCGTGTCCTGGGCGTGATAGAGCTTGTCGTGCCGCGCGATGGTTTTCGCGAGCCGCATCAGTTCATTGGCGGCATCGGCTTCGGTCACTTCAACAGTCCCAGTCTGCCGGAAGCTACACCGTAGACATCGCGCTTGCTGCTGTCGCGCTTTGTGATGGCAATTACGAACACTACCACCACATCGTCCTCGACCCGGTAGATCATGCGATAGCCGTCGGATCGCAACTTGATTTTGTAGCAGTCCAGCATGTCGGAAAGCCGGTCTGCATCGACACGCGGGTTATGCAACCGTTCGGTCAGCTTCTTCTTGAATCTGGCTCTGATGGTCGCGCCGAGTTTGTCGAATTCCTTTTTCGCCCTCAAGTCGAAATCGAGCTTATACAAGATCGTCAATCTCTACCCGGATACGTGGGCCCGGGTTTTCAAGTCGTTCGCGAACAAGCCCAGCATCCTCAAAATCTTCGAGCAAGTCACAAAGACGTTCCCAAACTTTGGGGGAAACGAGATACGCAACAGGCTTGTTGCGGTTAAGAATCGCCACCTGATGCAACTGTGCCTCAGCGATTACCGCCGCCGGGTTGCGCTTAAGGTCGCTGATGCTCGCGCCAAAGTCAGCGAGAGGAGGCTCAAGGCGTTCGGGTGTGAAGGGCTTATTCATGACCTGAAAATAGGTCTCCAGACTGGTCTTGTCAATTCCAACTCACCCAACCGGCACTGTCTCGGTGCGATGCTCGATGCCCACCAGCAACGGTGCCAGTTTCGCGCCCCAGTCGCCCGTCTGCGGCATGGCGAGACAGGCATCATAGGCGGCCTTGGTCTCCCAGATCTCGTTGATCCAGAAGGCGTCCGCGTTGTCCTGTTCCAGCTGGATCAGATAGAGCAGCTTGCCCGGCACATCGGCTGAGCTTTCCTTGAGCGCAGCGATCAGTTCGTCGCGCTTGCCGGGCTTGGCCGTCATCCGGCCAAGCAATCCCCATTGGCCATTGCCTGCGGCTGTATCGCTCATGCTGTTCTCCTTGCGTGGGCCATCAATCCACCTCGACCCGCTGCGGTGGCACCTGCTTGTCGAAGGCTTCGGCGCCATAAGGCCCGGCCCGCGAAACCCAGTGCAGGAACAGGTGTGCCGACCAGCGGTTAGGGTTGGGCGTGGTGCGGCCGTGGTGGTGGTGCACGCCCTGATAGAGCACTGCGTCGCCGGGCTGCATCGCGACGCTTTCGGGTGCTTCGTGCGCGGCAAAGCGCTCGTCCGCGCGCTGGCGGGGGTGATCGTCGCGCGTGGTCGCCACTTCCAGCGCCCAGGGCAAGTCATCCGCATAGGCCAGCGTCAGTGAAAGGCTGTGCTCGCAGGCATAGCGATCGCAGTGGACCCGGCAGATGTCGCCCTGGCGATAGAGCCGGAAATAGGCGTAAGTCGGCAACAGGTCCTCGCCGGTGAGCCGGGCAATCGCCGGGGTCATGCCCCAGAGGAAGCCCGCCAGCGGCGCATACTGGTTGCTGGTGACTTCGGCGGCGGGCGCGCGCAGCAGAGGGCTGGGCTGCAAGATCTGCGAAAAGGAAATATGTTGCCGTTCCAGCTCGGATTTCAAGCGCCCAAGAAAGCCCGTGGCCACTTCGCGCGGGATCAGGCCGGGAAGCGGCGCATAGCCGTTGGCTCGATAGGTTTCGGCCACCTCTGCCATCATACGTTCTCCAGCAGCCGGTCGGCCTGCGCGCGGGCTTCGGCGGTGATTTCCGCACCGGAGAGCATCCGCGCGATTTCCTCTTGACGACCAGCTGCGTCCAGCAGCGCGACGGAAGTGCGCGTCACGGTGCCCTTGCTCGACTTGGCGATCACATAATGCACATCGCCGCGTGCCGCGACTTGCGGGCTGTGGGTCACCGCCAGCAATTGCCCGGCGCTCGCCAGCCTTGCCAGCCGCTCACCGATGGCGCTGGCCACTGCGCCGCCGACACCCCGGTCGATTTCGTCGAAGATTATCGTCGCGGCGCCGCCTTCTTCGGCCAGCGCGACCTTGAGCGCGAGGATGAAGCGCGAAAGTTCGCCGCCGGAGGCGATCTTGCCCAGCGGCGCGAAATCCGCGCCGGGGTTGGTGCTGATGAGGAATTCGAGCGCGTCCATGCCGTGCGGCCCCCAGCGCTCCTCTGGCAGCCGGGTGAGCGCGGTGCGAAAGCGCGCGGCATCGAGCTTGAGCGGGGCGAGTTCTGCCGCGACCGCCTGGTCAAGCCGCAACGCCGCCGCGCCGCGCCGCGCGGACAGCGCCCCGGCGCGCACGCGGTAGTCCGCGCCGGATTGCGCCACTTGCGCCTCGAGCGCGGCAATTTCGGCCTCGCCGCCCTCGATGGCATCGAGCGCAGCGCGCATTTCCAGCATCCGCACCGGCAGTTGGTCGGCCGTGCAGTGATGCTTTCTTGCCGCCGCGCGCAAATCGAACAGGCGCGTCTCGAAACGGTCGAGCGCGGCGGGATCGTGGACCAGCGCCTCGGCGGCGCGGGCGAGCTTGTCTTCCGCCTCGCCCGCCTCGATCACCGCGCGGTCGAGCGATGCCAGCGCTTCGGCGAGCAGCGGATGCTCAGTCGCGATCCGGTCAAGCCGCCGCGCGGCGCTGCGCAGGCCTGCCAGCGCCGAATCAGAGCCAGCCCACAGATGTTGTAATTCGGCGAGATCGCCCGACAGCCGCTCGCCCTTCTGCATGGTGGCGCGCGCTGCGGCGAGCTCTTCCTCCTCGCCTGCCTCGGGTGCAAGCGCGGTGAGTTCGGCCAGATGCGCGAGCAGCAGGTCGCGGTCCTCGGAGGCCTGCGTCAGCCGAGCGCGTGCTGCCTCGAGTGCATCGCGCAGTGCCCGCCAGCTGCGCCATGCAGCTTCGACGCCGGATGCCTCCGCGCCCGCATAGCGATCGAGCAAGGCCCGGTGGCCGCGCGGATTGACCAGGCCGCGGTCGTCATGCTGGCCGTGGAGTTCGACCAGATGCGCGGCCAGATCGCGCAGCAGCGCCACGCCGACCGGCTGGTCGTTGACGAAAGCCTTGCTGCCGCCATCTGCTTTCAACTGCCGCCGCACGATCAGCGGCTCGCCCGGCTCGATCTCGACGCCCGCCTCGCCCAGCAAGCCTGGCGCTCCGCCAGCCAGCTCGAACACCGCAGTCACCGAGGCGCTGTCCTCGCCCGCGCGCACCAGTGCGCTATCGGCCCGGTCACCCAGCACCAGCCCCAGCGCATCGAGCAGGATCGACTTGCCCGCCCCGGTCTCGCCAGTGAGCACGCCGAGGCCACCGGAGAAATCCAGATCAAGCGCCGCGATCAGCACCACATTGCGGATGGAAAGCCGGATGAGCATGGTTGCCTGCCAGCCTAGCGGACAGCAGACGCCACGTCACCCGGCTACACCACTCGCCGGTGTTTAAAAAGTCGGGGGGTGTTCAAAACTGGGGGCGTTCAAAACTCCACCTTGATCGTTGCGCCAAAGGTGCGCGGATCGCCGGGTTGGCCGGCGATCAGGCCAACATTGCCCGGCGCCACTTGCAGCAATTCGAAATGGTTGACGGCAAAGGCGTTGCGCACCCAGCCATAGATGTCGAAGCCCGGGGTGCGCAAGCCGATGCGGAAGTTGGTCAACGCATAGCCTGCGACATTGGTGTAGGCTGAAGCCGACGGGTTCGACGAGAAGTCAGTCCGGTAATTGCCATCGACGCCGAGATAGACCTTGCCGTCCTTGCCGAGCAGCGTCAGCGGCGTGTTGAATTCCGCGCCATAGGATAGCGCCCACTTCGACACGCCCGGCAGTCGCTGGCCGGAAATGTTGCAGTTGGCCGGGCTCAGGCCGCCCGGCGTGCCCGGTGCGCTCGGGGTCTGGCCGGCAGCGACGGTGGTGCCGCCGGCAAGCTCCGGCGGGCACGGCGCATCGACGAATTGCACGTATTTCGCGTCGGTATAGGCGGCATTGGCATAGGCGCTGAAGCGGTCGCCCGCGCGGATCTTGAAATCCGCCTCGATGCCCTGGCTGCGCACTTTACCCGCATTGGCGAGGTAACCGCGCAGCACGCCGAGCTGGCCGTTGGTCACCGTGGCCTGATAGTCCTTGATCTCGGTGCGGAACGCAGTGAGGTTGAAGGTCGCCTTGCGGTCCCAGAACTGGGTCTTGAGACCGACTTCGAAGTGATTGACCGATTCGGACCGGATCACGCCGGCCGAAAGGATCGGATTGCCCGCCGCATCCGACGGCAGGCCGTTCTGGTTGATGCCCACCGTCTTGAAGCTCTTGGCATAAGTCGCATAGGCGAGCACGTCGGACGCAAGCTTGTAGTTCACGTTGAAGTCGTAGCTGAAGTTCCAGTCACCCACAGTTGGCGCGCTGGTCTGCGGCTGATAAACGCCGCAGCGCGCCGCGCCGATGGTGCCTGCGGGCTGCGGGCAGCTCAGCTGCGTTCCGTCACCGTTCGTCACGACGCGGCTGTAGAAGCCTTCCTTCTTGTCGTAATTCACCCGGATGCCAGGCTGCACGGTCAACGCATCGGTCAGCTTCCAGCTGACCTGCCCATAGAGCGCGGCGCTGGTGCTCCCCAGGAATTGGCGGTTGCTTGCCGTCAAGCCGCTGAGCACGCTGGGGTCCAGCGCCAGCGCGCCAGCAAGGTTCCACCCGCTGGCGGCAGCGCCCTGCTGTTCAGTGCCCTGGGTGTCTATCCGCTGTTTGAAGCCGAACAGGCCGATGACGAAGTCGAGCTTGTCGGCGGAATAGTTATAGCGGAATTCCTGGCTGTACTGGTTCTGCTGCGATGGATTCTGCGACCTGGCAACGATCGGCAGGCCGGTGAAGTCACGGTCATTTTCCGGCTTCCAGTCCCAGAAACGCCAGGCTGTTACCGAGGTCAGCGTGCCCTTGCCCGGATCCCACTTCACCCGGAGCGAAGCGCCGCCGATCTTGTTGCCGGCACTGAGGCTGGCGTCGATATCGGTCAGCCGGTCAAATGGATTGCGGCTGACGACCGTGTAATTCTGCAGCTCCGCCAGCGCATCATATTGCCGGGCGAGCGCGCGCTGGGTCAGCCCGGTGCGCACAAACACGGTGCCGCAGCATTCGGGGTTCTGCTTGCTGTAATCGCCTGACAGGGTGATGCTGACACTGTCAGCGGGCGTGAACAGCAGCTGGGCACGAAGCCCGATGTTGTCCTGCTCGTTGATCCACTGGTTGCTTGTGACATTGAAGATGGTGCCGCGCCGGCTGGTGAAAGCGCCTGCAAGACGCACCGCCACTTTGTCGGACAAAGGCCCGGACAATGCCGCCTTGGCCTGGACGAAATCGAGGTTGCCGACGGTCAGTTCGGCGCGGCCTTCGAAAACGAAAGTCGGCTGGTTGGTGGTGATATTGATCGCGCCGGCGGTGGTGTTCTTGCCATAGAGCGAGCCTTGCGGGCCGCGCAGCACCTCGACCTGTTCGACATCGAGGAAATCGAACGTCGCCGCCGCGACGCGTGCGTTATAGACATCGTCGACATAGATCCCCACGCCCTGCTCGAAGCCGTCGCTGGTGAGGCCAAACGGCACGCCGAGCCCGCGGATGTTGACTGCGGTGTTGCGCGGGTTCGAGGTATAAACGGTCAGTGTCGGGGCGAGCGACTGCAGCTTGACCACATTGAAGTTGCCGGTGGCCTCGATCGAATCGCCCTGGATCACCGAGATCGCCAGCGGCACCGCCTGTGCGGTTTCCTGGCGGCGGCGCGCGGTGACGATGATGACATCGCCCCGGCCGGGATCGTCCCCGATCTGGGTTGTCTGCGCGGCAACTTCGTCACCGGACGCAAACGCGGGCGTGGCTGCAAGGACAAGAGGCGCGGCGCTGGCAAGCAGCGAGGCGCGGACGAACGAATGCATATCCAATTCCTTTGCGGGGGCGATTGGATGCGTCCGGCGGTCCGGTCTGCATCAGGCAGTGTGCCGGGCAAGCGCACCCGGCGGACAACAGATCAGGAGAAGCGTCTGCGCTCGGTCACCTCGACCTGAACGAGCTTGCCGTCGTGGATGGTCAGCTGGACAGTGCCGAAGCGCAGCCGCCCGAGGGCTTCGGACACAACATCCAGCGCCTGGCTGTCGGGCGCCTGGCCAGCGCCCGGTCCCGTTTGGCGATGCGATTTGGCCGATTCCATCGTGCAGCTCCTTCGCTGCAATTCATATCTCTACTGAACGAATAGACAATAGCAGATTCGCTTGGCTGCGACGAAGCGAAACTTTTGCGCGCCGCCCTGTCAGGCCGGCTCCTGGTCGTTGAATGGCCCCTCGATCGTGATCGGATCGGCCAGGGTCATGCGGTCGAGCATGGTCGCCATTTCATCGCGCAGCAGCAGCATCAGTCCGCGCAGCCGGCATTCGGCCTCAGGCAGGCAATTGTTGCAATGTTCATGCGCATTGCGTGCTGCGCAAGGCACCAAGGCCAGGCTGCCGCGGGTCAGCCGGATGATGTCGCCATAGCGGATGTCGACCGGCGGCAAGGCCAGCTCATAGCCGCCATCGCGGCCGCGGTGTGAAATCACGAGGCCTTCGCGCACCATTTCGCTGAGGATGACCGTCAGAAACTTGCGGGGAATGTTCTGGGCAGTCGCAATCGCGTCGAGCCGAACCGGGCCCTGCCGCCATGTGTCTGCAAGGTGTTGCAGCGCGCGGATGCAATATCGGGTTCTTTGCGACAGCATGGAAGCCGCAATGAGCGCCTGTGCGACCGCAAAGTCAACCGGCGCGATAGAAATGTCAGATTGCGGCGGTGCCCGGCGCGTGGCGCTGCATCAATTCATAGGCGCGCGCATACCATTCATCGCCCGGATAGTTCGCCCCCAGCACAGCGGCGGCCTTCTGCGCTTCGGCGGGAATGCCAAGCGAGAGATAGCTTTCGACCAGCCGGTAGAGCGCCTCGGGCGTGTGGCTGGTGGTCTGGTAGGTATCAATCACCGTGCGGAAGCGGACCGTCGATGCCAGCCATTTGCCAGACCGCTGATACGAGCGGCCAATGGTCATTTCCTTGCCGGCCAGGTGATCGTTGACCAGATCGAGCTTGAGCCGGGCATCGGAGGCGAAGCGCGAATTGGGATAGCGGCGGATCAGCTCGCCCAGCGCGGTCTGCGCTTGCTGGGTGACCTTCTGGTCGCGCGTTACATCGCTGATCTGCTCGTAATAGTTGAGCGACACCAGATAATAGGCATAGGCCGCATCGCGGTTGCCCGGGTGGATCGACAGGAAGCGCTGCGCCGACTGGATCGACTTTGAATACTCACGCGCGACATAATAGCTGAACGAGCTCATCAGCTGCGCGCGGCGGGCCCAGGGCGAATAGGGGTGCTGGCGCTCGACTTCGTCGAACAAGGCCGCCGCTTCCTTGATGTCGCCGCGATCAAGCCGGTCTTTCGCCGCCTGATAGAGCGTATCGACATCGCGGGCGACATAGGCGGTATCGCGATTCTTGCCGCCCTTGCCGCCGCAGCCTGCGGTCAGCAGCAGGGCAGTGGTTGCAGTGGCGAGGAGCACGAGTTTAAGCGGCGATTTGGTCAGCATGGCCGGACCTATAACCAGCACAAGCCTGAACGCCAAGTGAAAGGCGAGTCCGCTATCCCCGACACCGCAAATCCGGCCCGGCCCGCCTCAAGCGCAGTCAGGTCTCAATCCATGTGTTTGATGCCGACCCTGAGATAGTCCCAGCCGGTGATCAAGGTGAGCACGGCGGCGGCCCACAAGGTCGTCAGCCCCACTGTGTGCGGGAAATTCGCGGCAAAGTCGGCGACAACGAAGTTCCAGTCCGGCGTGGCCTTGCCCAGGATCAGCGCACCCAGCGCGACCATCTGGAGGGCGGTCTTCCACTTGGCGAGCCGGCTGACCGGCACCGAAACCCTGAGGCCGCCGAGAAATTCCCGGAGGCCCGAGACTGCAATCTCGCGGATCAGGATCACGAGGCCCGCGATGACATGCAGGTCGCCGACGAAAGGCCCGGTCAGGATGCCCTGCGCGGCCAGCACCAGAATCACTGCGGCAACCATGATCTTGTCGGCAATCGGATCGAGAAAGATGCCCAGCTTCGAGACCGCGCCCTGCGCGCGGGCGAGATAGCCATCGAAATAGTCGGTTATCCCCATCAGGCAGTAGAGCACGAAAGCCAGGCCATAGCCCAGGGACCAATCCGGCCACCACATGAGCGCGACCAGAACCGGGAGCGCGACGATTCGCGAAAGGGTGAGAAGATTGGGCAAGGTCAGCATGGTCAGTCACGCATAGCCAGTAACCGAGCTGTACAAAAGCCCGGTTAGGGGACTTGCCGGAGAATGTGCATCGGTTAGGGTTGCGCACGGGAAAGGCTTCCAGAGGGCATATGACAACATCGACCCATCTGGTGCGCAGGCGCCGATTCCTGCCGCTGTTCATCACGCAGCTGCTCGGCGCGTTCAACGACAACCTTTACAAGAACGCCATGGTGCTGTTCGTCGTCTACAACGTCTATGCCTCCGAGGCCGCCGAAGCCCGCTTCAGCGCGATTGCCTCGGGCCTGTTCATCCTGCCGTTTTTCCTGCTTTCCGCGCTCGCCGGACAGCTCGCCGACATGCGCGACAAGGCCAAGATCATCCGCGTGGTCAAGTTCTGCGAAATCCTGATCATGCTGGTCGGCGGCGCGGGTCTGGTGCTCGCCTGGCAGAGCCAAGCCATCGAAAGCGTGGCGATCCCGCTGATGCTGGTCGCGCTGTTCGCCATGGGGGTCCATTCGACCTTCTTCGGCCCGATCAAATATGCCATCCTGCCGCAGCATCTGAAGCCTGAGGAAGTGCTCGCCGGCACCGGGCTGGTCGAAGCCGGCACCTATATCGCCATTCTGGCCGGAACCATCCTGGCGGGCTGGATCGAGGTCGAATGGGCTGCGCTGGCCGTCTTGGTGACTGCCATCGTCGGCTATCTGACCGGCCGGCAAGTGCCCCCTGCCCCGCCCGAGATCGCTGCCGAACCGCTCGACTTCAATCCGGTCCGCTCCTCCATCGCACTGGTCCGCAACACCATGCACGACCGGCGGGTGTTCCTCGCGATCATGGCGATCAGCTTTTTCTGGACCATCGGTGCGGTGCTGTTCATCCAGTTTCCGCCGCTCGCCAAGAACGTGCTGCATGCCAGCAAGGAAGTCGCCAGCCTGTTCCTGGTGATTTTCTCGGTTGGCATCGCAATCGGCTCGATTTCGATCAACGCCCTGCTCAAGGGAACGGTCTCGGCGCGCTATTCGCCGGTTTCCGTGATCGTCATGGGGCTGTTTGTCGTGCTGTTTTTCCTGGTCTGCTCCGTCTGGGGCCCCGATCGATCAGCCGAGCTGCTGAATACCGGGCGCTTCATGGCGCAAACCATGGCCGTGCCGCTGCTGCTCACCTTGCTGGGCATCGCCATTGCCGGCGGCATGTTCGTCGTGCCGCTTTATGCCTTCCTGACAACATTCGTCGACAAGGCCCAGACCGCAAGGACCATTGCCGCCAACAACATCGTCAATTCAGGTGCCATGGTGGTTGGCTCGCTGCTGGCGGTCGGCATGAGCGCGGCGGGAATCCAGATTGTGCATCAGCTCTTGTTGAGCGCCGCCATGTGCCTGGTTTCGGCCTGGCTTGGCCGCCTGCTCTATCTTGCCGAGCTGGAAGCCACGGCGCTCAAGCAATGAATATGGCAATCGCCAGAAACCCAGCAACATAGGCGCCAGCCACATCGCGCCAGTCGCGTCGGCTCATGCGCCAGGCGCGCGGCGATGTCGGCGCCACATCGAAGACATGCGCCGGCAGGCTGGCGCGGAACGGATGGCGGGCCGATTCGCTGGTAAGCACCAGGCTGCGGCGGGGAATTGCCAGGTTTGGGGCGGTTCTCATGACCTCCGGTTAGGATTTGATTCACCATCCCCGCAATTGCCTTCATGCGCCCGATTCGGGACATCCCGTTGCGGGACAGTGCGGGTGCCGGGAGTTAACCCGCGCGCCGCGCTCAGTCTTCGGACAGCGCCAGGATATAGTCCCACTCCTGCGGCGTGATCACCGCCACCGAAAGCCGCGAGAGCTTGATCAACTCGATCTCCGCCAGCGCCGGATCGGCCTTGATCTGTTTGAGCGTTACCGGTCTTTTCAGCTTGCGCACCGGCTTGACCCTGACCGCCGCCCACTTGCCTTCCGGATCACTCGGATCGGCCAGTCCTGCTTCACTGATCCGCACCACCCCGACGATCTCGAGGCCGACGTTCGAGTGATAGAAAAACGCCTCGTCGCCCACCTGCATCGCCGCCAGATTGTTACGCGCGCGATAGTTGCGCACCCCGTCCCAGGTGCCTTCGCCCTCGGCCACCAGATCGTCCCATGAATAGGCGTCAGGTTCGGACTTCATCAGCCAATAGCGCCTTGAACTTTCGGCCTTGCTCATCTCTCGACTCCGGTTGGACAATCGGCCAAGGTCGATAGTGGCAAGTCCAGCAGCGGGCCATAGCGCAGATGACGAAACTCCCCATCCTGTCACTCGAGGATAGCCCGGCCCTGTTTGCCGAAGGCTTGATCGGCTCGATGCGCCGCTTCGGTTTCTCGCTGGTTTGCGACCATGGCATCGATCCCGCGCTGATTGCGCGCGGCTGGGAGCTCACCGCCGACTTCTTTGCCCTACCAGAGGCCGAAAAGCGCCGCTATTACCTGACGGGGCTGGCGGGCGCGCGCGGCTATACGCCGTTCGGCACCGAGATCGCCAAGGGTGCCAAGCGCCACGACCTCAAGGAATTCTGGCATGTCGGCCGCAATCTGCCAGAAGGCGCGCCGCTCGATCCCGGTATGCCGCCCAATGTCTGGCCCGCAGGCCTGCCGGGTTTTCGCGAGACCTTCACCAGCCTCTATAACGCCCTGGATGATGCCGGCGCGCGAATCCTCTCGGCCATCGCAATCGGGCTGGGGATGGACAAGGACTGGTTCGATCCGGCGATCGCAGGCGGAAATTCAGTGCTGCGCCTGCTCCACTATCCGCCGATTGCCGATGCTCAGGACGGAGCGATCCGCGCCGGCGCGCATGAGGATATCAACCTGATCACGCTGCTGCTCGGCGCGGAGGAAGCCGGGCTGGAATTGCTGGGCAAGGATGGCGAATGGATCACTGTCGCGCCGCCCGAGGGCGCGCTGGTGATCAACATCGGCGACATGCTGCAGCGCCTGACCAATCACGTTCTGCCATCAACCACCCACCGCGTGCGCAACCCCAGCGCCGAGCGCGCCGCGCACAGCCGCTATTCGATGCCCTTTTTCCTGCATCCGCGCGGCGACTTTTCCATCGCCACGCTGCCACAATGCATCTCGCCCGAACTGCCCGACCGCTATCCCGAGCCGATCCTGGCGGATGCGTATCTGCAGGAGCGGCTGCGCGAGATCGGACTGAAGGCCTGATTACGCAGTAACCGCCCGCCTGAGCATCGGCACTATTTAACCATTTGTTTGCCCACGCTGCCTATGAAACCTGGCAAGGCACTCGGGGGCTGTTGTCTTGGGCGGTTTAAGCGAATCGACGGCTGACTTGCGCGGCGGGCATCAGGCCCCGCCCGCCGAAACCGTGCGCAAGCGCGATGTCATCTCGTTTGGCATCGCCGTCGCCGCAATCATCCTGTTCATCGGCACCGGTGGCGCAGCGATGTCGCTGGCCGTTGCCGCGATTAACGGGCATGGCCCCGGACCAGATGCCATTCAGCTGTGTGCGCTGCTGCTCAACATCGCGCTGATCCTGTTTGGCTGGCATCGCTACCGCATGCTCTCGGTCGAAGTGATCGATCGCCAGCAGGGCGAGGCCAAGGCCCTGCAACTGGCGCAGTACGATTCGCTCACCGGCTTTCTCAACCGGCGGGGCCTGAGCGAAACCGCAGGCCCGCTGATCGCGCATTCCGCCGAGCGCGGCGAAGCGGTCGCACTGCTGATGGCCGATCTCGACGGCTTCAAGCAGGTCAACGACTATTACGGACACGTCGCGGGCGATCAGGTGCTCAAGGACTGCGCCCGGCGCATTGCCGGCATCCTGCCGCCGCGCGCGCTGCTGGCCCGGGTCGGCGGCGACGAATTTGTCTGTCTGGTCCCGTTCGATCCGGGTCAGTCGAACCGCATCGACGAGGTCGCGGCCAATCTGATCAACGCGATTGCCGCTCCCTCGCCCGGCGGCGAGAGCGCGGCGCTCGACGCGGTGACTGTTTCGATAGGCATCGCGCGGAGCGACGGGAGCTTCGCGCCCGATGGCAAGCAGGCCAGTGTCGAGCAGTTGCTGAATGCCGCCGACGTCGCCATGTATCAGGCCAAGCGCCAGGGGCGAAACCGCCATTTCTGGTACGATCCGATCATGGAAACCGAGCTGCGCATCCGCCGCGAGCTGGAAGCCGGGATCCGCCGCGGCATCCCGCTGGGCGAATTCGTGCCCTATTACGAACAGCAGGTCGACCTGGCGACCGGCAGGCTGACCGGCTTTGAAATGCTGGCGCGCTGGAATTCGCCGGTGTTCGGCATCGTCGGCCCGCAGGTGTTCATCCCGATTGCCGAGGAAATCGGGATGATCGACCTGCTCTCGCAGGATCTCATCAAGCAGGCGCTGGACGATGCCAAGGCCTGGGATGCGCAGTTGACGCTGTCAGTCAACATCTCGCCAGTGCAGCTGCGCGATCCGTGGTTTGCACAGAAGCTGATCAAACAGCTGGTCGAGGCCAATTTCCCGCCGCAGCGGCTGGAAGTCGAGATCACCGAAAGCTGCCTGCATGAAAACGTCGGCGCGGTGCGCACGCTGCTTGCCAGCCTGAAGAACCAGGGCATCAGGATCAGCCTCGATGATTTCGGCACCGGCTACAGCTCGCTGGGGCAGCTCAGCGAACTGCCGATCGACTGCATCAAGATCGACCGCATGTTCATCAGCAATCTGGCCAGCAATGCCGACAATGCAACGATTGTCGAAATGATCACCTCGCTGGGCAAGGGCCTGGGCCTGCCGATAGTCGCCGAGGGCATCGAGAGCGCCGATGTGCTGGCCAAATTGCAGGGCTACGGCGAATTCCGCGGCCAGGGCTATCTCTATGGCCAGCCCGAAACCGCCAGCGATACGACCAAGCGGCTGGCCGGGCTCAACCTGCTGGCAGGCCAGCAGCCAGGCAAGGCCGCCAAACCTGCGCGCCGAACCCGTGCTGCCTCGGGCAAACCAAGCGCCGCCGCCGCCTGATTTGCGCCGCGCCACTGGACGAATTGTCGGCAGGCGCATAGATGCGCGCTGCTATGCGCGTCCCCTTCATCAAGATGCACGGTCTGGGCAACGACTTCGTCGTGCTGGATGCGCGCGTGGACGCGGTGCCAGTGATGGACGCCCGCCTCGCCGCCGCGCTGGCCGACCGCAAGACCGGGATCGGCTGCGACCAGCTGATCGTGCTGGAGCCATCGCAAGTGGCCGACATGCGCATGAGGATCTTCAACGCCGACGGCGGCGAGGTCGAAGCTTGCGGCAATGCTACCCGCGCAGTCGGCCTGCTCCACGGCGCGCCCGCGCAGATCGAGACGCTCGCAGGGATCCTCGCGACTGATCCGGTAGCTGGCGGCATTGCAGTCGACATGGGGCGCCCCCGCTTCGGCTGGGACGAGATTCCGCTGGCCTATGCGATGGACACGCTCGCCATGCCGGTTGGCTGGGCCGATGAAACCGGTGCGCTGGAGGGCCCGGCGGCGGTCAATGTCGGCAATCCGCACGTGGTGTTCTTCGTCGCGGACTGCGCTGCGACAGACCTGGCGCGGCTAGGCCCCGAGATCGAACACGATCCGTTGTTTCCCGCCCGCGTCAACGTCAATGTCGCGACAGTTGTGGCGCGCGATGTCATTGCCTTGCGTGTCTGGGAGCGCGGCGTCGGCGAAACCCGCGCGTGCGGCACCGGGGCCTGTGCCACTGCCGTTGCCGCCATGCGGCGCGGCCTGTGCGACCGCGAAGTAACGGTCTCGCTGCCCGGCGGGCCATTGCGGATCGCATGGCGGGAGGATGGTCACCTGGTGATGACCGGCAGCGCTGCGACTAGTTTTCGCGGCACTTTCGATCCTGCCGATTTTGGCATCGCGGGTTGAGCTGCCTAGTGGTCTCGCTCGGCTGCCGGCTGAATCTTTCCGAAGGCGAGAGCCTGCGCGCCCTGCTGCCGCCCGGCGATGACCTGGTGGTGATCAACAGCTGCGCGGTGACCGCCGAGGCAGTGCGCCAGACCCGCCAGGCGATCCGCCGCGCGCGGCGCGAGCGGCCCACGGCGCGGCTGATGGTCACTGGCTGCGCTGCCGAAGTCGAGCGCGAGATGCTCGCCGCGATGCCCGAAGTCGACGGCCTGATCGCCAATGCGGCCAAGCTCGAGCCGCGTGCCTGGAACGTGCCGCCACGCGCCGAGGCCGCCATGCAGGCGCGGACCCGCGCATTCGTTGCGGTGCAGAACGGCTGCGATCATGCCTGCACCTTCTGTGTGATCCCGCAAGGTCGCGGCCCCAGCCGCTCGCGCGGCGTGGCAGAGGTCGTGGCCGAAATAGCCCGCTACAGCGCGGCGGGCGTCAAGGAAGCGGTGCTCACCGGGGTCGACCTGACGTCCTGGGGCGGCGATCTGCCCGGCGCGCCGCGCCTCGGCGCGCTGGTCGAGGCGATCCTGGGTGGCGTGCCCGCCCTGCCCCGCCTGCGCCTCTCCTCGCTCGACGGGATCGAGATCGATGCGCAATTGTTCACATTGCTCGCCGACGAGCCGCGCATCATGCCCCATGTCCACCTTTCGCTGCAATCGGGCGACGCCATTATCCTCAAACGCATGAAACGACGCCACACCCCCCAGGACGCAATCGACCTTGTCGCCGCGCTGCGCGCACGCCGGCCGGAAATTTCCGTCGGCGCGGACCTGATCGCCGGTTTCCCGACCGAGGATGAAGCGGCGCATGGCCAGAACCTTGCCATCATCCGCGCGGCCAATGTGGTTCACGGCCACATTTTTCCGTATTCGCCGCGCGCCAATACGCCGGCCGCACGGATGCCGCAGATCGATGCGCCGACGAGAAAGCGCCGCGCCGCCGAACTGCGCGCCGCCGTCGCCGAGCAGCGCCAGGCATGGCTCGCAGCGCATATCGGCCAGCCGCTGAGCATTCTCGCCGAGCGCGATGGCACTGGCCACGCCCCCGATTTCGCCCGGGTGCAATTGCCCGCAGGCACGGCGCCGGGGAGCATCGTCACGTTGACCCCAAGCCGGATCATCGAAGGTATGCTGGCATGAGCGATGCCCAGGACAAGGACGGGAGCTGGACTGATCGCCTGTTCGGCGGCTTGCGCAAGACCTCCGAGCGCCTGTCCGAAAACCTTGCCGGAATCACCGACAACCTCGCCTCGGTGGTGACCAAAACCCGGCTCGATGAAGACCAGCTCGACGATCTGGAAGACGCGCTGATCCTCTCCGATCTAGGGCCCCGCGCCGCCTTGCGCATCCGTGAAAAGCTGGCCGAGGAACGCTTCGAGCGCGGCGCCGATGAGCGGTCGATCAAGGAAGCGGTCGCACGCGAGATTGCCGCGATCCTGCGCCCCGTGGCCAAGCCGATCGATATTGTCGCCTTTCCGCGCCCGCAGGTGATCCTGGTGATCGGGGTCAATGGCTCGGGCAAGACCACGACCATCGCCAAGCTCGCGCATCTGTTTCAGGAACAGGACTATGCGGTAATGCTGGCCGCCGGCGACACTTTCCGCGCCGCCGCGATCGAGCAGCTTGGCGTCTGGGCGGACCGCATCGGTGTGCCGCTGATCCGCGGGGCCGAAGGCGGCGATCCAGCCTCGGTGGTGTTCGATGCGGTGAAGGCCGCGACCGACAAAGGCACAGACGCGCTGATCGTCGACACCGCCGGGCGGCTGCAGAACAAGCGCGAGCTGATGGACGAGCTGGCGAAAATCCGCCGCGTGCTCGGCCGCCTCAATCCTGAAGCGCCGCACGATGTCGTGCTGGTGCTCGATGCCACCAATGGACAGAATGCCTTGCAACAGATCGAGATTTTCAAGGAAGTCGCCGGGGTGACCGGCCTGGTCATGACCAAGCTGGACGGCACCGCGCGCGGCGGCGTGCTGGTCGCCGCCGCCGAGCAATATGGCCTGCCGATCCATGCCATCGGGGTGGGCGAAAAGCTCGACGACTTGCGCCCGTTCGACCCGGACCTTGTGGCGCGCGTGATTGCGGGGGTGGCCTAGGTTATGCGTCCCTCCCCTCCCCCCGCTCGTCCTGAGCTTGTCGAAGGACTGTTTTTTACTTCATGGCCGCGCAAAGAGAAGTGCGGCCCTTCGACAAGCTCAGGGCGAGCGGAGTTGGTTAGTTCTGATGACTGAAACGGAAAAAAAGCCCAAGTCGGGCTGGCTCAATCTGGTGGTCGACTATGGCCCGGTGGTGATCTTCTTCGTCGTCTACCGGTATTTTTCGCCGAGCGACAAGGAAGACATGGTCGGCGAGGTGCTGGCAGTCATCAAGGGCACCGGCACCTTTATGGTCGCTGCGGTGATCGCGCTGGTGGTGTCGAAATGGAAGCTCAAACACGTCTCGCCAATGCTGTGGCTCTCGACCGCGCTGATCGTGTTCTTTGGCACGATGACGATTTTCCTGCGCGATGCCTTCTGGATCCAGATCAAGCCGACGGCGATCTATCTGATGTTCGCCCTGGCGCTGCTGGGCGGAACCCTGCGCGGCAGGCCCTTGCTTAAATATCTGCTCCAGGCCGCTTTTGATGGGCTCGATGACAAGGGCTGGATGATCCTGTCGCGCAACTGGGGCGTGTTTTTCCTGGTGCTGGCCGCGCTTAACGAGGGCTTTCGCCATTTCCTGAGTTTCGGCGGCTGGCTGCAGACCAAGCTCTATGTCTTCCTGCCGCTCTCGTTCCTGTTCACCTTCGCGCACATGCCGATGCTGCTGCGCCACGGCATGGGCGAGGACAAGGCGGACGAAGTGATTGCCAATCCGCCGCACGAATGAGGGGAAAACCGGCGCAAAACCGGGTGACAAGGGCAGATTTGCACGCAATAGTCGCGCCGATGCCTGCTGCGCCGCAGCCGGGCTCACGATACAAGCAAGCAAATAGGGGTTAGCAATGGCAAAGTTTTTCGGAAACCTGCATCTGGTGCTGGCGGTGGGACTGCTGCTGGCGATTGCAGTGATGCTGCAATTCGGCCTTTCTGTGCCAGTCGATCTCAATTCGGTCACGCGCTGGCTGCATACCTTCTTCGGGGTGCTGTGGATCGGCCTGCTCTATTACCTGAACTTCGTCCAGGTGCCGACCATGCCTTCGGTTCCCGCCGAACTGAAAAAGGGCGTAACCGGCTATATTGCCCCCAAGGTGTTCTTTTTCTTCCGTTATGCCGCGCTGCTGACGGTGATCACCGGGCTGATCGTCACGATCAACGCGGGCTATGCGCATCAGGCCTTCACGCTTTCTGGCGAAGGCAGTGTCAACATGATTGGCCTCGGCATGTGGATGGCGCTGATCATGTTCTTCAACGTCTGGGTGCTGATCTGGCCGGCGCAGAAGAAGATCCTCGGGCTGGTTGAAGCCAGCGACGAAGCCAAGGCCAAGGCCGGACCGGTCGCGCTCGCCGCCAGCCGCACCAACCTGCTGCTGTCGCTGCCAATGCTCTATTGCATGGTCAGCGCCAACCTGGGCTGATTGCGGGGCGCTGATTCAGGGGGAGAGGCCGGCAGCGGCCTCTCCCCTTTGGTTTGCCTGGAGATTGCAATGGACGACGACTTGGCGCTGGTGAGACAATGGCTCGAGGTCATGCCCGAGGGCCGTTTCGACCTCCTTCCCGGCCGGATCGCCGAGGACTTCGTGCTGCACCTGCCGTTTGCCCCGCCGGGGGTTCCGGAGGAGTTTCGCGGGCGCGAAGTCGCGGCCAAAGTGCTCAGCAGCAGCGCGGCAAGCCGCAGCCCGCTGGCCTTTGAAAACCTGCAAGTGTTGCGCACCGAAGATGCGGAACTCTTCGTCGCCACCGCAAGTGCCAGCGCGGTGATGGCCAGCGGCAAGCTCTACGCCAACAGCTATGTGATCTTCGTGCGCCTGCGCGATGGCCAGGTGATCGAGCACACCGAGTATCTGAATCCGCTCAAGGTCATCGAGGCGATGGGCAGTTAGTGCAACGTGTGATGTATCTGAACCCTACTTCGTCATTGCGAGCGCCGCGAAGCCATCCAGGGTGGTTTGCGCTGCCCTGGATGGCTTCGC
>JANPOS010000111.1:0-21924 GCA_031428115.1 Novosphingobium sp. | reverse complement strand
TACGGCACGGACAAACCAGAAGTATTTTGTCTGCACCTTTCCTCCCCAATCGCAGATTGGGGAGGGGGACCATGCGCAGCATGGTGGAGGGGTATCCTCCGCCGCAAATACCCCTCCACCCTCCTCCGGAGGGTCCCCCTCCCCATCGGCGATGGGGAGGAAAGGGCTCGCCAACGCCTTCGTCTGCACCGCCAATATTGTGGCGAGTGACGGCGGCGAAGCGATTGTCGCCGGCAACCGCAAGGTGCTCGCCGCACGGCTGAGCGATGCGCGGTTTTTCTGGGAGCAGGACCGCAAGCAGACGCTGGCGGAACACGCCGAGGGACTCGCGCGGATCACCTTCCACGAGAAGCTGGGCACGGTCGCCGACAAGGTTAAACGTGTCACCGAACTCGCCCGCTGGCTGGTTCAATCCGACATAGTACGACCGAAGGAAATTACGTCGCAGGCGAAGACCGAACTTTATAACAACGTTGGGGCTGCTGCGTCGCTATGCAAGGCTGACCTCGTCACCGAAATGGTTGGTGAATTTCCAGAGCTGCAAGGCCTGATGGGCGGCTACTACGCCCGCGCCGAGGGACTTCCCGATGCCGTCGCCGACGCGATCCGCGATCACTACAAGCCAGTGGGGCAGGGCGATGACGTGCCGACTGCGCCGGTGACGGTGGCGGTGAGTCTGGCGGATAAGCTGGATACGCTGATTTGCTTTTTCGCAGTCAAGGAGAAGCCAACTGGCTCAAAAGACCCATTTGCACTGCGCAGGGCTATCATTGGTATTCTAGACCTGATTATTTCCAATCATATACGAATTGCAATTCGGCACCTTTCTAGCGAGGGTTACCGTGTATTTGTGAATCAGCTGACAGAAAATAACTACGTAATTCCACAAGACTATAACCCTGATAAGGAGAATAATTGGGGACGTTTGCTTAGAGGAAGTGCGGCATATGTCGACCTTGGCAAGGAATTACTGGTTCTCAACGATGAGCCTCCGGCAAATGCCTCAGATAATGATGAAGATGGTATCGAAGTCTGGGATCCATGGGAAATGCGCCGCCGAGGATTGGTGAATTATCAAGTGAGTGGTTTCGTGGATGTGGTCAACGAAGCAACGGAATTCACCTTTGACCGCCTTAGGGATCGAGAGAAGCGTGCCGGGCGGCGTCCGGACCTGATTTCAGCCGTCCTTCCGAGCGACTGGAAGAATGTTTTGGAAGGTCTAGGAATCGGTGATGAGTGGATAAAATTCCCGAACGTCACTTCTGATGATGATGTCGTCCGGATACTTAACTTGGGTGAAACCCTGCAGGCCTTCATCACCACCCCCGACGGTGCGAACCTGCTCGCCGGCTACAAGCGCGCGGCGAATATCCTCAAGAAGGAGGAGTTCCAGCCCGGCGCGGTCAATCCCGCGCCCGAACCCGCCGAAGCCGCGCTGATCGCCGCGCTGGATGCGGCGGCGCCAGCTGCGCAGGCTGCGGTCGAGGCCGAGGACTTTGCCGCTGCCATGGCGGCGCTGGCCAGCCTGCGCGCGCCCATCGATGTCTTTTTCGACGATGTCACGGTCAACGATGCCGACCCGAAGAAGCGCGCCGCTCGGCTTGGGCTGCTTGATCGCTTTTGTGTTGCAGTGCACAATGTGGCGGATTTCTCGAAGATCGAGGGATAGCTCCCAAAACCGACTACCCTGAGCTTGTCGAAGGGCTGTCCTTTTTCTTGAGGCTGGGTGTTTGGAGCGAAGATAAGTACGGCCCTTCGACAAGCTCAGGGTGAGCGGGTTTTTGGGGTATCCGGCCAAGTGTCAGGAGTTTGTGTGACAACCCAGGTCTATACCTTCGGCGGCGGTGCCAGCCATGCTGATCCGCGCACCCGCGACAAGACGATTGTCGGCGGCAAAGGCGCGAACCTTGCCGAGATGGCGGGAATCGGCCTGCCGGTGCCGCCGGGCTTCACCATCACCACCGAGGTCTGCGTTGAATACCTCGCCAAGGGCGCTGAGTTCGATGCGGCCCTGCGCAGCGATGTCGCTGCAGCGCTCGCCCATATCGAACGCGCGGTCGGCAAGAAGTTCGGCGATGCGGCGGACCCGCTGCTGGTCTCGGTGCGCTCGGGCGCGCGGGTGTCGATGCCGGGGATGATGGACACGGTGCTCAACCTGGGGCTCAACGATGCCACCGTCGAAGGCCTTGCCGCCACCTCTGGCGATGCGCGGTTCGCCTGGGACAGCTATCGCCGCTTCATCCAGATGTATTCCGACGTGGTGCTTGGCCTCGATCATCACCGGTTCGAAGATGTTCTAGAAATAGCCAAGGAAAACAAGGGCTTCTTCACCGATATCGAGATGGAGGCAGAGGATTGGCAGGCGCTCGTCGGCGAATACAAGGCTATCGTCAGCGAGGGGCTAGGGCGGCCATTCCCGCAGGACGTGACCGAACAGCTGTGGGGCGCAATCGCCGCAGTGTTCGATTCGTGGGATAGCGACCGCGCCAAGGTCTATCGCCGGCTGAACGACATTCCGGGCGACTGGGGCACGGCAGTCAACGTGCAGGCGATGGTCTTCGGCAACATGGGCGATACGTCGGCCACTGGCGTCGCTTTCACCCGCGATCCCGCCACTGGCGAGCGGGCTTACTACGGCGAATGGCTGGTCAATGCGCAGGGCGAGGATGTCGTCGCCGGCATCCGCACGCCGCAATACCTGACGCTGGCCGCGCGGGAACGGGCGGGCGCCAAGCCGCTTTCAATGGAAGAGGCGATGCCCGAAGCCTATGGCGAGCTGGCGCGGGTGTTCGACCTGCTGGAGCTGCATTACCGCGACATGCAGGACATTGAATTCACCGTCGAGCGCGGGCAACTGTGGATGCTCCAGACCCGCAGCGGCAAGCGCACGGCCAAGGCGGCGCTGAAAATGGCGGTCGATATGGTCGGTGAAGGGCTGATCGACGAGGCCACCGCGATCAGGCGGATCGACCCGATGGCGCTTGATCAGTTGCTCCATCCGACGCTGGACCCGCTGGCGACCCGCGACGTGCTGGGCACCGGCCTGCCGGCATCCCCTGGCGCGGCATCGGGCGGCATCGTGCTCGACGCCGATACTGCCGAGCGCCATGCCGCACGCGGCGAATCGGTGATTCTGGTCCGGCTTGAGACATCGCCTGAAGATATTCACGGAATGCACGCAGCAAAAGGAATTTTGACCGCGCGGGGCGGCATGACCAGCCATGCTGCGGTGGTGGCGCGCGGCATGGGGCGACCGTGCGTTTCGGGGGCCTCAAGCGTTTCGATCGACCTGGGCAAGCGCACGCTGTCGATCGGCGGGCGCATGCTCAAGGAAGGCGATGTCATCACCCTCGACGGCAGCACCGGGCAGATCATGGCGGGCAAGGTTCCCACCATCGAGCCCGAGCTGGTCGGCGATTTCGGCGTGCTGATGGCCTGGGCCGATGGCCACCGCCGCATGAAAGTGCGCGCCAATGCCGAAACGCCCGATGATTGCCGCATGGCCCGCCAGTTCGGCGCCGAAGGCATCGGCCTGTGCCGCACCGAGCACATGTTCTTCGATGCTGACCGCATTTCGGCGGTGCGCCAGATGATCCTGGCCGAGACGGAAGCTGCGCGCGGCGCGGCGCTGGCCAAGCTGCTGCCCGAACAGCGCAGTGATTTTCAGGCAATTTTCGAGATCATGGCCGGCCTGCCCGTGACCATCCGCCTGCTCGATCCGCCGCTCCACGAATTCCTGCCGACTGCCGAGGGCGATTTCGCGGCGCTGGCCGAAGTGATGGGCATCGGCGTCGAAACGCTCCAGCGCCGCACTGCCGAACTGCATGAATTCAACCCGATGCTGGGGCATCGCGGCTGCCGGCTGGGGATCACTTTCCCGGATATCTATGCCATGCAGGCGCGCGCGATCTTCGAGGCAGCCTGTGCTGTCGCCCGCGCAGGCGAAGCGCCGGTGCCCGAACTGATGATCCCGCTGGTCGTCACCCGGCGCGAGCTGGAAATCCTGAAAGCGCTGATCGACCGCACCGCCGAGGCCGTGTTTGCCGAGCAGGGCATGCGAATCACTTATCAGGTCGGCACGATGATCGAGCTGCCGCGTGCCGCGCTGATGGCGGGCGAGATTGCAAAAGTGGCCGAGTTTTTCTCGTTCGGCACCAATGACCTGACGCAAGCCACCCTGGGCCTCAGCCGCGACGATGCCGGGCGCTTTCTGGGTGCCTATATCGAACAGGGTATCTTTGCGCGCGATCCCTTTGTCAGCCTTGATATCGACGGCGTGGGGCAACTGGTTAACCTTGCGGCGGCGCGGGGCAGGGCGAGCCGGCCGGGAATCAAGCTGGGCATCTGCGGCGAACATGGCGGCGATCCGGCGAGCATTGCCTTCTGCGAGGGGGTTGGGCTGGATTACGTCAGCGCCTCGCCCTACCGCGTGCCCATCGCGCGGCTGGCGGCGGCGCAGGCGGCTTTGGGCTGAAGCTCACTTCTTCCAGCCACTTAGCGTCAAAATTTCGAAAGTCTCCAAAGTCGAACCGCCAAATGCCGCGCGCGCCCGCGCCAGCGCGGCCTTGCCCAGCGGCGGGCCGCAGCGCGCCAGCACATTGCCGAGCCCTTGCGCCCGCAAATCTGCCACCAGTCCGTCCAGCGCGCCGAAGCGCACCTCCAGCGCGCGGCTGTCGGACATGGGATCGGCAAGGCCGGCACGCTGGAGCAATTGTCCGCCGGCGCGCACATCAACCTGCGGGTGGATGCGCGGGGCGGGGCGCGGGCCGTCCGCCGCCAGCATCGCCGCGCGCAAGGCCGGCAGGCAGCCCGCACCCGGAAAGCTGGCAAGCATCAGCCCGCCGGGGGCGAGCGAACCGCGCAACTGGATCAGCGCGCCGGGCAGGTCGTTGACCGTGTCGAGCGTGCCAAGGCTGGCGATGAAATCGAACGGGCCGAGCCCGAAGGGCGCTTCGTCGGCAAAGCCGCAAGCAGGTTCGGCTTCGGTGACCGCCGCGCCGGATGCCCGCAAGTGCGCGGCAAGCGCGCCGGTCCAGTCGCCGATCACCAGCGCGCGCGCCGGGGAATGCCGCAGGAAGGCGAGACGTTCGATCACATCCTCGGTGATGTCCGCCATCAGGTAACGCGGCGCGTCGGGGCGCTGCTGCTGGGCCAGCATCCGTCGCCGCGCAGCCAGGCGGCGGCCGGGGGCAAAGATCATCGGTGGCGGGGCGGGCTGAGGGATTGGGGCCATGGCCTTCTCTGCCGTCAAGCCTCGCGCGGAGCAAGCGCTTGCCGGGCGCGCCGCGCTGGCTACAACCACCAGCGATGCAGATTGCCCGCAGCCTTGCCCCGCTGATCGACATGGCCTTCCCGCCGCGTTGTCCGCTGTGTGGCGAGGGACTGCTCGCGCAGACTGGCTTGTGCTCGGCGTGCTGGAACGAGCTGGCGATCCCGGGCGATCCCAGTTGCAGCCTGTGCCAGCGGCCGTTCCCCGACACGATGCGCGATGGCTCGGTCTGCGCGCCGTGCATGGCTGCGCCGCCGCGCCATGACGGCATTGCGGCAGCCACGCTTTATAACGAGGCATCGCGGCGGCTGGTGCTGTCGTTCAAACGTGGGCGGCACATTGCGCTGGCACCGATGATGGCGCGGCTGATGGCATCACGGATGGCCGCTGCCGACAGCGACTGGTTGCTGGTGCCAGTGCCGCTGCATCGCTGGCGGCTGTGGCGGCGCGGATTCAACCAGGCGGCGCTGCTGGCGCGCGAGATTTCCGGGCTGCGTGGCATGGAGCTGTCGGTCGATGCGCTAGTCCGCACGCGCGCTACGCCGACCCTTGGCGGGCTGGGCAGCCGGGCTCGGGCCAAGGCGTTGACCGGTGCGATCGCAGTCAATCCGGCGCGCGCCGAGCGGCTGAAGGGCGCGAAAGTCGTGCTGGTCGACGATGTGCTGACCAGCGGCGCAACCAGCGGCGCTTGCGTTACCGCGCTCAAGCGCGCGGGGGCTGAGAAAGTGGCGATTGCCTGCTTCGCGAGGGTGCTTGACGAGGCTTTGGGGGATGCAAACGGCACTGCCCGGGGGTGAGCCCGCCCCGATCCTCGAACGGACCCGATCCGCATACGGAAACGCCCGGGCGTTAACCCGGGCGTCCTCGTGACGAAACTGTTGGACGTCGCATCCGCGAAACGGGCGCGCCCCCTGACGCGCACCTCGTCCGATCCCTCATGTTCTGGCTGGCGCATTTGCGCTCGAGCCAATCCCCCGAACCATGGCGCCTGTTGGCTACCGATTATCGGCGATGCACCCCTTTCGGACTACGCAACCCTGTTCTCCTGAATCGCGGGCAAATAAAAGTAGGATTTCAACCAGCGATGGATTTTGCCCGGGACATGTGGTTATCGTGCAACAATAGCCCGTCGGCGAACTGTCCGGAATTCGACATGACCAGCGTTTCAACCAGTGACCGCGAATCCGGCACGAAGTTCATGCCCCGCTTCGATGCGCAGGGTCTGTTGACCGCGATTGCGGTCGATTCGCTGAGCCGCGACGTGCTGATGGTGGCGTTCATGGACGCCGAGGCGCTCGCGAAAACCCGCGAGACCGGGCTCGCCCATTTTCACTCGCGTTCGCGCGGGCAGCTGTGGCTGAAAGGCGAGACATCAGGGCATTTTTTGCGCGTCGAAGAGATTCGCGTCGATTGCGATCAGGATGCGCTGGTGCTGCATGTGCGGCCCGCAGGCCCCGCCTGCCACACGGGCGCGGTTAGCTGTTTTTACCGCAAGCTGGAAGGCGAAGGGCTGGTGCAAGTGCCGGCTTGATACTTACATAGATGTCAGCTATAACGTATGCCAACGCACAACCGAGGATAGCCCATGCCCACCTACAAGGCCCCCGTCCGCGATACCTGCTTTGTCATCAATGAACTGTTGCAGCTTGAAAACTATGGCAATGTCCTGGGTTCTGAAAATGTCAGCGCCGACATGGTCGCTGCGGTGATCGAGGAAGGCGGCAAGTTCACCAGCGAAGTGCTGGCCCCGCTCAATGCCTCCGGAGATGCCGAAGGCTGCACCCGCCACGCCGATGGCAGCGTGACGACACCCAAGGGTTTCAAACAGGCCTTCGACCAGTTTCGCGAGGCGGGCTGGGGCACCCTGTCAGCGCCGACGGAGTTCGGCGGGCAGGGCATGCCGCATGTGCTTGGCTTTGCGCTGGAGGAGTTCCTCGCCGCCTCGAACCAGGCTTTCGCGATGTATCCCGGCCTCACCAATGCCGCGATCTCGTCGATTCACGTCAAGGCCTCGCCCGAATTGCAGGCGAAATATCTGCCCAAGATGGTGTCAAACGAATGGCTCGGCACGATGAACCTGACCGAGCCGCATTGCGGCACCGATCTTGGCCTGATCCGCACCAGGGCCGTGCCCCAAATGGGTGGCGCGCTGGGCGGTTCCTATGCGATCACCGGCACCAAGATCTTTATTTCGGCTGGCGAAAACGATCTCGCCGAGAATATCATCCATCTGGTGCTGGCCAAGACACCCGACGCGCCCGATTCGTCGAAGGGCATCTCGCTGTTCATCGTGCCCAAGGTGCTGGTGAACGACGATGGCTCGCTGGGGGAACGCAATGCGGGTTCCTGCGGCGCGATCGAACACAAGATGGGCATTCATGGCAACGCCACTTGCGTGATGAATTATGACGGCGCGACCGGCTGGATGGTCGGCGATGAAAACAAGGGCCTCGCGGCGATGTTCATCATGATGAACGCGGCGCGGCTTGGCGTGGGCATCCAGGGGCTGGCGCAGGCCGAAGTCGCTTATCAGAACGGCGTGCTTTATGCGGGCGAGCGCCGCCAGGGCCGGGCGCTGACGGGCGCGGCGGAACCGGCCGAAAAGGCCGACACGCTGTTCGTCCACCCCGATGTGCGCCGGATGCTGATGGATGCCAAGGCCTTCACCGAAGGCATGCGCGCGCTCGCGCTGTGGGGCGGTTTGCAAGTCGAGCTCAGCCACAAGGCGGCCAGCGAAGCGGACCGGCAGATGGCGGACGACCTGATCTCGCTGCTGACTCCGGTGATCAAGGGATATGGCACCGACAAGGGCTTCGATGTCGCGGTCAATATGCAGCAGATCTGGGGCGGGCACGGCTATATCCGCGATAACGGGATGGAACAGTTCGTTCGCGATGCGCGGATTGCGATGATCTATGAAGGCGCCAATGGCGTCCAGGCGATGGATCTGGTCGGCCGCAAATTGGGCGCCAACATGGGCCGCGCGGTGCAAGCGTTTTTCGCACTGATCGATGGCGAATGTGCCGCAGCCAAGGACGATGCGGCGCTTGCTCCCATCGCCGAGGGCCTCGAAAAGGCCACTGGCGAGCTCAAGGCTGCGACCATGTGGCTGATGCAGAACGGCATGACCAATCCGAACAACGCCGGTGCCGGCGCGCATCATTACATGCATATCATGGGCATTGTTGCGCTGGGCCTGATGTGGCTGCGCATGGCCAAGGTATCTGCCGAAGCACTGGCTGGCGGTGCTGCGGACGACCAAGAAGGCGGTCGGGCGTTCTATGAGGCCAAGCTGGTCACCGCACGCTTCTATGCCGAACGTTTCACCCCCGATGCCGGCGCGCTGCGCCGCAAGCTGGAAGCGGGCAGCGAAGCGATGATGGCGCTGCCGATCGAGGCATTCGCCACGGCGTAACCCGCCGCGCCAAAGGAGGACTGATGCCGCGAATACCCTTGCCTGAACTCGCCAGTCACTCCCCCGAAGTGCGCAAGGCCATCGGCGAGCGGCCAGCCAATGTCAGCCTGCTGATGGCGGCGGCCTCGGAGCCGGTTTACCGGGGGCTGGGCCAGCTTGGCTCTGCTCTGATCCAAGGCTCGGCGCTGCCGCCAAAGCTGCGCGAGCTGGCGATCCTGCGGGTGGGCTACATTTCCGGGTCGGCCTATGAAGTGTTCCAGCACGAAGCGCTGGCGCGCCATATCGGGATCAGCGAAGCGCAGATCGATGCGATCCGCGCCGGCGATGGCGCTTCGCCTGCGCTCGGTCAGACCGAGCGCGATGTCATGGCTTTCGTCGAGGACATTGTCGTCAATGTGCGGGCAAGCGATGCCACGCTCGCGGCCGTCCGCCAGCATCTGGGCGCCAGCCAGCTGGTCGATCTGATCGTCGTGACCGGTTACTACATGACAGTTTGCCGCCTGCTCGAAACCTCGGGGATCGAAATCGAGGAAGAGCCGATCGACTGGAGCGCCTTCGGGCAGGGCAAATAGCCGACAATGAAGCCATTCGCCACGGCGCGAATTCTCCGCTAGGCTGGCTGCCCAATCAGGAGAGGACTCGCATGTTCGTGAAATTTACCAGTTCGGACCGGGTCGAAACCGCAATCAATGCGGCGCAAGTGACGTTCATATCGTCGGTGACCGACGGCACCCGCATTCGCTTTGGCGAGGGGCGCAGCGTGACGGTGGTCGAGCCGATGGCCGAAGTGATCGAGCGGCTTAACCGCACGCGCCAGCTGCCGGCGGAATAGGGCTTAGCCGAAGAGTTCGCCAAACAGCGCCAGCATGGCCGCCCAGCTCTGGCGGTCGGCGCTGGCGTTGTATTTCACCGCGTCGAGCCCGCGTGCGTCGCTGGCGGGATCGGTGAAGCCGTGGCGCACGCCTGAATAGCTGTGGAAGTGCCAGTCGGCCCCGGCCCGGTCCATTTCCTCCCAGAACGCCAGCACCGCCGCGCGCGGGACCATCGGGTCGGCGTCGCCATGGCAGACGAGAATACGGGCGCGGATTGCGCCCGGTGCGGCGGGAGCATGGGTGCCCAGCAGACCATGGAAGCTGACGGCAACGGCAAGCTCCGCACCATCGCGCGCCGCTTCCAGCGCGGCCTGTCCGCCCATGCAATAGCCGACCGCGCCCACCCGCAGACCGGCGGCATCGCGATGGCCGCTGAGGGCGGCAAGCGCGGCACGCAGGCGCTGGCGGTAGTGCTCGGGCGTCGCGCGCAGCTGCTCGGCGAGTGGCCCGGCGGCGGCGAAGCTTGCGACCGGCTCGCCATAAAAGTCCGCGATCATGGTGAGGAAACCGGCCTCGGCGAGCATGGCGGCGCGCCGCTCCATCGCCGGGTTCACATTGGCGATGGTCGGGAACAGGACGAGGGCCGCGCGGGGCTTGCCTGCCGGACGGGCGAGCCAGCCGGTGAGGGCGAGGGCGCCGTCGGTGTAAGCAACCGGTTCCAGCGCGCTCACTCCGGCAGGAAATCCGCGACCGATAGATAACGCTCGCCGGTGTCATAGTTGAAGCCGAGCACCCGCGATCCTTTGGGCAAATCCGGCAGCTTCTGCGCGATCGCCGCCAGCGTCGCGCCCGAGCTGATGCCGACCAGCATCCCCTCGACAGTGGCGCTGCGCCGCGCCCATTCCTTGGCGTCTGCCGGATCGACCTGGATCGCCCCGTCGATTGACTGGGTGTGGAGATTGCCGGGGATGAAGCCTGCGCCAATCCCCTGGATCGGGTGCGGCGCGGGCTGGCCGCCCGAGATCACCGGCGAGAGCGTCGGCTCGACCGCATAGGCCTTCATCCCCGGCCATTTGGCCTTGAGCACCTCGGCGCAGCCGGTCAGATGGCCGCCGGTGCCGACCCCGGTGATCAGCGCGTCAATCGGCGAACCCGCGAAATCGGCGAAGATCTCCTGCGCCGTGGTCGCGGCGTGGACCGCGATGTTGGCGGGATTATCGAACTGCTGCGGCATCCAGGCGCCCGGTGTCTGCTCGACCAGATCGCGCGCCCGCTCGATTGCGCCCTTCATGCCCTTTTCGCGCGGGGTGAGATCGAATGTCGCGCCGTAAGCCAGCATCAGCCGCCGCCGCTCCAGCGACATCGATTCGGGCATGACCAGCACCAGCGGATAGCCCTTGACCGCGGCGACCATCGCCAGGCCGATGCCGGTGTTGCCCGAGGTCGGCTCGATGATCGTGCCGCCGGGCTTCAGGCTGCCATCGGCCTCTGCCGCCTCGATCATCGCGAGGCCGATGCGGTCCTTGATCGAGCCGCCCGGATTGGCGCGCTCGCACTTGATCCAGACTTCGTGATCGGGAAACAGGCGCGCCAGACGGATGTGGGGGGTGTTGCCAATCGTGGCGAGGATGCTGTCGGCTTTCATGGGTCTAGCTTCCTTGTGCGATATTGCGGCTCGAAAGTCCGGGCACGGCGCAATTCCGGAAACAGCACTGCCCAGGCGATGGTGATGACTATGGCACCGACGCCGCCAAAAACAACCGCCCCGGTGGCACCGAGCAGCGCAGCAGCGAGACCCGATTGCATCTCGCCGAGTTCGTTGGAGGCCGAGATGGCCAGGCCTGATATGGCCGAAACCCGCCCGCGCACTTCGTCAGGCGTGTTAAGCTGGATCAGCGTGCTGCGCACGAACACCGAGACCATGTCCGCCGCGCCCAGCAGCGCCAGCATCGCGAGCGACAGGCCGAGATTGCGCGACAGGCCGAAGCCGATGGTGGCAATGCCGAAGACGACCACCGCCCACAGCATCTTGGCCCCGACATTATGCGAAATCGGCTTCGCCGACAGCCAGAGTGAAACGACCAGGGCACCTGCGCCCGGCGCCGCGCGCATGATCCCCAGCCCTTCGGCCCCGACATGCAGGATATCGCGCGCGAACACCGGCAGCAGCGCGGTGGCCCCGGCCAGCAGCACGGCGAACAGATCGAGCGTGACGCAGCCGAGCAGAAAGCGCTCGTTCCACACAAAGTGGAAGCCTTCGGCAATCTGCTTGAGCGGTTTCTGCTCGCGGCCCGTCGCTGGCGCGGGCAGGCGGCGGATCAGCAGCAGCGCAGCGCAGCTGACTATCAGCAGCGCGCCCGAGGTCCAGTAAGGCAGTGCGGCCCCGGCCCCGAACAGCAGCCCCGCCACCGCCGGGCCGACAATGGCACCGGTCTGCCAGGCCATCGAGCTCATCGCAATCGCCCGCGGCATCAGGCTTGCAGGCACGATATTGGGCACGAAAGCGCTCATCGCCGGGCCAATGAACACCCGCGCCGAGCCGTGCAGCGCGGCGAGGCAGAACAGCACTGGCAGGGTGAGGTGGCCGAACTGGGTAATCACCGCCAGGCTGAGCGCGATCAGCAAATCGAGCGATGTCGCAATGGCCGCGACGCTGCGCCGGTCGAACCGATCGGCGACCAGCCCGGCAACCGGGGTGAGGAGCATCAGCGGCACGAATTGCGCCAGCCCCAACATGCCAAGCAGGAACGAGGCCTGCTTGATCGACATGCCATAGTCGGCGCGCGCGATGTCGTAGAGCTGGTAGCCCAGGATCACCACCATGCCGACGGTGGCAATCACCGAGGCAAAGCGCGCAAGCCAATAGAGCCGGAAGTCGCGGATCTGGAGGGGCGATGTCGGCTCGAGCATGCCTGCCGCATGGCAGGCCGCGCGCGGCTTGCCAAGCGGGCGCTAGAATTTCAGCCGGGCAGTGATGCGCAGGTCTCGGCCCGATATCGGCAGGAAATCGCGGGTAAAACTGGCGGCGCGGCGACCGTTGGCATTGAGCAGGTTGTTCGCGGCGAACAGCAGCGTCAGCGGACCGTCTTCGCCCAGCGGGTGCCAGTCGGCGGAGAGGTTGACCAGGGTGAAGCCGGGAACCGGACTCTCGTAACCAGCGACGCGGTTCTGGGCGGCGTTCCATTCGGCCTCGGCGCGCAGCCGCAGCTGGCCCTGGCGCAGCTCGGCGCCGCCGCGCAGCCGCAGCGGCGGAATGCGCGGGGCAGGGCCGATGCCGGTCAGGCGGGCGTTGGTGTAATCGAGCGCGGCATCAAGTGTCAGGCCGCCATCGCCCCAGCGCATCGCCTCCATAGTGCCGCTTGCTTCCACCCCATGGAACCGCGCAGGCACCTGGCTGTAGAGAAACACCGGAAAGTCCTCGCGCGCTTCGCCGGTCGGCAACGCGGCGATGAAATTGCCGAAGCGGGTCATATAGCCGGTGAGCGAGAACGAGGCGCGTTCCCCCTTGTAGCGCAGGTATGCCTCCAGCCCGTCGCTGGTCTCGCTGCGGAAACTGGAATCGCCAAGTTCATAGGCCTGGGTGGCGACGTGCAGGCCGTCGGACAGCAGTTCTTCAGCTGCGGGCGCGCGGGCGCCGCGAATGTAGTTTACGCCGATCTTGAGGTCTTCGCCGGGCGCATAGGACAACCCCAGCGCGCCCGACCACAGATCGAAGCCGCGCTTGAACGCGGCCGGGGCGGATTGCACGCGGACGTTCTCGTAGCGCCCGGCGGCCTCGATCTCGAACTTGCCGGCCTTGAGCGACTGGAGGGTGAATATCCCGAAGCGTTCGATGGTGTTGCCGGGAACGAAAGCTTCCGCGCCGACCAATGCGAGATCACGGGTAAAATACTGCACCCCGCTGCGCCCGCGCCAGCCGCCCGCATCGGCCTGCACCAGATCGAGCCGGGCATCGACGCCGTCGCCAGAGAAGACCGTGCCCACGGCATCGCCTTCCAGTTCGACATGGCGGTAGTCGCCCCAGGCGCCGCGCAGCTGAAGCGCTTCGAACATCCCCGAAAGCCTGATCTCGCCGCGCAGATCGATGCGGGTCTGCCTGAGGTCGATGGAAACCGATTCTTCGCCATGCTCCTCGCCTGCCGCCGCGCCGTGATCATGGCCCGCGCCGGGGCGCAGCGGGATGCCATAGAGCGTGTCGTAGTGCTGGACCGAGAGCCCAAGGCTGCCGCCCGAGCCGATCCAGGCAAGGCCCGCGCCCAAAGTATAGCTGCGCGCGGCAGTGCCCGGCACGCGGCCGCGCTGGCCGGCAAGCTCCTCGAATTCAGCTGCCTCCTCAAGCTCGCCCGCCGTCCGGTGCCCGGCTGCTTCGTCCAGCAAGTTTTCGCGCAAGGCGGCGGAATTGACGAAACCGCCGACCCGCAGGTCGTCGCTCTTGCGATACTGGGCGTCGAGCTGGACTGCGAAATTGGTTCCCAGCGGCGCATTTATGGCTGCGGCGATCGCGCGCTCGTCTGCTGCGGAGCCATAGGAGCCGATCGCATCGAGCGAAATCGCCTCCGGAATGCGGCGCGGGATGCGTTTGTCGAGCGCGTTGACCGCGCCGCCGATCGCCTGGCCGCCGAACAGCAACACGGCGGGGCCATGCACCACATCGATATGATCGACGGTCAGCGCGTCGAACACCACGGCGTGGTCTGCCGAGACCGAGGAAGCATCGATTGTGCCAATGCCATCGGTCAGCACCCGGATGCGGTCACCATCAAAGCCGCGCAGCACCGGGCGCGAGGCGCCGGGGGCAAAGCCGCTGGCCGAAACGCCGGGCAGCCGGGCCAGTGTCTCGCCGATCTGGCCGCGCAGTTGCGCGGTCAGCGCATCGCCCTGGATCGTCGCGCTGCTGGCCAGCAGGCCAAAGTCAGTGGGCGGATGGCCGACGACAAGCAGTTCAGCGTTCTCCCGGCGATGCGCATCGCCATGTGCGGCATCCTGTGCGAACGCGGTGGAAACCGGCAACAGGCCAGCGCAGGCGATGGCGGCAAGCAGCGGGGAGGGGGTAAGGCGTTTGGTCATCACGTGCTTATACAGGTGATGATATATTATATCAATAGTACTTCAGCGGCTGGCTCGCGAAAAATTCCGCTTCCTTGGGGTTGGCTCAGCGTGAACGGCGCAGGCGCGGATTTTCCTGGAGGACTTCGATGACCTTGATGAAGTCGTCGAGCCGGATGATCCGTTCGAACTGGAATCCGGCCTTGCCATCGGTCGCCCAGATCAGATGCGCCTCGATGCGGCCGATGACGGGGAGGCGCACGATCACGCGCTCGCCCCGGTCGAGACCGGGCGCGCTGTCGGCCATGAAGCCATGCGCGGAGATATTGATGACATGCAGGTGAACATCGCCAAGGCGGCGATGTTCGGCGATCACCCGGTGATCGATCGGATGGCGCGTTGCCCGGCGCAAGTCGGTAACGGACAGCTGCGCACCTGCTCCCATAGCCATAGATCACCTCTAAATGCGGATACAATCCGATCTAGATGAACCCAAAAGGCAAAAATTGGGTAAACCGGCAAGGCCAAGCGGCAAATTCCTGCCGCTGCGCCCGCAAATCGCACGCTTCGGCGCTCAGGCGGGGCGCAGCACGCCGTGTTTCTTCTTGCCCGAGGAAATCCGCACATCGCCGCTGGCTGGCTCGATTCGGAAGGCCTCGTCGGCAATTACCTCGCCATCGACCCGCGCGCCGCCGCCTGCGACCAGCCGCTTGGCCTCGCCCCGGCTGGCGGCAAAGCCGATGCCGACCAGCGCATCGACGATGGTGAAGCCCTCTGCCGGGATGGCGCATACCGGCAATTCCTCGCCCAGGCCGCCGCCGGTGAACGTCGCCGATGCGGTGGCTTCGGCGGCGAGCGCAGCTTCGTCACTGCGGCACAGGCGCGTGGCTTCGTTGGCCAGCACTGTCTTTGCCTGGTTGATTTCGCTGCCTTGCAGTGATTCGAGCCGGGTGATTTCGTCAATCGGCAGGTCAGTGAACAGCCGCAGGAGCTTGCCGACATCAGCGTCGTCGGTATTGCGCCAGAACTGCCAGTAATCGTAATTGGGCAACTGCGGCTCGTTGAGCCAAATGGCGCCGGAAACCGACTTTCCCATCTTGGTGCCGTCGGACTTGGTGATCAGCGGAGTGGTGAGGCCGAAAACTTCGGCTCCGTCCATCCGGCGGGTCAGCTCCACACCGTTGACGATGTTGCCCCACTGATCGCTTCCGCCCATCTGCAAGCGCACGCCCATTGCCTGAGCGAGATGGCGGAAATCGTAGCCCTGAAGGATCATGTAATTGAATTCGAGGAACGTCATCGGCTGCTCGCGTTCGAGCCGCAACTTGACCGAATCGAATGACAACATCCGGTTGATTGTGAAATGCGTTCCGACCTTTTGCAGCATTTCAATATAGCCGAGCTGGCTGAGCCAGTCGTGGTTGTTGACCATGACGGCATCGGTCGGTCCATCGCCAAAAGTCAGGAATCTTTCGAAGGCGGTCCGGAGCGAGGCGATGTTCGCATCGATCGACTCGTCGGTCAGCATCTTGCGGACCTCATCCTTGCCGGTCGGATCGCCAATCCGCGTTGTCCCGCCGCCCATCACCACCACTGGCTTGTGCCCGGTCTGCTGCAGCCGGCGCAGCAGCATGATTGACACCAGATTGCCGACATGCAGCGATGGCGCAGTCGCATCGAAGCCGATATAGCCGGGCACGACCTGCTTGACCGCCAGGGCATCGAGCCCTGACGCGTCGGTCATCTGGTGAATATAGCCGCGCTCGTTGAGCAGGCGGAGCAGGGTGGAGTTGTATTGGGCCATGACGGGGGCGCGGTTAGCACGCGTGGAAGAAAAAGACAGCCCTTCGACAAGCTCAGGGCAATCGGGAATGGGGGGAACCGTATCCCCAAACCCCGTCTACCCTGAGCTTGTCGAAGGGCCGACCTTTCTTTAGCCCCACACAATGACTTTCTGGGCTTACATGCTGCATTGCCGGGGCGGCGCTTTCTATGTCGGACACACAGATGAGCTGGAACGTCGGATTGGCGATCACCAGAGCGGCTTGATGCCAGGCTTCTCAGCTGATCATCTGCCGGTCGAACATGTCTGGTCGCAAGAGTTTGTAACGCGGGACGAAGCGAAGGCCGCCGAGAAGCAGATCAAGGGTTGGTCACGGGCAAAGAAACTTGCGCTCATTAGCGGGGACTGGGACCGCATTTCGGCGTTGGCGAAGGGAAAAGGCGGCCCTTCGACAAGCTCAGGGAAAACGGGTTTGGGGGAGGGGATTGGTCAATTGATTCCAAAACCCGTCCATCCTGAACTTGTTGAAGGACTGTCCTATTCTTTGATCCCCCATCCCGACACACCATCGACTCTGGTTCGAGCAGTCAATGCCAGAATCCGGATGACCGATTCCAACGAGGTGCTGATTGAGTTCACGGTCGCGGGATCGGAAGCTGTGGTCCTTCCGCCATGGAAGTTACCCGCGCGCCGTGACGGGCTGTGGGAGACAACCTGCTTCGAGATGTTCTTGATGTGCGAGGACGGTCACTATTTCGAGTTCAATCTTTCGCCTTCGACAGAATGGGCAATCTATGCTTTTGATTCATATCGCAGTGGCATGAGAGCGCTTGAAGTAGATGTTTCTCCGCGCCTGAGTTTCATGGTTTCAGCTGGCACCTTTTCGTTCAAGGCAGATGTCGATCTCGGGCAAATCCCCTTCGAGAAATTGGCCCTGTCGTTCGCTGCAGTCATCGAGGAAACCGACGGCACAAAGTCTTTCTGGGCGCTCGCCCATCCGCCCGGCAAGCCTGATTTCCATGCGCCCGCTTGCTTCGCGCTCACACTTGCGTCACCGGAAGCCACATGAAATTTGGTATCGACCGCCTGCTGGCAGACCCCGCCCTGCGCAAGCCGCTTGACGGCAAACGCGTCGCGCTGATCGCGCACCCAGCTTCAGTGACAGATGGCCTCGTCCATTCGCTCGACGCGCTGATCGCCGCGGGGGTGAACGTCACCTCGGCGTTCGGCCCGCAGCACGGGCTGAAAGGCGACAAGCAGGACAATATGGTCGAGACCGCCGACGAGCTCGATCCGCAATATGGTATCCCGGTGTTCAGCCTCTATGGCGAGCTTCGCCGCCCCAACGGGCAGATGATGTCGACCGCCGATGTTTTCCTGTTCGACCTGCAGGATCTGGGCTGCCGGATCTATACTTTCGTCACCACGCTGCTCTATCTGCTTGAGGCCGCATCGGGGACAGGCAAGCAGGTCTGGGTGCTCGACCGGCCCAATCCCGCCGGACGCCCGGTGGAAGGCACGCTGCTGTTGCCCGGCCAGGAGAGCTTCGTGGGCGCCGGGCCGATGCCGATGCGCCACGGGCTGACCTTGGGCGAGATGGGGCGCTGGTTCGTCGATCGTTTCAGGCTCGACGTTGATTACCGGGTGATCGCGATGGACGGCTGGCAGCCGGAAGGCGCAGGGCAGGGCTGGCCCGCAAGGCGCATCTGGATCAACCCCAGCCCGAACGCCGCCAATCTCAACATGGCGCGCAGCTATGCCGGCACGGTGATGCTCGAAGGCACGACGCTGAGCGAAGGTCGCGGGACGACCCGCCCGCTGGAAGTGCTGTTTGGTGCGCCGGACGTCGATGCCAGGGCGGTGCTGGCCGAAATGCGCTGTTTTGCCCCCGATTGGCTGGCGGGCTGCGCGATCCGCGAATGCTGGTTCGAGCCGACCTTTCACAAGCACGCGCATGTGCTCAATAACGGCCTGATGATCCACGCCGAAGGCGCATTTTACGATCACCACGCCTTCCGCCCCTGGCGGCTCCAGGCGCTCGCCTTCAAGGCGATCCGGCGGCTCTATCCGGACTATGCCCTGTGGCGCGATTTCCCCTACGAATACGAATTCGAGCGGCTCGCCGTCGATGTCATCAACGGCGGCCCGGGCTTGCGCGAATGGGTCGATGATGCCGCCGCCGCGCCGGCTGAACTCGACGTGCTGGCCGGGCGCGACGAGGCCGCATGGCGCGAGGAAATCCGGCCGCTCCTGCTGTATTGAGACACTAGAGCTATGTGCGGCTTATCTGAATCACTCTTTTGAAATCCCGCTCAGCCTGAGCTTGTCGAAGGCCCCGCGCGTGCAACCAACGGCATCGTAAATTGCCTGTGCTTCGACAAGCTCAGCATGAGCGGGCCTTGATCAGATTTCGAACAAGCTGCTTTATGCCCCCGGCTTCACGTTGATGAACGAGTCGCTGATCTGGCAGGCTGCGGGGCCGAGGATGACCACGAACAGCACCGGCAGAATGAACAGGATCAGCGGCACGGTCATGATCGCCGGCAGGCGCGCCGCCTTTTCTTCCGCGCGCATCATGCGCTCATTGCGGAATTCGGCCGAGAGCACGCGCAGCGCCGATGCCAGCGGCGTGCCATAGCGTTCGGTCTGGATCATGGTGGTGACCACGCCTTTAACCGAGTCGAGATTGACCCGGAATGCGAGGTTTTCAAAGGCATGGCGGCGCTCGTGGAGGAACGACAGTTCGATCGAGGTCAGCGCGAATTCGTCGCCGAGTTCGGGGTAGGCCCGGCCAAGCTCGCGCGCCACGCGGTTGAACGCGGCATCGACGGTGAGGCCGGCTTCGGCGCAGATCACCAGCAGGTCGAGCGCATCGGGCAGGCCCTTGCGGATCGCCTTGGTGCGCTTGCCGATGATATTGCCCAGATAGAGTTCGGGGCCTTTGTAGCCCAGGCCGATCGCGGCCGCAAAAGCCATCACTTTCTTGAAGGCGCTCCAATCGGGAAACGCGTTGAACACGAACATCATCAGGGCGACAATCAGGCCGAGGACAATCGGCAGGACCATGCGGACGAACAGCACGAGAAACGCCAGTTCCTTCTTGCGGATGCCGGCCTGCGCCAGCTTCTGCTGGATCAGCTTGAGCTGGCTGTCCTGCAACACCTTGAGCGAGGACAACGTTTCGCGCATCCGCTCGGTGCTGTCGCTCTTGCGGACCAGGCTGGCGCGTTTCTTGGTGGCGCTGCTGACGATGCCTGCTTTGAGCTGTTCGCGCCGGGCGTTCAGCGCCTTGACGCGCTTGGCCATGGGATCGCGAACCGTGATCGCGGCATAGATTGCCAGCATCACTGCCGCTGCGGCGATGAACGCAAGTCCGGTTCCGACCCAGATTACGTCGAAGCCGAGAAGCGTAGGTCCGGCGGGGTTGTTCAACATGATAGCCGCGTTCCCTTGCTCAAATTTCGAAGTTGATCATCTGGGACATGATGAAGGCGCCAATCGACATCCAGATCATGCCGCCGCCGCCAGCCACGATCAGCCGCTGATCGACGAAGAAGTTCGCCATGTATTCGGGGTTGATCCAGTAGATCATGATGAACACCGCGAATGGCAGAGCGCCGATGATGTAGGCCGAGGCCTTCGATTCCGAGCTCATCGCCTTGACCTTGAGTTTCATCTGCGCGCGCTTGCGCAGCACATCGGCCAGGTTGGACAGCGTCTCGGCAAGGTTGCCGCCGGTTTCGCGCTGGATCGCCAGCGTGATGCAGAAGAAGTTGAATTCGGGCGTCTGCAGCCGGTCGGCGGTTTCCTGCAGCGCGTCTTCCATGGTGCGGCCGATCTTCATCCGCTCGTTGACCATCTTGAATTCCTCGCCAACCGGCCCCGGAACTTCCGTGGCGACAACGCCCAGGGTCTCGGAAACCGGCAGGCCCGATCGCAGGCCGCGCACCAGCAGTTCGATCGCATCGGGAAATTTGCTGGTGAACTTGCCCAGGCGCCGGTTGATGAAATGGCTCACCGCCATGTGCGGCAGGCCGGCACCGATGAACAGGCCGACTGCCAGCGCCATCAGCGCCGCCCCGGTCTTGAGATAAATCAGCACGGTGATCGTCAGCACAATGCCGAGTGTGGTGTAGAGATACTGCGAGATCGTCCAGCTCTTGCCGGTGCGATGCAGCCGCAACAGCAAGGCATCAAGCCGCGAATTGGACCCGGCGAGCTGATGCATCTTCGGCTTGCGTGCATCAACTGCCTTGCGCAACTGCGCCTCGACCTTGTCGATTGCGCTATCCGAATGGCGGTAGCGCAGCGCCTGCAAGCGGCGTGCGCCCTCTTTCTCCGGCGACGGGCCCGAAAAGGCCGTCCAGCCGAGAACCAGGACCGCCATCAGGCCGGCCGAGAACAGCAGCAGTTGGATAATGCTCATTGCCGTTGCATGCCTTCCAGTTCGACCACCTCGCGCGGGGCGGAGAGGTCCGCCCGGCGTTGCTTCACCTTACGCCGCCGGTGCGGCAGCCATCGCCGGCTTGGATTTCTTGCTGGACAGCATCGCCTTGAGGTCGAGCTTGCCCAGCAGCGATTTCTTGGCAGGCTTGAGGCTTTCCTCGCCATCGTTGTCCGTCGCGCCGATCACTGCATTGGCAATCTCGCGCATCGATCCGCCCGCCTTGCTCATGCGGTTGGCCTCGGCAAAGGTCTGGCCCAGCTTGGCCGCGTTGATCCCGGCCTTGACGTCATAAGGCACGGTGAAATTGATCTTGCGTTCGATCGAGGCCTCGAAATCAGCCTTGCTGATCTCGCCGACGCCCGGCTGGACCTTGTTCGCCACGACGACCACCTTGGCGTGGCCGGCGTTGGTCTTGAGCCATGAAAGCAGCCGGATCGCGTCGCGCGCGGAAGCCAGCGTCATTTCCGTCGCCAGCACCACCACGTTCACCTCGGTGAGCAGGTGCGGGAAATTGATCAGCATGTTGCGCGGCAGGTCGATCACCGTCATCTCGAATGCCTGGCGGAATTCTTCCTCCAGCTGCACGAAGGCCGAGCCATCGGTGAGCAGCGGCGCATTGATCGGCGCTTCGGCGGAGAGAATGGCCAGGTGATCGTTGGCACGGATCATGGCGCGTTCGATGAACAGGCCGTCGATGCGGCTGGGGTTTTCGATCGCGTCGGTAAGGCCGCGGCCCGGCTCGAGATCGAGGCTGAGCGCGCCGGTGCCGAAATGGATATCGAGATCGAGCAAGGCGGTCGGCAGCTTGTGCTCGGAGCTGAACAGCCAGGCCAGCGAGGTCGCCAGCGTCGATGCGCCGACCCCGCCGCGCGTGCCGATCACCGCGGTCGAGATGTGGGTCTTGCCGGCTTTGCTGTCACCTTGCTTGGGTGAGGCGAAGATCGCCTGGGCATTGACCAGCGCATCGCGGATCTGACCGGGCGAAAGTGGCTTCAGCAGATAGTCGTGGATGCCGCTCGACAGCAGATCGCGGTAAAGCCGCACGTCGTTGACCTGGCCGACGGCGATCACCACCGTGCCCGGCTCGCAGACTTCGGCCAGCGCGTTGATGTCGTTGAGCGGATCGCCGCTCTCCGACAGGTCGACCATCAG
>JANPOS010000110.1:0-148777 GCA_031428115.1 Novosphingobium sp. | reverse complement strand
CGACCTCGCAGATACCCCTCCACCATGCTGCGCATGGTCCCCCTCCCCATCCTGCGGATAGGGAGGAAAAATGAGCCTCGATCCCGCCTACCTCGAATATCCCAGACGCCGCCTGGGCTACGACCATGACCTCTACGCCTGGTCGGCCATGCACCAGCGCCCGCCGTTCCAATGGCCCAGCGGCTTGGTGGCAGTCTGGTTTTGCATCAGCCTTGAATGGTTCCCGATCGTGCCAAGCGACACGCCGTTTCGCGCGCCCGGGCACATGCAGACGGCGTTTCCCGACTATCGGCACTATACCGCGCGCGATTATGGCAACCGGGTCGCGGTCTGGCGGCTGCTCGATGCCTTGGAGAAAGAGGGCGCGAAGGCCAGTTTCGCGACCAACGCCGCCGTTGCCGAACGCTATCCCGAGCTGCTCCGTGCGGTGCAGCAAGGCGGGCACGAGGTGATCGCCCATTCGACCGACATGAACGGCACTATCGACAGTACCCTGTCTGAGCATGACGAACGCGCCTTGATAGCAGATGCCACCGCGCGGCTGGCCATGGCGACGGGCGAAAAACCGAGCGGCTGGCTCTCGATTGCGCGATCGCAGAGCTTCCACACGCTGGACCTGCTCAAGGATGCAGGGCTGACCTATTGCTGTGACTGGGTGAATGATGAGATGCCCTATCGCATGAACAATGGCCTGATAAACTTGCCGCTCAACCACGAACTGTCCGACCGCACGATCATTGCCGTGCAGCAGCAATCGGCGGATTCATGGGCGCAGAGCCTGGAAGATGCCTTCGACTGGCTCGCGCGCGAAGCCGCAAACAGCGGCGGCGGACGCATGTTGCCGATCCATGTCACGCCCTACATCATGGGGCTGCCCTATCGCATCGGTGCCTTTGAGCGCCTGCTCGCCCGCCTCGCGGCGCGCAAGGAATGCTGGTTCGCGCGCGGGGATGAAATTGTCGCCAGCTGGGAGGCGCAGCAATGAGCAATCGTGCCGCGCTGGCCGCAGTCATGCCCGCAATGCTGCGCCATGAAGGCTGGTGGGATGGCTGGTATCGCCATTTCGACGGCGCGGGCGCTGTGCTCGATGCGCACCGGGTAAAGACGCATTGTGAATTCCCCGACACTGGTCCCTGGCACTATATCCAGCACAACTGGCTGAGCTGGGACGACGGCCGCGAGGCGCATTATGAATTTGGCGGTCGGCTTGAGGGCGAACATCTGGTCTGGGCAACCGATCGTTTTGCTGGCTATGGCTGGCAGACCCGCGAGGATGTGCTGATGCTGCGGCTCGAGCGCGCCGACGTTCCCGATGCCTATTACATCGAGATGATCGCGCTTGCTGCGGACGGACTGACGCGTTCGCGGACCTGGGAGTGGTTCCAGCACGGACGGCCATGGAAATGGACGTTGTGTAACGAGGAGAAGGTTGGATGATGCTCGCTGCACTGGTGCTGCTGGCGGAGGTCGCCGCACCCGCGGCCACTTCGTCCTTGCCGCTCGCCCCACCGCGCGCTTCCGCTCCTTCCGAAAGCACCTGCGACCAGCCGGTCCTCATGGTCGTTTCCGGTCCGACGCACGATCGCGCCAGGATGATCGCCTATGGCAAGGCGATCGCCGACAGCGGGCTCTATAATCAGCTCGGCGGCTATTATGTAAACCTCGCTTTCCCGCAGGAAATCTTCGAGGGCAATGCACCCGCCGGCTATGTAAATCTGATCGTGCGCTTCCCCTGCATGGTCAATGCCAGGGCCTTCTGGAACAGCCGGGTCTATCAGGAACAGATCAAGCCGTTGCGGCTGGGTCCGGCGGCGGGGGATTATATTGTCGCGGTCTATCCCGAAGCGCCGCTGCGCGAGGACCTGGTGGGTAAGGTTGGCGATGACGGCTATAGTGCGGAATTTCCCGCTGGCGGGATCGCACAGGTCGCAGGAGCAAGGCCATGACACCGGAGCTTCAGCACGCGATGAAGCCGCAGATGACGCCCGACGAAGTGGCGCGCGGGCGGTTCGTTTCGGGAATCCGCAGCCTGATCCTTAACGATCTCGCCGCTGACTTGCGCCAAGCCTATGACGCCCGCGCCGAACCCGCCTTCCGCAAGGCACAGGGCCACCCGCCGCAGAGCAGCCGCGAGGCGCATCAGGCATTGCGCGGCGATCCGGCCTTCAACATCTATTCAGCGATGCGCGTTCAAGCGCAGAAAATGGTCTGGGCGAGCGTCGCCGACGGGGCCATGCGCGAGAGCGAGCGACTGGCGGCGGCTGCGGCGCAAGTGGCAAACGCACCGGGCGGCCTCACCCTCGATCCCGCGCTCGAAGTGCCGCGCAATGTCTCGGCGATCGATGTGCATCTGATGCCCGGCAGCTATACCCGCGGCGGAACCGGGCTGGAGGCCGGCGCAGTCTATGATCGCGGACTTGCGGTGTTTTCGATGGGGCTGATGGGGCAGAACCTTGACGACATCGGCCTGTCGATGGCGAAGTACATCACGCTGCGCCACCCCGATTTCGCGCCGGCGCGGATTCTCGATACCGGCTGCACCATCGGCCACAACACCCTGCCCTGGAAACAGTCCTATCCGTCGGCAGAGGTCATCGCGATCGACGCTGCGCCCGGCCCGCTCGCCTATGGTTCGGCGCGTGCGCGAATGCAGGGCCAGGATGTCCAATTTCGCCAGATGTGCGCGGATAAGCTCGATTTTCCGGACGCCAGCTTCGATATGGTGTGGAGCAGCATGTTCCTGCACGAACTCTCGAAAAAGACCCGTGCCCAGGTCTTTGCCGAGGCCTGGCGGGTGCTGCGGCCCGGCGGGCTGATGCTGCACATGGAGCTGCCGCCCAATGCCGAAATGAGTGCGTTCGACGGGTTCTATCTCGATTGGGACAGTTATTACAACGAAGAGCCGTTCTACAAAGGCTTCCGCGACGAGAACCCGCCCGAAATCTGCTCCCGCGCCGGCTTCGCGCCAGCGGATTACTTCCAGTTCGTGGTCCCCTCGATCGGGATATATGGCGAGCAGGCGATTGCCGACATGGTGGCCAGCGATGCCGCCGAGGCGGTCGGACAGGCCACCACCGGGCGGCTCGCCGACGGGGTGATGTGGTTCGGATTTGGAGCGTGGAAACGGTGAAGGACGACCTGCGCCCGGAAGATGCCCCGGCTGATATTTACGACGCGGCTGGCCGCGCGCGGTTCTTTGTCGATCCGGTCATGGACCGGTTTGTCGCGGTGGTGATGAACCTGGCGCAGGAGGTCTGGGTCCAGGAGGAACGCCTGCTCGCGCTGGAAGAAGATAAGGGCGACGCACCCGTTGACCGCGAGGCCGTGCTCAAGGCATTCATCGATCGGGTATTCGAACCAGTAAGGGGTGCATAGTGAAGGCATGGGAAATCGGGCCAAGCAGCGGTATAGCTGGTCTGCGTCTGGCAGAGCGGCCCACGCTGCAGCCGGGGCCGGGCGAGGTGCTCGTCGATGTCCTCGCCGCCGGGCTCAACTACCGCGATCTCATGGTGCTGGACGGCAAATATGGCGGCAATCAGCCTGAAAATCGCGTGCCGCTGTCCGACGGGGTCGGGCGCATCGCGGCGCTGGGCGACGGGGTGAGTGGCTGGACACTCGGTCAGCGGGTAATCGCGCCGCATTTCGTCAACTGGACCGCTGGTCCATTTGCCATGGCGGTCTTCGGACGCGATCTGGGGGTCACCCGCGACGGCTGGCTGGCGGAACAGCTGGTCCTGCCCGCAGAAGCCCTGATCGCCGTGCCTGACAGTTTGACCGATGCCAGCGCGGCGACCCTGGCGGTGGTCGGCGGCACGGTCTGGCATGCGCTGGTGGCATTCGGCGAGGCGGGTCCGGGCAGCCTTGTGCTGGCGCAGGGCACTGGCGGGGTCTCGATCTTCACGCTGCAACTGGCAAAGGCGCTGGGCTGTGCGGTGGCGATCACCTCATCGAGCGCCGAGAAGCTGGCGCGCTGCCGCGCTTTGGGGGCGGACTATGCAATCAACTATCGCGAGCGGCCGGACTGGGCTGCGGCGCTGCTTGAGGCGAGCGGCGGTCGCGGTGCCGACGTGGTCGTGGATACCCTCGGTTTTCCGGCGCTGGGCGAAACCGTGGCGGCCTGCGCGGTCAATGCCAGGATCGGCACAGTCGGCGCGCTGGCGGGTTCGCAGCAGGCTCCGGTCGGGGTCAGCCAGGGACTGCTGATCGCGCGCAACATCACCATCAAGGGGATCGCTTCGGGCAGCCGGGCAATGCTGCTGCGGGCGATGGAAGCATTGGCGGCGAGCGGCAGTCAGATGGAGGTCTGCGGCAGCTTTGCTTTCGCGGATGCGCCCGCTGCCTTCGAACACCTCGCCTCGGGCGCGCATCTCGGCAAGGTTGCGATTACGATTTAACCAAAGCCCGTGCGGCGCTTGAGCATTTGCAAGCTGTGATGCGTCAGCATCTCAGCGGCTTGGTATCAACGCGTGAATTCGACCAGTTCGTAGCGGTTCATCATATAGCCGTCGATCGCGCCATAGACCAGCACACAGTCATCGTCGGCGGTGACCCAGACGTCATAGTCCGGATGGGTCTTGCCGCCCATGCCGTCAGGGCTGTCATCAACGAAGCGGAAGTGGCGACAGGCAAATGTGCCGGCCGCAACGGTTTTTTCCTCCTCGCCGACATATTCGAGCGTGATGCTGACTTCCGCGATCAGCGGCGGGGTTGCGCCGCGGTGGTCGGGCGATGGCAGAAAGCAACGCATGGTGCGCCGGTGCGGGCCCCGGGCAATGTCCATCTTGCGAGCAAGATAGCCATCGCCGACCACCGGGTGCGTGCCGAAAGCATCGAACTGGCCGGCGCGAACCTGCTGCGAGACCCGCCCGATCGAAGGGCCAAAGCTCTCGCATTCGATAATGCCGGTCGCGGCATCGTGGCGCAGCCAGCCCGAGCCCATGAACGTGTCGTCGATCGTCAGATGGACGTGCAGGTTCTGCGGGACCATGTTTGGCGCAAGGTGATAGGTGACATCGCGCAAGACGGTCGGATCGGGCTCCTCAATCTCGCAGGTCGCTCGCAGAATCGTGCTGCCATCGCTGTGATGGGTGAATGAAAACCACTCGCGGCCGCGCTCCTGGCCTTCCATGCCGGGCTTCATTGAAGAATAGCGGATTTTCCCCGCGACGGTGCGGTGCTTCATCAGATCACTCCGGCTTTGGACAGTTTTGCGATCACATCCGCCTGGGCGCGCAGGAAATGGTCTCGCTCGGGCACTTGCGGCGCCCCATTGGACAGCATGGCATTGGCTTCCTGCCCCGGCGCGTCCGCATAGACTTGCGCGAACAGCGAAGGGCGCTGGCGGGCGAGGCTGTTGGTCATGGCGGGCACGCGCCGTGATGCGCGCAGCTGGGCAATGTCGATCTCGGCGAAAGCGGTGAAAGTTTCGCCGCTCAGCGACTGCGCCAGCAGCTTGCCGTTCGGGCCGACGATCTGGCTGTTGCCATCGGCGCTGGCGAGCGGCAGCGCGCAGTCGGCGATCCCGGCGGTGTTTGCCGAGACGACATAGGCCATGTTTTCCCAGGCGCGCGCACGCTTGGCGACATCCTTGGCGGTTGCCAGCGGCGAGCCGATCTCGCTTGAGGAATGGACGAAGACCTCCGCCCCGCGAAACGCCAAGGCGCGGGCCACTTCGGGATAGAGAATTTCTTCCGAGGCAATCGCCGCGAGCCGGCCGATTGCGGTGTCCGCCACCGGGAAGACGCCATCGATGCCATAGTGATCGAGATAGGCATCCCAGACATCGTGCGGGCTTGGTGCAAACATTGACAGCAGGCGGCGATAGCGCAGCACCACTGCGCCCGCCGGGTCGATGACGAAGCTGGTCTGGAAATAGAAGCCGGGAAAGTGGGCATCGCTTTCATAGGCATTGCCAGCGAGAAACAGCCCGAGCCGCTCTGCCACCCCGCCAAGCGCCGCATATTCCGGACCATCGGCGGCAAAGGCGGCGCGTTCCGAAAACGCGCTGATGCCGATGCGGCCGGGATATGAGGTGAAGAGATATTCGGGCAGCACAGCAAGGCGAACCGGGCGGCCCTGGAATTGTTCGATGAAAATCCGCGCACCGCGAATCTGGCCCTCGACCTCGGCAATCTGCGCCAGAATCTGTGCCCGCGCGGCGGCCGTGTCGGCGCAGCGTTCGAGCGACCTTGCGGTCAGCTGCATCGCAACGGCAGCGTAAGGCTCAGGCGCGTTCACAGGCCCAGACTTCCCGGGTTCATCAGGCCCTGGGGATCGACCTGCTGCTTGAGCGCAGTAAGCATTGCCCAAGCTTCCGGAGAGTGATTTGCCGCAAGCGGATAGGCCCGCGCAATCTGCAGATGCACCGCGCCCAGCGCCTGGAAAGCGTCGATCACCCCGGCACGCAGGCGGTCAACCAGCGCGGTGCTGGCAGCATTGGCGGGGAAGCCCTTGAGCTTGGCGAGATGTCCCGCCTCGACCGCGTGACGGTGCAGCGGGTTGAGCGCATCCGGCCAGAAGAATACCGGCTCGATCAGGCAGGTCTGCGGGCTGACCGCCGCCAGCATCGCCCCGGCCTGCACTCCCAGCGCGTTCATCTCAGCGGCGTTGTCCGCATAGAGCGCCTGCACCGCTTCCCAGCCTGCGATCAGCTTCGAATGCGGCAGGAAGCCATGCACCGGCACCCAGCGCTCGCCATTCGGGCCGACCATCGAGTTGACCGGCGGAAACGGATTGGCGCGCAGAATCTTGGGGATCGTGTTCTCGACTGCCTTGCCGCCCACAGCTTCGATCAGCCGGGTGATCTCGGCCATATCGGCATCGGCCTCACCCTGGCGGCGGCGTTCGGCGATGCAATGCAGGCTAAAGGGAACGTTATCGAGGAAGCTGCGCCCGGCAAGCGCCACTTTGGCCCCTTCCTTCAGGCCTTTCAGCACCGAGCCCTGTGCCTTCATCATCGTGATCAGGCTTTTTGCGTCGCTCGACAGGCTGTCGCGCTTCATCCGCTGGCTCTGCAGGAAGGGATCAAAGCCGAAGCTCTCAGCTGCCAGACCCTCGCGGGCGACGGCGCTCATCGCGGCGAAGATCGCGCGGTGATCGTCAAAGGCGAAGCTGCCATAGGCGAGCCCGGCCCCTTCGCGCACCAGCCGCAGCGTGGCGCGCGCCTTGACCCCGTAGGCCCCGCAGTCGGCCGCAAACAGCCCGGTTAGGTCGGGGCCATAGGGGCGGAAGAAGCTGCTGCCGGTCGAGACCACAGTGCCGTTAGCCAGAACAACATCAAAACTTAGCGCGCTATCGACCACGCTGCCGCCGCTCGCGCCCCAGAAAACCCCGTTCTGGCTCATGCCGCCGCCGACAGTCGCATTGATCCCCGAAAGCGTGCCCCAGGCCCGGACCCTGAGACCCCTGGGAAGCAGCGCGCGCCGCAGCGCCTCCCAGGTGATGCCGCATTCGACCGTGACGGTCATGTCGGTTTCATTGAGTTCGACGATCCGGTCGAGGCGAGCGGTATCGACCAGGATAAAGTTCGGGGTGGGGGAGAGATAGCCGCCAGTATAGCTCATGCCGCCGCCGCGCGGAACGATGGCGATGCCTGCCGCTGTCGCCGCGCCGACTCCAGCGGCGAGTTCCTCGACACTGGAAGGGCTAAATACGGCCAGCGGGGCGGGGCCGCTGGAATAGACGTCGTGACGATAGAGATCGGTTTCTGCAGCAGCCGTCAGCAGCGAAGAAGCCGCAACCTTGCCCTTCAGCGTGGTCAACGGACTGGCCACCAGCGTGCTCATGCCTTGGCTTCCTTGCCCCCGAACACCGGATAGCGCCCCAGCGTAATCAGCAACACCGCCCCGGCGGCAAACAGGAACATCGCCGCGAACAGCATCTGGTCATAACTGCCACTGACATCGCGCACCCGGCCATAGAGCACCGGCGAGACCGCCGAGGCGAAGCCGAAAGGCATGTAAAGCATGCCATAGATCTTGCCGTAGTTCGCCATGCCGAAATAGCGGCTGGCAAGATAGGCAATGAGGTCGCTCTCCGCACCAGCGGCAAAGCCCAGCATGAACGCGGCAATGTATATTGTCTGGGTGTCGCTGCTCGTGCCCATCAGCCAGTAGCAGGCGAGCGCCGGGATCAGCAGGATCGGCAGGCAGACGAACGGTGCCCAGATGCGGTCGAGCAGCCAGCCCGTGATGACGCGCCCAGCCATCAGCGCGAAGCCGATCATCCCCATGATGCTCGCGCCTTCGGTTACGCCCATGCCGTGCTGCTTGATGATCTCGGGCATGTGGATATGCGCCCCGCCATAGGCCAGCGCGACCAGCGCGATCGACAGCCAGATGGTCCAGAAGCGGCGATCACGCAGTGCCTCGGCCAGGCTCACGCCCACCAGTCCGCCGCCCGAGGTGATCTCTTCCGGCGTCTCCTCCGGGCGCGGCTCGCGAAACCAGAAATAAGCAATCGGCAGCGCGACCAGCAGCGGGAACAGCGCCACGGCGGGATACATTCCCCGCCAGCCCCACTCACCAATCGCCCAGACCGCGACCCGGGGCACGACCAGCGCCGAAATGCTGGTGCCGACGAGCAGAATGCCCAAGGCAAGCCCCCGGTTCTTGAAAAACCACATGTTGACCGCCCGGCTCCAGGTGACCGGGGTCGAGCCGATGCCGACCAACCCGACCAGGAACCACATCACGTAAAACGCGAAGATCGATGCGGGGATCGCGCCGATGCAGGCGAAGATCAGCCCGAAGGCGAGGGTGGAAAGCATGGCAACCTTGCGCACGCCATGCTTGTCCGCCAGCGAGCCGAAATAGGGTGCCAGCAGCGCGCCGATCACGCCATAGATGGTCACGCCAAGGCTGGTCTGTGCATAGGTCCAGCCAAATTCCGCTTTCATCGGGGCGAGCACGAAGCCGATCGTGTTGAACGGCAGCGGCGATGCCCCGCAGGCGACTCCGACCAGGCCAGCCAGCAAGACCTTCCAGCCCATGGCGAATTCGCTCTTGTTCTCGCTCATCCCAGTGGCGCTCCCGTCAGCTGGTCCAATTGGAACAGCGAATCCATGTAACCCTCGACCACACCCTGGACATAGAGGAAATCCCCATCGGCGCTGATCCACATGGTATAGGGCGGATGCGCGTTGGTCATGCCGGTAAAGTCGAGGCGGTGACAATCGAAAGTACCGGCCGGCACAGTCATTGTCTCCATTCCACTGTAAGTTAACCCACTGGCGGATACTTCGAGGCTCGGCCCGGTCGCGCCGAAGTGGTGCAGGCTGTGCAACAGGTTGCGCTGCCCGAGGAAATGCGTGTGCCCAGCGCCGCGCTCGAACGGAAATCCGGCCGCCAGCCAGCCGTCGCCCATCAGCGCGTGGACGCCGAACCCGCGCATCGGCCGGTCGATCGGCATGCGCTGGCTGAGCCGGCCAGCGGCGGCAGTAAAGCTTTCGCCCTCGGCCTCTTCCTCGCCGAAGCGGAACCAGCCGCTGCCGGTCGGCACGCCGTGACCCAGGATGCGGACATAGGCATCGAGCGGCTGGAACTGGGCATCGACGTTGAGCACGGTTTCGCGGACGACATGTTCGGCATCGAAGGCCATTTCGCAATGCACCGACAGGCATCGGCCCCCGGTGGCATCACCGGTCAGCGCAAAGTCCTCAAAGCCCCACTGCGCCCCATCGCTGCGGTGGCGATAAGCGATCCGGCCGGTGCGGCGAGGCAGGGGGATCAGTTCAGTCCTTGCCATAAAATTCAGTCAGATTGCCGTCTGGATCGCGCACTGCGAACAAGCTGAATTTGCCCGCACCAAGCCCCAGACCCGGGATGCTCACGCCTTCGCCGCGATAGGCAATCACCGCGCCCTGGCGCTCGGTTGCGGCACGATATGCGGCCAGCTGCCGCACCGGATAGCGCACGGTCAGGATGCCGAGGTTTGGCGGACTGGCATCGGCAGAATGGTCTGATCCGGTGAAGCCCTCGATCTGCATCACCTCGACCCGTCCGGTCTCGCCGTCCACCGGTTGCAAGGCCGCCGCGCCGCGCTTGACCTGCGGCGTGTAGTTGAGCGGAATGCCGAAGTTGGAGCGCGCGGGCTCGGCGGGCTCACTGTTGCTGTCGAAGACCACGCCAAAGCCCAGCTGCCGTTCATAGAACGCGCGCGCGGCGGGCCGGCTGCGCACCATCCGCATCGCATTGAACGCCTGGCTGACCCGCCCGACCGGAAAGGCAGCGAACGGTGGACTGACGCGCTCATAGACTGCGATATTGAAGCCATGCGGGCCGCTCAGCACGACATTGCGCAAGTCGGAAGCGCCGAAGGTGAAGCGCACCGGCTCGCTTTCTGCCCACCAGCCGGCCTTGATCGCCGCATCGAACAGCGCCGGCACATTGTCCGAACGGACCATGATCGAATAGATCCCGCCGGTGTCCCATGCCCGCGCGGCAAGGCGGACCGGGCGCTGCGCTACTCCGGCAAAGCGCACGAAGCGCAGGCAGCCGGTTTCTGCCGCAGGCGCGCACCAGCGCTCAAAGCGCCCGCTGGCAGTGGCGGGCAGCTGCCACAGCGTCAATTCGCTGCGATCGATCCGCCCGCTATGGGTGCGCCGCCACCCCCCCGCCTGCCGCAGAACGACGGTTGCCTCGGCAAAGCTCTCGACGCTGACAACCGCCTCGCGCCACGGCGCAACGCCAAGCTCAGCTGCAAACCCCGCCCATGCCGGGCCAGGTGCCGCAGCGACAGCAAGGCTGGCCGCCGCTGCAGCAAGCCTGCGCATCAGAACGCGTATTTTGCCCGGAGTGCCCAGGTCCTTGGCGGATTGAGATAGCTGTAGTTGACGAGCGAGCTTTCAACCGCCTCTTCATCGAAGCAATTCTTGCATTCGGCCACCAGCGACCAGCCGCCTTCGCTCTTGAGCGTGATCGAGGCATTGGCGATCCAGCGGGCCTTGCTGAACGAACCGGTGATGAAGGCGCCGCGATAGGCGGTGTTGACTGGATAGGCGATCCCGCCCGGGCTGCTGGTGAAGCCTTGATCAAAGAAGCTCACCTGACTGGTTCCGGTTTCGCTTCCCGAGCGCCAGCTGGCGTTGAGCGACGGGATCAGCGACAGCCCGCCGCCCAGTGGAGCCTCATAGCTCATCCCCAAGGCAACCGTCCAATCCGGGCTGCGCACCGGCTCGGCCAGCCTTCCGTTGGGCGCAACGATGCCAACACCGCAAGCAGGGGCGTTATCAGCGCCAGCGCCGAGCGGAACCTTGCCGGCAGCCAGCTGCACGGCGCAAGCAGCCAGCTGACCGGCCACGGCCTGGACGCCATAGGTGTCAAAAGCTGCCGCATTGCTGTCGAGAATGTATTTGTCGTCGGAATAGCCGATTGACGCAAACAGGTTCAGTCCATCGGTCGGCTGAGCGGTAACTTCCAGTTCCAGCCCCTTGTTGCGATAGTTGGCGAAATTGCGGGTGATGAAGGCAATCGAGCCATTCGCCCGGGCAAAGGCTGATGGCGTTTGCAGCCCTTTGATGTCGAGCAGAAATGCGGTCAGATTGACCCGCAGGCGGCGGTCCATCAAATCGGCCTTGAAGCCCGCTTCATAGCTCCAGGCGATTTCCGGCCCGAAGGGCAGGGCTTCGTTCGGGGCACCGGCGCGGGCGTTCCAACCGCCCGATTTGAAGCCCTTGGTCGCACTGGCGAATACCAGCAGATCGGCGTTTGGCCGATAGTTTACCGCAAAACGCGGGGTCCAGACCTTGGTCGAAATCTCCCGCGGAATTGCGGCCCCATTGTTGGCGAACAGGCGACTGTTGTCGAGACAAGTCGCCTCGATTGTGCCGTCGTTGCAGCTGGCGCGATTGTCGCTGATTGAGAAGGTCTTCTTTTCATCGGTATAGCGGATACCGGCGGTCAAGGTGAGCTGCTCGGTCGCATGAATATCGGCCTGGACATAACCGGCCCAGGCGTCGGTGTTGTTTTTCAGCCGACGATCGGCGAGCAGGAAAGGGAACCCTGCTGGCGGCGGGGCCAGGCCAAGGTTGAACAGATCGGCAAAGTCGGTGTCGTTCTTCTCGTTGATGTAAAAGATACCGGCAACAATATCGGCCAGCCCGTCGCCCAGCTCGCCTGAGACTTTCGCTTCCTGGGTGAACTGTGTGTGCTTGCCATCATTGGCAATAACGAAGCCGCCGAGCGTATAGCCGCGAACTGCCGGGCGCGGGGCGGTGAGGCTGGGCAAGCCGCGGCCATCGGCGAAATCCAGCGCGAACTTCTGCGCCATATCGACATAGCCGGTGATCAGGTTGAGCGAGAATTTGTCACCCAGGCCGATTTGCAGGTTAGAACTGAGCAGATCCATCCTTGCGGTATTGCCCAGGCCGTAATCATCCTTGGCGCCCGAGAAGCGGCCGCCGAAGTCATTGACTTGCTTTAGCCCCGTCGAAACGAAGCGGCCATCGCAATTGGCGGGGTTCACCGGATCGCAATCGAAATTCAGCAGGTTGGTGGAATCGGCGAAAGTGTGGGTATAGCTGGCGTTCCAGGTGATGCTGTCAGTAAGTTCGCCCTTCACGCCCAGGCGCAGGCCCCAGCCGTCGTTCTCATTGGTGCGCTCATTGGTGATCGAATTCTTGGCATAGCCATTGTCGTCCTGCCAATAGCCTGAGACCTTGGCCGCAAACCTTGGCCCGAGCGGCAGATCAATCGAGGCGCGGGCGAACTTGCGATCATAGCTGCCATAGCCGATCTCGGCAAAGCCGCCGAACTTGTCGCCGGGTTCTTTCATCACGACGCTGATCGCGCCGCCGGTGGTGTTGCGACCGAACAGAGTGCCTTGCGGCCCGCGCAGCACTTCGACGCGCTCGACATCGAAAAAGCTGAAATTGTTGGCGTTCTGCCGGCTGATATAGATGTCGTCGATATAGGTGCCGATCGGCGGATCGAAGGTGGCGATCGATTCAGTATTGCCCACACCGCGCAGATAGTAGGCGTTGGCGGTGCCGAGCCCTGTGTTGTTCAACCCGACCAGATTGGGAACGAACTGTGTCACATCGAGTGCGGACGATATGCCTCGCGCTTCGATCGTCGCGGCATTGAATGCGGTGATCGCGATCGGCACGTCTTGCGCGCTTTCCTGGCGGCGCTGGGCGGTGACGACGATATCGGCAATGCCGGAAGCCTGCTCGTTATCCGGGCTGGTTTGCTGGGCAAGGGCAGGCGTTGGGACCATCGCCGCCATTGAGACGGCAGACAAAAGAGCTATCCGGAGCATCGTTATTCCTTCCTGAGTTTCTGGCCTGAATTTCAGGCCAGAATTTTTGGCATTCGCTGCGTCCGGCTGTCTTCGCCGGTTCGCTTGCTGGGGCTATTGTCCTGCAATTGAAAGTTGTCCGGACATTGGGTCTTTTGTCAAGTGCGGAAATGTGGTTTGTCCGGACATCCTGCCGCAGAGGGAGCCGCCCGATGAGCCTTGCCGAACTTGCCTATCCAACCCTGGTCTATGTCCACATGCTGCTGTTCGTCATGTGGCTGGGTGCCGATGTCGGGGTGTTCATGCTCGGCCAGCACTTCCGCAAGCGCGAGATCTATACGCTCGAGCAGCGGATCGCGCTGCTCAAGCTGCTGGTGATTGTCGATCTCACCCCGCGGACAGCATGGGCGCTGATGGTGCCGCTTTCGCTGTCGGTTTCCTATATGGGCGGCTGGTGGGATCTGCCGCTGGCGCTGGTCTGGGCAGCCTGGGCGATTGCTGCGCTGTGGCTGTGGCTGGTGTTTGATGCCCATGCGCATGACATGACCCCGCGCGCCGCGCGCAACCGCCGGATCGAGAGCTGGATCCGCTATTTGCTGTGTGCCGGATACCTGTTTCTGGGAGCGGAGTCGCTGTTGACCGGCCATCCGATAGCCCAGGGCTGGCTGGCTTGGAAGGCGCTGCTGTTCGGCCTGATCTTTGCCGCCGCAATCTTGATCGACCACAACTTCAAGCCGGTCGGACCGCAGCTGGGGCGGCTCCTGGCAGAAGGATCGAGCGATGCGACCGAAGTGCCGCTGCGCCGGACAATGGACCGGACCAGAATCTGGGTATGGATAACTTATCTGCTGCTGCTGGCGACATCATATCTCGGCGCGGTGAAGCCGTTGCCGTGATGCAACAGTTGTCCGGACAAATTTAGGCCCGGGACAAGTTTGTCTGGATAACTGTGCGTGATTTTTCAAGAAGGGTGAAATGGGTGCAGGGCTCGCCGCGCCAGGTTTGGGGGATCGAAACATGAAGCGTTCGCTGCGTGCGTTGTTGATGGTTGCCACTTTCTGCACCCCGGGCATTGCCCTGGCCCAGACAAGCGCCGACGATGAGTCCGGAATCAAGGATATTATTGTAACCGCCCGCAAGACGGCGGAATCGCTCTCGGATGCGCCGGTCTCTGTCTCGGTGGTCACCAGCCAGACGATTGCCGAACAGGGGCTCAATTCGATCGACGACTTCGCCAAACAATCGACCGGGATCAGCTTCAGCCAGGCCTTCGGTCGCACGACCGATCGCCCGGTCATCCGCGGCCAATCGAACGTGCTGGCAGGCGTGCAGGCCGGCGTGGAAACGGGCGCGGCCTATTTCGTCGACGGAGTCTATTATCAGGGCGATATCCAAGGCTTTGATCCCTTGTCGATCGAACGCGTCGAAATCATCAAGGGGCCCCAGTCGGCGCTCTATGGCCGCAACACCTATTCGGGCGCGATCAACTATATCACCAAGGACCCGAGCGCAGATCTCAGCATCGCCGGCCGTTTCAGGGTGGCGAAATACGGCGAGGTGGAAGCTGCGGCATCGCTCAGCGGCCAGCTGGCCTCGGGGATCGGCTTTCGCCTGGGCGCCCGCCACTATGAATATGGTGGGCAATACATCAACCAGCTGACGGGCAGCAAGGTTGGCAAGGAGCGGTCGGATTCGATCTACGGGACCCTCCAGATCGAGCCCGGCGAAAACATCAAGTGGCGCACCCGCATCATGTGGCAGCGCGATGATGACGGCCCGCTGGCGCTGTTCCTCCAGGGTGCAGCAGCAAACAATTGCAAACCGGGTTTCCGTTCGCCAAACTTCCGGACCGCGTCGCCCTTCGTGCCGCTCGCACCTGCCGTGCTTGCCTCGACCAACACCAACCAGATCTATTGCGGGGTTATCGCGCCGCAGCCGAACAATGTGCGCCTCAACACCGATCCCCTGCTGATCAACAGCACGCTCGGCGTTCGCGACGGCACGGCCCGCGACGGCATTTTCAACGAGCAGGTCATGATCTCCAGCGTGCTCGACTGGGACATCGGCGGCTCGGGCTGGACGATGCATGGCCTGATCGGCTGGCGCAAGAACAAGAACTTCTTCGGCACCGATTCCGATCACTCGGACGCGTTCGCCTATTTTGCCGGCACTGCGGCCTCCACCCTGGGCACCGAACCCGCCTTTGCCAATACCAACCGTGATGACCAGGACGACCTGAGCCTCGAGCTGCGCTTCAGCACCCCAGCCGACAAACCGCTCAGGGCGATGATCGGCGGCTATTACTTCAAGCAGAATTTCCAGACTGTCGACATCACTTTCGCCAGCGGCGATGCCGGTCTGCCGCTGGGCACTGATCTCTCGCAATATGCCACGATCGAAAACAAGGCGATTTTCGGCATGGTCGAATGGGCTGCGACCGAGAACCTCTCGATCGCAGCCGAAGTGCGCTATGCGCAGGAAAGCAAGACGCTGATCGACCGCCAGGGAGCAACTGCCGCGACGCAGTTCTGCGCCGGGCAGGACGGCCGGATTGCCCAGTTTGGTCTGCTGGCCACTTGCCGGCCGGTCGGCAAGTTCAGCGGCACCGATCCGCGCATCACGATCAACTACACGACCCCGGGCGGCGCACTGATTTACGGCGTCTTCGCCACGGGCCGCAAACCGGGCGGATTTAACGGCACCGGCGGCATAATCGCCGAAGCGCAATATCCCGGCTCGCAATTCGTCAACTATCTGCCCGAACGCTCGAAGGGCGGCGAAATAGGCGTGAAGTTCGATGCGCTTGACCGGCGCTTGCGCGTCAGCGCGGCGGGCTTCTTCAACAAGCTGACCGACTATCAGCTGACCACCTCGATCCCGAATCCGGCGGGCACCGGGGCGATCACCTCGATCGTCTCGAACGCCGGCAGCGCCGAGACCAAGGGCTTCGAGCTCGAATTCACCGCCGCTCCCTCGGATAGTCTCACGCTCAACCTGGGCATTGCCTATGTCGACGCGCGGTTCACCGAGGGCTGCGATGCCGATGAGTTCATTCTCAACTCGGGCGGCCTCAGGCCCAATTTCGATACGCGTAATCCAACCGCTGCCGGGCTCGCGCTGTGCAACATCAAGGGCCGCAAGCTGCCGCTGGGCAGCCCGTGGATCGTCAACGGCGGGGCGAACTGGCAGAACGAGATCGGTGGCGGCATGACGCTTACCGCCAATGCCAACTTTTCCTATGAAGCATCGAAATATGTCCAGGTGGACAATCTCGCCGAGACCGGCGGGGCCTTCCTGCTCAATGCCCGGATCGGGCTCAAGCTCGAGAAGTTCACCATTTCGGTGTTCGGCCGCAACCTGACCGACGAGGACTCGATCCCGCTGGCGACGCGCTGGTTCGACTTGCGCTATGGTGCCGGCACACAAGGCCTGCCAGCGCCTGCCACGGTCACTTTCGACGGTCGCCCGGCGCAGATCGAAACCGGATCCCCGCGCGGCTTCTTCGGCGCGCTGCGCCGGGGCCGGACCTTCGGGGTCGAAGGCACGTTCAACTTTTGATGCTGAAATGCCCGGCAGACAAAGAGAAAGGCCCCGGTTCGCGCCGGGGCCTTTTGTTCTTGTCCAGGAGCGGCAGGGCGCCGGGTCAGTGGCCCGGCGCCGGCCTGCCAGTTCCGCTGGCGGCGCGCTGATCGTCGACCAGTTTCTTGAACACCGTCCAGGTGGTCTCGTTGGGCCGGGCATCGTCGGTCGCCGGCGGTGCGGTGTAGGCGGGGTGGTTGAGCGCGATCTCGTTTTTCAGCACGCTGGGCAGCTCCTCGAAGCTGCGCAACTTGTTGCCCATGGCGTTGAACACGATCTGCCCCTGGCGACCGCGCATCTTCATCCACGGCATCCAGTCGGAAATGCGCACCCATGAGACGATCGGATAGGCGGTGGGGTTGCGGGTGTTGAGGATCTCCTCGGCATCATAGGCGAAGTCGAAAATTTCCATCGCTTGGTACTTGCCGCCGACATAGTCCTGATAGTCGCCCGCCAGAACGTTGTGATAGAACAGCGGCGCTTCGAACGGGGCAAAGATCCAGCGGCCTTCGCGCCGCCCGGCGAAAGTGTGGGGCTTGCCGTCCGCAGAATAAGCGAACTGCGGGCGCTGGTTCACCGGATCGTTGGCGATATGCATCACGTCGACCACTTCGTCGGTCCAGGGATTGGTCCACTTGCGCACCACTTCGCCGGTCCTGGGGTCGAGGAAGATCATCACCTCACGGCTGACCAGCCGCCAGCCCTTGCCGCGCTGCGGGTCGTTCACTGTCGCGCAGGTGCGGATGTTCATGCCTTCGCCCCTGAACAGCAGGCGGTCAGGCTCGCCGATGATGCGTGAATAGATATTGCCCGACCAGTGATAGACCGCCGGCTTGCCGTCGGCCTCGCCGCACTGCGCGCGCTTGGAAATCTCCAGCGCATCCTCGGGCTTGGCCGGATCGAGCATTCGCGCCATGGCGGGGCTCGCCGTCAGGGCCAGTGCGGCGCTGGCCAGGATCCATTTCAAAGCAGGCATGTTTTTGCTCCTCTCCGCAGAAAACGCGAGCTTATAGTTGTCCGGACAACTTGTGAAGCGCCAATCGTATTCCTGCAGAATTGCAACAGCACACCGTCAGCCGGACATCGCCCCTTCGGCATAGGCCGCGATTGGTGCCGCCGGACCGGTCTGGCGGATGATCGCCCTGGTGCGGAAATAGCGCAGCAACCCGGCATCGCCCATGCGGCTGGGGCCCATGCCGGAAAGCTTGAAGGCGCTGTTCTCCGCGTCCCACACCCCGGCGGTGAGCGATCCGTCATTGATCGAGATTGCACCGGCATCGAGCCGTTCGGCGACAGCCTCGGCCTCAGCCGCATCGCCGATCACGGCGGCGGACAGGCCATAGATGCTGTCATTGGCGAGCCGCACCGCCTCGTCGATGTGGTCATAGACGGTTACCGGGATCACCGGCCCGAAGGTCTCGTCGGCGACTACTGACATTTCCGGCGTGACATCGACCAGCACCGTCGGCCGCAGATATTTGCCGCCGCCGAGAACTTCGACCCTGCCTCCCGCAAGCACCCTGGCCCCAGCCGCGACCGCCGCGTCGATCTGGGCCTGCACTTTGTCGGCCTGCGCCGGGAAGATGAAGGGGCCGAGGTGGCCCTGGGTGATGTCGGGGTAATTGAGTGCGACCGCCTTGGCCTGTTCGACCAGTGACGCGGTGAAAGCATCGGCAATCGAGCGATGAACATAGAGCCGCTCGATCGATTGGCAGGCCTGGCCATTCGCCGCGACGCTCGAGCGCAGCGCGATGGTGGCTGCAGCCACCGGATCGGCTGAGGGCAGCACAATCATCGGATCCTTCCCGCCAAGCTCGAGATTGGCAGGAATGAAGGCCGCAGCTGCCGCTTCGGCAACTTTCCGGCCAGTAGCGACCGAGCCGGTAAAGCAGACATAATCGACCGCGCCGACGATTGCCCTGCCGGTATCGGCATCGCCTTCGACCACTGCGAGCACCGCTTCAAGTTCAGGAATCCGGGCGATCGTCTTGCGCAGTTCCGGGATAAAGCGCGGGGTGACTTCCGAAGGCTTGATCAGCGCCGCGCAGCCAGCCATCAGCGCCGGGATCGCGTCGATCAGCGCCAGCAGCAGCGGGAAGTTCCACGGCGCGATCACGCCGAGCAGCTGGTAGGGCACATGACGGTTGCTGATCGTCACGCCTGGCGTGGCGCTGGGCACGTTCTTGAGGTCAAGCGCGGCGATCATGCCCGGGCCTTGTGCTGCCCAGCGCTGCAAGGTGCCGACAACGCCGAACAGCTCGATATTGGCAATTGCAAGCCGGCCCGTATCGATGCTGAGTTGCCCGACAATCGAGGCCATATTGGCCTGCAAGGCATCGGCCCAGCGCAGCAGCACGTCCGCGCGACGCCCGGCTCCCAATGCAAGCCACGCTGGCTGATTGGCGCGCAAGCGATGGGCCACCGCGCCGATGTCCTGCGCGGTGGCGGCCTCGATCTGGCAGTCGATCTCGCCAGTGCGCGGGTTGCGAACGGGAATGGTCATGTTGCAGGTCTCCCAGGGGCCGCAGCTTCAAGCAGGGCATTGAATTCGGCGAGATCGGCGATCTTGTTGCGGAGTGTCGCGGTCGAGCCGGTTTCCCGCAATACTGCGAGATGCGCTGGTCCCTGACGGATGAAACCATGCAGCAGCACTAACGGATGCAGTGCCACGGCATAGCCGAGATCGCACAATTCGGCCGCAGTGTTCACCGGTGAAACGCCGCCCTCGACCAGGTTGTGAACCAGCGGAAAGTCGTCGCCCAACCGGGCTGCGATCATCGCCATTTCGTCCGCGCTTTCCGGCCCTTCGACAAAGATCAGATCGGCCCCGGTTTCGGCATAAAGCGCGGCCCGGTCCAGTGTCGCTGCAAAGCCCTCGATCGAACGCGCATCGGTGCGGGCGATCACCAGCGTGCCCTCGCGCCGGGCATCGAGTACGGCTTTCAGCTTGTCGGCATAGTCCGCCGCCGGGATCACTGCCTTGCCGGCCATGAAGCCGCAGCGTTTGGGGAACAGCTGGTCCTCCAGCTGGATTGCGGTTGCCCCGGCCGCTTCGAGCACGCGAATCGTGCGCACTGCGTTTTCCGCATTGCCGAAGCCGGTATCGGCATCGACGAACAGCGGCAGGTCGGAAATCTCGCGGATCAGCTGCACTGCCTGGGCGAGCTCACTCAGGCTGACCAGCCCCATATCGCGCCGCCCGTGGCGGGCCATCGACAGCGCGCCGCCCGAGAGGAATGCGGCGGGAAAGCCGGCCTGCTCGACCAGCCGGATCGACAGGCCATCCCAGACCCCCGGCAGCGAGAGCACGTCGCCCCGCACATAGCCTGGCACGGCAGCGGCGAGGGCGGCGTAGTTGCTCATCCTTGCCCGGGAAAATGGCTGGCGTGGTTCGCCAGGTACCAATCAGCGATCTCCTCGCGCGTCGCCCACCACACGCCCGGCAGGCTCTGCGCGTGCTGGATGAATTCGCGGATCGCACGCACCCGGTGCGCGCGGCCCGAAACATGCGGGTGCAGCCCGACATTCATGATCCGCCCGGTCTTTGCACCCTCGGCATAGAGCACATCAAGCTCTTCGATCAGCGCATCGCGAAACTGGTCGGTGGTGAAGTTCTTGCGGGTGATGAAGGTGAAATCGTTGATTTCATTCGAATAGGGTGTGGCGACAATCGGCCCATGCGGCGTGCGCAGCAGGAAGGGCTGATCGTCGTTCATGATGTCACAATAGAATGTGCAGCCATATTCGGCGAGAATATCGGCGGTCTGCATGGTCCCGCGCAGCGAGCTGGAGAGCCAGCCTTTGGCTTTGCGGCCGACGAATTTCTCGTATTGCGCCAGGCTGCGCAGCACGATGTCGCGCTCTTTTTCAGGCTGGTGGGCATAGTCGCTGAGCAATTCGCCCTGTTCCCAATTGTGCGCCAGCAGTTCCCAGCCGCGCTCCAGGCAGGCGTCGACCATGGCCTTGCGGCGTTCGAAAGTGACTGCATTGGTGGTGCAGCTCGCCTTGGCACCCAGCTCGTCGAACAGGTCATAGAGCCGCCAGATGCCGACGCGCTGCCCATACTCGCGCCAGGTGTAGTTTGGAAAATCGGGCGTGTTGCCGGGCAGGACGTCGGGCAGGATCGGCGGGCCGCCGGCATAGTAGGCCTTGTCGGTGTCCTTGGTCAGGTCCCAGGTCTCGAGGTTGAACGTCAGGATCAGCGCGACCCGCGCCCCGCCTGGCCATTGCAGCGGCGCGCGCTGGCTGATCGGCACATAATCGTATTCCATCGCGCAATCCTCTCAACCGGCGTGAGGCCATCCTTTCGCGCTGGTTGCCTCGCGGTCCATGCCAGCAGCGCCCGATCTTCGCCAGTCGGATAGTTTTGGGCTTGTTCCATGCGGGCGCCCGACTTGCGGCTCTAAGCCTTGACCAGCAGACGTGAGCAGGATTGGAAATGCAATGGCAAGCGCAGAGCATTGCCAGGTTTTGATCGCCGGGGCCGGGCCGGTGGGCACGGTGATGGCGACGTTGCTTGCCACGGCGGGGATCGACGTGATCGTGCTCGAAGCCGGGGATGACTGCGCGCAAGACATGCGTGCTTCGACTTTCCATCCGCCGACGCTGGAGCTGCTCGACGAGATCAGCATTACCCCGATGCTGCTCGAGCGCGGGCTCAAGGCTCCGGTCTATCATTGGCGCGATCGCCATTCCGGCGAATTCATCGATTTCGACCTGTCGGAAATTGCCGATCGCACGCGCTATCCGTTTCGCATTCAATGCGAGCAATACCATCTCAGCCGCGCGCTGGCATCGGGGCTTGAACAGCACGGCAATGCCTCGGTGCGCTTCGGCCACCGGCTGCTGTCGTTCGAGCAGGACGACGCTGGTGTCTCGGTCGCCGCCGAAACGTTCGATGCGATCAAGCGGTTTCGTTGCGACTGGCTGATCGGCGCAGATGGCGCGAACAGTCTGGTGCGCAAGTGGCTGGGGACCGAATTCGATGGCTTCACTTACCCCGAGAAATTTCTTTGCCTCTCCACCGAAGTCGAGCTTGGCGATCATCTGCCCAACCTGGCCCATGTCAATTACGTCTCGGATCCTGAAGAGTGGCTGGTGCTGCTGCGGGTTCCGCGGCTTTGGCGCGTGCTGCTGCCTGCGCCGTTCGATGCGAGCGACGATGAGCTGCGCTCCGATGCCAACAAGACGGCGGTCTTCGATCGCCTGATCGGCGGCGGCGCGGCGGTGCAGACCTATCACCGCACAGTCTACCGGGTGCACCAGCGGGTCGCGAAGAAATTCGTCGAGGGCCGCGTGATGCTGATCGGCGATGCCTGCCATCTCAACAATCCGATCGGCGGCTTCGGCATGAATTCGGGCGTGCACGACGCCTTCAATCTGTTCGAAAAGCTGCTCCCGGCGATTGCGGAAGGCAAACCTGATGGCCGCCTCGCGCTGTTCGATCGCCAGCGCCGCACCGTGACCCATGCGTTCACCCAGGCGCAGACGATGCAGAATATGGCAATGATCAAGGGCGGGGCTGACCAGGCACATGCTCGTCGCCGCGCCGACATGCTCGCGATCAAGCAAGACGATGCCCGTCGGCGGGCCTATATGCTGCGGCAGGCAATGTTCGAAAGTCTCGATCAGGCCGCAGCCATTCAATGAGCAGTTTCCTCCCGGATCGGTGATTGGGGAGGCGAAGGATTGCAGCTCAGCGCGCAAGACCTCGCAGCGCCAGATTGACCAATGCGCTTTCGTCCCAGTCCTTGACCGGCTCGCCCGCGCGCACGATCACCAGTCCTGCCGATGGCACGACATAGACCCGTTGGCCGCCGAAGCCGTCGAAGTAGACGACATCGTCGGCGAGGAAGGCTTCGCGTTGGGGAACCGTCATCGCTACTTCCTTTGAATAGCGCCGCTCACGCACCCAGGGCGACCCGCGCCAGATGCCCATGCCGTAATTGGGATTGCCTGCTGAAGGCGCCGTGATGGCTGCGATCCAGCTGGCCGGGATCAGCTGCTGGCCATGCCATTCGCCGCCGCGCCGCACCAGCTCGCCGACCCGCGCCCAATCCTGCAGGCTGGCGTTCAGATAGGCGAAATAGCGCGGCTGGCCGCCGGCGAATTCGAGCCACAACTGGCCGTCGCGGTTGCCCAAGGGGCACCAGACTTTCTGCGAGAGATAGTCGGTATAGCGCCCCTTGCCGGCGCGCTGAACGGCATTTGCCAGCGCGGTGCCGGCCAGCTGGATATTGGCATTGTTGTAGTTGAAGGCACCCGGCCGGGTCTCGATCGGCAGCGAAAGGGCTCCTGCGCTGACATTGCCCAGCATGATTTCGAGTGCCGGGCTCTCCATCTTCGCCATCGAGGGGTTCTTGAGGCCACTGGCCATCGAAAGCAGCTGGCGAAGGGTTATCTTGCCGCGAGGATCGTCGTTGAGCGCGGGGATGTAGTTGCCGACGGGATCGTCAGCCGACTGCACGATGCCGTCGGCCAGCGCGGCGCCCATCAGCATCGCAACCACAGATTTGTGCATCGAATTGGACTGCGTCCGCGTCTGCGCGGTCATTCCGCGAGCATAGGCCTCGCCAGCGAGCTGGCCATTCACCAGCACCACCAGCCCGACACCGCCGTGCTTGTTCGACCAGTCCTGCATGGCCGCGAATGTGGCGGCGGGAAGCGTTCCTTCCGGCGCCGCAGCCAGCGCCGCGCCAGAGCAGCCCTTGACCGCTTCGGTGGGCGTGAAACTGCTGACATCGGTGATCGGCTTGCCCATCACGCGCACCATGTTGCCCACTGCGCGCGCGTGCACAGCCAGGTAGATCCCAACGACCGCCAACAACGCCAGCAACAGGAATCCCAGCCATTTAAGGATTTTGCGTAACATCTCGCCTCTTCTGCCGCGCGATGCGGCCGCTAATTCTGCCCCCAGCGTGCGAAAATCGCAGCAGCGGCGATATTGCACGCCGCCGGTGCCAGCGCGAAAGCGATCAGGATGCCTGTCAGCGCGCTTGCTGGCTGCGGCTGACCCTGCGCAGCGGCGGCGGCATCGAAACCGAATGCGGACAGGATAAGGCCGATGATCAAGGCGCCGCCCAGCGCGAAAGCGATCTTGTCGAGTGCGATGTAGACCGCCGAATAGAGCCCGGACTTGCCCTCGCCGGCCCCGCCCTCACTGACCATGTCGCCAACCATCGAGAAGCCAAGCATCGCCCAGCCCGAATTGCCGATCCCGAGGACCAGCGCGAAACCATAGAGCAGCGGCAAGCCGCCCCAGCTCGCCGCCGCCCAGCCGAGGTGGGCGCTGGCGTGGATCAGCGCCGCGGCAACATAGGCGCGCCGCTTGCCGATGCGCGCCGCGAGCCTGACCCAGAATGGCTGGGCGATCAGGATTCCGAGGCACGAAATCAGCACCACCGGGCCGACCCGGTTGAGCGCATCGGCAATCCCGAGGTTGTAGGTGATGAAATACAGCAGGCCCGCATAGGCCATACCGGCTGCGACCAGTTGCAGCAGAGTGACCAGCGCCAGTATGGAAAACCGGCGGTCCGCCAGGGCGACGAGCGCCAGGCGCAAAGTCAGTTTTTCTTGCGGTGCGGCAGTGCTGCCGGCAGCGCGTTCGGCCTGCCCGGCACCCCACCAGCCAATCAACAGCGAGACAGTACAAAGTGCCGCGAGCATCAGCGCCATGGCTTGATAGCCTGGTCGTCCCCCGCCCGAAGCGGCGGCGTAGGCTGGCGCAATCGCCCCGGCGACCAGCACGCCAAGCGCCGTAAACGCCAGCCGCCAGGCCATCAGCACAGTGCGCTGGTGCGGCGTGAGCAGCAGATCGCCGGCAATCGCGAGATAGGTCACCGAAAAGCTGGCGAATGCTGCCATATAAAGCGCGAAGGCGACCGCGACATATGCGGCAATCGCTGTCTCGCTACCCTCAGGCACATGGAACAGCGCAATCATCGCCGCTGGCGCCGCCAACGCGCCGATCAGCAGCCAGTGCCGCCGGGCAAACCGCGATTGCACCCGGTCTGACACGACGCCGACCGAGACGTCAAACACCACACCGCCGATCAGCTTGGGCAGAAAAATCGCCGACCCCGCCAGTGCCGGGCTGACGCCCAGCACGCTGGTCATGAAAAACAGCAGCAGCAGCGAGGGGACATCGCGGAACACCTGCCCGGCGACTTGTCCGGCACCATAGGCGATCTGGGTCGGCAGGCTCAGCGCCGTTGCCTTGCTCTGTGCCAATACCGTCTCCCCAGATGGCTGCGCTAGACTGGATCAGGCGCCTGGCGGCTTGGGCGGAGCGCCTTGCTGCATCGCCCGCCACCAGGCTGGCAGTTCGGCCTCGGGTGCCTTTGGCGGACCGCCTGGGCCTACCGGTGCCGGGGTATGGGTGCGGGCGTAGTTTTCCAGGCTCGAAAGCGCCACGTCTGACCAGGCTTCGGGAGCTGTCATGAATTTGGGATAGTTTTTCTGGGTATAGTCCAGCACCCGCCGGTCGACGAGGTTGATATCGTCCATCGCCCCCATGAAGCACTGATAGGCACAGTGACCGGCAGTCGGACCCATCAACATCCAGGGCAGCCAAGGCGTGGTGCGCGACCAGCTGCCGTTGTATTCGACCGAGGTCTTGCGCGGGTTCTGCATGTCGCGCCAGTCGATCTGGTAGAGAAAGGTCTCGGTCACCTGGTTGAATGGCGATCCGCTCTCCCGCGGCCACTTCGTTGGTTGCAGCGCGGTGGGGTAGAACAGGTTGATGTGGCTGAACCAGTTCAACCGGTTGTTGACCCGCCGGAAATCGAGCGAGAGCGGCAGCTTTGGCGGCATCGCCCGGTTGAGCCCGCCATAGCTCGGGGGTTGGGTTGCGAAATCGGTTATCGTATGATTGAACGGATCATTGGCGATCGGGGCTACCTTCACCGTTTCATTGAAAAAGGGATTGGTCCACTCCTCGAGGATCTCGCCGCTTCGCACGTCGGTGTAGAAGCCGATCTCACGCAGGATCTTCTTGTAACCGCCGTCCGGCCCGTCATTGGGCAACAGCTTTGCGCAGGAAAACCCGGTAAAGCCGACCAGATCGCGCAACGGCTCGCCGGGGCGCACGCTTTGAACCAAGCCGTGGTAGTAGCCATATTTTGTTGATTTCATGTCGGTGTTGCCGGCCAGCTTGCCCCAGGCCTCGCGGCAGCCGCGCGAGGTTGAAAGGTCAAGCAGCGGACCTTTGAGTGAAGTAACCGGCCCGCCGCCGCCTCGTGCAGCCGCTCCGGCCGCTGCACTGGTTGCTATGGTGGACGCAGCCGCCAGCATGGCTGACCCTGACAGGAAATCGCGACGTTCCATTTGCAGTCCTCACTGTTTGCTTGCTGTTCAGCCTAGTTAACCGCGCTATCTGGACCAAACGAATTTTCACGCTAGTTTGACCGGCAGACGAATAGAGGAAGCGCAGCATGACTTCGGAGAAAGGCGTGCCGATCCGCGCGATCACGCGCGGGCTGTCGGTGCTCCAGGCAATCAACCGCGGCGGTTCGATTACGATGATGGAAATCGCCCGAACCAGTCAGGTGCCCTATCCCACCGCCTGCCGCATCGTGCAGACGCTGCTGCACGAGGGCATGATCGAGCGCGAGCCGGCGCGCAAGCGCTACCGTGCCACCGCGCTGGTCCAGACCCTTGCCTCCGGATTTCACGACGACAGCCAGCTGGTCGCCATCGCCGGTGCCCACATCAACACGCTGTGCGACAAGTTGCTATGGCCGATATCGATCACCAGCCGGGTCGGTGCGCACATGATGGTTCGAGATTCAACGCACACCCGCACTTCGCTGACGCTGAACAACTATTATCCCGGCTTCACCCTGCCGATCATGGAGTGTTCCAGCGGCAAGGCCTACATCGCGTTCTGCAGCGATGCCGAGCGCGATCACCTGCTTGAAGGGCTGCGCACCATCGAAGGCGCGGCCGAGCGCATGGCGATGCTGCTGCTCAGCAACGACAGCCTGCTGCGCGAGGTGCGGGCACGCGGCTATGCGACGCAATCGCGCAATGCCTATACTGCCAACCCCGGCAAGACCTCGTCGATCGCGGTGCCACTGTTCCGGGGCGGGGAAGTGGCCGGAGCGATCGTGGTCATCTTCTTTGCCGTGGCCATGACCATGGAGCAGGCAGTCGCCCAATTTGTCGGGCCGCTCAAGGCAACGGCGGATGCAATTTCAGCCGAACTGGCGGCAATTACGCAAGCTGAATAACTCAACCTGTTCGACAGACAGGCAGCAAAATGGCTGAATTGGTCCTGGTTTGTGGCGACCGTTAGGCTGTTGCGACAGCCCGCCCGCATTGCTTCATGGCCCTATTGCCTCAGAAACGCGGCGACTGCTGCGGCCCAGGCTTCGGGCTGCTCATCGACAATGTCATGCGTGCCGCCATCCAGCGCGGCGAAGGCGAAGTCGGGCCTCAGGCCATGCGCGCGCCGCGAGGCGGCATGGAGATCATCGCCGCTGTTGCTCAGGATCAACGTGGGCGCACCGATCTTCAGCAGGTCTGCCGCCAGATCATGCTCAAAGGCGGCCTCGAAACCCCAGAAATAGAACTCCGGATTGGCCAGCATCTCGGTCACATAGCGGTGCATTGCGGCGAGGTGGCTCCAGCCCGGCGACGCCGCCAGCCGCTGGTTCCAGGCGGCAAGCAAGTGGCTGCCGTCTGCTTTGGGTGCGAGCGGGGCAAAGCGGAACCCGGCGAAGTGGGCGCGCTCCTCGTCCGACAGCAGCGCCAATCCGTTGAGCACCAGCTTGTCTGCCATATCCGGATAGCGCGCGGCGAAGCTCGCGGCGATCGATGCGCCGGTGTGATGGCCCAGCACATGCGCCCTGCCCCAGCCCAACGCGCCGAGCACTGCCGGAATGCAATCGGCATAGCCCGCGATGCCAACCGGCGCAGCGGGGTGATCCGATTGGCCAAAGCCTGGCGTATCCATCGCTGCTGCGGCAAAGCCGGCCTCGGCCAGCAAGGGCAGCGCGGCCTGGAACTGCCCGCCGCTCAGCGGCGACTGGTGGAGCAACAGCAGCGGTGTGCCTGCTCCTGCCAGCCGCAAGTGGATCTGGCCGTGCGGCCCGTCGACATAGGCGCGGTGCAGTCTCATCGTGCCGGCTCCTCAGCCTCTATCCAGCTCAGCGCAATGCGGATGCAGCGCGCAGCTGTCTTGATTGCGCTGGACAAGCCATGCGCCAGCAGCATGACCAGCCGCAGGGTAGGCAAGGCGCCATGCGCATGGCAACCTGCCAAAGGAGTACCCGACAGGCGAGCAGGCCGAGCGGGTCATTCGACCAACAGGCTCGGCCAGGCTGCATCGGGGCAGGCTATGCGATCGGGAGTTTCGCGATGATCATTTCCCGCCGTCAGTTCGCCGTCGGTCTTTCGGCGCTTGGAGCCAGCGCCGCGCCTGCGCTCGCCGCCAGGGCGAAGCACCCCGCCGCGCCCGCGATGCTTGATACCATTGTTGTCGGTGCCGGCATGTCCGGGCTCAACACTGCGCTGCTGCTTGAAGCCGAAGGGCAAAAAGTTATGCTGCTGGAAGGGCGCGGCCGGGTTGGCGGGCGGGTGCATACCCTGCTCGATCAGCCTGGGGTTCCCGAAATGGGCTTCAACACCATGGGCACTGGCTATGGGCGTGGCCTTGATGCCGCGCGTCGGGCCGGGGTCGAGATGGTCGAGGTCGGCGCGCGCTTCCGCAAGGCTCCGCCGCAGGTCCTGTTTCTCGATGGCAAGCCGCTCAAGCGGGAGGAATGGGCGGTCCATGCGTCTAATCCTTTCCCCGATGCGCTCAAGACTGCGATGCCCTGGGAACTCACGCCGCGTCTGATCTCGCAGCACACCCCGCTTGCAGACTGGACCCAGTGGGCTGAGCCGGAAAGTCACAAACACGACATTTCACTCCATACGTTCCTCAAGGAACAGGGCCTGTCGGACGCGGCGATCCGCCTCGCCAACGATACAGCGCCGGCCTATGGCACCAGCGCCTGGGACATTTCGGCGCTGATGCTCGAATGGAACGCGGGCTTCCTCAAGTCCCAGATTGAGGCCGGGTCAAGCCAGTTTGCGGTCAAGGGCGGCAATGCCAACCTGCCGTTCGGCCTGGTGAAACTGCTCAAGGGCGACCTTTTGACTGGCAAGCGCGTGGTTGGCATCGCCAGCGAGGTTGAGGCGGCGAGCGTGCTGTGCGCCGATGGCAGCCAGTATCGTGCGCGCCGGGTGGTCTGCGCGCTGCCGCTGGGCACGATGCGTCGGATCGCCTTCTGGCCGGGCCTTGAAGGCGCGCAGGCCAAGGCGATTGCGACTGTGCCCTACCAGCCGCTGACCAACATCTTCCTCACTGTCTCGCGGCCATTCTGGGAGGAAGACCAGATTGGCCCAGGTATGTGGACCAACAGCCCGCTCGGCACGGTTTATCCGCAATATTTTGGCGCAAGCGACGGCGAGGTGACAGGGCTCCTCGCGCAGGGCAGGGGCGAGCTGGCCGCGGCTTGGGACCGCATGGGACGCGAGCGGGCGATGGCAAGCGTGGTTGAGACGCTCGAAGCACTGCGCCCGGCGGCAAAGGGCGCGGTCAGGGCCGCGCACTATCACAGTTGGGCAGCGGATGAATTTTCCACCGGGGCCTGGGCCTATTTCATGCCCGGCCAGATCCGCGAGTTGCATGCCGCGATCGCTCGGCCAGCGGGGCGCATCCACTTCTGCGGTGAGCACACCGCGATAAGCGCGCGCGGGCTCGAAGCGGCACTGGAAAGCTCGGAGCGGGTGTCGCTTGAGGTGCTGAGCGCCTAAAGCCCCAAAGCCCCCGGGTTCAAGATCCCCTTGGGATCAAGCTGATGCTTTAAAGCCTTTAACAGTGCCCAATGCGCCGGATTGTGGTCGCGGGCGAAAGGATAGACCTTGCCGATCTGGAAATGCACGCCGCCATGGTCATGCATGAGATCGAGCACCCGGCCCTTGATCCGCAGCGTTTCGGCCTCGTTCGCTGCGGAGCGGGGATGCACCGGCAAGGTCTTGAGATAGTCCGCCTCGACCACGCGGGTATGGTAGGGCGTCTGCGCATCTGGCCAGTAAAAGGCTGGCTCATAGACGAAGGCCGTCGTTCCCACGGCCATGAACATGCCGCCGCAGACGATCCCGTGGCGGGCCATGGCCTGCGCCTCTTCGGCGAACAGCGCCTGGAGCGCATGATGGAATGGCACTGCCTTGTCGTGCGCCAGCTGGACATGGCATGGCAGCCACCGTTCCCCCTTGGGGCCCAGCGTATTATGAAACGGCGCGAAGGGCATCGCCCGGACCACTTCTGCAACCGAATTGGGGATTTCGGATCCGAATCTGCCGCAGACCCGTTTGACCAGCGCGATCCGGCCCTGGGCCTCGGCCTGGTCTATGCCCTCGACGATGAAGTGACCGGCATAGCTGGCGGCGGCGATCTCCTTCTCGCCTGCCATTGCCATTCTGGCGAGCTTGGCAGCGCCCTTGATGAATCCGGATTGCCTGACGATTTTTCCGGCCATTTCGACCTTGGCGGCGGTATCGGCCTTGCCCAGCTGGCCCTGTTGCAGCACTTCGTTGAGCCCGAAGTTCTCCTCCACGATGCCCTCGAGCGCGGCGGCGCGGAATGCGGCGTGGAGGTTTTCAAAGCTGGTGAAGGCGAAACTCGCCGTGGCGAACGCCGGAGCGGCCCTGACCAGTGCCAGCGTGATCCGCGCCTTCACGCCCAACGCGCCGCAATCGCCGGTGAACAAGCCGGTCAGGTCCGGGCCATAGTGGCGCGCAAAGGCCGAGGCCTTGTCCGATAGGGCGCTGCCGGTGCGCAGCATCTCGCCGGTGCCGGTGATCACGTCGAACGACACGGCGGCTTCGGCAGCGCAGCCCTGGCCATGGCTGATTGCATTCATCGACATGCCGCCACCGACATTGGCAAACAGACCCGAATAGCTGCCCCAGAATTTCGTTTTGAACCCCCGCGCCAGCACTGCCTCGCGCAGCTCGGCCCAGGTCACTCCGGCCTCGACGGTCACGGTCGCACGCTGCTCGTCGATGGCGATGGCTTTGAGGCGCGACGTATCAACCGTGATCCCGCCTTCGGCGGTGTGGGCATAGGCGTCGGTATAGCTTGCGCCGCCGCCGCGCATCACCAGCGGGGCTGCGTTCTCATAAGCCGCACGCACCACTGCCTGCAACTCGTCGACCGATCCCGGGCGAATGACCGCCTCGGGCAATTTCCCGGCGCGGAACACGTCATGGCTGTAGAACAGCCGGTCGGCATCACCAGTCAGGACGTTGGCGGGGCCGAGCAGTTGGGTGAGCGTGGCAAGCAAGGTCATCAATTTTCCGCAATGTCATCGAGCGTGGCGGCATAGCGCTCGGCGCTGTCGCCGGTCTGCAACTCGGCAGCCTGTTTGCGGGCGAGATAGAACAGGCGCGCGAGGAAATCCTGGCGCCGCAGCTCGCGTGCCTCGAGGGTTGCCTGATCGGGCGCAAACGCCTCGATCTCGGCATCGAGCACCAGCCCCTTGGCCGCCGCGACCTTCTCAACTGTGTCGAGCCGATCGCGCACCACTGACAGTTCGTTGGCGAGCACCATGATCATCGACATGGCTTCGTCGAGCCCGGGCGTGGCATAGAATTGCGGCCGCTTGCCGCGTGCATTGCGCTCCAGTTGCCTCATGCCGCCTTCCTTCTCATGCCGATTTCCGGGCTATCAATACTTCCCAGCCACCGCCCGGCGCATATTCACCGGCGGTGAATTCGCGGTCGGCAAGCGCCTCGGCCGCGTCCCCGGTGTAACTTGCGTCGGCTGCGGCGAATTCCATGATCGCCATCGGCGCGGTGTCGAAACGGATCGCGTCGCGCGCAAAGCCGGCATCCACCGCTAGGGCGATCTGGTCCTTGTCGCGCATCGCCCCCCAGAACGGCTCGTTGTTGTAATAGGTCTCGTTGTCGAGAATGAACTGGGTGAAGGGATCCATCAGGTCGAACGGCGGCAAGTCGGCGTGGATCATCACTCCGCCTGGCTTGAGCAGCCGATGGCACTCGCGGAAGATGCGCGGCATTGCCTGGCCCGATGTCTCGTGCAGCAGGATATGGCTGACGATCAGATCGAAGCTCCCATCGGCAAAGCCGGTGTCCTCGGCATTGCGCTGCAGAAACGCAACATCGTAACCCAGCGCCTTCGCCCGGGCATGGGCATAACGCACACAGGGCCCGCCGACATCGATGCCGGTGACTTCTGCTTCGGGGAACATCTCCTTGAACGGCACCGTCGCGTGGCCGACTGTGCAGCCCATGTCGAGGATCGCGGTTGGCGCAAAATCGGGCATGCGGCGCTTGATGTAGTTGCAGACCGAGCGGCCCATATCGTCGTTGTTAGGCCCCATATAGCCCATGGCATAGAGATAGACGCCCCGGTCATAGAGCGCGCCCTGGGCGATGTCCGAGCCGTCCGCTTCGCTGGCATAGCCGCCGGGCATGCAATGGATATCGATCGCCGAGACATAGCGCGGCACCGCGAAGGCGGGATCGGATTCGAGTGCAGCCGTATTGCTGGCGGAAAGTTCGCGCGCGGCGGCTTCGAGGTCGGGAAGCTGGCGCTCGATCGGGCCAATGACCGATTCCCAGAGCAGTTCCTGCGCGATGCGGTTGGCCGCGGCATAGTGCTGGAAATAGATGTCGCCCACCATCGCCTTGCGGATATCCCAGCGGTCCTCGGGCGGTTTGCCCTGGGCCTTCGCGAAAGCGCGCGCAGCGCGGTTCTGGTAAACCGGCGCAAGGCCGGGAAGCAGGCCTTGCTGGACAAATTGCTTGAAGCTTTTGGTGAATTCCTGACGCGCGCTCTCATCCTGATCGGCGCGCGGCAATGCGGCGTGGCCAAATTGCTGGAAGGTGTTGACCATATCCATCGGTTGCGGGTTCCTTGTTCCGAAGCCTTGTCCTGGCAGTTGGCGTCATGGCCGTTGGCGCGGCCTCGCGCAGGCGAAGATGCCCCGCTATCCGCCTGCCGGTCAACACTGGCCAGCATTGACCAGTCAGTCCCTTTTCTGGTCAAGTGGTGATCCAATGCAAGGGGAGAATGGTATGACAAGTCAGCCAGGGGTGCGTTTCGGACCTGCAACGCTGGAGCCCGGCGTTCGCCGCTTGCACGCCTGGGGGCTGATGTATGCCTCGTTCGTGACGATAGGGCTGGCAACCGGCATCTCGGTGCTGACCCCTTATGTGCTGACGACCAATCTCGGCATTGCCCAGGCCGCGCAAGGCACGGCGCTGGGCACGCTGGCAATCGCGCAAGAGCTTGCCCTGCTGATCGGCTTTGCCCTGTTCGGTGCGCTGGCAGACAAGTTCGGGCGGCGCGTGGTCTATGCAATGGGCATGGTGCTGCTGGCGATTGCCTATGGCGCCTATGCTTTTGGCACATCGATGGCCGAGCTGATTTTCTTCCGCGTGCTCTATGCGTTCGGGATCGGTGCGGCCACTGGCATGTTCGCGACGATCATCTCGGACTACGCGGTAGAAAACGACCGCGGCAAGCTGACTGCGCTGTGCGGGTTCCTCAATGGCCTGGGCGTCGTCGTCGTGGCGATTTTCCTTGGCAAGCTCCCCGGCATTTTTGCGGCGGGCGGTGCGAGCCCGATGGCGGCCGGGCAGGATGCGCTGGGCGTCGTAGCCGCTGTCGCCGGTGTTTCGGCGATCGTGCTGTGGTTGACGCTCAAGCCCGGGGTGCCGGCTTCGGTCGATGCGAAGAAGCCGATCAGTCAACTGCTGTCTGAGGGGATTGCCGCTGCGCGCGGCAATCGGCGCATTGCCATCTCTTATTGCGCGGCATTCGTTGCCCGCGGTGACATTGCCATCGTCGGCCTGTTCGCGATTGCCTGGGGCAACCAGGCCGCGATCGCCGACGGCTATTCCGCAGCCGAGGCCGCGAGCAAGGGCAACATTCCGTTCGTCATCGCCCAGTCCACCGCGCTGCTATGGCCTGCGATAATCGCCGTGCCGCTCGACCGGATGGACCGCATGAAGGCGCTGGCGCTGTGCATGGGGCTGGGCATGGTCGGCTATTGCGCGCTTATCCTGGTCGACGATCCGCTGCTGCCAATGGCGATTCCGTTTTTCGTGCTGCTCGGCGTCGGCCAGATCAGCGCCTTCCTGGGAGCGCAGACCATCATCGGCAAGGAAGCGCCAGAGGCAGTGCGCGCCTCGGTGATCGGCGTGTTCAACTTCTGCGGCGCGGCTGGCATTCTGGTGTTGACCGGGATCGGCGGGGTGCTGTTCGATCAGGTCGGCCCCTGGGCGCCGTTCTTCCTCGTCGGCCTCCTCAACGGCGCGGTCGCGCTGCTCGCCTGGCGCGAACAGCGGCGGGAGACTGCTTTCCTCCCCAATCCCTGATTGGGGAGGGGGACCATGCGAAGCAGGGGGGCGGGGTCTTCTGCCCGCGCGCATCCACCCCGCCACCACCTTGCAGGTGGTCCCCCTCCCCATCTTTGATGGGGAGGAAAGGCTTCAAATATAACGCATGGTGATCGCGATTGCCGCGTCGCCGGTCATCCGGAACATCGAGCGTCCCCAGCTAGGGATGCCGCCGGGGTTGTTCGAGATGCCCACGCCTTCTTTGGGGATGCCGATGAAATTGGTCTTGAGCTTGCCGTCGCCGTCCTCGTCATGCTGGACGCTGGCGACATAGCTGCCATGGGCCAGACCGGTGAAGCGCACGGTCATTGCCGAGCCGCTGATGCGGCTGCGCTGGATGATCGCGGTGCGCGATTTCTGGCAGGTGGGGAAGCCCTGCCGGTCGCGGAAGACGCAGGCCACCAGCCCGCCCGTGGCATTCCGGATGCCGCTGACATTGATCGTCAGCGTCGCGCCTTCGCCCGCGCCAAGCATCGCGGGCAGGGCAGCGGCGAGGGCAAGGGCAGCAAGTTTACGGTTCATTGCAAATGGTCCTCAAAGGGTTAGCGGCACAACGCCGCGCTTGCGGCCAAACATGCCGGCCAGCATCCGGCCAGTAATCTTGCGATTGGTCAGCCAGCGGATTGTGCGGCCATGTTTGCCGCCTGCCAATACGCGCTCGGCCAGCCACGGGGCGACATCTTCGACCCGGTCGGCCAGCATGTCGAGCTGGCGGCTGAGTTTGGGCCAAGACTCGGGATCGAGCTGGCGCGCCTCGCGGAGAAAACCGTCGCTGAGCAGAATTCCCGGCAGGATCGTGCCGAATTTCACTGGCCCATCTCTCAACTCGCGGATCATTGCATGGCTGTAGTATCTGAGCGCGATCTTGGTCATGCCATAGCCGCCGAAACGATCGCGCTGTCGCCCGTCCGAGCCGCCGCCAAGCACAGTGTAAATCCAGCCGCTGCCTTGCGCCACCATGCCGTTAAGCGCCACCTGCGTTCCGTGGATGCCGCCGAACAGATTGGTCTCAGCCATCGCGCGCAGTTCGGCAAGCGAGAGGTCCTTGGTCCACTTGTGAGTGATGGCGAAACCGGCATTGTTGATCCAGATATCCACCTGTCCGTGGCGCGACACAGCATAGTCCCAAAGCGCCTGAACCTGAGCTGGATCGCTGACATCGGCCGCAAGGCCCAAGGCTCCAGGAATGGCAGCCACAGCGGCATCGACCTCACTTGCATTGCGGCCGCTCACCACAGCAGTGTGCCCAAGCGCGGCAAAGGCTTCGGCAAGACCCCTGCCAATGCCCTTGGTCGAGCCGGTGATCACGACGACCGACATGGCTCAGTTCGCCTTCAGCCCACGGATCACCGTGTTGGGGATGCGGCTGTTGTCCCATTCGCCGGGCTGGCCGTATGCCGGTTTGGGCGTCGGGCCGAAGCGCAGCACCACCAGCTGTTTCGAAGGCACGATCCACATCGCCTGATTGCCGCTACCGTCCCACAGGAACAGATCGTCAGCAGCATAAGGTTCGCTATGCAGCGTGCCGATTGGCTGCGAGCGCGCCGGGAAGAAGGCGACGCGCTGCTGGTAGGGCTTGCCCAGCCACATGTGCAGGCCCCATTTCGGATTGGCCGGTGATGGCTTGAGCGTCTCGGCGATCCAGCCCTCGGCCAGAATGCGCTTGCCATCCCACATGCCGTCCTGCGCCATCAGCAACCCCATGCGGATGAAGCTTTCGGCCGGCAGCATCATGCAGCAGCCCGAATGGGCGAGGCCGCCCGGGCGGTTGATATAGACCGTGCCGCCTTGCGCGCCGATCGGCTGGAGCAGTTCCTTGCCGACATAATCGGCATAGCGCTGCTTCGTCGCGCGCTCGATGACGATGGCCAGCATGTCGGAGGTGATCATCGAATAATCGTATTCGGTGCCCGGCTTGTAGTCGGCGCGGGTCTCGTTGATCAGCAGCTCTTCGTGGCTCTCGCCAAGATACTCGCGCATCGTCTGGCTCCACGGCGCAAAATCGTTGTAGCTGAAGCGCGAGATGCCGCTGGAGTTTTGCAGGAAATCCCGGATTGTCGAATTTTCCTTCGGCGTGCCTTTCCATTCGGTGATGAAATCAGACACCGGCTGATCGACCGACTTGATGTAGCCCTGTTCGATCGCTCGCCCGATCACCAGCCCGACGATCATCTTGGCCATGCTCTTCGACGCGATCAGCCGGCCCCGGTCAAAGCCCTGCCAATAGCTGGCCTCCTGCAACTTTCCGCCCTGCCATACGACAAAACCATAGCTGTCCTTGGACTGGGCATAGTCGCGTGCGGCCTTGAGCGCGGCAGGGTCGATGGTCAGTTCCTCCGGCGCCGCAACGGCCAGCGCCGGGCCATCGGCGCCTGGCACCTTGTCGACCGGATCATACCATTCGGCCTGTTGCGATTGTCCGCGCGCCTGGCTGACGGCCATGCGGAAATAGCGGTCCATATAGGTCTTGTTGGTCAGATAGCCGATCAGCCCCGCCGCAATCAGCGCCAGCAACAGCAAACCGATCCATTTGAATATGCGCTTGATGAGCCTCATGCGGTTGCTCCCGGTTTGGCCTGCCCCTTGGCGGCGACGATGAAGGCGGCCCCAAGCGCCAGTGCCATCACGGCGGCGCCGATGCCAAAGGGCGAACGGTGCCCCAGCGATTGATAGATCGTGCCGGAAACGGCCGGGCCGATGACCCGGCCAAGGCTCGATGCGCCTTGTGTCAGCCCCATGATCATGCCGCGGTCGCCGTCGTTGGTCTGGTCCGAGGTCAGCGTCTGGAAGGCCGGGTTGAACAGCCCGAGGCCGACCGCCATGGTTGCCAGGCCCGCCATCATCATGCCGCTTGATCCGGCGATGGCCAGCATGGCCAGCCCGGCGGCATGGAATGCCACGCCCCAGATCGCCATCGGCGCGCTGCCAAAACGTTTGGCCAGCGGTCCGGCAGCGCCGCCCTGCAGCACGGCCGAGATCAGCCCGACCGCGGCGAAGGCGAGGCCGACATCGCTCGGCCCCCAGGCGAATTCATCATGCGCGAAAAAGGCGAGCGTGGTTTCCATCATTGCCGCCGAACCGATCACCAGCAGGGTCAGCAGCATCAAGGCGATCACCACGGGCTTCATGCGCAGCAGCTCACCCCAGCTGAAGTCAGAACGCGCGCTCTGTGCCAGGGCGCGGCGCTCTGAGGTCAGGCTTTCGGGAAGCAGGAAGTATGCGGCCAGCGCAGCGACAGCTGTGATCCCGGCGGACGCATAACCGACGATGGCGAAGTCATCCAGATCGGGCGTGTTGCCGGCAATCAGTCCGCCGATAGCGGGGCCGAAGATAAAGCCCAGGCCAAAGGCTGCGCCGATCATGCCCATGGCTTTGGGGCGATCATCGGGTGTGGTGATATCGCCGACATAGGCGAATGCGGCGGCGATGTTCCCCGCCATCAACCCGCCGAACAGGCGCGAGAAGCCCAGCATGACGATATCGCGCGAGAGCGCCATGATGACGTAGGAGATCAGCGCGCCCAGCAGGCTGGCAATCAGGATCGGGCGGCGGCCATAACGGTCGGACAATTTGCCCCACAGCGGCGCGCCGATGAACTGGCCGAAGCTGTAGGCAGCCATCGCGAGCGTCGTCTGGCCGGGCGATGCGCCCACCATGTTGCCGAAGAACGGAAACACCGGCAGCACCACGCCGAAGCCGACGAGGTTGATGAAGACTATCAGGAACAGTGCGGGAAGCTGCTTCCCGCCTTTTGCCGCAGCGCTCATGGCCTATTCCGCCGCCACCGCTTCGGCAACGGAATCGGCCGGCAACAGCGGCGCGGTCTTGAGCACGAAGTTGCGCCCGTTCTCTTCCCGGCGCGTCGGGCTGGGGATGACCACGGCGCGGCGGCCGTCGATGTGACCGCGCAAGGCGTCGATATCGAGCGCCCAGCCCTTGTTAATCAGCTCGCGGCGCTTGAAGCGGAAAGCATTCATCAGTCCATCGGACTTGACTGACAGCTCCTCGCGCAAATCAGTCGGCACCAGCTCGGGGCAGATTTCCTCAACGATGGTCGTGTCCTGCTCGAAAATCTTGATCGTGCGTTTGATGCTGTCGCCATCGAACAGCCGCTGGCGAAAGAACGAGCGCGCCATGATCCAGCGGGTCAGCGTGGTGTTTTCGTCGACCGGGGTGTTGACATCGAATATCACCATCCGCCAGGTCGGCGTCAGCCAGACATCAAGCCGCATCGTCGAGCCGGAGACATGGTAGCTGGGCTGCGCCTGCACGGGTGTGCGCTCCTTGCGCACGAAGGACCAGATGCCTTTGGGCAGCGGCGGGATGTAAGTGACCTTGGCCCGCGCCGACCATTCGTCCTGCTCCATCTCGAAATCATGGATTTCCGCGCGGTCACGGTCGCCGAAGCTGGGGTGGACAAACGGCGCATGGGAAAAATCGAGCCCGTTTTCGACCACGCGGACATAGTCTGCCTGCCACAGCCATTCGCCGCGCACCGTGCGCCAGTTGGTATGATCGTCGTATTCCGGAAAGTCGGGCAGCGGCGGGCGCTCGGCCTCGGGAAGGTCGCCAAGGAACACCCAGACCCAGCCGTATTTCTCTTTCACCGGATAGGAATCCACCCGCGCCCGAGCAGGAATCTTCTGGTCCGCCGGCAGCGAGGGGATTCGGGTGACCTGGCCCGCGCCATTGTAAGTCCAGCCATGATAGGGGCATTCGACGCAGCCGCCTTCCATCCGCCCCGCGCCCAGCGAAGCGCCGCGATGGACGCAGACGTCGGACAGGCAGGATATTTTGCCGTCTTTCCCCCGGAACAGCACGAAATCAAAGCTCAGCAGCTTCACCCGCTTCGGTTTATCGGTGATATTCGCCACGTCTTCGGCGACATACCATTGGTTGATGATCATCGGTCAGTCCTTATGAATTCACGCGGGAACCTGGGCGATCCCGGTCAGGCATCTGGCGAGGCCAAGTTCGTGCAGCTCCACCAATGCGCCCGTCTCTGCCATGATAGTGGCGGCGCGGCCGCCGAAGAAATCGAGCGCCCACAACTGCTCGCTGGCGGGATTGTCCCGCTTGATCGGCACAGCCCAGCCGCGCCCTTCGGGCATCGCCACGCTCTGTGCCGTGCCACTCGCCGGGTCGATCCGGCGCAGCTCACTGCCGCAGGCCAGCATCAGCTCGCCGCTATTCAGCATGGCCAGCCCGAAGACCAGCGGTGGCGGGTCCTGCCGACTATAGACCGCGCCAAGCCGGCGGTCGCTGGCAAGATCGTGCGCATAGACATGCGGTCCCGTCTCGCTGGTGTGGAACAGTGTCCGGCCATCCGCCGAAAGCGCCATGTGGGTCACCCCGAGAAAGCCGCCCATGCCGCCGTTGGTCTCGGTATCGGATGTCGCCAGCACGGTGCCGTCCGCAGCGACGCGGTAAACCTTGCCATCGCCGGAAAAGCCCGGGATCTGGCCGACCATATGCTCGCCGATCAGGAAGTCGCCGTCATCCAGCACGATCATCGAGCCATAGGCGCGCTCTGGCAATTTGCTGAAAGCGTGGACCGGGGCACCGTCAGGGCCGATGCTCGTGATCCGGCGCGCCTGCGGATCGAGCGCATGGAGCGTACCGGTCCGGTCCAGCGCCACAGCGGAAATCAGCCCGGTGTGGCCGGTCTCGCAGCTGGCCTTGGGCTGCCATGCGGCATCGAACTGCAGCACTTTGCCCAGCCCAGTGGGGAACCGCGCACTCTCGTCGAGCGTCGATGCGGTCACCAGGATGTCGCCGCGCGCAAATGGCTGCAAGGTGCTCATGGCATCCCCGCTCGGTTGCTGCGGCGCTTGGGCCAGTTCTCGAACTGCCGGGAGGGCATGCGCTTTGCCCGCTCGCGATCAGGCGCAGACAGCCGCTGCCACAGCCCGCCAAACGGCAACATGCGGATCAGCACGTCGTCACGCAGCACGAAATGATGCCACAGCGCGCCGGCGATGTGGCCAAAGATGGTCGCGGTGAGCAGACAGGCGACCGCGAAGTGAATCTGGCGCAAGCCGGTGAGCGAGCCGGCGCTGGCGGGAGCGAGCTCCGAGAGGTTGAAGCCGTTGAGCACGCGAATGTCGACCGGCGAAAGCGCCGCCATCCAGATGCCCAGAAGCCCCTGCACCAGGATCAGTGCATAGAGCAGGAAGTGGCCGATTTTCGCCCCGCGCTGCATCCAGCCGGGGGTTGCAGGAGGGATCGGCGGCGGCAGGCTGGCCTTGCGCCATGCCAGTCGCAGCAGGGTGAGCATGACCACAATCAGCCCAATCGAAACATGCACCGGGATGGCGCCGGCGCGGTCCTCGGGTGCCATGAAGGCAAAACTCCAGGCCGCGCCGAGCACCGACAGCATCAGGAACGCCACAAGCCAGTGCAGCCATTTCGCGGTCCGGGAAAACTGCCGTGTATAGATTCGCTGCTTGCGCATGGCAGGCCTCATCCAATGGGGGGACCAATCAGTCAACTTCCTTGACACGACTGGCGATGCCGAGTTCGGCATTATCCAACACGCGATCAAACATGTTCATCACGATCTGCCAGCTGGTCTCGGTCGAGAGGTCGAAGCCAAAGAAGCGCGGCTGGCAATGGGCGCGAAGTGCCAGATAGGTGGTCGCGGCATAGGCGATCGTGTTGAGCGCCAGATAGTCCTCGCCGCTGAGCACCGGATCGGACTTGAGCACCCGCTCGAAATCGAGCCGGACCAGCTGGCGGACATGTTCGACGGCCCGCTTCATTTCGGTGGAGCGGATGAATTCGCCCGACAGCAGCTCGCACAAAGGCGCGTTCTTGCGCAGCATTTCTGCGCATTTCCGGTTGATAAGGCGCAGTTTTTCCGCAGGCCGGCGCTTGTCGAAAGCGCTCAGCGGCTCGCCGACTATCTCTTCAAGCGGTGGCCAGATGCCGCGCCGCTGGACCCATTCGACTGCCACGCCTTCGAGCCCGCCGAAATAGTCATAGAGCGGCTTCTTGCCGACCCCGGCCTCCTTGACCAGGGCATTGACCCCGATGCCCGCCACCCCGTCGCGCACCAGCAACCGGGCAAAGGCGTCGATGATGCCCGCTTCGGTTTCGCGACGCCGTTCGCTGTTGCGGCGAGCCGGGCGTCGGGCGGGCAATTTGTCCGATAGGTGAATATTCACAGCAATTCCCAGTGGCAAAGCGCAATCACGCCTTGCCTTTTTGTGATTCTCAAAGCAAGTTTGACCGAGTGGTCCCTTTTTGGCAAGCGGGGCCATGTGAAGGCGGGTAACAGGCAGCGGGGGCTGCCTGCTCGCCAAGCGACAAGAATCCAAGGGGAGTTCAAATGAGCACACGCAATCTTCTGTTGGCCGGCTGCGGCCTTGCCAGCGTCGTGATGGGGCTGGCGGCGACTCCGGCGATGGCGCAATCGGCTGGCGCAAGCGACGTGAATGAAGCCCAGCGCGGCGAGATCCTGGTCACAGCGCGCCGCCGGGAGGAATCGATCCAGGACATCCCCCTGGCGGTTGTTGCGTTCACCCCCGCGCAGATCGAGCGGGAATCCCTGCGGCGCGTCGAGGATTTGACCAGCCTTACCGCAGGATTGACCTTCGATATCGGTGGGTTCCCGAACGATACCCGCCCTGCCTTGCGCGGGATGCAGGCCGAACGTGGCCGTCCGTCCGTGGCGGTGTTGCTCGATGGTCAGGATCTTTCCGGTGAAAATCTCTCGATTGCCGGCGGTTCGGCTGCGCTGCGGCTTAATCTGATCGATCTTGAACGGATCGAAGTGGTCAAGGGGCCGCAGGCGACGCTTTATGGTCGCAACGCTTTTGCCGGCGCGATCAACTATATCTCGAAGAAGCCCGAGTTTGAATTTGGCGGACAGGTTTCCGCCGAAGCCGGCTCGGGTGATCTCTATGCGGTGAACGCTTCGATCACCGGGCCGATTGCTCCCGGCATTCTCGCCTTCCGGCTGAACGGCAGCATTCGCGATTTTGGCGGATATTATCGCAATCCGGTCAACGGCGGCAAGCTGGGCGGCGAGCATAATGAGGGGATTGCCGGTTCGCTGTTGCTCACGCCGGCAGCAGGCCTCAGGATCATTGGCCGCCTGCAATACAGCAAGGACCGTGCGACCGATAATCCCACCGCCTATATCGGCGCGAACACGCGGCTTCAGACGCCGGGCGGCACGTTCACCGCAGGCCCTCCTGGAACGCCGCCTTCCGCTTGCCCGCCATCGCTTGCCGGTTTGCCGCCGCCTGTGCTTGCCGCCTGCACGCGGGGAACCTACGTCGGCACAATCGCGGCGTCCGAAGCCAATGTGCAGATGGGGAATAGCCCGATCACCGGCCAGCCGCCGTTCGGCATGCGCATGGATTCGACGATTGGCTCGATCAGCGTCGAATATGCGAGTGATGGTTTTGGCACATTTCGCTACAATTTCGGCTACCTGAAAGATCATTCGACGATCGAGCAGGACGGCGATTTTTCCAGCTTCCCTGCGCCGGCTGGCAACAATATCCTGTCGCTTTCAGTGCTGCAGTCGCTCGAATATCGCAACCAGCACACCGATCATGTCGCCTATTGGACCTTTGATTCCGACCGGTTCAACCTGCTGCTAGGTGGTCAGGCGTTCAGGGAAACGTCATCGTTGGTCAACTCGAGCCAGTTCTGGCTGCGCAACCCGGCTTCTAACCTCGCCGGCCCACCTTTTTTCCTGGCCACCGCGCCGCTTGCCGCGCCGACTTTCCCCGATGTGGCGACGCGCAAGACACAGTATTACGCGTTCTTCGCCGGGGCGAGTGTCGAGATCGTCGATGGCTTCAAGGTTTCGGCCGATGTGCGCTACAACAAGGACGAAATTACCTACAACACATTGGGACTGCGGCGGCAGGATGTATCCTTGTCGAAACTCGTGCCAACCTGCCTTCCAGGTTTCGCCCAGGGCGCAACCTTCAGCCCGTTTGCCCCGGCAACCTCGCCGCCGCCCGGCGTCGTCGTTGCATGTCCGCAGACCGGCGTGGTCAAGGATAGCCGCTGGACTCCGCGTTTCACGGTGGAATACAAGGCGACTGCGGATATCTTGATCTATGCCTCCTATGCCGAAGGCTTCAAGCCCGGTGGCTTCAATACCAATGAGCAGTTCTCGCTGGTCAATCAGCTCTATCGGGCTGAAACGGTCCAAACTTATGAGGGCGGCATCAAAAGCAGCTGGCTGGACAACCGCTTGAAGATCAACATGGATGTCTATCACAACAGCTATCGCGATCAGCAGATCGGCGTACAGCTAACCAGCTCGAACAATGTCACCACCGCCGGGATCGTCAATGCCGCAGCGGTCAAGATCTCCGGGTTCGAAGCCGAAGTCAGCTGGAAAATCGCGCCGTCGTTCACGCTGGGACTGAACTATGCCCTGACCGACGCAAAATTCAAAAATTATGTGCAGGGTCCGCCACCCGGCTCCCCCGCAGCCGCCTTTGCTGCTTGCGGGGTTCCGGTGGGACAGACTTCTTCGGACACCAACCGCGCCGAAGCGGGCAATGCCTGCGCCGATTTTTCCGGCAGGTCGGTAGGCAAGAGTCCGCGCCATTCGCTCAATGTCTCCGCGCTTTATGAGCGCAGCGTGAGCGACAACACCAACCTGTTTGCCGAGATCATCGGCAGCTATCGCTCCGAGCGTTTTACCGACGAATCCAATCTGGCGCGGCTGCCGCAATACTGGCTTTGGAGCCTGAAAGTCGGTGCCGAGATCGGCAGTTTCTCGGTTACTGCCGGGGTGACCAATCTGTTCGATTCAAGGAAGATCCAAAGCGCCCAGCGGAATATCGATTTCGGCCTGCCTGAGGGTTTTGCGCCGGGCCGGGCCTTCATCGCCTATCTGCCAAACCCGCGAGCCTTCAATCTGCGGGTGGGCTTCAAGTTCTGAGCCGATAGGCCAGACGTCTCCCTTCGCAGGGGAGCACGGGAAGGGCGGCACGCGCAGGTGCCGCCCTTCTTTTTTGCGGCTCTCCTCTTCCCTTGAGGGAGAGGAGTGGGTCGCGCGGAATTTGGGTGGCCCTGACTTATACCAATGGCTCAAACCCATGACTCGTCGTCCCCGCGAGAGCGGCGACCCAGCTCCAGAGCTTGAAATTTGCTGAAACCGACAGTGCGGGAGATGGGTTCCCGCTTTCGCGGGAATGACGAAAGCGGTGAAGGCAACAGTCGATTGGTCTTACCGCGCGAACACCGCGCCAATCGCCTCGGCCATCGCGGCGCTTTGCTGGGCCAGCGAATCCCCGCCCGGCGCGCCGCCATAGATCGCCAAGGTTTTGCCAAGCTGGAAGCGGCGGACATAGGGCTTGGCCCAGTCGGTATCCGGCGGCGGGCCCATATAGCTGCGATAGCCGGGAAAACCGTCGAACATCAGCGCTGAATGCGCAAACAGCTGATCGGTGTTCTCGGCCAGGAACTCGAGCGGGCTGGCGACAGCCACGGCAAAGCCCTCGCGCTCGGCGCGCCGGTAAAGCTCGTGGACCGAGGTCTGCAAATTGTCGGGATCTTCCAGCGCGTCGCCGAAGCCCTCGGGCGCGAGGTGCACCTCGACGCGGGCATAACCCTTGGCCTCAAGGATTGCCTCGGCCTGCGGAATCAGCCGCCTGGAAATGGCATCAACCCGCCCGGCCCAGCTGTCGCTGCCAAGCAGGCTGACCGGCAGGCCATGCAGTGTCAAAATCCCCATCGCCGCCTGGCCCGGTGCGGTGGCCTGGGGCACTTGCGCCGCGAAATGATCGAGCATCAGCCGGTCATAGCTTGGCTGGCTGGCCAGATAGGGCGGGATGACAATCTTGATCCGCTTGCCGCCGTTGCGCCCCCGCCATTGCTCGATCGATTTGTGCACACCGACGAAGGAGCCGCTCAGCTCTTCGAAATCGGAATAGATCGGCTGCGAGCTCGCCAGCACGATCGTATCCGCTCCGGCATCGAGCAAACGATTGATTGCGACCTGCTTTGCATAGGGATCGAATGCATCGATCACTTCGCCCGCGACGATATTGTGCTTCGCTGCTACCAGCGCCAGTGCCCCGCGCCCCATCGCCTCGGTCTGCTCATAATGCGGCAGAATACCGCCGGGCAGCACCGGATAATACATATAACGCGCCTTGATCGCGGTCTTGGCCGAGGCGGTGCGCATGCCCTGTTTGCGCGCCGGATAGAGGTAGTAGCCGAAATCGTGTGGGGTGGTGGTCGATGGTTTCTCCCAGCGCAATTGCCCCTGCCGGAACTTTTCCACCCAGGGCACGCCGTCGAAATCCTTCTCGCTGCCGGTGACATCGGCCAGCCGCTGGGGGGCATAGCGTTGCTGCTGATAGGGATTGGTCGGATCGACCAGCACCACGCCGCTATCCGCGCCGGCCAGCACGTTGATCGGCCAGGGGATGACCTGGCCGAACAGCTTGTCGACAAAATTGCTGTAGAACCGCGATTCGAACTGGCGTGGCTGCATCAGCGCGATGACCGCGACCCCGACCTTGCCTTCGAGCCTGGCATCGCCCGCCTCGATGACCTTTTGCCCGGACCAGTCTGGTGCGCGATTGGCATACCAAAGCGGCGTGGCCACGACGGACGAGAAGGCGAGTGTGCGCCAGGCAGCGCCCCAGATGAATTTTCCAAGCATTGCGGCAGCCTCTGCTGTTCAGAACTTACCCTGCCACAATGGTGACCATGCGGTCCACTTGCCATTTGTCGCCGTTCACTATCCACTTGGCGATCACCTTGCTGCTGCCGCAAGGATGCCCCGGCGCGGCAGGGCAAGAGGCGAGACATGGAAGCGGTTGCAATAATCGGGGCTGGGCTGGGTGGGCTGACCTGCGCGCTGGCGCTGGCGCGAGCCGGGCGCGCGGTCGTGGTTTACGAACAGGCACCCCAGCTGGGCGAAGTGGGTGCCGGGATAACGCTCAGCCCCAATGCCAGCCGGATCATGATCGCGCTGGGGCTGGAGCAGGGCATGCGCAGGCTCGGCGTGGTGCCGCCGCGCCAGCTGACGCAGAACCTGCAAACCGGCAAGGTGCTGGTGGAGCGGGAACGCGGCGACGGTGTCGAAACGCAATATGGCGCGCCCTATATTCACCTGCACCGCGCCGATCTGCATGGGCTGCTCGCCGATGCGCTGGAAGCCGCGCAGCCAGGGGCGATCCGGCTCGGCCATCAGCTTGCCGGGATCGAGAGCGATGACGACACAGCGCAGCTTAGGTTCACCAATGGCACCATTGCCGATGCAGAGATCGCCATCGCTGCCGACGGGGTCAAATCTATCGTCCGTGACAGCCTGTTTGCCACCCAGCCGCCGCTGTTCACCGGCCAGGTTGCCTGGCGCGGGGTGCTGCCGCGCGCGGCGCTGCCGCAAGCCGTGCAGGCGCTGCTTCCGGGAATCTGGATTGGCGAAAAGCGGTTGTTCATGCGCTATCCGATCCGCGACCGTGAGCTGGTCAACTACGTCGCATTCGTCAACCTGGATGGCTGGGAAGAGGAAGGCTGGGCTATCCCGTCGACCATTGCCGAGCTGCTCGGGCACTACAGCGACGCAGAACCGCATCTCAAAGCGATCATTGCGGCCACCCCGCCTGAGCTTTTGTTCAAATGGGCGCTGCATGCGCGCGAGCCGCTGGTCAGCTGGATTGCCGGCTCGGTGACGCTGCTCGGCGATGCGGCACATGGCATGCTCCCTTTCATGGGCCAGGGCGCGGCGACCGCGATGGAAGACGGCATGGTGCTCGCCCGGTGCCTGATGGCTTTCCCCAAAGCCGAGGCGCTGCAACGCTATGCAGCGGCTAGGCTGGAGCGCACGACCATGGTGCAAACCCAGTCGCGGCTGCTCGGGCTGCAATTTCAGGGCAAGGACCCCGAAAGCTTCGGCAAGGGGCCGATCCAGAATGAGGATACGCTGGGCCTGTTCGCTTATGACGCGGTGAACTGCCCGATCTGAAGGGGGAAAATCGGAAATGGTCAATGTTGTGATAACCGGCAGCACGCGGGGCATCGGGCTGGGGCTGGCGAAGGAGTTCCGCCGGCTGGGGCACAATGTCGTGGTCAGCTCGCGCGGTGCCCTTGCGGTCGATGCTGCGGTGGCCCAAGTCAGCGCCGCGCCTGGCACTGGCAAGGTCGTCGGCCAGCCCTGCGATGTCAGTCAGCGCGATCAGGTACAGGCCCTGTGGGATGCGGCCATCGCCGCGCTCGGCAGGGTCGATGTGTGGATCAACAACGCCGGGCTTGCCGGTCCCAAACTCAACCTCCCCGATCTCAACTACGCCGATATCGAGCCGGTGATCGCGACCAATATCTGGGGGATGATCTGGGGGACGCAAGTGCCGCTGATCGGAATGACCGCACAAGGCGCGGGCAAGATCTTCAATTTCGAAGGCTTCGGTTCGGATGGCATGACCGCGCCGGGCCTGACGATCTATGGCGCGACCAAGGCGGCGCTGACCTATTTCACCAAAAGCATGAATAAGGAAATCATGGGCTCGCCGGTCTTGCTCGGTACGATAAGTCCGGGGATAGTCGCTACCGACCTGCTCGAAGAAACCAGAGATCGCGATCCAGCCGCATGGGAAAAGACCAAGAAGCTCTACAACATCCTTGGCGACCGGGTGGAAACGGTCGTGCCGTTCCTCGCGGCCGAGGTGCTGAAAGCAGGCAAGCCGGGCGCGGCGATAAAGTGGCTGACCACACCCAAGGCGGCCTGGCGGTTCATGAGCGCTGGGTTTTCCAAGCGGCGCATCATGCCCGATTGATCATGCGCACTGCGGCGCTGCCGCTGCTGTTGGCCGCGGCCCAGCCGGCTTCTGCCGAAGCAGGCGCGGATGACGGCGTGTCGCTGGAGCTGGCCTATACCGGCGAAGTGCTGGCCGGCGAGGGCGCGCGCGGAGCGGCCTATGTCGATAACCTCGATCTCACCGTCCTGGTGAAAAGTGGCGACACGCAGGTGTTCGTCCATGCGCTCGCCAACAACGGCACCGATTTCAGCGGTCCGCGCTATCCGCGCGGCCTGATTGCTTCGAACATCGAGGCAGGCACGCGGGCGCTGCGGCTTTATGAGGCCTGGGTCGATCACACTGTGGCGGATGGCAAGCTTTCGCTCCGTGCGGGGCTCTATGACCTCAACTCGGAATTCGACGCGCTCGATGCGGCCAGCCTGTTCGTCAACCCGGCGCACGGGATCGGCACTGATTTCAGCCAGTCGGGCATCAGCGGACCGTCGATATTTCCAGTCACCTCGCTGGCACTGCGCGTGCAATATCGGGCGAGCGAGACGACCACTTTGCGGCTCGCCATGCTCGATGCTGTGCCTGGCGATCCCGCCCACCCCGGGCGTACGGCAATCAAGCTTGGCGGTGCCGATGGGGCGCTGCTGGCGGGAGAACTGGATCAGGCACTCGGGAAATGGCGCCTGATTGCCGGCTACTGGCGCTACACTGCGCCTTTCGCGGACCTGCTGGATAGTGCGGCGGCTGGTGCCGGTGTCATGCGACGCGGCGCACAGGGTGCCTACTTGCGCGGCGAGGGTGTGGTCAGCGGACAAGCGACCGGCAGGGGGCTCGATGCCTTCTTCCGCCTTGGCTGGGCCGACGGCCGCTTCCACGAAGTTGAACGCTTCGCTTCGGCGGGGCTGCGCTGGCGCGAACCGGTCAGCGGGCGCAGCCGGGATTCCGCCGGACTTGCGCTGGTCTGGTCTGGCTCCAGCCGCCGCGCCCGCGAGGCGCTGGCGCTGGCCGGCGAGGATATTGCCGGCAGTGACTGGGGCTTCGAGGCGACATATGCGCTGGACCTCGCCGACTGGTTGACGGTCCAGCCCAGCGTGCAGTATTTCATCGATCCGGCCTACGAGCGCGGACGCAACGCGCTGATGGGCGGCCTGCGCTTCACCACCAGCTGGAGCTTCTAGACCACCGCGCCAACGCCTCAATCGCTGCCCTTGCCTAATTGCTTCATAACGCCTGCAGATGCGCCAAGGCCTCCGCTTCGGAAATGACTTCGGCGTATTTTGCCTGCAGATCAAACAAGTTGGCCTCGTGCGGACCCGGATGCCGGTCGCCGCAGGCCTCGCGCACCACGAAGGGCAGGAAGCCATGCTGACAGGCATCGAGCGCGGTCGCGCGCACGCAGCCGGAAGTTGAGAGCCCGGTTATCAGCAGGGTGTCGATGCCTTGCGCGGTCAGCGTCGCGGCCAGATGCGTGCCGAAGAAGGACGAGGCATATTGCTTCGAGATCACCAGCTCGCCCTCGCGCGGCTGGAGGCTCGCAGGGAAGGCACCGAGCGGCGAGCCTTTGTCAAACAGGCGGAGCGCCGGAACCTTGCGATAGAATACCCCGCCATCGGCACCACCGGGCGTATAGACGACATTGGTGAAGAGCACCGGAATTCCGGCCTTGCGCGCCGCTGCCAGCAGGCGCTCGTTGCTCGCCAATGCGTCCTCAACCCCGGCATAGAGCGGCGAGGCGGGATCGAGATAGGCGACAACGAAATCGACGATCAACAGGGCCGGGCGCTTGCCGAACGGCAAGTTGCCGTCGAACGCGCCCCTGTAGCTCTCGGTAAGGTCGTCGCTCATCTATTTTCCCCAATCGGAGACCGGCAAGGGTAGGCACATGCCTCCGCTGCCTGCAACCCGGATAACATGCCGATGGCCTGTTTGCACTTGGCGCAAGGCGCTTATTCGCCGCAATAACCGCCTGCCGGATGCTTTCGCCTTGACTTTGAAGTTGTCCGGACAAATTATGCGCGGCGACAGCGACTGAACCGGTCGCCTGGAGTGGATTCCGCGCATGTTTGCTGCCAACAGCTTCATTTTCGTGCCTGGCTCGCGCCCCGAGCGCTTTGCCAAGGCGCAGGCGTCCGGCGCAGGACTGACGGTCATCGATCTGGAGGACGCCGTTGCAGCGGCAGACAAGGACGCCGCGCGAAGCACCGCACTGGCTCAGGTGGTGAGCGGCGGGCCAGGCTGGGCGATCCGCTGCAATGGCATCGCGACTGCGGCGGGAATCGCCGATCTTGCGGCGTTTGTTGCAGCCGAGGCCCTGCCGCTCCTGTTGCTGGTGCCGATGGTCGAAAGCGCAGTGGAGCTTGAAATCATTTCCCGGGTGCTGGGGGATCGTTGCCCTGAACTGATCCCGCTGATCGAAACTCCCAAGGGGCTGCGCCGGGCGCTCGAGATTGCCAGCGCGCCCAAGGTCGCAGCGGTGATGTTCGGCGGGGCGGACTTCTCGGGCGAATTAGGCGTGGCCCTGTCGTGGGAGCCGCTGCTCGCGGCGCGCTCGGCGCTGCTGCTTGCCTGCGCTGAAGCCAAAGTGCCAGCCATCGACGTGCCGTTCATCGAACTGGATAACCAGGCAGGCCTCGAAGCGGAGTGCGCCCGTGCCCGCGCGCTGGGCTTCTCTGCCAAGGCCGCGATCCACCCAGCACAAATCGCCTCTATTGAGGCCGCTTTCACCCCCTCAGACGCCGAAGTGGCCGAGGCGGAGGAGGCAATTGCCGCCTATCTCGCGGCAGGCGAGCGAGCGATCCGTTTCAAGGGCAAAATGCTCGAAGCTCCCGTGGTCAAGCGTTACCGCGCGGTGCTCAGCCGGAAAGGACTAACCAGCAATGCGTGATGGCGTTATCGAAGTTGCCCCGGGCCGCTATCGCGAGACCTACGGTCGCTATTTCGAGGAATTCAAGGTCGGCGATGTCTATGAGCACCGCCCCGGCCGGACGATCAGCGAGGCCGACAATACCTGGTTCAGTCTGCTGACGATGAACCAGCACCCGTCGCACTGCGACGCCGAATTCGCCCGCAAGACCGAGTTTGGCAAGTGCCTCGTCTGTTCGCCGCTGACCGTGGCGATCATGACCGGACAGAGCGTTTCCGATGTCAGCCAGAAAGCGGTGGCCAATCTCGGGTGGAAGGAAATTCGCCTGCTCAAGCCGGTGTTTGCCGGCGATACGCTCTATTCGGAAACCGAAGTGCTGACCAAGCGCGAGTCCGAAAAGCGCCCCGAGCAGGGCATTGTGACGATCAAGACGATCGGCAAGAACCAGCACGGCGAAGTGGTGTGCGATTTCGAGCGCACCATGCTGATCTGGAAGCGCGGCTTTGGCCCTGGAGACGAGTGAGAGACCATGGCAACTGCCGCCGACATGATGAGCGATCAAGGCCGCACGATCGATCCGGACGAAGAGGCCGCATTCCTCGATGCGATCGAGCGCTGGGTCGAGCGTTCGGTGAAGCCGGTGATCCTCCACCACGATCACGGTGATATCTGGCCCGAGCAGCTGGTCCATGAGATGGCCGAAATGGGCCTGTTCGGGGCTACGATAGGCCAGCAATACGGCGGCCTGGGGCTGCCGGCGAGCACATATGCCAAGATCGTCATGCATATTTCGTCCTACTGGATGGCGCCGACCGGCATCTTCAACTCGCATCTGATCATGGCCGCCGCCGTCGAGCGCTTCGGCACGGCAGAACAGAAGGCAAAATGGCTGCCCAGATTTGCCAGCGGCGAAATTCGCGGCGGGCTGGCCTTGACCGAGCCCAACGCCGGGACCGACCTCCAGGCGATCCGCACCGTGGCAAGGCGCGACGGCGATGAATATGTCATCAACGGCACCAAGACCTGGATCTCCAACGCGCTCAATGGCAGCTGCTTCGCGCTGCTGGTCAAGACCGATCCCGATGCCAGTCCGCGCTACAAGGGCATGAGCCTGTTCATCGCCGACAAGCGCGCCGGTGACCCTGGGGGCTTCACCACCGGAAAGAAGTTCGACAAGCTGGGCTACAAGGCCATCGACAGCGCCGAGCTGATCTTTGAGGATTATCGCATCCCTGCCGACCAGCTGATCGGCGGCGTTGAGGGCCATGGGTTCTTCCAGGCGACAGGCGGCCTCGAGCTTGGCCGGATCAATGTGGCTGCGCGCGGGGTGGGCCTCGCCGAAGGTTCGCTGCGGCTCGCCACTGAATATGCCCAGCAGCGCCAGACCATGGGCAAGCCGATCTGCGAACACCAGGCGATCCAGCTCAAGCTTGGCGAAATGGTCACCCGCGCGCGCGCCGCACGGCTGCTGACCCTCGACGCCGCCGCCGCTTATGACCGGGGCGAACGCTGCGATCTGGAGGCCGGAATGGCCAAGTTTTTCGCCAGCGAGGCGGCGGTGAGCAACAGCCAGGAAGCGATGCGCATCTACGGCGGCTACTCCTATTCCAAGGAATATGACATCGAGCGATTTTATCGCGATTCCATGCTGATGTGCATCGGCGAAGGGACCAACGAAATGCAGCGGATGATCATCTCGAAACAATGGGTGAAGCGGAACCCGGCGTGACCGCCCTGGACCTTCCGCTTTCCGGCTTCCGGATCATCAGTGCCGAGCAATATGGTGCCGGGCCATATGGCACGATGCATCTGGCGCAGCTGGGGGCCGAAGTAATCAAGATCGAGCCTCCGCACAAAAATGGAAAAGGCGGCGGCGATACCGCGCGATCAGTCGGCCCGCATTTCACGCGCCCGGATGAAAGCCTCTATTTCCATGCCTTCAACCTGAACAAACGCTCGCTGACCCTCGACCTCAATGCGCCTGAAGGCCAGGCCATCTTGCGCAAGCTGGCCGGCAGCGCCCATGGCTTGGTCAACAATCTGCGCGGCGATCTGCCAGCGCGGCTAGGACTGACTTATGCTGCCCTCAAGGAGGTCAATCCGGCGATCGTCTGTGCGCATCTCTCTGCCTATGGCCGGGATAATCCGCGCACAAAATGGCCGGGCTATGACTATCTGATGCAGGCCGAGGCGGGCTATTGCCTGCTGACCGGCGATCCGGCGGGCGAGCCCCAGCGCATGGGCCTGTCGATGGTCGATTTCATGACCGGCACGCTCATGGCGGTCGGATTGCTTGCCGCCTTGCTCGATGCGCAGCGCAGCGGCAAGGGTCGCGATGTCGATACCGACCTGCTCTCGGCCGCGCTGCACCAGACCAGCTATCCGGCCTTGTGGTATATGAATGAAGGCGACGTGACCGTGCGCACCCCGCGCTCGGCCCATCCCAGCGCGACGCCAAGCCAGATGATCAAGACAGCCGACGGCTGGATGTTCGTCATGTGCCAGTTGCCCAAGTTCTGGGACATCCTGGTTGACCGGATCAGCCACCCCGAGCTCGCCGGCGACCCGCGCTTTGCCACCAACCCGGACCGGCTGGCCAATCGCGCGGCATTGACCGAAGTGCTCGACAGGATTTTCGAGGCTCAGCCGATGGCGCACTGGCAAAGGCTGCTTGAAGGCCATGTCCCCGTCGCGCCGGTCTATGGGCTGGGCGAGGCGCTGGATAATCCCTGGCTTGAGGAAATCGGCATGCGCGGTGTCGTGTCGCATCCCGACCGGGCGGAGCTGCATGTTCTGGCCAGTCCGATCAAGCTGGACGGTCAGCGATTGCCCAACCGGGCGGGACCACTGCTTGGTGCGGACAGCGATTCGCTGCTGGCCGAGCTTGGTTATGACGAAGCTGAAGTCTGCCGCCTGCGCGCGGGCGGCATTGTCTGAAAGGCCGCAGCCATGGGCAAGCTTACAGGCATCACCGTGCTCGACCTGACGCAGTTTCTGCCGGGGCCGATGATGACCGTGATGATGGCCGATCATGGCGCGCGGGTGATCAAGATCGAGCCCCCCGGCGGCGAGCCGGTGCGCGCGCAATCCCCGTTCGAAAACGGCCAGTCGGTGTGGTTTGCCAATCTCAATCGCGGCAAGGAGAGCCTGGTCCTCGATCTCAAGAGCGAGGCGGGCAAAGCTGACCTGTGCCGGTTGATCGGCATGGCTGATGTCTTCGTCGAAGGCTTCCGTCCCGGGGTCATGGCGCGGCTGGGGTTCGGTTATCCCGCGGTCAAAGCACTCAACCAGGGCATCGTCTATTGCTCGATTTCGGCCTTCGGGCAGCACGGCGATCTGGCGCACCATCCCGCGCATGACATGGTCGTCCAGGCACTCGCCGGGTTCATGAGTGTCAATGATGGGCCGGATGGTGCCCCCGTCGTTCCTGCCGTGCCTTCGGCGGATCTTGCCGCCGGATCCTCGGCGCTCGCTGGTGTCCTGATGGCGCTGCTGGCGCGTGCGCGGACCGGCGAAGGGGATTATCTCGATATCGCCATGTTCGACAGCCTGCTGCCGTGGTGCGCGCATATTGCCGGCAGCGCGATCGCGGGAGGGCCGTCGCCAAGGTCGAGCGAGCAGCGCTCGCTTGGCGGGGCGGGCTTCTATCAGGTCTACCAGACCAGTGATGCCAGGTATGTTGTCCTGGGCGGGCGGGAGATCAAATTTGCCCGCAATCTGCTCGGCGCGCTTGGCCGCGAGGATCTTATCCAGCTTGCCGAAGCAGACGCCGGCCCTGCGCAAGCGCCGCTGATTGCTTTCCTGCGCGAGACATTTGCCGGCAAAAGCCGCGATGAATGGACTGCCTGGTTTGCCGACAAGGATGTCGCGTTCGCTCCGGTACTGGATTTCCGCGAGGCGCTCGATGCGCCGCATATTGCCCAGCGCGGGTTGCTGATTGCGGCTGATGGGCGCCACCATTTTGCCTCGCCGATCAAGTTTGGCAGCGAGCCTGCGTGGACGCCGGGCAGGGTGCCGGAGCTGGGCGAGGGATGACGTGTTCAGCCGTCCAGGTCGATATGCATCGAATAGGCGAAGCGGTCGCCGGGGTGATGGCTGACCGAGACTTCGAAAAGTTTGCCCTTGGCATCGAGATAGCAGCGCATGATCCTGAGCACCGCCGCGCCGCGCTTGATCCCCAGCGCATTGGCGATCTCGGTCGGGGCGGAGACTGCCTGGATATCCTGGGTAACCCGGCCGACACTGACCCCGGCGAGCAATTCGATCTGGCTGAACAAGGTCCCGGCCGAAAGGTCGAGCGCGTCAATCGCATTGTCGAGCGAGCCATGAAAATAAACGTCAGTTGCGGCAATGGGCAGTGCGTCGCCATCGTGCAGACGGACACCGCGCAAGCCGTTCCAATCGCCGGCGCAATCCTCGCCGATGAGTTCGGTGACCGCCTTGGGAAGCGGTCCGCGCCCGGTTCGTTCATAGGTAACCCGCGTATCGTGGGCATATTGGAGAATTTCGCCGACGTTGGAGAGCGGCTGGTGCAGCGTTCCCCCGCGCGCGGCAGCGGGCTGAACCACCGTGCCCGAGCCGCGTTTGCGGGCGATCAGTCCCTCATTCTGCAAGCGCCGCAGCGCCTCGCGAATGGTGAAGCGCGACACCCCGTATCGCTGGCACAACTCGCTTTCGGTCGGAAACTGATCGCGCGCGGCAAACTTGCCAGAGAGAATCTCGGCGCGCAGTTCCGCCGCTACCTGCAGATAGCGCGGGGCGTCACGGGTGCGCGTCACTACAGCCAATTCGCTCACTCCCTGTTCCCGCAGCCCGCCGGGCCCGCGCAATGACCGAGCCCCTGCTCACCCAACTTGTCCGGACATTAGCGCGGCCCATCGCGGAAAGCGATAGGGCGCGTGCACGGTTGCATTTGCTTGACTGGCTGGCTTGCGTGGCAGGGGCGCGGGGGAGCGCAGTGGCGGCGGCGCTGCGAGGCCGCAATGCATTGGACAGGCTCGCTCGTTCGCGTTGGCTCGGCAATGTGCTTGAAATGGACGACATTCATCGCACGGCGCTTCTGCACCCTGGCCCCATAATCTGGCCGATTGCACTGCACGAAGCGGCAGACGAACAGGCAAGTTTGACGGACGCACTCGATGGCGCGATTCTGGGCTATGAAGCGATGATTGCGGTTGGTGCCACGTTTGACGAACACCATTATCACCACTTCCATCCAACTTCCACGGCGGGAGTGTTCGGCTCAGCTGCGGCTGCCGGTTCGATCAGTGGCCTGAGTGCCGAACAGATGGTTTGGGCACTGGGCAATGCAGGCACGGTTTCGGGCGGGCTTTGGCAGATGCGCCATGAGAATGTGATGACCAAGCAGTGGAGCACCGCAAATGCGGCGAGCACTGGTTCGTATGCAGCATTCATGGCCGGGGTGGGGGTTTCTGGCCCCGCCAGCATCCTCGAAGGCCCGCAAGGCCTTTATGCTGCCACGTGCCGCGCCCCCAAGCCGATGACGTTTCCCCAGCAGTGGCGCATCCACGAAGTCAGCTTCAAGCCGTGGGCTGCCTGCCGCCATGTTCACCCGGCGCTCGATTGCGCGCTGGAACTGCGCGCCGCTGGCAAGCTTGCCGCGCCGTTTCATGTCGAAGTCTATGGCGACGCGATTGCCTTCTGCGACCGGAACGACCCGGTCACCGAAGTCGACGCCAAGTTCTCGCTCCAGCATGGCATTGCCGTGATCGCCAGTGGCCGCAATGCCGAGCCGGCAGACTTCACGCCAGAGGTCATCGCCGCACTCGCCCCCTTGCGGGCGCAGGTCACCGTCGCCGAAGCGCCCGAGATTACCGCGCGCTATCCCGCCCATTTCGGCGCGCGGGTCAATGGCTTCGAGCTGGTTGATACACGCGGTGATCCCGAACGACCGGTGGGCGAGGCGGAGATAATCGCCAAGCTGCGCGCACTGGTTGCATGGGGCGGATTGCCCGCCGAGGAGGCCGACCGTGCCGCCGATCTGGCGCTGCGCGGCAACGATGTCGGGGCGATCACAGCCATGCTTGAGGACTGGCTCACATGACCGCCACCGCCGATCTTCTGGCCTTCGCCAGCGCCGAGCACGGCCTCCCCGAAGCCGTGCGCGCCGACACACTGCGCCTGCTGGCCGACACGCTGGCGGTCGGCGCAGCGGGAGCGACAGCGCCCGGCGCCGAGGCCATCCTCAGCGTCGCCCGCGCCATGGGCAGTGGCAGCGATGCGCGACTGCTTGGCAGCCTGAATTCTTCCGACGACCGCCTTCCTGCCCCCGGCGCGGCCTTCGTCAATGGCTACCGCATCCATTGCCTCGAATGGGACGCGGTCCATGAACCTGCCGTGGTCCATGCGATGAGCACGGTCACTGCCGCTGTGGGGGCGGCACTCGACCGGCGCGCCAGGACTTATGGGGCCTGCGACCGCGAAGAGGCGCTGGTGGCACTGGCGGTTGGCGTGGATATCGCCTGCGGCCTCGGCCTGTCGGCAGACAGCCCGCTGACATTTTTCCGCCCTGCCACCGCAGGCCTGATCGGAGCCGCTGCCGCGGTCGCGCGGATCGATCGCGCGCCGATGTCGCCGGCGCTGGGCCTCGCCTATTCCAGCCTGGCGGGAACGATGCAGGCGCATGTCGAAGGGTCGCCGGCGCTCCCCTTCCAGATCGCCAACGCGGCCCGCGCCGCCGTCGTCGCGGCCGATCTCGCCAAAGCCGGCTTTGGCGCGCCTTATGACATTTTCGAGGGGCCGTTCGGCTACTTCCAGCTGTTCGATACCGGCGACCTGGCGCGCTACACTGCCGCGCTCGGCCAGGTGTGGCGGATCAGCGAAATCAGCACCAAACCTTTCGCCTCGGGCCGTGCGAGCCACGCCGCGCTCAGCGTCCTGGCCGAGCTGGCGCTGGACCCCGCTAGCATCGAACGCATCGAGCTGTTCGCCCCGCCGCTGATCCAGCGGCTGGTCGGGCGGACGATGCCGCGCACCATGGAGCCCGCCTATGCGCGGCTGTGCCTGCCGCTGCTCGCCGCGTTAATGGTCAATGATGGCATGATCGATCCGCGCCGGTTCACCGAAGCGACCTTCTTTGATCCGGCCATCGCCGATCTGGCCCGGCGGGTTGTGGTCACGGTCGACGACAATCCCGATCCCAATGCCCTCTCGCCCCAGCGCCTCGTTGTCACGCTGGCGGGCGGGGCGACGATTGCCCGTGATATCCCCGACACGCTGGGCAGCCCCGCTGCGCCGCTCTCGCCCCGGCAGCAGGCAGCCAAGCAGGGCCTGGCCCGCGCACTGGCCGGCGAGATCGCCGATCAACGCCTGTTCGATGACCCGCTTGCCTATTTCCTGGAACCGCGATGACCTTCCCCACCTATTTCGAAGTGTTCGACATCAGGCAGATGCTCGCCGACTATCCGGTCGGCGATGCGTTCACCGCGCGCTATCGCAAAATCAGCCGCGACGAAATCCATGCGATCCAGGATCGCCAGTTCGGGCGGCTGATGGCACGCGGCTGGGAGATACCGTTTTACCAGCGGCTGTGGGGTGCCAAGGGCATCGAGCCGGGCGATATCAAAGGCCTTGCCGACATTGCCAGTCTGCCAGTCTATGACAAGACCGACCTGATGGAATCGGTTAATGCTCATCCGCCCTATGGTGACTTCGACGGGCGGGCCAAAGGGCAGGGGGGGGATCCTGTCATCTTCCATACCACCAGCGGCACCACTGGCCACCCGCAGCCGCTGATGTTCGGCCCCAGGGGCCGCGAGGTGACCAATCTGCTGGTCGGGCGGATGTATCGCTGGATGGGGTTGCAGAGCGACGATGTCGTCCATTCGGTCTATGGCCACGGCATGATCAACGGCGGCCACTATATCCGCGAGGCCGTCACCCATTTCACCAATTCGCTGTTCCTTTCCGCAGGCACCGGGATCGAGACGCGCTCGGTGGGCCAGGTCAACCTGCTTGCCGATTTCGGCGCGACGGTGATGGTCGGCTTCGTCGATTATATCCGGAAGCTGGCGGAAGTGGCCGAAGCAGAACAGCTGTTCGACCGGATCAAGCTGCGGATGATCATCGGCCACCTTGGCACCGAGGATCGCGCTGCCACCGAGGCTGCATGGCACGGGGTCAAGGCCTATGACTGGTATGGGGTGGGCGACACTGGCAGCATCGCCGGCGAAGGGCCGGACCGTGACGGGCTGTATGTCTGGGAAGACGCGCAGTATCTTGAACTGCTCGATGTCGCGAGCGGCGCAGCCGTCGCCCATGGCGAGACCGGCGATATGGTGGTCACGTGTTTGTTCAAGGACGACATCGCCCCTTGCATCCGCTTCAACACCCACGATATCACTCACGAACTGGACGGGCGCGGCGAGATTGGCTTCAAGCGGATCGCTGGCTTCAAAGGGCGCAGCGACAACATGGTCAAGCTGCGCGGCATCAACCTGTTCCCCCATGCCATCGCCGCCCTGATCGAAAACCGCAGCGACCTGACCGGCGAATATGTCTGCCACTTGCGCCGCGATGCGAGCGGGCGGGATGATCTGGTGGTGATGATCGAGAGCCGCGGCGGCAGTGACAGAGGCGAGCTTGCCGAGGTGCTGCGGCGCGGGCTGGGCGTCGAAGTTGCAGTGTCGCTGTGCGCGCCCGGCGCGACGGCGGAGGCTAGCCAGATCGACACGCGGCAAAAGCCGATCCGGCTGATCGATGAACGCGGCCTATGATGCGAGACCCTCTTGGCGCTTTCGTCGATCTCGGCCCCGCTGCCTCATTCGGCACGGGGCCGCTCGGCGGCGTCACGGTCGGCGTGAAGTCCAATATTGCAGTCAAAGGCCTGCCCTGGACCGGCGGGATGGCCCATCGCCGCGATGTGCTCGCCCCGGAAGATGCACCGGCGGTTGCTGCCCTGCGCCATGCAGGCGCGAAAATCCTCGGCACGCTCAACATGCACGAAGCCGCTCTCGGCGCCGTAACTGACAACGCGTTCTATGGCCGCACCCACAATCCGCACCGCATGGGTTTCACCCCCGGCGGTTCTTCGGGCGGCAGCGGCGCGGCAGTGGCGGCGGGGCTGTGCGATCTTGCGCTGGGCACTGATACGCTGGGCTCGGTGCGCATCCCGGCGGCCTATTGCGGGGTCTATGGCCTCAAGCCCACCCACCGCGCGATTGACGATCGCGGCATGCTGTTCCTCGATCCCCGGTTCGACACGATTGGTCCGCTGGCGCGAAACCTGGCCATGATCAAACGTGCCTGGGCCGTGCTCGGCAATGGCGGTTCGTCCGCGCCTTTGACGCGGCTGCTGACCCTGCGCGATCTGGCTGGTGTGGAATGCGAGCCTGCGGTGCTTGCAGCCTATCAAGCGGCCATCGCCGCGCTGGACCTGCCGCATGCCGAGATCGACCTGCCGGCAGACACCTCAACCATCCGCACGACTGCGCTTGCCAGCGCCGGGCGGGCACTCATCGCCGAACTTGGCGAGCATCGCGCAGAGGCTTCCGCCGAGCTCCAGGGCGTGCTGCTGGCGGTCGAAAAAATTCCGGAAGATGCCGACTTGCTTGCCGCCACGCGGGCTGAGCTAGTGGCGGTGCTGCGCGAGGACGGGGTCTTGCTGATGCCGACCACGCCACATGCCGCCTTTGCCCACGGCAGCCGTGCCCCCGCGACGCAAGCTGATTTCACCGGCCTTGCCAATGTCGCCGGACTGCCAGCCCTTGCCCTGCCGTCAGGCCGGGATGCCAGCGGACTGCCGGTCTCGGTCCAGATCATGGGCCCTGCCGGCAGCGAGCCAGCGCTGATTGCCCTTGCGCGCCAGCTTGATCTTGCGCTGAATGCCTATGCCCCGCCGCCACCTCTGGGAGAAACCTGATGCGGATTATCTGTCTGTTCAACCTCAAGCCCGGCGCTGCTGCCGCTGCCTACGAAGCCTGGGCGCGCGGGACTGACATTCCGGGCGTCAACGCGCTTGCCTCGGTCCGAAATTTCACCGTCCACCGCGCCACCGGCCTGTTCGGATCAGATGCCAGGGCGCCCTACGACTATATCGAAGTCATCGACATTCACGGCATGGACGGCTTCGTCGCCGATATCTCGACCCCCGAATTCCAGGCGGTCTCTGCCGGCTTTGGCGATTTCACCGACAACCCCTGTTTCATTCTGACCGAGGACCTTTGAGCTGATGGCCCGCTTTTCAGGCAAGACAGTCGTCGTCACCGGTTCGGGGCGGCACAAGGGTCTGGGGCAGGGGATTTTGCAACGCTTCGCCGATGAAGGCGCCAATTGCGTCGTCTCCGATGTCGTGGCCAATGCCGAAGCTGGGCAAGTCGCAGCGGAATTGCGCGGGCGCGGCGCGCAGGTTGCCGTGGTGGCCTGTGACGTTTCCGATGCCGCCGGGTGCGACGCGCTGATTGCCGGAGCGGTCGCCGCGTTCGGCGGGGTCGATATCATGGTCAACAACGCCGGGATCGGCTTCATGATGAAGCCCTTTCTCGAAGTCGATCCGGCCGACTGGGCGAAAGTGATCGCGGTCAACCTTTCGGGGGCATTCTACTGCACGCAAGCCGCAGCCAGGGACATGGTGCGGCGCGGCCAGGGCGGACGGGTCATCAATATCGCCAGCCAGGCCGCGAAAAGCGCGTTCCCGCATTTGCCGGCCTATGTCAGCTCGAAGCACGGCATGATCGGGCTCACCCGAGCGAGCGCAATGGAGCTGGGCGCACACGGCATCACGGTCAACGCCGTCTGCCCCAACCATGTGACCACCGCGCTGGGGGCAGAGCAAAACGCCTATTTCTCAAAATTGCTCGGCTTCCCCACAGTCGACGCCTATCTCGCCAATATGGCCGCAAATAACCCGATGGGACGCCCCGGCCTGCCCGGCGACACCGCCGCGACTTGCGCCTGGCTGGCCAGCGATGATGCCGCCTACATCACCGGTGAAGCGATCAATGTGAGTGGCGGGGAGGAGATGCATTGATTTTCCTCCCCATCATTGATGGGGAGGGGGACCATGCACAGCATGGTGGAGGGGTTTTGAGAGGGCGGACTACCCCTCCACCACCCTGCGGGTGGTCCCCCTCCCCGAGCAAGCTCAGGGAGGAAAGAGTGTGATTGAAGAAAGAATGGACCTTCCAGGCAACGCAAAAATGGCGCTGTCGGTGGTGGTCAATGTCGAGGAAGGCTCCGAACAATCCGTCGCGCGCGGCGACCGGGGAATGGAGCCGGTCGACGAGCTGGGCATCTTCATCAAGGCGCCGATCCGCAACTATGCCAATGAGAGCAACTATCTCTATGGCATCAAGGCCGGGGCGCCCAGGGTGGTCAAGCTGCTCAAGCAATTCGACATCATGGCCAGCTGGACCGTCGCGGCGCAGAGCCTAGAAAATCATCCGGAAATCGCAGCGGCAATCGTTGACCTGGGGCACGAAGCGGTCAGCCATGGCTGGCGCTGGGTCCACCAGTTCAAGCTTGACGAGGAACAGGAGCGCCTGTTCATCCGCAAGGCGGTGACCAGCATCGCGCAGACCTGCGGGGTGCGCCCGCATGGCTGGCTGTCGCGTTACATGCTCACCGACAACACCCGTCGCCTGCTGATCGAGGAGGGCTTCACCTATCACATGGACGACTACTCCGGCGACGTTCCGTTCTGGGATCGCGATACCGTGCCAGGCAAACCCATCGTGATCGTGCCTTATCAGCTCGATAACAACGACATGAAGATGTGGACCGATCCGGCGATGACTCCCGAGCAGTGGCTGGGCTATGCCATTCGCAATTTCGACCAGGTCTATCGCGAGGGAACCGAGGGCAATCCCAGGCTGATGAGCCTTGGCCTGCATCTGCGGATTATCGGCCGCCCGGGCCGCATCTGGGCGCTGGAAGAATTCTTCAAACATGCCCGCAAGCACCGCGACGTCTGGGTAACCACCCGGCTGGCGGTGGCCGAGCATTTTGCAAAAGTCTGCCCGGCATGACCCTTCGCCTCGAAAAGCAGGGCACCACTGCCCATCTGCTCATCGACCGCGCGGCCAAGCGCAACGCGTTCGACATCGCGATGTGGCAGGCGATTCCGCAAATCCTCGCCGGGGCCGCCGCCGACCCGGACTTGCGCCTGCTGGTGCTGCGCGCTGCGGAACCGGGCGCGTTCTGCGCCGGGGCGGATATCGGTGAGCTGCTCGCCAACAAGGACGATGCAGACTGGCGCGCGGCAAACCAGCGCGCGATCAACGCCGCGCAATTTGACCTCACCCGTTTTGCCTTGCCGACAATCGCTTTCGTCGATGGCGACTGTGTTGGCGGCGGCTGCGGGCTGGCGCTGGCCTGCGACTTGCGGGTGGCCAGTCCCCGGGCGCGCTTCGGGATCACCCCGGCGAAGCTCGGCCTGGTCTATCCGCTCCACGATGTGAAGCTGCTCAGCGATCTTGTCGGGCCGGGGCAGGCCAAACGTATGCTCTACACCGGCAGCCTGATTGATGCGGCTGAAGCACTGCGGATTGGGCTGATCGAGGCCGTGGGAGAGGATTTCGCGCAATTCGCCGAACCGATCCTCGCCGCTTCTCCGCATTCCACGCGCGCGATCAAAGGGTTCGTGCGCCGGGTGCTCGATGGCCAGGCAAACGACGATGCCGATACGCTGGCGGTGTTCGCAGCGGCCTTCACCGGGCCGGATTTCCTTGAAGGCACCAGCGCCTTCACCCAGAAGCGCAAGCCGGAGTTCCGCCGATGACGATTCCCCATGGCACGATCCTTGGCGGCCTTTCGATCGTGCCTGATCTCGATGCCGCGCTGGTCTGCTACCGTGATATCCTCCAGCTCGATCTGGTCCACAGCGGCGCGCTGCCCGGCGATCTAGCGGCAAGCTGGGGCGCGCCGGCCAGCTCTGGCGCGCGCCACGCGGTGCTCCAGCCCAAGAGCGGCAATCCGTGCTGGTTCCGTCTGGTCGAGCAGCCCGATCATCCGCTGTTCAAGCCGACCACCACTTTCGGCTGGGGAGCGTTCGAGTGCACGGTGGAGGATGTGTTCGGCTGGCCGGCGCGCCTCGCCGGAACCGCCTTCACCATCGTCGGCGAACCGCGAGCGCTGCCCGGTATGGATGCCTTCGTGCCGATGCAGACATTGGGGCCGGGGCGGGAAATGGTCTACCTGAACGAGGTGTTTGCCGATATGGCGAACAACGACCTGCCGCGCGCCGGGTCCATCACCGACAAGATCTTCATCGTGGTGCTTGGTGCGCCCGATCGCGCGGCCAGCTGCAACTGGTATCGTGATCGGCTGGGGCTCGCGCTCGCTGATACCTACGAGATACCCTACCAGATGATCAACGCTGCCTTTGGCCTGCCAGCCGAAACCATAACCGCCATGACCATGATCCAGGCCGGGCGTATGCCGATCGTCGAGGTGGACGATTACCCGCCGCAAGCCACCCCGCGCGCGCGCCACCCCGGAATGCTGCCGCCGGGCAACGCGCTGGTCACGCTGGCGGTGCGCGATCTGGGCGACTGCAAGGTCGATTGGCTTGCGCCGCCCGCGCCGCGTGCGGGCCCGCTTTACGCAGGACGCCGCGCGGCAACGACGATTGGCCCGGCAGGCGAATTGCTTGAACTGGTGGAGGTTGCGTGATGTCGCTCTATGCGATCCATGCGCTGGATGGACCTGCCGGCGCAGCCAAGCGCAGCGCGCACCTTGCGGCGCATCTTGCCCATGTCGAGTCGCGGATCGACCGTTATTTCGTGGCCGGACCGCTCAAGGATGCGGCAGGCACGACTATCGGCTCGTTGCTGGTGGTTGAAGCAAGCGACGAGGCCGATGTCCGCGCCTTCCTGGCTGAAGATCCCTACGCGGCAGTCGATCTGTGGGACTCGGTTCACGTCTCTGCCTTTGCAGCGGTCGCTGGCAGTTCGGTGGGCGGGGCGGCCTGGAAGTAGCCGACTATTCGACTTTCACATCGGGCGTGGTGTTGTCGATATCGCGCCATAGCAACCAGCCTCTGCCACGCCGCCGGTAAATCAGCAGCGAACGCCCTGCTGTGCGCACTTGCGGGCGGCCCGGCATCTGCGCGGTCATCCAGTATTTCGAGACCATGACTGCCATGCGCCCTTCGACATGAATGTCCTCGGGCTCGAAGCGAAAGGCAACCGTGGCGCCCTGGTCGCGGAAACGGCGAAGATAGGTGACGATGGCGTCTGCCCCCTTCACGGCGGGGGCCTTGTCGGTCATCAGCCAGGCATCGTCGGTATAGAGGCTGCGCAGCGTTGCCCAGTCACCGGCGGCATTGGCGGCATTCCAGCGGCTGGCCTGTTCGGCGATCACCGCCGCATCATCGCGCGGGGCGGCGGGCGCGCCGCTGGCGGCAGTCAACGCCGCAAGCGCAATGAGGAGCGAGTGGCGGATCATGGGATCAGCAACGACGAACCCGTCGTTTCCCGCGACTCAAGCGCCCGGTGTGCCGCTGCGGCCTCGGTGAGCGGCCAGGTCTGCCCGATCGTCACCGTGAGATTTCCTGAGGCCAGCATGTGCCAAACCTTTTCTGCTCCTGCCGCCCGTTCGGCCGGGTCGGCGTAATAGTCAAATAACGTCGGACGGGTTGCAAACAGCGAGCCCTTGGCGCCGAGCTGTCCCAGTGCGACCCCCGTAACCGGAGCGTCGGCATTGCCATAGCTGACGATCAAGCCGCGCTTGCCGGTCGAATCGAGGCTCGCCTCCCAGGTGGCCATGCCGATTCCGTCGAATGCCACGCGAACGCCGGCACCGCCGGTCAGCTCGCGCACTCTGGGTGCGACGGGTTCGCTGGTGTAGTGGATGATGTGGTCGGCTCCGGCTGCCCGCGCAATTTCGCCTTTGGCCGGCGTGCCGACGGTGCCGATCACCGTTGCGCCGATTTGCTTGAGCCATTGCACCAGCAACAATCCGACACCCCCGGCGGCGGCGTGGACCAGCACAGGCCAGCCTGGTTGGACTTTGGCGCAGCGTTCGATGAGGAACTCGGCGGTCGCGCCCTTGAGCAGCGCCGCCGCCGCCGTGCGGTCATCGATTGCAGCGGGCAGGGCAAAAAGGCGTTCGGCAGCAAGGTTGCGCGCGCTGGCATAGGCACCGCGCTCGGGCCCAAGCGTCGCTGCCCGGTCGCCTTCCCTGAAGCCGGTTACGCCCGCGCCGACTGCCGCAATCGTCCCGGCGGCCTCCAGCCCCAGACTGCCCGGAAGGTCGATCGGATAGATGCCGCTGCGGTGGTAGGTGTCGATGAAATTGATCCCGACGGCCGACTGCACCAGCGTGACCTGGCCGGGGCCGGGGGGCGCAAGCTCTTCCTCGCGCCAGCCGATAACTTCGGGACCGCCGGTGCGGACGATTTCGGCCCGGATTGCCTTCATGGGTTTGCTCCTTCGCGCGAACAGCTGCCCTGCACCCAGCGCAGGTTGATGCCGATGAGCTGGGCTCCAGGGTCGGCCCAGACATAGGACACCGCCTTGTCGGGCTCTTCTGGCGTGTGGACATAGAGCACCAGGCTGGGCTTGTTGGTCGAAGGCTGGGGCCAGATCACCTGACGCAGCCGGATAACTGCTCCCGGCGCGCCTGAGCCGCCTGCCGCAGCGCGCCCGCCCTGATCGTGCAGCATGAGTCCGGGCTGGAATGTCCAGTCCGCAGTTCCGTCGGGCTTGGCGGCAAAGCGGCGGACCGACAGCCAGCATTTGAAGCGCGTGCCGCGGCGCAGCTCAGTCGCCACTCCATTGGTGGCGGCAGCGGTTATCCGGCCATCGGTTGTGCGCACCGGGACAGGGCTGCGCTGCCATTCTCCGAGCGGTTTGCCGAATGCATCGACGAGCCGCCAGGCGCCTGTTTCGTTCACTTCAACCGCCATCCAGTCGGGCACCGCCGCCGCGCCGCGTTCGCCAGCGAAGTAGCGGTCTTCCTCATTGGAATAAGTGCCGGGCGCGATCGCCGGGGGCGAGGCGGCGCCCAGCAACAGCGAGGCAATGGCGAACAGAGCGAGGCGCAATGATGTCATGCGCGCAGCATTGCAAATTTGTCCGGACAAATCCATAGTCTTGACCTGCGGAAAGGATCTTCCGATGCGATGCGTTCTGCTCTCCTGGTGCTTGCTCCTCACCGCGCCGCTCGCCGCCGCGCCAGCACCGCTGGAACCGCGCGCGATCATCGCCGCGGCGGTTGAGGCTGCAGGCGGCGAAGTCTGGCTGAACCCGGCAACCCTGGTGCTGACCGGGAGCGCCGACTTTTATGCGTCCGACCGGCCCGCCCCGGTGCGCCATATCGACGACTACCGGATGTGGCGGGCAATCGACCCGAACCGCACGGTCAGCCATGGCGCCGACGGCAAGGTGCGGATCACGGCGCGTTCGGGCGGGAAGCTGGTTTTCGAAGTCGGCTTTGACGGCACGACCACCTGGAACGACCAAGGCGTCGTCCCCAAGGCTGAGGCTGATGCCTATTGGGCGTCGAACTTCGGCTTCGGGATCATCCGCCAGGCGCTGAGAGGCGGCTTCAAGCTGGAGCGCGCACCGGATCGCACATTCGACGGGCAGGAACTCGATATGGTGCGGGTAATTGATCCGGCAGGCCAGGCAACGCTGTTCGGCATCGACCGTGCAAGCCATTTCATCCGCTACATGGGCTTTGCCACGCCGCGTGGCTGGCATGAGCGGGTCTATGCCGATTTCATGCTCTTGCAGAATCCCCGCTGGTTGCAGGCGCGCGAAGTGACGCTGTTCTACAACGGTGTGCGCCAGAACACAGTCCGCTGGCGCAGTGCAGTGGTCGGCCAGCCGATCGATCCGGGATTGTTCTCCCAGCCGCAAGGAGCCAAGCCATGACTGCCTGGATGATCGTATCCGCCAACATCAGCGACCGCGAGAAATTCGTCGCCGGTTATGGCGTGGCTGCCGCAAAACTCGTCGCAAAGTTTGGCGGGCGCTATATCATCCGGGCGCCAGGGGCCGAAATGCTTGAGGGCGAAGGCTGGGATGGGGCCTCGGTCGTCGTCTCGGAATGGCCCGACAAGGCCGCTGCCCGCGCCTTCTGGAACTCGCCGGAATATGCCGAGGTGAAAAAACTGCGCGATGGCCTGGCGGAATGTTCGATCCTGTTGGTTGGCGATGGTGTTTGAGCCCCTCGATCACGATGCGATCAGCAGGGGTCACATCGCGCTCGAAGTGTTCAAATGTCCCAGCAGCGGATCGGCCATGACCGCTGGCGAGAACGGCTTGAGCGCATCGAGCCTTCCCGCCTGCACCAGCTTGGGCCAGTCCGGCTCGGCGATCATCGCACGGCCGACGGCGACCATGTCGAAATCGCCCCGGTTGAACCGGCGCATCAGCTCGTCCAGGTTGCTGGCATCGATGGCAGAGGTCTTGCCTTCGGCGAGGTTGGTGAAGAAATCGGAATCGAGGCCGACCGAGCCGATTGTGCAGGTCGGCACCCCGGTGACTTTCTTCACCCAGCCGGCGAGGTTGAGATCGCTGTCTGCGAAGGCTGGCTCCCAGAAGCGGCGCTGCGAGCAGTCGAACAGGTCCACCCCGGCCTCGGCAATCGGCGCGAACAGCTCTTCGAGTTCCTGCGGGCTGTCGGCGAGACGTGCATCGAAATCGACCATTTTCCAGAACGAGGTGCGCATGATCAGCGGCATCCCCGGCTCCAGCTCCGCCCGGCAGGCGCGCACCACTTCGGCGGCGAATTGCCCGCGTGCGCGGGGGGATCCGCCATATCGGTCGGTGCGGTGGTTGAGTTCCTTCCACAGGAACTGGTCGATGACATAGCCATGTGCGCCGTGCAGCTCCACCCCGTCGAAACCCAGCTCGACCGCCTTGGCCGCACCGCGCGCATAGGCGGCGATCACATCGTCGATCTGGCGCTGTGTCATGCCATCGCAAACCTGCTTGCCCGGTGCGATGAAGCCCGAGGGGCTGACCTGGCCGAGCTCGGGCCGGAACGCCACCTCCTTGCCGGCGAGCGCATCGGGTCCGGAAAAGATCAGCCCGACATGCCACAGCTCGGGCACGCAGATGCCGCCTTTCGCGTGGACCTTGGTGGCGACATTGCGCCAGCCGTCGAACGCATCCTGCCCATGAAACCGCCCGAGCAGCGGATTGTCGCCCGAGCTTGGATGGTCGATATAAACCCCCTCGGTGATCACCAGGCTCGCGCCGCCCTCGGCGCGGCGGGCGTAATATTCCGCCGCCTCGTCGCTCGGCACGCCGCCCTCGCAGACTTCCAGCCCCATCGGCGGGAACATGATGCGGTTGGGCAGCGTGAACTTGCCAAGCTGGATCGGCGTGAACAGCGGACTAAAATCGGTCATTTTACCACTACGCGCGCGCGGGCGAGATTGCGGACCTGGGCGAACGGCGTGCCCGCCGCGTCCTTGCGCTGCGCATAACCGCGCAGTACCGCGAAATAGGTGCCCGGCTTGTCGAACGTGTGGCTGGCGCGCACTGCGGCATAGCCCGCCTTGCCGCTGACAGGGGAGCTCACCGAAAAGTCTCCTTGGCCGCCAAAATCCCATTCGGCCTTGACCACCATGCCGGTGCCGGGCGGCGCGGTGATTGTGCCGGTGAAGCGCACCGGTTGGCCGGCAGCAATTTCGGTGCGCGCGCCGCCATTTGCCTTGAGCGTGACTACGGGCTGGATGCCCCGACGCGCCGCGGCGGTGGGGGGAAGCGCGACCTGTCCGTCGACCAGTCGATAGGCCGTAGTGGAGGGCGGCACCGTGCCTTTCTCCACCCACGCGGCAACATCACGCAGCGCCTGTTGCAGCACGGGCAGATAGGTCACGACACGGGTAGGTGCGGCCTTGTCCTCGTTGGGGCCATGCAGCGCGTTTTCGGTGAACCACAGGCGGTACCTGTTTGGCGCATCCTTGCCATAAATCGCGGCGAAGCGCTGACGATACCAGTCCGAATGCCAGGGCACGGCCTCGCGGTCGAGCATCGAGCCGACCACGATGATCTTGCCGTTGAAGCGGCCGGTCGGCACTTTGCCGGCAGCGCCGGCGGCAAACATCGGTGCCAGCAACATGCGGCGCTGCGGATAGAGGGGCTTGCCATCCGCGCCCCGGAACTGGTCATAGGGCTTGAAGCTGGCATCGGGGACCTGATGGCGGTGATAGGTCTGCGCGGCGAGGAAATTGGAATTGTCGACCCGCACCTGGTCGCCGGGGCGCAGCTTGGCAACCGTCGCCAGATCCACCACGCCCAGCGAGGCGACGCCGCCATTGAGCGCGACCAGCGCGATGCGCTTGCCCTTGGCTTCGCCCGACAGCACGAACAGATCGCCGCCGATGAAGCCGACATCGGGCGGTGTTTCGCTCAGTTCGAAGGCAGCGGGGCGCGCCGATCCGTCGCTGACCAGCGCCTGCCAGGCCTGATCAACCGAACCGCGCCCCTGATCGCGTGGCTGGCCGGGCAGCCGTTTCGCCGAAAGCCCGCGCGCCTCGACCTGATCGGCCGAAAGCGGTGCCTTGATGGTCGTGGCAAATTGCAGCCGCGCCGCCTTGAGTGAGGCCGGCGGATCGAAGCCAAGATAGCCGGGCTTGGTCCAGAAATCCTCGAAATAGGAGGGATCGGCCATGACCATGCCCTGATAGAGCGCGGTGAAGGCGTGGACACCCATGTCCTTGTGGCCGAACCAGCTGTTCAGGGGAAAGCCCATTCGGGTCACCTCGCGCAGCGCATCAGCCTCTTCCGCATTCAGCCCGGCATAGGGATCGCCGCTGCCGCCCGCATCAACCGCATCGACGATCTGGGGAAACTTGTCCTTGAGCAGGCGCATCGCATGCATGCGGATGGTGAAGCTGTTGGGCGCGGCCATCGGCGAGCCGAGCACGAACGGCACCGCGCCGTCCCACACGCCGACGGTGTTCTCCATGCTGCCCAGCGTGCGATAGCCGCCGCCGCTGCCGCCATAGAGATAGCCAAACACCCGCCCCGGTCCATACATCTGCTGCGCCACGACGCGGGCATAGCGGGCTGCGGCAGCATTGGCGCGGTAGGCGCCGATGGTGGGGTCAGCGGTGAAAGCCGGGCCTGCGGTGGCCGACCTGCCGCCGCCGTTGGTCTCGACGAATATCGCGCCCGATGCGGCGGCAAAGCCGATGTTGTTGTCTTCCGCCTGCGCGGTCTGCGCCAGATTCTCGCTGTCGGGCACTGGCGTCACATACTGGAAGAAACGGCCCTGAAACTGTGCCTTGGGCGGCATGTAGAACGAAAAGCGCATGTCGGTGCCCTTGAAGCCGCCGTGGACGTAGCGGTGGGGCACAGGCGTCGTGCGCAGTTCGTCGAGGTCGATGTAGGGCTCCTTGAACAGCGGATCGGCGGCGGGATTGGCGCTGTCGGCAGGAGCAGTTGGGGGCGGGGTGTCCGGCTCGGCTGCATTGAGCGAAAACGCACAGGTTCCCGCAGCCAGCATAACAGCTGCGCGGCGCATGGCTCGTGCCATCATGGTCTTATCCTCTCCGATCCTCCAGCCGGGCGATGTCTTCCGCCCGGTCTATGTCGAGGATCACACCTTCGTCCGCGCAGTCCACGAATGCAAGATCCTCGCGCGATTTTAGCAGGCGGCCTGCGCCTTCATCGCCGGTGAGATCGGCAATCGCCGCGAAGGCGCGGGCCGAGAGCAGCACCGGGTGGGCGTACTTGCCCCGGTAGCGCGGCACTGCGGCGAAATTTCCCTCCAGCCTGGCGGCGAGCTCGCTGGCAAGTCCGGCAGGGATCAGCGGCATGTCGCCGAGGAAAACGAATGTGCCGCCGCAAGCGGCCACTGCAGCAATCCCGGCCTTGAGCGAGGCGGAGAGCTCGGGGCTGGCCATGCGCAAGGCTTCGACCTCTGGTGCGCCCGGCCAATCGCCAATGGCCAGTGCCGGCGGACAGACGACGATCACGCGGTTTACCGGAGCCGCGCGGGCCGCCCGAATGGCGTGGGCAATGAGCGGTTCGCCCCGGAACTGCGCGGACAGCTTGTCGCCGCCGAAACGGCTCCCGGCCCCGGCGGCAAGGACAAGCGCGGCGAGTTTCACACCTGGTCCAGCGCCGGATTCATTGCCTGCATCACCGCGGCGAGAATGCCCGTCGCCACTTCGAAGGGAGCCTTTCCGAGCCCAGCAATGCCTGGGGAGAGATGGAGCGCCGCCAGTTCTGCGGCGCTCGCCCCTGCCGCTTCGAGCGCTGCCTTGCGCCCGCCCGCGCGTGATTTCGCGCCGATCATGCCGACCCAGGCCGCGCCTTGGCGCAGCGCATAGAGGCAGGCGGCGAGGTCGTGATGGTCCTCGTGGGTTGCACCGACGAAGGCCGTCCAGCGGTCGACGCCCAGGGCTTCAAGCGCGGCGACGACACTTTCGCGGCTGTAGTGCGAGATAGCGAAGGGCGGCGGCGTCTCGGGGCCATCGGGGCGCACCAGCACAGTCTCGAAATTGGTTTGCTGGGCAAGGCTCGCAAGAGCCAGCGCGCCCGGATCGCCGCCCGAGACCACCATCCGTCGCGGCGGATCGAAGCGGCGGGCGATGCGTGCGCCGTCAATGCCAAGCAGCGGGCCGCCGCCAGCGGTTACCCGCTGGTCCATGCCGTCGCTCGACCACACGCATTGCCGCCGCGCGGCCATATGCTCCAGCAAGTCCTGCGCCGCCGCGCTTTGCGGCGTGATGCGCTCGGCGAGCACATGCAGCGCCCCGCCGCAGCGCAGGCGGATATCGATCCACGGGCTGCCCATGCCATAGTGCAGGCGGCGCGGGCTGCCATCGGCCAGCACCTCTGCCGCATGGCTCGCGACATCGCCTTCGATGCAATCGCCCGAGAAATAGCCGCTCGCGACCATGCCATCAGGCCTGCCATCGAACAGCATCTGCGCGCCGGGCCCGCGCGGCGCGCTGCCCGCGACCTTCCAGAGCGTTGCCAGCACCGCCGGCCGCCCGGCACCGAGCGCGGCAGCCAGTGCAGGTCGGATGTCATCGCTCCAGCCAAACAGCGGCCAATCGGCTCCTGCGTGGACCGACTCGCTCATCGGCTCACCGTGCCGGGCGGGTGAGGAAATTGAGCAGCGCTGCCCGCTGGGCGGCATCGGAAACTGCAATCACCATCCGTGTGCCGGGAACCATGCGTGAGGGAGCGGCGATGTAGCGGTCGAGGTTGGCCCGCGTCCAGGTGAGCCCCGAGGCCCTGAGCGCGGGGGAATAGTTGAAGGTTGTCGATGCCGCCTTGCGCCCGACGACGCCAGACAGGTTCGGCCCCAGCACCGCGCGGCCGGCCGGGACGACCGTATGGCATGAGCCGCAGCGCATCCGGAAAATCGTGGCACCATCGGGCGCCTGGGCCTGGGCCTGCGCCGGCAGGCTGGCGGCCATGGCAATAAGGGTCGTCGCGGTAAGTGCAAAGGCAAGTTTCATCGTCATGTCCAGCTAAGATCCTGTTTGCGGAATGGTGTAGTGCGCAGGCGCTTTCCGGTTGCTGAATAGATCGCATTGCCGACGGCGGGGCCGATCGGGCAGGCGGGCAGTTCGCCCATCAGGTCGAAGCGGTCGTGCCCGGAAAGCGCGCCGAGATGGATATGGATAGCGGGCAGACTGTCGCCCAGCCGAAGCATCGGATATTCATCAAAATTGCCTTCGATCATGGCCCCGTTCTTGAGGGTCATTTCCTCGTTCAGCGTCATGTTGAGGCCGAAGATAATGCCGCCCTCGATCTGGCTCAGCACCGCGTCTTCGTTGGCGATGCGGCCGCAATCGAAAGCGACGTCGATGCGGTTGACCTTGAGCTCGCCGGCTTTGCTCGCCGAGACCCGCGCTGCGATGGCCATGGTCGAGCCAAAATTGCGCATTGTCGCCACCGGCCAGTTGGTGATCGCAAGGCCCAGCCCTTCACCCTTGCGCAGCTGCTTGCCCCAGCCCGACTTTTCGGCGACCAGTCGCAGCGTGTCGCTCCATGGCTTTTCCCATGACGCGAGCAGCTTCAGGCGGTATTCCAGCGGGTCGATGCCGGCGGCATGGGCGCATTCGTCGATGAAGGTCTCGGTGATGAAGGCGTTCGAATTGAGGCACGGCGCGCGGTAGGCGCCGTTGAGCACATGGACGGGATAGGCGGTGGTGGTCAGCCGCACGTTGGCAATCGCGCCGGAGTTGAAATAGGGCGCGTCGCCATAGCCTTGCGTCAGCTGGAACAGCGGCCGGTCGCCGGCAAAGCAGAGGTCGCCGCTGACCGCCTGCGGCAGCCCGGTGGCATCATCCAGCACCGCCTTGAAGCGGGTCGAAATCGGCGTGCGATAACGGCCCTGGCGGAACATTTCCTCACGGCTCCAGATCGTCTTGACCGGAACGCCGGGGAACTGGCGCGCAATGGCCACGACCATGCGCAAGTCTTCGGCCTGGGTGCGCCGGCCGAAATTGCCGCCAACCAGCGTGTTGTGCACTGTCACCTTTTCAGGCCCGAGACCTGTCTCGTCGATTGCCACCCAATAGGCCTGGCGCGAATCCTGCGTCGGGCACCACAGCTCGCACGCATCGGCCGTGACCAGCGCGGTGCCATTGAGCGGCTCCATCACCGCGTTGTCGGCATAGGGCGTGAGGTATTCGGCCTCGACAATGCGCTTGCCATTGGCGCTGGCGACATCGCCCCTGGTGACCACCACTTTGCCTGCGCCTGCATCGCGCAGGGTGCGCATCGCCTGATAAATCGAATCATGGTCGGCGATCTTGCCGCCTTCACCCAGAACCCACTCGACCGGCAGGGCTTCCAGCGCCAACTTCGCCTGCCAGTAGTGGTCGGCAATAACGGCCACGCCGTGCTGCGCTTCGGTGACGTTGGACAGGCCGAAAGTGGTCTGGTCCTTCACTGCGCTGCGCCGCGATTTTGCCGGATCGATCACCACCACTGCTCGCACACCCGGCATTTTCAGCACTGCCTCAGGCCGGTGACTTTTCAGCCTGCCGCCCATCACCGGCACCTGGCGCAAAGCGGCGTGGACCATGCCGGGCAACTTGACGTCGATGCCATAGACCGCGCTGCCATTGGCGACCTCGGGCAGGAACAGCTTGGGCGGCGACTGCTTGCCGATCAGGGTCCATTCGCTTTCCGGCTTGAGCTCAGGCTCGGCCAATATGCCGACTTTCGCAGCCTCTGCGGCAACTTCGCCGAAGCGCAGGCTGCGCCCGCTGGCGGCATGGCTGAGCACGCTGTCTTTCGCGGCGATTTGCGCGGCAGGTACGCCCCAGCGAGCTGCTGCTGCCATTTTCAACCGTTCGCGCGCGCTGGCGCCCAGCCGCATGTTGTGGGCCATGCGCCCTCGGCTTGTGCCGTGCCCGCTGAAGAACGGCAGCGAGCCATGGGTATAGACATTCTTCTCGATGTAATCGCGCTGCACCGAGGCATTGACCACGCGGATATCGCCCCATGCGCAGTGCAGTTCCTCGGCGACGTTCATCGCGATCTGGGTCATCGTGCCATTGCCCGACTCAGGCTGCGGCACACGGATTGTCACCGTGCTGTCGGCGGCGATCTCGATCCAGGGGGATAGCTCGTTGCCGCTAGCGGCATCAGGCCCCCACGGCGCGGGCGCGGCTGCGGCTTCGGGGGGGCGGACAGCCAGCGCCATGCCGCCGGCGAGCGCGCCGGTGGTGACGAGAAAGGCGCGCCGGTCGATGTTCATGCGGGGGCTCATGCCGTCACGCCGGCTGCGCGTTTGATCGCGGCGCGCACGCGGCCATAAGTGCCGCAGCGGCAGATGTTGGTCATCGCTGCATCGATATCGGCATCGCTGGGCTTGGGCGTCTTCTGCAGCAGGTCGGCCGCCGCCATCAGCATCCCGGCCTGGCAATAGCCGCATTGCGGCACGTTGAGCTCGGCCCACAGGCGTTGCAACGTCTCGCCGCCGCGCGCCGCCAGCCCTTCGATGGTGACCACTTCGGCCCCGGCCAGCCCATCCAGCGGCAGCTGGCACGAGCGCACCGCCTCGCCGTTCAGATGCACGGTGCAGGCGCCGCACTGCGCGACACCGCAACCATATTTGGTCCCGGTGAGGCCCAGATGATCGCGGAGCACCCACAGCAGCGGCGTCGATGGATCGGCATCGACGCTCTGCGCTGCTCCGTTTACCTTGAAGTCGATCGCGGCCATGCGGGGCCTCCTGACTTACTTGATCGCGGCGAGTTCCGCATCGACCTTGGCCAGCACATCGTCGCTCAGCTGGTCACCGGCGAAGCCCTGGATCTGCTTGAGCGTCATCGAACGCGCCATCTCCATCTGCGGATTGCCGATCAGGGCGGGCAAGTGCTTTTCGAGCACCACCTTGGTTGCCGCATTGTCAACCAGCTCGCCAATCGGGGTGGTCCCGGTTGAGAATTTCGGTGCAGCCGGGGCGGCCGATGCAGCATCGGCAGCCACCGCCGGAGAAACGGCGGCGACAGCGGCGAGCGCGGCAGCGGCGGCGAGAACGAAATGCTTCATAGTTGGGTTCCTGTCCTTTGCTGGGAGACGAATTGTCCGGCGGTCAATTACACGCAAATCCGGCTTATGCCAGCCTGAATGGCGAGTCAGCCTTGCAGTGGCGGCGCCCGGCCACCGACCACCGGGGCGATTATCAGGCGATCAAGAATTGCTGCGATCTGGTCAGCATCATGGCTTTCTTTTTGCGTCAGCCACCAGGCCAGCAGGTCGACTGTCGCCCCGGTCGCATAGACCACGGCAAGGTCGGCGGGCAGCCAGCTATTGGGCTGGGACATGGCGTGCGGCAGGAGCCGCGCCTGCTGGATGAATTCGGCTCGCAAGATGCCAGCCGCTCCGCCGGTGAGCAGCGCCGACCACAGCTTGCGGTGCTCGGCGACATGGCGGCACAGCGCCTTCGTGCTCGCGGCGCTGCTGGCCGTATCGAGAAACGGCAGCGTCATTTCCAGCAGGCTGGCGATCTCTTGGCTGGCGACAGTGCCGAGCAGCGCTTCCTTGTCCGGATAGTGGCGGAAAAACGTGGCATAGCCGGTGCGCGCGCGGGCGGAGATCTCGCGGATGGTGAGCTGGTCGAACGGCACTTCGCCGAGCAGTTCGAGCATCGCCGCGCTCAGCGCCTTGCGTGATCTCACCTGGCGCGCGTCGGTCGGCGCATTGTCCTGCCGCTGGAGGGTCCTGGCTTCCATCGCGTTGCGCCTAACACCGCTTTGCGCGATTGGCAAAATCACGGCCAAGGCTCAGGCCATCCGGGCCGACCAGCCGCCGTCAACCGGCAGCACCACGCCGTTGACATAAGATGAGCGGTCCGAGGCGAGGAACACCGCGACCTGCGCCTGCTCCTCGGCATCGCCGGCGCGGCCGAGCGCGCTCTTCTGTTCCATCGGGGCAATCACGTCGCGCGGCGCGGCCAGGGTCTTTTCGCTGTGGGTGAAGCCGGGCGCGAGCACATTGGCGCGGACCCCTTGCGCGCCGTATTTCACCGCAATCGACTTGGTCAGCGAATTGACCGCTGCTTTCGCCGCCGAATAGACGATTGGCGCGCGGTCTTCGGTGTTGAGCGAGCCGACCGAGCTGACATTGATGATCGAACCGCCGCCCTGCGGGATCATCGTCTCGACTGCGAGGCGCGTGCACAGCACCGCGCCGAGGAAATTGGTCCGGGTGAAGGTCTCGTAGTTTTCGAGGGATAGACTGGTATCGCCGCCGGTCGCAATGGTGCCTGCATTGTTGACCAGTACATCGACCCGGCCGAACAGCTCCTGCGCTTTCGCGAACATCGCGATGACATCGGCTTCCTTGCTGATGTCGGCATGGAACGGCACGCAGTCGGGGCCGATATCGGCGAGCGAGGTTGCATTGCCGGGATCGAAATCCGCCGCCAGCACTTTCGCGCCCTCGCGCACGAAAACCCGCGCCATCGCCTTGCCCAGCCCCATCGCGGTGCCGGTGATGATCGCGCACTTGCCCACCAGCAGGCCCGCGCCGGGGTGTGGCGTCGCCACGCTATTTGCTTGCCAGCGACAGCATCAGCTTCATGAAATCATCGTCGCCCAGCAAGGCCTGGCTGGGCTTGAACTCGGTGAACAGCCAGCTGCCATCGCCCTGGCGGCGGTATTTCATGTGGCAATCGGCAATCGCGGATGGCCCCTTGAGGCCCTGGGCCGGGGCCGGGCCTTCGGCGGCATAGTTGACGTTGGTGAAATAGAGCGTGGCATTGTCGGCATCGTGAATGTGGCAGCGCACGTTGAGGAAGGTGTGGCGCCCGGTGCGCTGGCCGTCCTTCTGGAATTTCACGACATTCTCGTTGCGCTTGTCATAGAACGCCTGGATCGCGGCGGGGCCGACGAACGAGCCCCCCGGGGTGACGAAAGCGCCGTCCTCGGCATAGAACCGCCCGACATCTTTGCTGCCACCCAGGTCCAGTTCCTCGATGAAATCATAGAGCATCTGCTCGAGGCTGTAGGCGAGGAGCATCTCCTCGATGGTGAATTTGCGCATGACCTCTCCTGTTTTTGACCTTTGCTTTGGGGCAGCATAGAGCAGCCGGAAGGGCGGGGCGAGGGAGAAATAATGCAAATCGCGGGCAGCAAATTTGTCATCACCGGCGGGGCCAGCCTGATCGGCAGCCATGTCGCAGATAGCCTGCTGGCCGAGGGCGCGGGCGAGGTCGTGCTGCTCGACAATTTCTCGCTGGGCACGCCTGAGACGGTCGCGCATCTCACTGGCGATGCGCGGGTCAGTCTGCTCAAGGGCGATATCCTGCGGGTGAACGAGCTTTACGATGCCTTTGCCGGAGCGCACGGCGTCTTCGCCATCGCCGGGTTCCTCACCCTGCCGCTCAGCCAGAACCCGCCGCTTGGCCTGGCGGTCAATGTCGAGGGGCAGGTGAATACGTTTGAGGCGGCGCGTTATGCCGGTGTGAAGAAAGTGGTCTTCTCCTCCTCGATCGCCGCCTATGGCGAGCCGGAAGGTGACGGCCTGATCGACGAGAGTGCTCCAGCCAATCTCGCCGGCTACCAGCCCGGCTCGATGCTCTATTCATGCACCAAGCTGATCGGCGAGGCGCTGTGCAAGCTCTACAGCCAGAAGCATGGTGTCGACGCGATCGCACTGCGCTATGCGACGGTTTACGGCGAGCGCCAGCACTACCGCGGCGTCAATGCACTCTACATCATCCAGAACTGGGACCGGATCGTGCGCGGCGAGCGTCCGGTGTTGCCCGGCGATGGCAGTGAGGTGCACGACTACATCCATGTCGCGGACGTGGCGCGGGCGAATGTCATGGCTATGGCCAGCGATGTGACCGGCGAGGTGTTCAACACTGTAACCGGCGCGGAAACTACGGTGAAGCGGATTGCGGAGATCCTGCTGGAGATTGCCGGCAGCGATTTGCAGCCGGTCTATGCCGATGAGGCCGGGGCAGTGAAGGCGACGTCGAGCGCCAGACTCAGACTCAGCCGCGAGAAAGCCAGGCGGATGCTCGGCTGGGAACCGGAAGTGAGCGTCGAGCAGGGTATTCGCAGGCTCACCCAATGGATCGAGGCGCAGAAAGCGTGACCCTGCGCCGCGTTCCCTGTGTCTACATGCGCGGCGGCACGTCGCGGGCGCTGATGTTCCGCGCAGAAGACCTGCCCGCTGATCGCGGCGAATGGGACGCGATCTTCCTCGCCGCGATGGGCGTGCCTGATGGTAACGGCCGCAATCTCGATGGCATGGGCGGCGGGCTGTCCTCGCTCAACAAGGTTTGCGTGATCGGCCCGCCCAGCCGCGCCGATGCCGATGTCGACTACACATTTGCCCAATGCGCGGTGGAAGAGGCGCGGGTTGATTATGCCGGGAACTGCGGCAACATGTCCGCCGCTGTGGGGCCGTTCGCGATTGAAGAAGGGCTGGTTGCCTGCCCGCCGGATGGCGAGGCCTTGGTGCGCATTCACAACACCAATACCGGGCGGATCATCGTTGCGCGGTTCCCGGTCGTTGGCGGCGCGCTGGCAGCTTCGGGCAACCTCGCCATTGACGGCGTCGAAGGCACCGCCGCGCCGATCCGGCTGGAGTTTCTTGCGCCCGGCGGTTCTAAGACCGGCAAGCTGCTGCCAACGGGGAATGCGGTGGATGTCCTCTCCATTCCTCGTCATTGCGAGGAGCGAAGCGACGCGGCAATCCAGGGTAGCGCAAGCCGCCCTGGATTGCCGCGCTTCGCTCGCAATGACGAAGAGTTGGTTGAAGTGTCCTGCATCGACGCTGCCAACCCTTGCGTCTTCGTCATGGCCGAAGCGATGGGAAAGACAGGCAGCGAAAGCCCGCAGGAACTCGACGCTGACCCAAGGTTCCTCGCCCGCATGGCCGCGATCCGCGAGGCCGGGGCGCAGGCGATGGGCATTCCCGGCTCGGCCAGCGTGCCCTTGGTGGCGATGGTATCGGCGGGCGGCGGTGACGCAGACATAACCGTTCGCATGATCTCGATGGGCCAGCCGCACCGCGCCACGCCGATCACCGGCGCGGTGTGCCTCGCGCTCGCGTGCCGCATTCCCGGCTCGCTGCCCCGCCGGCTGTGCGCCGCGCGCCAAGGCCCGCTGCGCATCGCCCACCCTTCGGGCGTGACCATGGTCGATGCCGCGCTGGATGCGGCGGGCGAGGCTGACTATGGCGCAGTCTATCGCACGGCGCGGCGCCTGTTTGAAGGAGCAGTGGTGCTGCGTTCGCCCGAACCCGGTTGACTCGCCATGTCGACCGCTTCTAGGTGCGAGTGAATAATGGCACCTTCAAAGTTTCATTATTCCCTGGTCAGAGGCCGGTCTGCCAGCACGGAGTCAGAATGTGACTGAAAGCGAAACCTGGGACGTCATCATCGTCGGTGCCGGCAATGCCGCGCTCTGCGCCGCGCTGTCCGCCGCCGAACAGGGCGCCAGGGTGCTGGTGCTGGAAAAGGCAACGCTGGCAGACCGCGGCGGCAATTCCACATTTACTGCGGGAGGCTTTCGTTTCTGCCACGACGGCGTCGAGGACCTGCGCAGCGACATTCTCGATGACATGACCGATGGCGAATATGCCTCGATCGGCAACCTGCCGACGCTGTCTGAAGACGAATTCATGGCGACCCTGATGAAAGTCACCGATCATCAGGCGGATGAAGACCTTGGCCGCATCCTCATCGGCCAGTCGCGCGATGTCATGCGCTGGATGCGGAGCCACAAGATCCGCTTCATTCCGATGTTCAGCCGCCAGAGCTTCAAGATCCAGGGCAAGCATCATTTCTATGGCGGGGTGAACATCGAGGCGGTCGGCGGCGGCTGGGGGCTGGTCGACATGCTGGTGACGGCCGCTGAACGCATGGGCATCACCATCCGCTACGAGACCGGCCTGCGCGAGCTGATCCAGGACCAGAAGGGCCGCGTCACCGGCGTGCGTGCCTTCGGGCCGGACGGCTATGAAGACCTCAGCGCCAGCGCCGTGGTGCTTGCTTGCGGAGGGTTCGAATCGAACCCGGAAATGCGCGTGCGCTATCTTGGCGAAGGCTGGGACCTGTGCCGGGTGCGCGGCACCCAGCACAACACCGGCGACGGGATCAACGCGGCGCTGCGCATCGGCGCGCGTCCGCATGGCGGCTGGTCATCATGCCACGCTGTGCAGTGGGACATTTCCGCCCCGCCCTATGGCGACCGCGTCGTGCTCGACAACTTCCAGAAGCATTCCTACCCCATCGGCATTGTCGTCAACATGAAGGGCAAGCGCTTCATCGACGAAGGTGCGGACTACCGCAACCACACTTATGCCAAATACGGCAAGGAAGTGATGAAGCAGCCGGGCCGCGCGGCGGTGCAGATTTTCGACGCCAAGACGCACGACAACGTGCGTGATGAGTACCGCATCAAACAAGTGACCAAGGCCACCAGCGACACCATAGAAGGGCTGGCAGAGGCGCTCGATATCGATGTCGAAGGGCTGAAGGCAGAGATCGCCGCCTACAACGCTGCCTGTCCACCCGATGCATTCGGCACGAACTACAACCCCTCGATCCTCGACGGCGTGGGCACCAATGGCCTCGCAGTGCCCAAGTCGAACTGGGCGCTGCCAATCGATACCGCGCCCTACCACGGCTATGTCGTCACGTGCGGCATCACCTTCACTTTCGGCGGGGTCAAGATCGACACCGAGGCGCAGGTGCTCGATCTCACCGACAAAGTGATCCCCGGGCTCTATGCGGCGGGCGAACTGGTCGGCGGGATCTTCTACCAGAACTATCCCGGCGGCACGGGCTTGCTCAATGGCTCGGTGTTCGGCAGGCTGGCGGGGAAGAACGCCGGGCAGGCCGCCAAGGCTGTCTGACACCTGGGGGGGAGAGCGCGGCGATGACTACACTCGCAGAAGCCCAGGCCGGCATCGGCGAACTGCACGCGCGCTATACCGATGCGGTCTGGCGGCAGGACTGTGACGCTTTCGCCGATTGCTTCACGCCGCAAGGCGAGTGGCGCATTTCAGGGCGCATCTTTCGCGGGCGGCAGGAGATTCGCGACGGGATCGCGGTGATCCTGGACAATTTTCACGGCGTGCTGATCTCGTTCCGTACGCCGATCCTGACAGTTGGCGAGCGCGTGGCCTCGGGACGGACCTACGTGGACGAACGCTGCGCCTGGAAAAACGGCAATACCAACATCTCGGTCGGGCTCTATTATGAGCATTTCGTTGAATCAGCCGGCCGCTGGCTGTTCGACTGGCGGCTGTTCGAAATCCACTATCGCGGCCCCCCCGACATGACAGGCGAATTCCTGCCGCGTGGGCCTTGGGGCCCGCCGCCCGGAATGCCGCCGCGCGATGCGGCGACCGGCGACATGGCCTCAGCGCGCTGGGGTCTGCCGCAAGCCGGCGAGGCAGGTTGAGGGCAGGGTTGACCAGCAAGAGCTGTGCTGGACCGGCCAGCTTTCAAGCAGAACTGAACTCCACCCACACCGGCGCGTGATCGCTCGCTTTCTCGCGGCCGCGATGTTCCTTGTCGACGCCGCAGGCAACCAGGCGGTCGGCCAGTTCGGGCGAGAGCAGCGCGTGATCGATGCGAAAGCCGTGGTCACGCTGCCACGCACCTGCCTGATAGTCCCAGTAAGTCCAGACCCCGCCGCCGGGATTGTGCAGCGCCAGGGCATCGGTCCAGCCCTGGGCCATGAGCCGGGCATAGGCATCGCGCGATTCGGGCTGCATCAGCGCGTCGTCGGCCATGGCGCGCGGTGACCAGATATCGTGGTCGCAGGGGATGACGTTGTAATCGCCGATCACCACGGCGGGGACTTCCTCGGCGGAAATCTGCGCCATGCGCGCTTGCAGCCGCGCCATCCAGCGCAGCTTGTAGTCAAACTTGGGCCCGGGCTGCGGGTTGCCGTTGGGCAGATAGATGCAGGCCACACGCAGCCCGAAAACATCGGCCTCCAGATAGCGCGAATGCTCATCCTCCGCCTCGCCATCAAGCCCGCGCCGCACTTCGGCTGGCTTGGCCCCGTCGGCCAGGATTGCAAGGCCGTTGTAGCCTTTCTGGCCATGCCAGATCGCCTGATAGCCGATCTTCTCGAATTCGGCGGCGGGAAAGCCTTCGTCCTGGGTCTTGATTTCCTGGAGGCAGGCAACTGCGGGGCGAGTTTCCTCAAGCCATTCAAGCAGACGCGGCAACCGGGCCTTGATGCCGTTGATATTGAACGATGCGACTTTCATCACACCGCAAAGCTGGAGCCACACCCGCAGCCGGCAGTGGCCTGCGGGTTCTCCACCTTGAACGCCGCGCCGCCGAGCGATTCGACATAATCGACCACGCAGCCGCTGACCAGTTCAAGGCTGACCGCATCGACCACCAGCCGCACACCGCCGGCCTCGGCCACGGTATCGTCAGGCTCGATGCCATAGGCGAGGCCAAAGCGGTATTGGAAGCCCGAACAGCCGCCGCCATCGACCGACAGCCGCAAGATCGCCGGCTTGGCCTGTTTGGCCGCAATCGCCGCAACGCGCGCGGCGGCGGAAGGGCTGAGTGTGATCGTTGCGGTTTGCATCAGCCACGATGTAGGCATCCGCGCGGGCGGGGGCAAGGGCGCTGCCCCCAAAGGCTCATGCTGTCTGGATATAGTCACGCATCGCTGCGGCTTCGGCCTCGATGTGGTCGATGCGTAACTTGACCAGATCGCCGATCGAGACGAATCCGGTCATCACGCCGGCTTCAACCACCGGCAGATGGCGAATCCGCCGCCGGGTCATCAAGCTCAGCGCGGCCATGACATCGGTTTCGGGCGCAACCGTGACCGCCGGCGCGGTCATCACAGAGCCGACCGGCATATCGAGCACCGCCGGGCCATCGCTGGTCAGCCGGTAGACCACATCGCGTTCGGAAAAGATCCCGGCGACCGCCTTGCCCTCCAGCACCGGCAAGGCGCCGATCCGCTTTTCGGCCAGCAGGGCAACGGCCTGGCGCACGGTCATGTCGCCGGTGCAGCTGAACACCGCGCCGCCCCGGCCTTCGATCAGACGGGCAATCGTCATTTCGACTCTCCCTCAATTTCCAGAGACCGAACATGCCATCAAAGCACGGCGAGCGCCATAAGGGCGATCACGCTTGCTGCGGGGCCGGCTAACGGGCAAGGGAGCGGCCATGGCCCCACGTTCCCCACTCGACGATCCGGCAACCGCAGCCCATGCCTGGGCGCGTTACCGGCGGCTGATGCGCTTCATGCTGACGATCACCACGCTGATCGTCGGGCTGGCTTTCGTCGCGCTATACCGCGAGAACGGCCTGGCCTCGGCGCATCTCTATATCGCGGCGGCCATCGGCATCGGATTTTCGATGCTGCTGATGTCGGCGCTGATGGGGCTGGTGTTCCTGTCGAGCGGCACCGGCCACGACGCCGCCGTCGCCGATCCGACTGCGCGCGATGATGAACCTGCCTAATCCGCTGGCCTAAGGCGGAAGTCTTCAACCGGCTTGCCGCCGATCAGGTGTTCCAGGATGATCCGTTCCAGCACCGGCTCGGTGCAGCTGTGATACCAGACGCCATCGGGCCAGACGACCGCCACCGGCCCTGCCGCGCAGACCTTGAGGCAATCGGCCTTGGTGCGCGCAACGCCGCCGCCATGATCGAGCCCGAGCTCGCGCAGGCGGCCTTTGAGGAATTTCCACGAGGCCGTGCCCTGGGCGCGCGGACAGCATTTTCCTTTTTCCGGCTCAGCGCAGAGGAAAATGTGGCGCTGGACGGTCGCATAGCCTTCCTGGGCAAAATTCTCGCGGGCGGCGGCGATGCGCGGGCTGTCGTGGCTCATGGTTTAAGCAGCCAGGCCTGGGCGCGGCTGCGCTGCTCGTCTGTGATGGCGTGAGGCACGCCGTTCCGCACGGAAACCAGCGTCGCCTTCGCGAAGGTCGCGACCGCGCCCTGCTGCATCACCAGCTGGGCGAGTTCGTAACTGGTGTTGCCGATCCGCGCGATGCCGACATACATGGCCAACGGCTCGGGAAAATGGCTTTGGCCAAGAAATTCGATGGCCAGGCTGGCCACCATCGCGCCGGCTTCGCCATCTTCGGAAACGCCGCCGAAATCGGCCGACCGATGAAAGCGCACCCGGCCTTCCTCGAGCAGGCTGGCAATCACGCCGTTGTTGAGATGCAGATTGCTGTCGAGGTCGCGGTAGCGCGTTTCAATGCTGCAGCGGAACGGATAGCGCGCAGGGTCGAGCAGGGCGGGATCGGGTCTGGCCATCGTTTTCGATTCTGGGGCGCGCCCGGGCAGGGCTATCCCCGCTTGCCGGCAATCCGCGCGATTTCTGCGGCGACCAGTCGCTCGACAATCCCGGGCAGATTGCTCTCGAGCCATTCCGCCAGCGCCGGGCGCAACAGCTCGCGGACCAGCCCTTCCAGCGAGGTCTCGCCTGAACGGACGATTTGCGGGCGCGCGCCGGGTTCGGCCAGCATTGAGAGGGCAGCGAAAGAATCCTGCATCGACATGCGGGCATCTTCGGTCAGCAACGGGGCATTGCCAGCTGCTGCTGCTTCAGGAAGTGCCAGCGCGTCTTGCTCGATCAGCTCGTCTTCACTGGCCAGATCGAACACGTCGTCCTCGTCTTCGGCCAGCCCGGCGTCGGCTGCCGCTGCGCTCATCGCCGGGGTTTCGCCATCGCTCTCGCGCTGGCGGCGCACTTGCGCGGCCTCGGCACGGTTGTCGCGCGCGATGACTTTCTTGATCGATTCGAGGATTTCCTCAACCGAAGGTTCGCTGGCCTGGCCCATAGCCCTCATTCCTTGCCTGGCGGGATCACGCGCGATCCGCCTGGTTCATCTGTCTGCAACTGACCCATCCTGGGCCGGTGTGTCAACGGTGCGTGTCGATTTCGCGGTCAGGGCGGGATCGCTCGACCAATCGGACCAGGCGCGCCGCACGCGGTTGTAATTTGTTTCAGGATCGTAAAGCACGCCGCCGTCGAGCCCCAGATCGCGGGCCTCGGCCTTGCCCATCGCGGCCAGCAGCGCGAAGCCGGCGACATAGGCATTGCGCCGCGCGGTCACCAGCCGTGAGCGCGCCTGAAGCAGTTCCTGCTCGGCATTGAGGATATCGAGGATGGTGCGGTTGCCCACCGAATTTTCCGCGCGCACGCCTTCGAGACTGAGCGTGGCGGCATCAACTGCGGTCTGGGTCGAGGTGATGATCTCGCTGGTCGCCTGCCATGACGCATAAGCTGCGCGCACGGTTGCGATGACCGCCCGTTCCGCGCCGATTTCCTGCTCAAGCGCAGCATTCTCGCGCGCTTGCGCCTGCCTGCGCTGGGCCGCCGGAAGGCCGCCCTGGAACAGCGGGATAGTCGCGCGGATACCGGCCTGGGCGGTCGTCTGGCTCTGGTTGAACGCACCTGTGCCGGATGAAACGCCGCCGAGCGTGCCGAGATAGTCGGTATAGTCGAGCCCGGTGAAAATGCTCACCTTTGGCAGGCGGCCGGCGCTGGCGGTGCGAACATCGAAGGCAGTCGCGCGGGCGCGCTCGCGCGCGGCGATAAGATCGGGATTGCTGTCGAGCGCCACGCTCACCGCATCGTCGGTCGAGCCGGGCATCCCGGGCAGCGGCGGCGGCGGTTGCAGGTCGACCGGCGCCTTGCCGACAACCTGGATATAGACTTCGCGCGAACGGATCAGATTTGCCTGGGCGGTGCGCAGGTCGGTGCGCGCTAGGGCTAATCGCGATTCCGACTGCGCCACGTCAGTGCGCGTCAGGTCGCCGATCTCGAAGCGGTCGCGCGTGGCTTCGAGGTTGACCCGCAGCACTTCGACATTGTTGCGATTGAGCCCGACCACCGCTTCGTTCAGGATGACGTCCATGTAGGAGGCGACAACCTGGCTGAACAGGCCCGATTCGGTGCCGCGCAAGTCGGCCTGGCCTGCTTCGACGCGGGTTTCGGCGGCCTGCACCGAATTCTTCACCGCGCCGCCCGAATAGATCGGCACCGCGAGGCTGAGGCCGGCCCCGAATGAGCGGTCGGGTGAGGTGAAGTTATTCGCGCTCTTTCGCACGAATTCGGTGTAATTCGCCGAGCCGCTGAGCGAGGGCAGGCCGGCTGAACGCGCGATTGGCACGGTTTCGTCGGTCGCGCGCTGATTGGCTCGCGCCGTCTGCATCGCCGGATTGCTGGCATAAGCCTGCTCCAGCGCGCCGCGCAGGTCGTCTGCCCAGCTCGGCGTCGCGATTGCGCCAAGGCCAGCAAACAGCAACAGGCAGCGCGTCTTGTGCCGCACTACTGAAAACTCCAGCGACTGGGAGCAGCCAGGGCCGACAGCGGCGGAATGCCGATTTCCGCGAGCGGCACCAGAGCCACCAGATCGCCGGTCTTGCGGCCGAGCGCCAGCCGGGTCACTCCGCGCTCTGCCAGACCGGTCACCAGTCGCCCGCCTTCGCCAAGGCTGGCTGTCAGCGCATCGGGGAGTTGCTCGATCGCCCCGTCGATGATGATCAAGGTATAGGCCCCCGGCTTGCGCAAGGCCTTCGCCTGATCAGGGGTGACGGCATCGAGCGCGCCTACCATCGGCCGCAGCAGTGCGGCGAGGTAGCCCTCGCCATCGCCCACCAGCAGCGCACAGTCTTCGTCCACCGGCTCTGCGGCGGAGAGCATCAGGCCGTGGACCAGCGGCGCGGCCAGCATTTTGCCACCGCCGAGCGCAATGGCACGGTCGATGTAAGCAGCGTCGCGTGCGGCTTGCGGCACAAAATCCTCACGCGCGACGCGGGCGAAGGCGCTGAGCACCCACGGCTCGTTGACGCCGCTGGTGCGCAGCTGGCTGTCAATCATTGCGCGCCGGGCGGCCCCGTAGCCGGACGCCGGGCGCTGCGCAGTCATGGTCATTGCCGAATCCTTTGTCCGCCAGCCTATTGCACTGGCCAGCGCCGGGCACAATTGGCAAAGTTGTCTTAAGTCTGTCGCAGCCGCACGGGGATGCGGCTTTTCGCCAATTGGCTAATAGCGAATCAGGCACTATGGGGCCAGCGGCGCGGGTGCGTTTTGCCCGCAGCAGGAGAGCAGTCATGGCCGACATGGTGACCATCCGCGAGGACGATCTGATCGAGAGCGTTGCCGATGCGCTGCAATTCATCAGCTACTATCATCCGATGGACTATATCCGCGCGCTGGGCGAGGCCTATGAGGCGGAGCAAGGCCCGGCGGCCAAGGATGCGATCGCCCAGATCCTGACCAACAGCCGCATGTGCGCCGAAGGCCACCGGCCGATCTGCCAGGACACCGGCATCGTCAATGTCTTCGTCGAATGGGGGCAGGAGTGCCGCCTCGAATCAGCGCGCAGCTTGCAAGACGTCGTCGATGAGGGCGTGCGCCGGGGTTATCTGAACCCTGAAAACAAGCTGCGCGCCTCGATCCTTGCCGATCCCGCTTTCACCCGCCGCAACACCCGCGATAACACCCCATGCGTGCTCCACGTGACGATGGTGCCGGGAGCCAAGGTCTCGGTCGATGTCGCGGCTAAGGGCGGCGGCTCGGAGAACAAGAGCAAGTTCAAGATGATGAACCCCAGCGACAATATCGTCGAATGGGTGCTCGAAATGCTGCCCCAGATGGGTGCGGGCTGGTGCCCGCCGGGCATGCTTGGAATCGGCATCGGCGGCACGGCGGAGCACTGCATGGTGCTCGCCAAGCAGAGCCTGATGGAGCCAATTGACATGGGCCAGCTCAAGGCAAGGGGCGCGCAGAACGACATCGAGGCGATGCGGATCGAGATTTTCGACAAGGTCAACGCGCTGGGCATCGGCGCGCAAGGGCTGGGCGGGCTCTCGACCATTCTTGACGTCAAGATTCTGGATTGGCCGTGCCATGCCGCTGGCAAGCCGGTCGCGATGATTCCCAATTGCGCCGCCACCCGCCATGCGCACTTAACCCTCGATGGCTCGGGGCCGACATTCCTTGAAACCCCCAAACTCGATGACTGGCCCAATGTGAACTGGGCGCCCGACAAGGCGGCGAAGAAGGTCAATCTCGACACACTCACGCAAGCCGAAGTGTGCAGCTGGAAGCAGGGCGACCGGCTGTTGCTGAATGGCAAGATGCTCACCGGCCGCGATGCGGCGCACAAGCGCATCCAGGACATGCTGGCCAAAGGCGAAAAACTGCCGGTCGATTTCAAGAACCGCGCGATCTATTATGTCGGCCCGGTCGATCCGGTGATGGGCGAAGTGATGGGCCCGGCAGGGCCGACCACCGCGACCCGCATGGACAAGTTCACCGACATGATGCTCGATCTCGGGCTGCTGGTGATGATCGGCAAGGCCGAACGCGGCCAGGGCGCGACCGAAGTCATCGCCAAACACAAGGTCGCCTATCTGATGGTTGTCGGCGGCGCGGCCTATCTGGTGGCGCGGGCAATCCGCGAGGCGAAAGTCGTCGCCTTTGAGGATCTCGGCATGGAAGCGATTTACGAATTTACCGTCGAGAACATGCCGGCCACGGTCGCGGTCGATGCGGATGGCAACAATGTCCACCAGATCGCACCACTGGTGTGGAAGGAAAAGATTGCGCGCGAAGGCCTGCTCACCTGACGCGCGGGGCAAGGACTGATCGACCGGGGGCCGATGTCGCCCGACGAAGCTTCTGGCGGTAAGGGCCCCGGCGGGGCTATTGCAGCCGGTGTGACCAGTCCTGCCGATCCTGCCGGGCGCCTCAGCCCGCGCCTCGTCGTCGCTTTGATCGTCGGGCTGTGGCTGTGCTATTTCGTGCTCGTCTCGGCGCGCAGTGCGGTGATGGGATTTCCCACCGACTGGCCGATGGTTTCACGCCGGATCACCGTGACCGCCGCTTCGATGGCGGTCACGGCGCTGCTCTGGCCGGTGCTGCACCGCCTGCGCCGCCGTGAATTGTGGGTCAAGGCAGTCGCGGTGATGCTCGCGGCGCTGCCGGTGGCATTGCTGCTTGCCGCCATCAACGCCCGGGTTTTTGCCGACATCCAGGCGCAGAGTTACAGCCAGCTGGCCAAGGACCGGAACATCAACATCCGCCGCGACCAGGCCGGGAATGTGCTGGTCGATATCGGCGATCCCGCATTGCCGGCCAATGCGGGTGAAGCGCCGGATCGCAAGGCCGGGCCAGCGGCCCGCCGTTCGGCCATCATGATCCACGCGCAGGAGGATGACGAAACCCTGTGGCAGCAGCTCACCGAAGTGGCGCTCGGCCGCTATTTCATTCTGCTGGCCTGGGCGGCGCTCTATCTGGCCTTGGCGAGCGCGCAGCAGGCACGCATCGCCGAGCGGCGCGAGGGCGAATATCGCCGCGCGGCCAAGGCCGCCGAGCTGCGCTCGCTGCGCTACCAGATCAACCCGCACTTCCTGTTCAACACGCTCAACTCGCTTTCGGCGCTGGTGCTGACGGGCCGCGCGGATGCCGCCGAACGGATGATCCAGACGCTTTCGACGTTCTATCGCCGCAGCCTGGCGGAGGAGCCGACTGCCGATCACAGCCTGGCCGAAGAGGTGGAACTGCAGGGGCTCTATCTCGATATCGAGAAAGTGCGGTTTCCCGACCGGCTGGTCACTCGGCTGGCCATTCCCGATGCGCTGAAAGGGTGCATGGTGCCAGGCATGATCCTGCAACCGCTGGTGGAAAATTCGGTCAAATACGCGGTCGCCCCCAACCGCCGTGCAGTCACCATCGCGATTTCCGCACGCGAGGAATCGGGCATGCTGGTGGTGACAGTCGCCGACGATGGTCCGGGCAATGGCGATGGTGTGGGCGGCGGCGATAGCGTTAGCGGCGGCACCGGCATTGGCCTCGCCAATGTCCGTGACCGGCTGGCGGCCCGCTTTAGCGGCGCGGCGACGATAACCAGCGGGGCAAACAAGACCGGCTATAGCACGCAGCTGCGCCTGCCGATGGTCCGCGCCAATGGTTGAGCAGCTGCGCACGCTGATTGTTGATGACGAGCCGCTCGCGGTCGAACGGCTGCAGATTGTCTGTGCGGGGCTGGCAGGGCTGACGGTTGTCGGCACGGCGAGCGACGGCGCTGCGGCGCTGGTGCTGGCCGAGGCGCTGTGCCCAGACCTGCTGCTGCTCGATCTCACCATGCCCGAAATGGACGGCCTGTCGGTGGCCCGCGCGCTGGCTCGCCTGGCCGATCCGCCCGCAACGATTTTCGTCACCGCGCATGATAGCTTTGCGGTCGAGGCGTTCGATCTCGACGCGGTCGATTATGTGCTCAAACCGGTTGCGCCCGAGCGGCTGCAACGGGCGATTGACCGTGTCATGGCGCGGCGCGGCGCGAGGGCGAGGGCCGAAGATCGCTGGCTGACCGAGTTCTGGGTGCCCCACCGCTCCGAACTGCTGCGCATCGCGGCCAGCGCGGTTGACCGCATTTCCGCCGAGCGCGACTATGTGCGCCTGCATGTCGGCGATGCCAGCTATCTGCTGCTCCAGACAATCGCCGGGCTAGAGGCGCGGCTCGATCCCGAGCGCTTCATCCGTCTGCACCGATCGGCTATCCTGCCGCGAAACCGCATAGCTGGCCTGCGCCACGAAGGCCTCGGCGTCTGGTCGGCGGAACTGACCGACGGCCAGTCGGTGCGCATCGGCAAGACCTATCTGGCGGGTGCCAAGGCGATGGCTGGAAGATAACGGCAGGGTGCAGGACAGCGTGCAATTGCCGATTGAAGCCGTATAAGGCTTATCACCCATGCTCCTGGTCATTACCTTCATTCTCGGCATAGCCAATTTCACCATGCACAAGGCGGTGCTCGAAAGCGGCCATCCGCTGCTTGGCCAGATTCCCTGGCTCTACAGTTCGTTAGGCGGCCGCTTCAGCCTGGTGGTTGAATTCATGATGCTGCTGGGCTCGATGCTTTATATCGCCGGAGGCTCGCCCGGCTGGATCTGGGGCTATCTGGCCTACAGCGCGCTGAACGCGGTTTCGGCCTGGCTGATCCTGACGGGAAGGGTCTGAACCCCGTCCGGCCTTGCCTTTGCCTCCCGGATCCACCCGGGCGTGCGCCGCCCGGTCAGCGGCTGGAACTGCCGCGGGCCGCGCGGGTATTGATGCGCGCCATGATCTGGCGGCGAACATCGGCCATGCATTCGGCACGGTCATCGTCCGATGCAATGCGCGATCCGGTGACCGTCTCTGCCGGGCAGGCCTGCCGCATCACCGCGCCGATGCGCTTCTCCAGCTCGGCCCGGCCCGCTTCGCTGGAAAGGTCGAGATCGCTGTAGCGGAACGCCGCGCTCGCGGCATTCGCGCTTCCCGCCAGTCCGCACGCCAAAATGGCTGCGCACAATGTTTTGGGTACGATTGCAGTCATGGCTGTTGCCCTCCTTGCCTGGGGCCAAGTCTAATTCGGTGCGGCATTGCCATCGCGGTCAAACCGACCGGCAGGAGGCCCCACTCGACAAACGGCGCACGGGGTCGATGAAAGGGCCATGGCGGTCTGCGAGCGGCTTCGCCCGCGCGCGACATTTCGCTTGCAATTGTCCGCCGCGCTTCGCAGGCGAGCGGCCATGCCCGCCGCGACCCACCTGTTTCACGTCAGCGACCTGCACTTCGGCGCAGAGGATCGCGCTGCGCTGGATTGGTTCGCCAGCGAGGTCGCGCGCCACCGTCCGGACGCGGTGATCTGCACCGGCGATCTCACGATGCGCGGGCGGTCACGTGAATTTGCCGCTGCCGGGCAATGGCTGGCCTCGCTGGGCGTGCCGGTCAGCGTCGGGGCGGGCAATCACGACATGCCGTATTACTGGGATCCGCTGCGGCGGCTGCTGCGGCCATATGATCGGTTTCGCGCGATGCACCGCGCGGTTCACCGCGATCTCGCGCTGGACGGTGTCACGCTGGTGCCGCTCAAGACGATCGGGCGGGCGCAATGGCGGCTCAACTGGTCGAAAGGCCGGGTGCGCCGCCATGAGCTGACCGAGACGCTGTCCGGTCTGGCGCTTGCCGGCGGCAGGGGCCTGCGTCTGGTCGCCTGCCACCATCCGTTGATCGACGCAGACACGCATTCGACCGGCTCGACACGCGGGGGGCGAGAAGCATTGGCGGCGCTGGCGCGGGCCGGGGTCGATGCCGTGCTCTCAGGCCATGTCCACGATGCCTTCGACCGCATGATCGAAGTCGAAGGCCATTCCATCCGCATCATCGGCGCGGGCACGCTTTCCGAGCGGCTGCGCGCCAGCCGGCCGAGTTACAACCGGCTGGAGTGGTCGGTTGCGGACGGCCTGTCAGTTGGCGTGGAATTTCATCAGTAGTCGTTGTCGACCGAGCCGACGCCATTGATCCGGCTGGTGAGCTGGCTCGGTTTGGCCCGCAAGCTGACCGAGCCGACCCCGTTGATCTCGATATCCACCTTGCCCACGGCGGCAATCGTGACATCGCCTGCGCCGCGGGTCACGACTTTGGCATCGCCGACTGCGAGCTCCTCGAAATCGAGTTCGCTGGCTCCGGCGTGCTGACATCGAGATTGTCGACCCTGCCGCTCGCCTTCATGTCAACCGCGCCGCGAGTCTCGACTTTCAGGGTGGGCTGCTCGAGCCCCTCAAGCCGGGCCTTGGCCGCGGAATTGAGGATCAGCGCGCTTAGCCGGGGCGCGGTGATCGACACTTCGATATCGCCGTCGCCGAAATGGATGCCATTGCCGGCGGAAAGCTTGCCGCCCTCCCAGACCAGCGCGTCCACGGCCTTTTTCGCGCCCGAAACGGACATGCTCACCGCATCGCCGCGCGTGAAGCGCAGCGTCACCGGCGCGGAAATGGTCAGCGGCAGCTGGGGGTCGAAAGTCAGCGTGCGCTCGGTGCGCGGCCCATGGTTTCTGTCGGTGTCGATCGTCATCGACCAGCCCTTGCGCTCGCCGATGCGCTTGCTAAGTGCCTCGCCGCCGACCAGCCAGGCGGAGCTCAGCAGCACCAGCGACAGCATCAGCCCGCTGGCGAAGACGATCAGCAGTTTCTTGGTCATGCCCATTTCCCTTCACCTTTCGCTTTTGATCGCGGGTTCGATCACCCGGTAGTGCAGCCGTCCGAACCACATCAGGCCATTGATCAGCCACATCGCCGCAATCGCGAGCAGCGCGCCCAGCGAGACGGCGCCTGCCATCATGCCCAGCCCGCTCAGCACGGCGGCGAGCGGCCCGCCTGGAAACTGGTTGAACGGCCCGACGATGAGCACCGCCCCGCCGCCGACGAAAATGCCAATCACGGCAACAAACAGCCCGATCATCACGCCGATCGCCGGCAGCAGCACGGGCAGCAGGATCAGGATGTCGATCGCGCCCAGGCCAAGGAAGGCGATCACCGCCGCCCAGGCCGAGCTTGGCGAGCGCGCTTCCTGCCAGCGCTTGATGCCGGCTTCCAGTTTCAGTTCGCGTGCCAGCCTTGCGGGATCGCCAAGCGCCTCGGCGACTTCTGCGTCCGAGCGGCCTTCCGCGCTGGCGGCTTCGAAATGATCGGCATAGTCGGCCACCATTTCGTCGATGGTGTCCGCAGGCAGCCCTTCCAGGCCGCGCGTCAGCCGCCTGATGAATTCGTCACGCGTCATTGTGCCCCTCCTTCTGCTTCAGTAGCCTCTGCTTCAGTTTGGCCGATCAGCTCCTCGACCGAGGCGGTAAATCCGCGCCATTCGGCCAGCTGCTCGGCCAGGGTGGCGCGCCCGGCATCGGTCAGCTTGTAATACTTGCGCGGCGGGCCGGCGGGCGATTCCTCCAGATAGGTCGCGACCATGCCATCGGTCTGCATCCGCCGCATCAGCGGATAGATCGTGCCTTCGCCCATGCCCACCGCCAGGCTCAGCTTGCTGGCAATCTCGTAGGCATAGGAGTTGCCGCGTGAAAGCAGCGCCAGGACGCACAGCCCCAGGACCCCTTTCTTCAGCTGGACTTCGATTGATTCGGGCACCGGCAATCTCCAAAGCAAGCGGCACCGACGCGGCATTCATCGCCGCGCCGGCGCTGGAACTTCAACCGCCGCGGCGGCTGCTTTCGATAGCGGCTGCGACGCGCTCGCGGACACTGCCCAGCGCTGCGTGGTAGCACTCGGTCGCATCCTTCGGCACCATGCGGGTGCCGGTTTCGTGCGTGTCGAGCCCGCAGATCTTGCGCGCGGCAGTGGCTATGCGCCGCTCTAACCGGCGCTGCCCTGCGGGTGTCGCCAGATCGAGATCAGCATGGCTGACGGTTGCGGAATTGGCGCCTGCTTGCGCCGTGGCGACGCCAGGCGTGACGGCGAACAGCGTTGCGGTGGCCAGCAGCGATGCGGCGATGATCATGGGCTTTTGCATTTTCCAGTCTCCTTCCAGTGCTGCGCATCGCGCCCCTGTGGCACGACTGCGAGCGGATCGATCAGCCAGTCCGGCGCGAGGCCGTTTCACCGATCGGATGGAGCCTATCTATAGCAAGGTAGTGTGTGATGCAAGATACCTTGTTGTCACAGGTTGTGATTATTGATTGGTAGCTTGCAAAACAAGGGTTTGTGGTTGGACAGAGCGGCGCAAATGCACCTGCACGGGCACGGGCACGAAAAAGGGGCCGCGGTTTCCCGCGGCCCCCGAATTTCTGCAGCGATTCGCTGGGCTGATTCGCCAGAGTGATTCGTTGTTTAGCGCTTCGAGAACTGGAAGCTCTTGCGCGCCTTGGCGCGGCCATACTTCTTGCGCTCGACCACGCGGCTGTCGCGGGTGAGGAAACCGGCGGCCTTGACCGAACTGCGCAGCAGCGGCTCGAACTTCGACAGTGCCTGGGCGATGCCATGCTTGACCGCGCCGGCCTGGCCGGAAAGCCCGCCGCCCTTGACCGTGCAGACCACGTCATATTGCCCGGTGCGCTCGGAAACGTCGAACACCTGGTTGATCACCAGACGCAGCGTCGGGCGGGCGAAATAGACTTCCTGATCGCGGCCGTTGACTGTGATCTTGCCCGAGCCGGGCTTGATCCAGACGCGGGCAACCGCATCCTTGCGGCGACCGGTGGCATAGGCGCGGCCCTGGGCATCGATCTGCTTTTCGCGGATCGGCGCGGCGGGGCCGGTGCGGACAGGCGGAGCGATCGGCGCGGCGGCCTCGGCTTCCGGTGGAGCGCCGGCGGACAGCGCGCCCAGGTCTGCGAGATCGGTGACTGAATTGGTGTCAGGAGTATTTGGCATTATGCGCCCACCTTGTTCTTGCGGTTGCGAGAGGCGACATCGAGCGGCTGGGGCTGGGTGCCCCCGTGCGGATGTTCGCTGCTGGCATAGAGATGCAGGGCGCGCATCTGGTCGCGGCCCAGTGGTCCGCGCGGGACCATGCGTTCGACTGCCTTTTCAAGTACGCGCTCGGGGAAGCGGCCGTCGAGCACTTTGGCCGCAGTCACTTCCTTGATGCCGCCGGCATAGCCGGTGTGCTTGTAATAGACCTTGTTGGCGCGCTTGTTGCCGGTGAGGCGCACCTTGCCGGCGTTGATCACGACAACATGATCACCGCAATCGACATGCGGGGTGTAGCTCGGCTTGTGCTTGCCGCGCAGGAGATTGGCGATGATCACCGCGAGCCGGCCAAGCACCAGGCCGTCGGCATCGATCAGGTGCCATTGCTTTTCGACTTCGGCCGGCTTGATCGACCGGGTCTGGGTTGACAGCGCCTTCATGGCAGATGGGAGTCCTTATGCTGGGCTCCGTGGCTTGCGGCCGCCGGAGCGAAGCAGCGCCAATTGCCGCCAGACGCCGCAAAGTCAAGCCAAACCGCGCTTTTCCAGAGAGGTATTATATTACCTTGATGTGTCAGCGATAGCCCGGCTGATCCGCCAGCGCTCGCGGGTCACCCGCCGGTCGCCGGCCAGATCGGTGGTCACGGTCCGGTCCACCGCAGCAATCTGGCCCTCCGGCCCCGTCCCTTCGCCTGCGATTTCGATCAACACCTGCCCTTCGCCGCCACCGGGCAGCACCAGCGTGCGCGCTTCGCTGCGCTTTCCAGGCGCGGGACGAAACACATCGTCCGGCCATTGGCTGCGTGCCGCGCCGGAGCGCAGCCGGGCGACAAAGGCCTGGGCCTGCAGCATGTCCAGCGCCGGCAGGCCTGAGCCGCCGATCCGCTCCGTCACCAGGCTCGCTGCCTGGCTGACCGAACCGCTTTGCTCCGGGCCGCTGGGCGCCGCGATCATGCCGCTCGCGTCAAGGAGGATTGGAAACAGTCCGGTATCTGGCCGGCGGCGCTCGATCTCGGCCAGGGCCAGGAGCGCCGGCGGGGCATCGACCGCAACATCGATCAAGGCGCCATCGACGCGAAAGCCATCGCCGGCGCGCGTGATCCGCACTTCGTAGTCGCGCCGGGTGGTAATGGTCTTGCCGTCGGGCAAGGATCGCATGATCGTCCGGGTGAGCACCAGGCTGGCGGCAGGCGGGCTGAAACCGCTGCGCGGCGCCTGGCTCGCCGCCTCGGCATGGCCAGCCACGGCCGCAAGCGCGAGGATCGCCGCAGTGCTGGAGCGCCAGACCGACTTGCCCCTCAACTTGTCATCCTTCATGCCCTGCCAGACCTGCTCTCAGTCGACCCATTTCAAGCATCCCGGCCTCTCTTGCCCCGACGCGCCCGCTGCTCCGCACGACCAAGGAGCACGTTTGAGGCCGGTGATTGGCGCAGGCAATCGCATGTTCGGCAAGTAATGTCTTGGCGATTATCGCCGGCCGAGAGCATGGGCACCCCAGACGGTCGCCGCCACCAGCAAGGCGCCGGTCAGCTGGTGCATCACCGCCAGCCACAGCTCGACGCCGGTCATGGCCGTTGCGATCCCCAGCAGGATCTGCGCACCGAATGCCGAATGGATGGCGACCGACGCCGGGCGCGCGTCGGCGCGGCGCAGCTTTCGGCCCATGACGATCAACACCGCAACCACCACCCAGGCCCACCAGCGGTGAATGAAGTGGACAAGGAAGGGGTCGCCTAACATGGCGTGGACCAGGCCTTGCGACCAGTCGATTCCGGCGGGAAACAGCTTGCCCTGCATCAGCGGCCAGTCCGGCGCGACTTGCCCCGCCCGCAGCCCCGCGACCAGCGCGCCATAGACCAGCTGGACGGCCAGAACTGCCAGCACTCCGGCAGAAAAGCGGGTCAGGCGCGCAGCGGGCATGCCCCTTGCCAGCGCCCGCATGTCAAGCGCAGTCCAGACCAGCGCGCCGAAAGTCACCAGCGCGACCATCAGGTGCGTCGCCAGCCGCAGATGGCTGACTTTCACATCCTGGCTGAGCCCGGATGAAACCATCCACCAGCCGATCACACCCTGCATGCCGCCCAGCGCCAGCAGCAGCAGCAGCCGCGGCTTGAAGCCTTGCGGGATCTGCCGCTTGAGCCAGAACCAGGCGAGTGGCAGGGCAAAGGCCACCCCGACCAGCCGTGCCAGCAGCCGGTGGATCCACTCCCAGAAATAGATGAACTTGTAGTCTGCCAGCGCCATGCCCGCCGGTCCGTTGACTTCGGTGAACTGCGGAATGCGCTGGTAGGCGGCGAATTCGGCCTGCCACTGCGCCTCGCTCAGCGGCGGCAGCACGCCGGTCAGCGGCTTCCATTCGGTGATCGACAGGCCCGATTCGGTGAGCCGGGTGATGCCGCCCACCACCACGATCAGCGCGACGAGGCTCGCCACGCCCAGCAGCCAGCGGGCAATGGCGAGCGGCTGGGCAGAGCCGGTCCGGACGAGTCGCGAAGTAGCTTGGGTCATCGGACTCGCTGTGGCCCGCCGAGCCGGCGATTTCAAGCATGGGCAAAAGGGCAACTTGCGCAATGATACAATATCACATAACAAGCCGAAATGCGCCAAACTTGGTCCTTGATTCGCCTACGGCTCGACCGGATGGGGATTGTCCTGTCCGGCCTGTGTGCCTTGCATTGCCTGGCTGGCATCGCCCTCGTTACGCTTTTCGGGCTCGGCAGCGTTGCCGGAGAAGCGCTGTTTGCCCCGGCGATCCACCGGGTGGGGCTGGCGCTGGCGATTGCCGTAGCGGCGCTCACCCTTGGGTTGGCTGCGGTGCGGCACGGGCAGCGCAAGTCGCTGGCGATCGGTGCCATCGGCATTGTGCTGATGTTTTCCGGGCTGTTCGCGCCGCATGGGCCGATCGAAGCAATGCTGACGATTGCCGGTGTCATGCTGGTGGCGCTGGCGCACTTGCGCAACTTGCGCAACTCGCGCCAGGCCGCCTGACCGGGCTCACCGTTCATTCCGCCGCGCACAGCGCATTGCCAAACGCATCCCGCGCGCTATCTGCACATGCCATGAGTGATCAGCTTTCTCTTGTCGTCAACGGCGAACCGCGACGGATCGCGTGCGGTGCCAGCATCGCCGATCTCGTCGTCAGTCTCGAACTCGATCTGCGCAAGGTCGCGGTCGAACACAACGGCGAGATCGCGCCGCGTTCGAAGCTGGCGCAGCGCATGCTCGCTGATGGCGACGTGCTCGAGATTGTCCACTTTGTCGGCGGCGGGGATGACATCGCGCTGGATGACGCCGCTGACAACGATACCTGGACTGTGGCTGGCCGGACTTTCCGCTCGCGGCTGATTGTCGGCACCGGCAAATACAAGGATTTTGCCCAGAACGCGGCGGCGGTGGCAGCGGCGGGGGCTGAAATCGTCACGGTGGCGGTGCGCCGGGTCAACATTTCCGATCGGGGGGCACCGATGCTGACCGATTTCATCGACCCCAGGAAGATCACCTATCTGCCCAACACCGCCGGCTGTTTCACCGCTGACGACGCGATCCGGACGTTGCGGCTGGCGCGCGAGGCGGGCGGCTGGGATCTGGTCAAGCTGGAAGTGCTGGGCGAGGCGCGCACGCTTTATCCCGACATGCGCGAGACGCTGAAGGCAACCGAAGTTTTGGCCAGGGAAGGCTTCCTGCCGATGGTCTATTGCGTCGACGATCCGATTGGCGCGAAGCAGCTCGAAGAAGCCGGGGCGGTTGCCGTCATGCCGCTGGGCGCGCCGATCGGCTCGGGGCTGGGCATCCAGAACCGGGTGACGATCCGGCTGATCGTCGAAGGCGCGAGCGTGCCGGTGCTGGTCGATGCCGGGGTGGGAACGGCCAGCGATGCGGCGGTCGCCATGGAGCTGGGCTGCGACGGGGTGCTGATGAACACGGCGATTGCCGAAGCCAGGGATCCGGTCCGCATGGCCCGCGCCATGCGCCTTGCGGTCGCGGCAGGTCGTGAGGCATATCGGTCCGGACGCATGGGTTTACGCAGATACGCGGATCCCTCTAGTCCGCTGGCAGGACTAATTTGAGCATTGTGGTTAACGCGATTATAACCAAATTCTGGTGATCTGTCCCCCGGGTGGCCGGCAAGGCCGCAAACAGGGATACTTGCATCATGTCGAACACAGGCACGGCCATGCTGACCATCGCCGAACTGCGCGAATTCGCGGGCTTCACCCCGTGTGAGCAGCGCTATATCAAGCGCAGCCTTGATATCGGGCTTGGCCGCCAGGACGCGTTCAAGCTGTGGGCGCGCGATTCGGCGGAGGTCGCCTCGATCCGCAGCCAGTATGTCGTCTATCAGGAATTGAAAACGCTGCGCAGCGGCCTGCCGGGCGACAGTAGCTTTGAAGGCACCGAGAGCTTCATCGGCAAGCTGGTGCGGGTCGCCGCTTTCGATCTGGCGCAAGAGCGAATCCACGGCTTTTCCGCCTTTCGCTTCCTCTACGAGCGCCTGCTCGGCCCCGACGTGCGCCCCTGGCTGCCATCAGCCTTCTGCGCCGCCGCCGCGCTCCCGCAAATCCGCCCGGACCGGCGCAAGGGCCTGCTGCAATCGATCAGCGAAGCGGCGGCAACAGCTCCCGGCTGGTCCACACGGGCGCCGAGCTTCTTTCCGGAATGGGTGGAGAAAGAGGCGGCTTGAGTTCCCGGCTGAGGTTGCAAGCAGCCCCGCCTTACACTATGTAAGGAGTCTTAAGGTAGCCCCAAAGGAACCTGGACCATGTCCACCGCCACAGTCACATCGAAGCGGCAGATTACCTTGCCAGCCGATATGTGCCGCGAATTGCGGATCGTGCCCGGCACGAAGATCGCCTTCGTCAAGAATGCGGCGGGCGAGACGGTGCTCAAGCCCAAGCTGGGTGATATCCGCAATGTGAAGGGCATCGTGAACTACAAGGGTCCGCCGGTGTCCATCGATGACATGAAACAGGCTGTCGCCGATGCTGTGGCAGAGGACTACTTGCGGTCAATCAAGTGATTGCCATCGATGCGAGCATTTTGGTTCGCTACATTGCCCAGGACGATCCCGAGCAATCGGCGCTTGCCGCTCGTTTTCTTGAATGTGACCTGACTCCGGAAGTTCCCGGCCTGGTCACGCTGACAGCCTTGCTTGAGATGTGCTGGGTATTGTCGCGGATCTACCGTCAAGATTGGGGCGCAATACGCGGCATTGTCGCCCAATTCCTCGCTGCGCCCAATCTGGTCATCGAACAGGAGAAGCCGGTTATCCATGCCTTGGCAGCAGAGGCCGGATTTGCCGACGCCCTGATCCATTATGGCGGGATCGGACTGGGGGCCATTTCCACCATGACATTTGATCGCAAGTTCGCCCGGCTGGATGGGGTCGAGCTTCTCAGCTGAGCTGTGGATCAGGACTTATACAATCCATCAAGCCGCTCGCCGTAGCACTCTTTCAGCTTATGCCGCCTGATCTTCAGGCTCGGGGTCATCTGCTCGTTCTCGATGGTGAAGGCCTCGTCGGCGAAGACGAATTGGCGCACTTTTTCGGTGACTGACAGATCGAGGTTCACCCGGTCGATCGCGGCGCGGATGGCGGTGCGGAAGGCGGGGAGGTCCTGCAGGCGGGCAAGGTCAAATTTTTCGTCTTCGGCCCGCGCCCATTCCAGCGCCCATTCGGCATCGGGGACGATCAGCCCGACGAGGTAAGGCCGCTTGTCGCCCGAAACCATGGCCTGCGCGATTTCAGGCTGGAGCGTGAGCATGCCTTCGACCTTCTGCGGCGAGATGTTGTCGCCTTTGTCGTTGACGATCATGTCGCGCTTGCGGTCGGTGATGACGATGCGGCCCTTTTCGTCGAGGTGGCCGATGTCGCCGGTCAGCAACCAGCCATCCTTCAGCGCGCGCGCTGTCTCCACCTTGGCGCGCCAGTAGCCGTGCATGACGAGCTCGCCGCGCACGCAGATCTCGCCGTCGTCGGCGATGCGCACCTCGACGCCGGGCAGCGGCGGCCCGACCGTATCCATTTTCAGCCCGACGCTGGGCCGATTGCAGCTGATCACCGGACCCGCCTCGGTCTGGCCATAGCCTTGCAACAACGTTAGCCCCAGCGCATCGAAGAAGGCGCCGACGTCGGGATTAAGTGGCGCGCCGCCCGAAACCATCGCCTTGATCCGCCCGCCGAAGCGCTTGCGGATCTTGGGGCGCAGCGCGCGCTCGAGGATGAAGTCCATCGGCTTGTCGCGTTTGCGGTTCAGGCCGCGCACCCGGCGCGAGCCGATCGCCATGGCCTTGTCGAGCAGGTAGGATGCAACGCGCCCCTGCTTTTCGATCTGCTTGATGATCCGCGTGCGCAGCACTTCGAACAGGCGCGGCACCACCACCATGATCGTCGGGCGCACTTCCTCGATATTGCTGGCGAGCTTATCCAGGCCCTCGGAGTAATAGATTTCGGCGCCCATGCCGATGGGCAGATACTGCCCGCCGGTGTGTTCATAGGCGTGGCTCAGCGGCAGGAACGAGAGGAATACCTCGTCCCCCCAGCCGAAATCCTCGGCCAGCACGCGCGCCGCGCCGTCGACATTGCACAGGATCATGCCGTGGTGCTGCATCACCCCGCGCGGGGCGCCGCCGGTGCCGCTGGTGTAGATGATGCAGGCCATATCACCGCGACCGACTTTGGCCATGCGCGCCTCGACCGCTGCCCGCGCGGCGGCGGCATCGCCCGTCAGCAGGTCGGCCCAGTCATGGATCGTCGAGGTGCCCGATTGCAGCTGGCGCAGCGGCTCGAAGGAAATGACATGCTCGGTCGCGTTCGAGCGAATGATCGCCGGGAGCAGTGACTTGGCAAGTTTGGCATCCGAGACGATCACCGCGCCTGCGCAGGAATTCTCGAGGACATGCAAGTGATCGCGCTCGGTGTTGGTGGTGTAGGCGGGCACGGTAATACAGCCCGCCGCCATGATCGCGAGATCGGCGAGGCACCATTCGGGCCGGTTTTCCGAGACCAGCATCACCCGGTCGCCATCGCCCAGACCCAGCACGCGCAAACCTTCGGCTATCAGGCAAACCTGCCGCGCCGCCTCGTTCCAGCTGATGTTATGCCACTGGCCATCGCGCTTGGCCCACAGGAACGGTCGGTCGCCGCGTTCATCCGCACGCGACAGGAACAGCGAGACTAGATTGCCTGCGGCATCGAAATCGGAAAGTTGCACCCTCTACCCTTCGTCATGCATCCCGGGCAACGGTCTAATGCTGTGCAGCCCTTCCGGCAAGCCGGGCGCGCTATTCAATTATCGCGCGCCCTTCGCTGCGCGGATCGGCGCCGCCTTGCAGCCGGCCATCCACCGCCTCGACCGCATTGGCCTTGAGCGGAAGGTTGCGCACGGTCACCTCGGCATGGCCCAGCGCCCTGAGCGCCGGGATCATCGCTTCGAGCGTGCTGCCCTGTTCGACCGAGACAGTCGCTCCGCCCGGCGCATAGATCATCGGCAAGGCGATGGCTTCCTGCGCGCTCAGCTTCCAGTCGATCACGCCAATGATGATCCGCGCCACTTGCGCCGGAATGGTCGCGCCACCTGCAGCACCGATTGCCATGCGCAGCTTGCCGTCTGGCGCATAGACCAGCGTTGGTGCCATCGAACTGCGCGGGCGCTTGCCGGGCTCGATGCGGTTGGCCACCGGCTTGCCATCGCGCTCGGGCACCAGGCTGAAGTCGGTCAGCTCGTTGTTGAGGAAATAGCCATTGACCATCAGGCCCGAGCCGAAACCGCTTTCGATCGTGGAAGTGATCGAAACCGCCTGTCCCTTGCGGTCGATCACCGAGAAATGCGAGGTCGAGGGAATGTCCGGGGTCAGCGTGTCGGCCATGATCCTGAGCGCGCCGGGCGGCGTGCCAGCGGGTGCGCTGGCCATTGTGCGGTCGGCCGCGATCAGCTGCGAACGGTCCGCGAGATAGCTTGGCGCGATCAGCCCGGCGGTGGGCACCGCAGCGAAATCGGGATCGGCGAGATAACGCTCGCGGTCGGCATAGGCGAGCCGCTGTGCTTCGGCGATGAGATGCCATGCGGTGGCCGAATCCTTGCCCAGCCCGGCCAGGTCAAACCGCTCGAGCATGCCCATTACGCCTAGCACGGTCGTCGCCCCCGAAGACGGCGGCCCCATGCCGCACAGCCGCCAGCCGCGATAGCTGGAGCAGACCGGATCGCGCGCGCGCACTCTGTAGGCGGCAAGGTCTGCCACGGTCATCGGCGCGGGATTGCGCGAAGCCTGGCTGACTGCCCGGGCGATGGCGGCAGCATTCGCCCCGCGATAGAAGGCGCGCGGGCCCTGCTTCGCCAATCGGCCAAGGAATGCGGCAAGCGCCGGATTGCGCACCACCGTGCCCACCGGCAGCGGCGCGCCGTCGGCATCATAGAACAGCGCGCGCGATTCGGACGAAAAGCTTGCCCCGGCGCTGCCGCCGGCCATCAGCGAGCGCAATTCGGGGGCGACATTGCCCGCCGGACGATAACGATCCAGAAACTGGTGCAGGCGCGGGGTAATGGCAAAACCATCGCGCGCCAGCCGGATCGCCGGGACAAACAGCCGCCGCCAGGCGAGCTTGCCATGGCGGCGGTGCGCCTCGGCCATCAGCGCGACATTGCCCGGCACGCCGACACTGCGTCCGCCGGGAATTGCCTGCGGGACCGAGAGGAACTGGCCATTCATCTCGAACCAGCGCGGGGTCGCGGCCGCTGGCGCAGTCTCGCGCCCGTCGAGCGTTTCGACGCGGCCTGTGCCATCGTCCATCACCAGAAAGCCGCCGCCGCCAATGCCCGAACTCTGCGGTTCGACCACGGTCAGGGTAACCAGCACGGCGAGCGCGGCATCGGTGGCGCTGCCCCCGGCGCGCAGCATTTGCGTGCCTGCCTCGGCGGCGCGCGGATCGGCGGCACTGACCATGCCCTTGTCGAACCGCGCCGTCGCTGCGGCCAGCGGCGCCTCGGCAAATGCCACGAGCAGCAGGAGCAGGGCGAAGCGGTCTGAGAGGGTGCGTTGCATGATGCGTCAGCCTATTCGCTTCCCACCGCTTCGGCAATCGAAGCAAAGCCATCGCGCTGCATCAGCTGTTCCAGCCCGCCCACGATGCGCCGCGCGATGCCCGGCCCTTCATAGACCATCGCGCTGTAAAGCTGGACCAGGCTGGCACCCGCGCGGATCCGCGCCCAGGCATCTTCGGCCGAGGCGATGCCGCCGACGCCGATCAGCGGGACCGCGCCGCCGGTGGCCTTGCGGAACTCGCGCAGGCGCTGCTGGGCGAGTTCACGCAGTGGCGCACCGGAAAGCCCGCCCGCCTCGCCGGCATGGCGCGATTGCAGCGGCGGGCGCGAAACGGTGGTGTTGGCGACGATCAGCGCGCCCAGCCGCCGGTCCACGGCGATCCGCGCGATGGCATCGATGTCCGCCGGTTCGAGATCGGGCGCGACCTTGAGGAACACCGGCGGGCCATCCTCGCCCGTTGCCGCGAGAACGGCGTCAAGCAGCGCAGCAAGCGCGCCTTCGTCCTGCAGCGCGCGCAGACCCGGGGTGTTGGGGCTCGACACGTTGACCGCAAGGTAGCTCGCCATGGGCGCCACCAGCCGGGCCATCGCGGCATAATCGGCAATGCGATCGGGCGAATCCTTGTTGGCGCCGATGTTTATGCCGACGATTCCGCCACCCGTCCTGCGCCCCAGCCGCGCCGCTGCCGCTTCGCCGCCGCGATTGTTGAAGCCCATGCGGTTGATCACTGCGCGGTCTTCGATCAGCCGGAACAGGCGGGGCCGGGGATTGCCGGCCTGGGGCAGCGGCGTAATCGAGCCGACTTCGGCGAAACCGAAGCCCAGGCCCAGCAGGCTGTCTGCCACTTCGCCGTCTTTGTCGAAACCGGCGGCGATGCCCAGCGGATTGGGGAAAGCCAGTCCTGCGAAGCGGGTCTCCAGCGGCCCGCCGATCTGCGGCGGCGTGCCTGCAGGCAGCAGCTTGAGCGCCGCCAGCGCCAGTCCGTGGGCGCGCTCTGCGTCAAGTGCGAACAGGGCAGGGCGGATCAGTGAATAGAGCATCGTGCCCGCCGCTATGGCAAAGCCGTCAGCGCCTGTCGACGCGGCTTCGCGGCAGTTGCCAAATAGCCACACAGGAAGATTTCTTGATCGTCCATGCAGCGGACCGCCAGAAATGGCGAATCTATACAATTCAGCGGCCAAGCGGCGGTCTAACCGGGCCATGCGACCCGAAGGGCTCGAAGCATTTTGCAGCGAGTTCTCGACTTTGAGGCGGCCCTCCGGATTTCTGGGGGGCCGCCCTTTTTTGTCGGGACGGCAAGCCCCAGCGCCCCAACCCACCTTGCGCCTTGAAATATGCGCTGCAGCGGCCTAGATCAAACCGGAACGAATCAATCCGATTTAACCGGGAACTTGCCGATGCGCCTATCCAGCATGGCCGATTATGCCGTTGTCACCATGGCCGCTGCCGCTCGCCATTGCGGCTCCTTGCAAGTCAACGCTGGGCAACTGGCCGAGGAAACGGGTCTGCCAGCACCCACCGTCCAGAAGCTGGTAAGCAAGTTGACCGCTGCCGGGCTGCTGCGCAGCTCGCGCGGGGTTGGCGGCGGATTGAAACTGGCGCGTCCGGCCGCCGCGATCAGCCTCGCCGATATTGTCGAGGCAGTCGAGGGCCCGATCGCGCTGACCGCCTGCGTCGAGGACGGCAAGCACGATTGCGCGATGGAAGGCAATTGCCGGGTGCAGCCGCACTGGCCAATGGTCAATGCCGCGCTGCGCGGTGCGCTGGCGGACATTGCCCTGACGAGATTGGCGCGGTGATGCTGCTGGGCGCGATCCTGCTTGCTGCGGTGCCTGCGGTTGCTGCCGGCCCCCTCGCCGCGCCCTACCGCGGCGACTGGGTAATTGAAGGCCAGCGCTGTGCCCCGGGGCCTGCGGACAACAACAACATCCGGATAAGCGCGCGCCGCATCCAGGAGTTCGAGACGCGCATGGATGTCAGCGCGGTAACGCCGGTCCGCAAGGGCGAGATCATCGCCGGGGGCCGGATCACGCACGGCGATGCGACCTATGAAAACGGTATGCGGCTTGGACTGGTCGATGGCGGCAAGAAGCTCGCGATCGGTGAGGGCGAGGACTTTGCCATCTATGTGCGGTGCAAGCGATGAGTGAAGACGTTATCCTCAAGGATCAGGCTGCGCGCGATGCGGCCGCAAGTGTCGCCGACTATGAGCACGGCTGGTCGTCGGACATCGAGACTGACTTCGCCCCGAAAGGGCTCAACGAAGACACTGTCCGCTTCATCTCGGCCAAGAAGAACGAGCCCGCATGGATGCTCGATTTGCGGCTCAAGGCCTTCCGCCACTGGCTGACCATGACCCCGCCCGACTGGGCCAAGCTCAACGTCCCGCCGATCGACTATCAGGACGCTTATTACTACGCCGCGCCGCGCGCCAAGCCCAAGCTGGGCAGCCTCGACGAGGTCGATCCGGAAATCCTGCGGATCTATGAAAAGCTCGGCATTCCCATCGCGGAGCAGAAAGTGCTCGCCGGGGTTGAGGGCGCGCGCAAGGTTGCGGTCGACGCGGTGTTCGATTCGGTTTCGGTGGCGACCACTTTCCGGGCCGAGCTGGAATCGGCGGGCGTCATTTTTCGCTCGATCAGCGAGGCGATCCGCGAATATCCGGAGATGGTCAAGAAGTGGCTCGGCAAGGTCGTGCCGATGCATGACAACTATTTCAGCGCGCTTAACTGCGCGGTCTTTTCCGACGGCACCTTTGTCTACATCCCTGAGGGCGTGCGCTGCCCGATGGAGCTGTCGACCTATTTCCGCATCAATGCGGAGAACACCGGCCAGTTCGAACGCACGCTGATCATTGCCGAAAAAGGCAGCTACGTCAGCTACCTTGAAGGCTGCACTGCGCCGATGCGCGATGAGAACCAGCTGCATGCCGCCGTGGTCGAACTGGTCGCGCTTGATGACGCCGAGATCAAGTATTCGACGGTGCAGAACTGGTATCCGGGCAACGCCGAAGGGCTGGGCGGAATCTACAACTTCGTCACCAAGCGCGCGCTATGCCAGGGCAAGCGCAGCAAGGTTTCGTGGACGCAAGTTGAAACCGGCAGCGCGATCACCTGGAAATATCCCTCGTGCGTGCTCAATGGCGAAGACTCGGTCGGCGAGTTCTATTCGGTCGCGGTGACCAACAATTACCAGCAGGCCGATACCGGCACCAAGATGATCCACAACGGCAAGGGCAGCCGCTCGACGATCATCTCCAAGGGCATCAGCGCGGGGAAATCGAACAACACCTATCGCGGCCTGGTGCGCGTCGCGGCGAATGCTGAGGGCGTGCGCAATTTCACCCAGTGCGATTCGCTGCTGCTAGGGGCCGAGTGCGGCGCGCATACCGTGCCCTATATCGAAGTGCGCAATCCCAGCGCGCAGATCGAGCATGAGGCGACCACCAGCAAGATTTCCGACGACCAGTTGTTCTACGCCATGCAGCGCGGGCTCGGCGCGGAAGAGGCAGTGGCGCTGATCGTCAACGGGTTTGCCAAGGAAGTGTTGCAGCAGCTGCCGATGGAATTTGCCGTGGAAGCGCAGAAGCTGCTGGGGATTTCGCTTGAGGGGAGCGTGGGGTGATGCGCCGCGCGCTTGCCCTTGCGGTGCTGCTCGCCAGTCCGGCGCTGGCTAAGCAGCCGCCGCGCGCGGTGCAGGTCTACACAGGCTGCGTGCTGGAAAATTTCCGCCATCCCGGAGCCGAAAAGGGCGCGACCTTCAATGCTGCGCAAGACCTCGCAAAAGCGCAATGCGGCAATCTGCGGCCTGCTGCAGTCGATGTGATCCAGCATACGATAACCCACAACATGACCCGCGGCGGAGATACGCCAGAATCTGCCGCGCAGGCGTTTCTCGATATCTCCGTCCTCGAACAGATCGCCGGCATCTGGGCGGAATGGCATCCGGGGGAGGTGTATCATGGGCGTTAGACCAGAATTGAAATCAGGACTGAATTGAATGCTCCAAATCAATAACCTCTCCGCCACCGTCGCCGACAAGCCGATCCTCAAGGGCCTCTCGCTCAGCATCAATGCGGGCGAAATTCATGCGATCATGGGGCCCAATGGCGCTGGCAAGTCGACGCTGGCCTATGTGCTGGGCGGGCGGCCCGGGTATGAAGTAACGGGGGGGAGTGTGAGCTTCACACCCAACCCCAACCCCGCTCATGCTGAGCTTGTCGAAGCACCGTCCTTTTCTTCGGGCGCAGCGCCACAAGTGAAAAACAGCCCTTCGACAAGCTCAGGGAAGTCGGGTTTGGGGGATGGTGCGGGTGTTGGTGGTGGGGCTGTGGATTTGCTCGCCCTCGCCCCGCACGAACGCGCCGCCGCAGGCCTATTCCTCGGCTTCCAGTATCCGGTTGAAATCTCCGGCGTTTCCTTCGTCCAGTTCCTGCGCGAAGCGCTAAATTCCCAGCGCAAGAGCCGGGGCGAGGAGCCGCTGTCCGGCGCTGAATTCCTCAAGCTGGCGCGCGAGAAAGCGGCGCTGCTGCGTCTGGACATGGACATGCTTAAGCGTCCGGTGAACGTCGGCTTTTCCGGCGGCGAGAAGAAGCGCGCCGAGATGGTGCAGATGGGCATTCTCGATCCGAGCTTCGCGGTGCTGGATGAGACCGACTCCGGCCTCGATATCGATGCGCTGCGGATTGTCGGCGAGGGGATCAATGCGATCATGCGCAAGCCGGATAAAGGCGTGCTGCTGATCACGCATTATCAGCGACTGCTTGACTATGTGAAGCCGGACTTCGTCCATGTGCTGGCAGGCGGTCGGATCGTGAAGACCGGCGGGGCGGAGCTGGCCTTGCAACTTGAAGAAGAAGGTTACGAGGCGGTGGCGGCGTGACAACTGCGCTCGCCTTCCCCACTCGCCCCATGCCGACAAGAAGGGATGAGGCCTTCCGCTATGCGGACCTCGATGCGCTGGCGGGCGTGTGGCCGGTGGTCCGCGAAGAGATACTCGTACCTTCGGGACAGAGCACCTCGCTCAGCATTGTCGAAGATACCGAGGGCGCCGTCGCGCGCCATCTGGTGATCGAACTGGAAGCCGGCGCGGCGTTTGACCTTCGCATTCTCAATATGGGCGCTGCCTTCGGCCGGGTCGCAGTCGATGCCCGGCTGGGCGAAGGCTCGAGCTTTACGCTGGGCGCGGCGCAGCTGGGCTCCGGCTCCCAGACTCTGGAAATCGTCACCGAAGTCACCCACCTCTCGCCAAATGCCATCAGCCGCCAGACGATCCGCTCGGTCCTCGCTGGCCAGGCGACCGGCACCTATCTCGGCAAGGTTTCGGTGGCACGCGGGGCCGTGGGCACCGACAGCGTGCAATCGGTCCGCGCCATGCTGCTCAGCCGCACGGCGACGGCCAATGCCAAGCCCGAGCTCGAAATCTACGCCGACGATGTCAAGTGCGCGCATGGCTGCGCGATTGGCGAGCTGGATGCGCAAGGGCTGTTCTATCTCGAATCGCGCGGGCTGCCGCCAGAACTCGCCAGGCAGATGATGTTGCAGGCGTTTGTTGCCGAGGCATTTAGCGGTGCATCCGATGAGGAGCGCTTGCAGGCGCTGGCGCTGGCGCGGCTGGGGGAACTGGTGTGAGCAGGATCGCGCCAATTGAGCCGTCCCCCAACGCGGTGGCGCGCTGGGAGTATGAGGGCGGCGCGCTGGCCATTGCGGTCCTGCGCGACGACTTCCCCGGCCTCGCCAATAACTGGCACTACCTCGACACCGCTGCCACCGCGCAGAAGCCGCAAGCCGTCATCGACGCCACCGTCAATGCGCTCGGCCGCGACTATGCCACCGTGCACCGGGGGGTCTATGCCCGCTCGGCGGAAATGACGCTGGCCTTCGAGGCTGCCCGCCGCAAGGTCGCCGCGTTCATCGGCGCGCGCGAAGAGGAGGTGGTGTTCACCCGCGGCGCGACCGAGGCGATCAACCTGGTTGCGCAGAGCTGGGGCGGCACTAGCCTCAAGGCAGGCGACCGCATCCTGCTTTCGGTGCTGGAGCACCATTCCAACATCGTGCCCTGGCAATTGCTGGGTGAGCGGACCGGGGCCCAGATCGACGTCTGCCCGCTGACGGAAGATGGCTGCATCGACTTGGATGCGGCAGAACGGATGCTGACCCCGGCCCACAAGCTGGTCGCCTTCGCGCATGTTTCAAACGTGCTGGGCTCGGTGCTCGATGCCCGGCGCGCTGCGAGCCTCGCCCACGCCGTCGGCGCGAAGCTGCTGCTCGATGGTTGCCAGGCGGTGCCGCGTCTGAAAGTCGATGTTGCGGCGCTTGACTGCGACTTCTATGTTTTCTCCGCGCACAAGCTCTATGGCCCCACCGGGATCGGCGCGCTGTGGGCAAGGTCCGATATCCTCAATGCCATGCCGCCCTGGCACGGCGGCGGCGCGATGATCGACCGGGTGACTTTCGAGCGCACCACCTATGCCCCGCCGCCAGCGCGGTTTGAGGCCGGGACACCCGCTATCGTCGAGGCAATCGCGCTTGCGGCGGCAGTCGACTATGTCGAGGCGATCGGCATCGCTGCGATCGGTGCCCATGAGGACGCGCTGGTGCGCCAGCTGCGCGACGAACTGCGCCAGCTCAATTCGATCACCCTGTTCGGGCCGGAGGAGTCTGCCGGCATCGTCAGCTTTGCCCTCGAAGGGGTGCATCCGCACGATCTCGGCACCATATTGGACGAAGAGAATGTGGCGATCAGGGCGGGGCATCACTGCGCGCAGCCGCTGATGGACCACCTCGGCGTGCCTGCGACCGCGCGGGCAAGTTTTGGACTGTATAGCGATGAAAGCGACATTGCCGCGCTGTTGCGCGGGATCGAGCGGACGAAGAGGATATTCGGATGAGCGGCGAGCAACCCAAATTCGCGGTGGAAGAAGTGGAAAGCGTGCCAACGCCGCCGCGTGCCCGGGTCGAACGAGACGAGGCGCCGGCCGAGATGCTGGAGCGCAAGCGCGACTATCTGGAGGGCTTCCTCGCCGAAAAGCCGGAAGGACAGACGCCGGGCGCGCCGGGCGGCGATGTCTATGAAGGCGTGATTGCGGCGCTCAAGGAGATTTTCGATCCGGAAATTCCGGTCAATATCTATGAGCTCGGGCTGATCTACGGGGTCGATGTCACCGACGATGGCTCGGTCACCGTGGCGATGACGCTCACTACGCCGCATTGCCCGGTGGCGGAATCGATGCCGGGCGAGGTGGAACTGCGCGTTGCGGCGGTACCCGGCGTGCGCGATGCCGAAGTCAATCTGGTCTGGGATCCGCCGTGGGACATGGCCAAGATGAGCGACGAAGCCCGCCTCGAACTGGGGATGCTGTGATGGCCACCACCGCAAGACAACGACCCGCCGCCGTCATTTTGACGCCCACGGCCGAAGCGCGCATCGCCAAACTGATGGCCGAGGCACCCGAAGGGGCGATCGGCGTAAAGCTATCCACTCCGCGTCGGGGCTGCTCGGGGCTGGCCTATTCGGTTGACTATGTCACCGAAGCCCAGCCCTTCGACGAGCGCATCGAGACGCCCGGCGGGCTGTTCTTCATCGACGGCGCCAGCGTGCTCTATCTCGTCGGCAGCGCGATGGACTGGCAGGAGGATGATTTCACCGCCGGTTTCGTGTTCGCCAACCCGAACGCCAAAGGCGCGTGCGGCTGCGGGGAGAGCTTTACGGTCTAGCCTTCTTCCTCGGCGAGGAAATCGAGCAGCGCCTGGTCGAATTCGTCGACCTGGCCATTGGCGTCGATCTGGCCCTGCAGCCAGGCTTGCTCGATAGTGGTGACCTCGTGCTCTGCCGCAACGGCATCATCAAGGTCTGCCGCTTCCGGCTCGCGGCCAAACAGGCTGGAAAAACCGGTCAGCGGATTGGACTGCGCCATGCGGGCAAAAAAGCCGCCGATGCTGACCGCAGAATCGTTCATGAAGCTTTCCAGCTCGGCGGCGCGTTCGCGGCTGAGCGGGTCGCTGCCGCCGAAGCCTTGCAGGTAATTGCCCACGCCCTGGACGAACAGCTGCTTCCAGTCGGGCGCATTGTCGCCATCGAGGCTCGCGTCTTTCAGGCGGAACAGCATTTCGGCCTCGCTGCGGCTGACTGCCGCCGGGCGGTCGCTGCCCGGTGCAAAAATCAGCCGGCGCAGCAAACGCGCCTCGGCCGAATTGACCACGCCCGGCTCCAGTATGCCGCCATCGCGGGTCGGGCCTTCGCCGGTCAGCACGGCCTGTTCGATCTGCCCGAGCGCATAGGCTTTCAGCGCTTGCGGCGCGCCAAGCGCCTTTTCGAGCACCCTGACCAGCAATTCCAGCTCGGTCTGGCTGTCCAGTCGGCCATCACTGTCGATCCGTTCCATCAGCCAGTCGGCCTGGTCGTCATCGACATAGCCGCGCGGCATCACGCCGTTGACGACATATTCGCTGATCGCCTCGACGAAAAAATCGCTCCATTCAGGCGAGGGATCGGCGAGATGATCGTTGAGCACGAAGATCGCTTCGGCTTCGTCGGCATCGACCGCGCTGTTTGACCAGCCCTCGCGGCGCAGGCCGAGAATCTCGTCTGCGGCAATTGCGCCATCGGCCATGGCCTGTTCGGCAAGTTCACGAAAATGCATCGACATCTAATGAGGCCCCCCGCGTTAAGGGACCGCATATCGGCGAATATGTTTAATTCCGGGTTACCCGCCCGCAGCCGCAGCCGGCGCATTGCCCCGCTGGCGCAGCGCGCCGATGCAGCTGGCGCGGTCGACATCCTTGCCGTCGCTGGCGCGGCGGGCATCGACATAGGTCGCCTGCGGCTCGCGGCCGGCGCTGGCGGGATAGAGATAGATGTCGAGCACGCAGGCGGTGCCGGCATATTGCAACTTGCGCGCGTCGCCTTCCCAGACATCGAGCCGTGCCGCGCCGAACTGGCGGATGAGATCGCCGCGGGTCGCGCCGATCACCCCTTCGAGCCCCGGCACGGCGAGCCTTCGCGGCGCGGGCGGCGCTGCGCGGACTGGCGCTCGCACGGCGGGCAGGCGCGAATAGCGGGCCTGCGGGCTGCTAGCGGCCGGCGCTGCGCTCGCGCTCTGCACTTTGCCGCTGCCCGAACCGCAAGCGGCCAGCAGCGGGGCGAGCATGACGGCGGCAAGAATGGTCTTCTGCATCCCGGGGCCATGCCATTACTCCGGGGCCTGTCAACGCCAAGCGCCCTTGCCGCGCCGCGAAGCGCCCGCTACGCGCGCCGACTGACAGCATAGCCGCCAAAGGAATCGCCATGTCCCCGCTTCAAAACATTGGGCCTAAATATGACGTCGTCGCCATCGGCAATGCCATCGTCGATGTCATGGCGCCTTGCGCCGATGCCCTGATCGATGAACTGGGAATGACCCGCGGCGGTATGATGCTGATCGATACTGATCAGGCTCATGTGCTTTACGAAGCAATGGGCCCGGCCCGCGAGATTTCCGGCGGCTCAGCGGCGAATACGCTGGCTGGTCTTGCGGCGCTGGGGTCGAAATGCGGCTTCATCGGCCAGGTCGCCGAGGATCAGTTGGGCGAGGTTTTCGCCCACGATATCCGCGCCGCCGGAATTGCGTTCGACACGGCGGCGCGCGCCGTAACTGGTGAAAACGGGCCACCAACCGCGCGCTGCCTGATATTCGTCACCCCCGATGGCCAGCGCACGATGAACACCTACCTTGGCGCCTCGCAGTTCCTGCCCGCTGCCGCACTGGACGAAAGCCTGATCGCGAATGCCGCCGTGCTCTATCTGGAAGGCTATCTGTGGGATCCGGAAGAACCGCGCGCCGCGATGCGCCGGGCAATCGCGGCGGCGAAAGCGGCGGGGCGCAAGGTCGCCTTCACCCTGTCCGATGCTTTTGTCATTGACCGCCACGGCGACGATTTCCGCGCGCTGATCACCGACGGCTCGATCGACATCCTGTTTGCCAACGAGCATGAACTGGCTGCGCTGACCGGCGAGGCGGAATTCGAGGCCGGATTGGCGGCGCTGGCCGGCAAAGTGCCAGTGCTGGTGGTAACGCGCGGCGCGCACGGCGCAGTGGCGATTGCGGCGGGCGAGCGCGCCGAAGTGGCAGCGGAGCCAGTCGCCAAAGTGGTCGACACCACCGGCGCGGGCGATCTGTTCGCCGCCGGATTTCTCCATGGCCACGTGCGCGCTCAGGATCTCGCCCAGTGCCTGCGGCTCGGCGCGATCTGCGCGGCGGAAGTGATCTCGCACTACGGGGCAAGGCCGGAGGCGGATTTGCTGGCGCTAGTTGCCTAAGGCTTCGCGCGCCACTTCGCGCCAGCCGATGTCGCGGCGGCAGAAGCCTTCGGGGAACTGGATGGCATCGACAGCGGCATAGGCGCGCGCCTGTGCCTGGGAGACGCTGCTGCCGCGCGCCGTCACATTCAGGACGCGCCCGCCATTGGCGATGAGCGCACCATCCGCCAGCGCCGTGCCGGCATGAAAAACGCGTGCGCCGGTGGCTTCGGCGGCTGCGATCCCGGCGATGCTCCCACCCTTTTTCGGCGTGTCGGGATAACCCTCGGCGGCGATCACCACAGTCAATGCGGAGTCATCCGAGAAATGCGGTGGATCGATTTCCCCCAGCCGCCCTTCCGCGCAGGCCAGCAGCAGTTCGGCGAGGTCCGATTCGAGCCGCATCAACATCACCTGGCATTCGGGATCGCCGAAGCGGGCGTTGTATTCAATCAGCTGCGGGCCGGTGTCGGTCAGCATCAGGCCGAGGAACAGCACGCCTGAATAGGGCATGCCTTCCTTGGCCAGCGTTTGCACCGTCGGCACGATAATCCGCGCCATCGCCTCGGCCTCCAGCGCCGGGGTCAGCACACGGGCCGGGCTGTAGGCACCCATGCCGCCGGTGTTGGGGCCTCTGTCGCCTTCGCCGACGCGTTTGTGATCCTGCGCCGAGGCGAAAGCCATCACGCTGGTGCCGTCGGTGAGGGCAAAGAAGCTCGCTTCCTCACCTTCGAGAAATTCCTCGATCACCGCTTCGGCGCCCGCTTCTCCAAAGCGCCCGGCGAAAATGTCCTGCACTGCCGCTTCGGCCTCGGCCATGGTCATCGCGACGGTCACGCCCTTGCCCGCCGCCAGCCCATCGGCCTTGATCACCACCGGTGCGCCGAAGCGGGCGAGCGCCGCCATGGCATCGGCTTCGTTGGAGACGCGGCGGTAGCCGCCGGTCGGGATATTGGCGCGCGCGCACAGGTCCTTGGTGAAGCCCTTGCTGCCTTCGAGCTGCGCGGCGGCCTTGCCGGGACCGAACACCGGGAAGCCGGCAGCGCGCAGGCTATCGCCCAGCCCATCGACCAGCGGCGCTTCCGGGCCGACGACGACCAGGCCGATTGTCTCGGACTTGCAGAAAGCAATCACAGCCGCGTGATCGGCCACATCGAACATCGCCAGTTCGGCGTACTGTGCAATTCCTGGATTGCCCGGCGCGGCGAACAGCCGGGTGCATAGCGGCGACTGCGCCAGCTTCCAGGCCAGCGCATGTTCGCGCCCGCCGCTTCCGATAAGCAGGATGTTCATTGTCGGGGATTCTCGAAGAAGAGGGTCAGGCGTCGCAATCCAGCGAGACGCGATAGTCGCCGTCGCCATCGACCTCAAGTTTCCATGTGCGGAAATTTATCACGCCCTGATCGGTGGTCAGGGGATATCTGCCGGACCACCGAATGGCATCGTCGGCGGTGCGGGCATGGATGAAGGCATAACGCCGGTAGGTCGCGGCCCCGGTGCCGTCGTCGGATTTCGGCAGGAACAGCTCCTGGGGCTCGGCGCTGTAGCTTTCGCCCAGCCCGTCGATGGTCTTGTTGAGCTTTTCATAGACGATGCGCACGGTCATCGCCTGGGCGCAGCGGTTGTGGACATAAATCTTGCGGTTTATCGCGGTTGCCGGCTCGAACTCGGGATCGGCGGCCTCAAGGAACTGGCGCGCGGTCTGCGCGGGGCTTGGCGGGCCGCTGGTTTCCGGGGTCGAGCCAGATACCGGCGAAGTGCCGGGGCCGACCGGACCCGGGCCAAACGAGGTTGTGCCCGGCCCTGTAACTTCCGGGCCAACCACCGCAGGCTCGTCGCCATTGAACGGCCAGACCTTGCCATTGATCATGCCGACCATGATGGCCGAAGCCGCGCCGATCAGCGCGACAGCAATGCCATGTGGCCCGATCGGACCCGGATTGCCGCCTCCCGTTTCGTCAGCCATAAGCGTACCCTGCCCCTTGCAGCAGCCCATGATAGCGAAAATTGGCCGCCAAGGTAGAGGAATCGCATGACCGGACCCAAGCCATGAATGACGGACTGGTGGCAGCGCCATCTGCGCCTGGTGACAATGCCGAGCCCTATTCGGTCAGCGAGATTTCCGCGCTGCTCAAGCGCACGGTCGAAGATCGCTTCGCATTCGTGCGACTGCGCGGCGAGCTTTCCCGCGTCACTATCGCCGCGTCGGGTCACATGTATTGCAGCCTGAAAGACGAAGGCGCGAAGATCGACGCGGTGATGTGGAAGGGCGGCGTTCAGCGGCTGGCGTTCAAACCCGAAGAGGGGCTGGAGGTGATCGCCACCGGCAAGATCACGACCTTTCCGGGCAAGAGCACCTACCAGATCGTCATCGAGCGGATGGAAGTCGCCGGCGAAGGCGCGCTGCTGGCGCTGCTGGCCAAGACCAAGGCGCGGCTCGAGGCGGAGGGGCTGTTTGCCCAGTCACGCAAGCGGGCGTTGCCGTTCCTGCCGCGCACCATCGGCGTGGTCACCTCGCCCACCGGCGCGGTGATCCGCGATATCCTCCACCGGCTCGCCGACCGCTTTCCCAGCCGCGTGCTGGTCTGGCCGGTGCTGGTCCAGGGGCAGGGCGCGGCGGCACAAGTCGCGGCGGCGCTGCGCGGGTTTTCGGCGATGACCGGCACCGACCGCCCCGACGTGGTGATCGTCGCGCGCGGCGGCGGCTCGATCGAGGACCTGTGGGCATTCAACGAAGAAGAAGTCGTGCGTGCGATTGCCGAGTGCTCGATTCCGGTGATCAGCGCGGTGGGGCACGAGACAGATACTACGCTGGCCGATTTCGCCGCCGATTTGCGCGCGCCGACGCCCACCGCCGCCGCCGAACTCGCCGTGCCGGTGCGCGAGGAGCTGCTTGCCCAGGTCGGCGAGCTTGCCTTGCGTCAGCGCCGGGCGGCAAGCCGCGCGCTCAGTCTGGCGCGCGAACGGCTGGCATCGCGCGCCGAGCGGCTGCCCGAGCCGCTGGCCTTGCTCACCCCGCAAGTGCAGCGGCTCGACGATCTCGCCGAGCGCGCGCGGCGCGGGCTGTCGCAGCGCGCGACAGCGGCGCTGGGACGGCTGCAACACACCGCCGGGCGGCTGTCGCTGCCCTTGCTGAAGAGCCGGCTGGCGCAGGCCGGCGAGCGGCTGACCTCGGCGAGGCTCACCCCTGCCTTGGTGCAGCGGCGGATCGACGAGGGCCGGCAGCGCACCGAGGCGCTGTGGCGCATGGCCGAGCAATTGAGCCCCCGCCGGGTGCTGGAGCGCGGCTATGCGATTGTCCGCGATGCGGCCGGGCAGCCGGTGATGACGGCCAAAGCCGCGCGCGCGGCCAAGGGCCTGGAAATCGAATTTGCCGATGGCCGGCTGGGACTGTCTGGCTCTGTGCCCGCCCCGGCTCCCCCAACGCGCCCTGCTCGTCCCCCGGCTCCCGAACAGGGCAAATTGCTATAAGCGCAGCGATTTGTTAGGGCCGCGCCATGCTGATGTCTTCCCAGGAACGTCCCGCCAGCCTGCACTATGGGCCAAACGGTTTTCGCGTGGTCACTGCCGGCTCGTTCGTGCTTTGCGCGGTCACTGGCGAGCGGATCGCGCTCGATGCCTTGCGCTATTGGAGCGCCGAGTGGCAGGAGCCTTATGCCAGTGCCGAGGCGGCAACCGGGCGCCTGACCGGCAAGGCCTGAAGGCGCTGCGGTGATGCGCGCGATTTCATGGGGTCTGGCCGCCGGCTCGGCAGTGTTGCTCACCGCCAGCGGCAGCTGCAACGATGGCTCGCAGACGCGCGGGCCGGGGCAAGTGCAGACCCTGCCGGGCCTGCCGCGGCCCGCGCCGCTGCCCCCGCCGCCGCGCCAGATGCCCCCACGCGGGGCCGATTTCGCGCTGTCTGGTGAGCTCACCCAGGGCGGCTGGGTGGTCGGGCTGGCCCCGCTTGGCGCGCGCGCGCTCACATTCAACGGCGAGGCATTGTCCTTTGACCGCGACGGGCGCTTTTTCGCCGCATTCGACCGCGATGCCGGGCAATCGGCCACGCTCGCGGCGCGGCTTGATTCGGGCAGGACAATCACCCGCGCGGTTGCCGTCAGCCCACGCGCCTGGAACATCGAGCGCATCCCGCTCGGGCCCCGTCCCGGCACGCCGCCCAGCGAGGCCTACAAGCGCATCCGCGCCGGCGAGCTCGCCCGGATCAACGCCGCGCGCGCGATCGATTCGGACAGTGACGGCTGGCGGCAGAATTTCATCTGGCCCGCGCGTGGCCGGCTCTCGGGCCGGTTCGGCTCGCAGCGGATCTATAATGGCACACCGGGCGGCTATCACTCGGGCAACGACATCGCCACCGGCGCCAGCGGCACGCCCTATGTCGCCCCGGCGGACGGCGTCGTGATCCTGGCGGCGGAGCGGCCCTTCACGCTCGAGGGCAAACTGCTGATGATCGACCACGGCATGGGGCTCAACAGCGCCTTCCTCCATTCCTCGCGGCTGGTGGTGCGCGAGGGCGAGCGGGTGCGGCAGGGGCAGCTGCTCGGCTATATCGGCGCGACCGGCCGTGCCACCGGGCCGCATCTCCACTGGAGCCTGAAATGGCGGAGTTCCCGGCTTGATTCGCTGCTGTTCACCGGGCCGATGCGTTAAGGGCTGGCGCGCTGGGAATTTTTGCTGTTCCTTGCCCGCACAAGCGGGAGAGAATGGATGACTGGAAACTCGGCAATTCGTGCGGGCATTGTCTGCGTGGTCGCGCTGGTGCTGGGCGCAGCACTGCTGCCGCCCACACGCATCGCCGCCGCCACGCCGCCCGCAATTCCCGACTGGTCAGGCCGCGATCCGGGGGCGGCCCAGACCCCCGGCGGTCAGCTTTACCGCGAGGTCTGCGCCGCCTGCCACGATGCCGGGCTCGAACGCGCGCCGCAGCTGATGTCGCTGCAGGATATGACTCCCGAGGCGATCCACCGCGCGCTGATCCAGGGCGCGATGCGCGAACAGGGCGCAGCCTTGACCAGCGATCAGCGCATCGCGGTTTCCGAATATATCGCCGGGCGCAAGCTCGGCTCCAGCTCAGACCGCACCGCGCTTAACATGTGCAGCGGCGCGGCGGCGCGCTTCGACCTGACCGAGCCGCCGGTGCTGGCCGGATGGGGACTCGATGCCGCGAGCACTCATGCGATTCCCGCGCGGGTTTCCGGGCTGAACGCGCGCAATGCGCCACGCCTCAAGCTCAAATGGGCCTTCGCCTTCCCGCACTCGTCGCGCGCGCGGTCGCAGCCGGCGCTGGCTGGCGGGGCGATCCTGGTCGGCAATCACAACGGCGCGGTCTATGCGCTCGACCGAGCGACCGGTTGCGTGCGCTGGGCCTTCGAAGCGCAAGCCGAAGTACGCACCGGCATTGTTGTCAGCACCTGGCGCAAGGGCGACCGCACAGCGCGGCCGCTGGTCTATTTCGGCGACACCTTCGGCAATGTCTATGCGGTCAACTTGCTTGACGGCAAACTTGCCTGGACTTTGCGCGCCGACGCGCACCCCGCAACCGTCATCACCGGCACACCTACGCTGCATCAGGGCACGCTTTATGTGCCGGTCTCCTCAGTCGAAGAGGCCTTTGCTACCAGCCCGAACTATGCCTGCTGCTCGTTCCGCGGCTCGGTGGTGGCGCTCGATGCCATGACCGGCGCGGAGAAATGGCGTACCTGGCTGGTCGATCCGCCGGTGCAGACCGGCACCAGCAAGGCCGGCCTGCCAAAACTTGGCCCCTCGGGCGTCGCGGTGTGGAACAGCCCGGCGATCGATGCCGCGCGCGGCCAGCTCTATGTCGCGACGGGGGACAACTATTCGCTACCCGCCACGGGGATGAGCGATGCCGTGCTGGCGCTCGATCTCGCCAGTGGGCGGATCAAGTGGCAGCATCAGGTGCTGGGCGGCGATGCCTGGAATGTCGCCTGCGTCACCAAAACCAGCGATTCCTGCCCCGATGAGGCCGCGCCCGATTTCGATTTCGGCGCGGGCGCAGTGCTCGCCAGGGGCAACAATGGCCGCGAACTGGTGCTCGCCGGGCAAAAATCGGGCTGGGTCTATGCCTTCGATCCGGCGGACGGCGCCTTGGTGTGGAAAGCGCGGCTGGGGCGCGGCAGCCCTATGGGCGGCGTCCACTTCGGCATCGCAGCGGACGCGGGCAGGCTGTTTGTGCCGATGAGCGACCGTTTCGCCATGCCCGGCCCCGAGACTTTCCCGGCGCGTCCCGGCCTCTATGCGCTCGATGTGGCGAGCGGCAAGACCGTCTGGGAAGCGCCCGACCGGGTCAATCTGTGCACCACCGACCCGCGCTGCCTCGCCGGCTATGGCGGCGCGGTGACGGCTACCGCTGGTCTGGTACTGATCGGTGCGGACGACGGCCATGTGCGGATCTACAACGCCAGCACCGGCGCGGTTATCTGGCAGGACCAGACCCGGCGGTCGTTCGATACGGTCAACAAGGTGCCCGGACGCGGCGGCTCGATCGCCGGCGGTGTCGCGCCCTTGGCCTACAAGGGCGATCTCATCGTGCCATCGGGCTATGGCTTCGCGAGCAAGCTGCCGGGGAATGTGCTGCTGGTGTATGGGACGCGGTGACGGGCCTGCAGCGAAAATCACATTCGCCATGCTGAACTTGTTTCAGCACCCATCAGGCAGCCGGCTCAGTTCTGGGTTGAAAGGCTTGGCGGCATCGCTTTGCCGACAGACGGCGCTTCGGTGGGAAGGTCGAAATGGGCCCTGAAACAAGTTCAGGGTGACGAAGAAGGTGTTGATGCGTTCAATAGCCTACTTTAAGCACCATCGCCTTGTTGCCATCGGGATCGCGGAAATAGGCGGCATAGAGCGCATGTTCCCCCGACCCGCGTGGCCCCGGCGGGCCTTCGCAGGTGCCCCCCATGGCCAGCGCCGCGCGGTGCGCTGCCTCCACCGCATCGCGGCTTACCGCCTCGAACATCACTTGGCTGCCATTACCAATGCAGGCCTCGCCATCGCGCGGAATGCCGACCATGAACAGCACGCCATTGCTGCCACGCCAGCCGGCCAGCCCGGGCCGGTCGACGACGCGCGCCGCGCCAAGTGCTGCGGCGATGGCGTCATAGAAAGCAATCGCGCGCTTGATGTCTCGCGTGCCGACGCGGGCACCGGTCAGCATCCATTTTCCTCCGCCAGCTTCCGCCGCGCGAAGGCCCGTGCCTCGGCTGGCTTGATTTTCGCCGTATCGGTAAATTCCAGGTCGTCCTGCCCGATGAACAGCACTTTGCGCGGCACCTTGTAGGCCGCCAGCCGGGCTTTCAAAAACGCGATCACCTCGGCTTCGCTCAGCGTGCTCCCCTCCACCCGCACCACGCAGCTCACCACCATTTCCCCCAGCGTTTCGTGCGGCACGCCGGTGGTCTTGCAGACTTTGACGCCCGGGCAATTGCACAGCGCCCAGTCGATCTCGACCGGTGAGACATTGGCGCCGCCGGTCTTGATGATGTCGTTGATCCGCCCCTGGAACACCAGCCGACCGCGCTCGTCGATATAGCCGCCGTCGCCAGCGTGATAGAAGCCGTTCTCGTCGAGCGCCTCGTCATTCGGAATGCCGAGATAGCCGAGCATCAGCGTCGGGCCTTTCACCGCGATTTCGCCGGTCTCGCCGCGCTTCAGCACTGCGCCGCTTGTCGGATCGACAATGCGCACTGTGTTGCCCGGCAGCGCCTCGCCGCTGCTGCCCTGCCACAGGTCTTGCGGAGTATCGCAGGGGTAGGAGGTCGAGATGGTGAAAGTCTCGGTCGAACCGTAGGAGGCGTGGGGTTCTATCCAGTCAGTCTGGATGCTCTGCTGCGGACGGCGCAGGTTTTGCCCCGGCTCGAAAAAGCGGAAGCTCGAAAGGTCGGCCTCGTCCCAGCCTTCTGCGGCCTCGAGGCTGGCCCACTGGTGCGGCCAGCAATAAGGCAGGCTGACGCGCTCGGTGGCCATCAGGCTCACCGCTTCGGCCGGATCGAAGGTGCGCTGCAGGATCAGCGCGCCGCCGACCGCGAATGTGGCGCCGACCGCGATGCTGAAATTGCCAGACCAGAACAAGCCATTGGGTGCCCAGGTGCGCACGTGGTCATCCGCATTCATCGCGTAGATGCGCGGCCAGCGCCACGACTGGATATTCACTCCCCGGTGCGAATTGACGATCCCCTTGGGCTTGCCGGTCGAGCCCGAGGAGAAGAAGATCATTGCCGGATCCGCTGGGGTGACGGTGGCAGCACGGGCTGCGACCAGCCCAGGATCGATGTCCCTTCCGCGCGCGAGGAATTGCTCCCAGCCTTCGTAAGCCGATTCGCCCAGCATGACGATGCGGGTGAGGAAGGGGAAATGCGCGGCGGGGAGCTCGCCGAGCATCGCGGCAAAGTCCTTGCCCGCAACGTGGCGCTCGACCAGCAATGTGGAGATGCCGGACAGCGCGATCAGTGCGGCGAGTTCGTCTGGCGTCGAAAACGTCGACAGGCCCACCGCGACGCCGCCCGCAAGCGCGATGCCGAAGCAGGCCGAGACCCATTCGGGGCGGTTGCTCATCAGAATGCCGATGCGCTCGTCCTTGCCCGTGCCGCAGGCGATGAGTGCGCGGGCGACTGCCTGCGCGTGGGCGTTAAGGTCATCATACGTCCAGCTGATCCGCGTGCCGTTCTCGTGCAGCACCAGCGCCTCGCGAGGGGCGAATCTGGCCGTCACTTGCCCGAGAAAACCCGGCAGGGTCAGTGCGCCGAGCCCCGGTTCGTCCCCGAGCGGAATGCCGCGAATGATGGCGGGCACGTCCATGCTACCTGGGGTTAGGATGGGCATCGTGGACGGCATTGATCGCCTGGACGACTTCCCTGGGCAGCGTCAGACCCGATGCGCCAAGATTCGCCGAGAGCTGCTCCGCGCGGCTCGCGGCCATCAGCACCGAGGCCATGAACGGCTGCTGGGCGGCAAAAGCCAGCGCCATGTGTGCCGGGGCCAGCCCGTGCTCGCGGGCGATCTTCCCATAAGCCGCAATCGCCGCAGCCCGCGCGGGCGAGAGCATCCGCGCGGCAAAGCCCGGCGAGCCTTCCGAGCGGCTGCCGGCAATCGCTTGGCCCTCAGCGTATTTGCCGGTCAGCGTTCCCGAGGCCAGCGGCGAATAGCCGATCAGGCCAAGCCCCTCGCGGATTGCCACTTCGGCGAGGCCGATCTCGAACTGGCGGTCGAGCAGTGAGTAGCTGTTCTGGATCGAGGCGACGCGCGGCACAGTCATCAAGTCGGCCATGAACAGATAGCGCATCGCCCCCCAAGGCGTTTCGTTGCACAGGCCAATCGCGCGGATCTTGCCGAGCGACACCTGTTCGGCGAGCGCGGCAAGGGTCTCCTCGATGCTCGTCTGCCCCTCGCGGTCGGGCAAATGCGAGAAGCGCTGGCGGCCATGGGTCGAGACCGCGCGCTCGGGCCAGTGGACCTGGTATAGGTCGATTACGTCGGTGTTAAGTCGCCTTAAGCTCGCATCGACCGCCGCGCTGATGTTCGCCCGGTCAAGCTTGCGCTCCGCTCCGCGAATATGCGTTATATCGCCTGCGGCATTGCCGGGCCCCGCAACCTTGGTGGCGATCACCACCTTGTCGCGGAGCCCGCGCGATGCGAACCATTTGCCGAGCAGCTTTTCAGAAGCGCCTTGAGTCGCGGCATTGATCGGCGTGGGATAGTTCTCCGCCGTGTCGAACAGGGTCACTCCGGCAGCAAACGCCATGTCCATCTGGCGCATGGCGTCGTCTTCGTGCGTTTGGCCACCGAAGGTCATCACGCCGAGGCCATATTGGCTGACTTCGAAGCCGCTGTGGCCGAGTTTGCGGTATTGCATCGCTATTCAGCCGCCTCCGCCTGAGTAAACGGCGGCCAACCCTTGGCATAATGCGTGCCCGCCACCCGCGCGACAATATCGGCGGCCTTGGCGCGGGGATTGTAGAACTGGCTGAGCCAGATGCGCGACTGGCCGAAGGGGCCATCGCTGGTGAGTTGCATGATCTGGAGTGCCGGGCGTTTCATCGCCCAGACTTCGCCGTCGCGCAGCAAGCCCTCGCCGAACATGCCGCTCACCTGCGCCCGCATCGCCTCGGCCTCCGCATCGCTCTGGCCCTCCCGGCGCTTCATCATCGCGGTCTGCCAAAGCCGGCAGGTGCCGTCCTCGATCGGGGTCACGCAGATGATCTCGCGCGCGTGCATTTCCTGGAACTTGCCGAAAGCGATGCCGGGGCCGACATAGCCCGCCAGCGTCGAATAGGTGTCGTCGAACACCCCGCCCGCTTCCACTGCCGAGCTTTGCCGCTGGTGCAGCAAGTGGCCGTCATATTCGTTCTCATAGGTCTGCGCGGTGCCGCCATGTAGCAGGCCGAGATGGGCGACATCGGACATGTTGTCGAAGATTTCGACCGGGTGGTTCAGGTCGGCGAGATATTCGAGCCCCTGCCAGCGCAGCCATTCCGGATCGTCCCATTCGGGAAAGTCGATGAGGCCGAAATCGGGCGCCTGCGCTTCCGGGTCATGCCAGCAAAACACGATTCCGTAGCGTTCTTCGACCGCCCAGCTCTTCACCTTTGCCGCCGCCGGGATCGGGCCATCGTGGTAAGGGATATCATTGCATACCCCGTCCGGCCCGAAGCGCCAGGCGTGGAACGGGCAGCGGATGTTGTCGCCCTCCATGTGGCTGGGCGCGGCCGAAGTCGCCGAATTGGGCCCGCTGGCCAGATGCGTGCCCATATGCGGGCAAAAGGCATCGAGCATGTGGGCGCGGCCCGATTCGCCCCGGTAGAGCACCATGTCCTGGCCGAAATAGCGCACAGCCATGGGCTTCCTGCCCACTTCGCTGGCATTCGCCACGGCAAACCACCCGCGCGGGAAGGGGAAGGGCCCGAGCCCATATTCCGCGGTGGTCGCCATCTGTCCTCTCCTGCGCGCCTGTGCTGCAACCAGACTATCGCCGAACCGGCCCGGCCCGCAAGCATTCAACGCGCCGCCAGCCCCTGATTGCCCTCGCGCGCGGCAAAGCGCAGCGAGTTCTGCAGGAACGCGGTCATGTGATAGTGGCCGACGACGATCGGCAGCTCGATCAGCTGGCGCTCGTCGAGCCGTGCGGCGAGCGCGGCCCAGGTCTCGTCGGAAATCATCGCGCCGAAATGCAGCTCCTCTGCGGCGCGGACAATCGCGCGATCGGCCGCGTTCCAGCCCGGCGCCGCCGCGCCGATGGTCAGCCGCTCGAAGTCAGCACTGCCCAGCCCCGCCATCCGGCCATTCTCGACATGCTCGCCCCAGGGGATCGGCGCGCCGCACAGCCAGGCGGTGCGCAGGATCGCCAGCTCCTTGTCGCGCGCGGGCAGCGCGGGCTCCAGCGTCAGCACGACGCCCAGTTCGAGGTAAGCCTCAGTGGCTTCGTGATGGCGCAGCAAGGTGCGGAAGGTCTCGTGAATCTCGCCGGGCTCGCTGCCGCCATAGCGCGCGCGCAGCTTTTCCAGCAGTTGGTGCACCCGCACGCTGTATTCGCCATCTGCCTGTGGCGCGATCCGGGGAGGCTGGCCGAGCACTTGCGCCATGCGCGCTTCGGCATCGAAGCTGTTGCTGATCTCTTCCTCCTGTTGGCCCGCCCTGCCGCGCCGCGCGGATCCGGGGCCAGATGGCATTACATTGACCCGCCGTGATCGCCAGCTGTGTCTTCCGGATAGGATCCGAGCGCCGAGAACAGCGCCGAGGCGCACAGGAACAGCGCGGCGGCCACCCATATCACCGGTTCATAGCTGCCATGCATGTCAAAAACCAGATTCGCGCCGGCTGGTCCCACGCCGTTGCTCAGCAGGATCAGTCCGGTGATGACGCCAAACAGCGCGCCGAAGTGGCGCATGCCGAAATGCCGCGCAGCGAGATAGGCGCAGGCGTCGTATTCGGCCCCGGAAGCCAGGCCCATCGTGAAGAAGACCGCAATGGCAATCGGCACCGAGGCGTCAGTTGCGAGTAGCACGGCGCAGGCCAGCGCGGGCAAGGCCACGCTGATTGCCGCGACCTTTCGCGCTTCGAAGCGGTCAAGCAGCAGGCCGCCCAGCAAGCGGCCGGTCAGCGAGCCGATCCCGGTTGCCCCGGCAATGCTCGCCGCTGTCACGCTGCTGAAGCCCTCGCCGAGCAGAACCGGCACGCCATTGGTGCTGAATACGCAAAGCGCCATGGTGAACATCAGCACCGCGCCAGCCAGCTTCAGAAAGCGCGGCGATGCGGCAAGGCTGCGCACCTCGGCAAAGCGCCCAGCGCGGCTTTGCCAAGGTGCCGCCTGGGTCGCCGCTTGGCTCGCCGCTTCGGGGGCGGCTTCGGGCGCCGGCATGTCCTTGAACAGCAGCACGATCAACGGCAGGACAGTCAGCAGTCCGATCAGCGCCAGCGCGATGTAGGCCCCGCGCCAGCCCTGGCTGGCAATCAGCATGGTGGTCACCAGCGGCACGATGGCGGCGCTGATGCTGACGCCGCTCAGCGCCAGCGCCAGCGCCATGCCGCGATTGCGATCAAACCGGGAATTGATCGCCGCGGTCCAGATCATCGGCGCAACCGCCATGTTGGCCAGCGCCAGCAACAGCCAGAGCGCCCACCAGTTGAACAGGCTGGCACCCGTGGTCGCGAACAGGCCGAGTGCGAGGCAATAGAGCACCGCGCCGGGTATCGCGATCCGCCGCGGGCCGACGCGGTCCATCGCCATGCCGACCAGCGGCGCGATCAGGATCGCGATGAGCGAAATGATCAGCAACCCGCCGGTGATCCCCGCACGGCTCCAGCCAAATTCGCGCTCCAGCGGAGCGATCATTGGCCCCAGCGAATAGGCATGCAGCGAACAGAGCAGATTGCCCGCCATGCACGGCAGGATGATCCAGCCGTATCGCCGCCATTCGCCATGGGCACTTGGTTCGACTGTTCCAGCCATCGCGCTTCGTTCTCCCAAGGTCATCCCGGCCCGTCAGCCGCTGAAATCCACGGCACTGAAGCCAAGCGCAATCCCCGTCAGCAGCAGCCCTGCGCCGATCACCCGCCGGGCAAGCCCCAGCTGACGCCCGCCAAACAGGTCGGGCGCGGACCAGGCCAGCGACAGCAGCAGCACGCCCGCCGCCGTGCCGCCTGCGGCTGCGGCTGCCGGGGCATAGGCAGCAAGGCCGATGGCAAAGATCAGAAACCGCACGGCATCGGTCAGCTGGTGTGCGGCCATGACGATGGCCAGCGCCGCGAGGCTCCGGGTCGGTTCTTTCGGCGCGCGCGGGCGGCCCAGCAGCAGCGATTCGCCCCCGGCAAAGACCAGCGCCAGCCCGGCAAGGAACTGGCGCGCATCGCCGTTCAGCAGCGGCGCGACACCGAGCGAGGCCCAGGCGGCGGCGGAGCTGGTGATCGCGCAAGTCATTATTGCCACGGCCAGCGCCGCAGGCCGCGCGCCCTGGGCCGAGGCCATGCCGGCGAGCACGACCTGGTCGCGTGCGCCTGCCCCTGCCAGCAGCGCCGCCAGAAAGGCGAGAAAAAGCCCGGTCATGGCGATCGCCTCAATTTATCCCGCATCGCCCACCTTTCCCGTTCTGCGCCATGCTAGGCAAGCCCGCTTGCGGCGCAAGCGGCTTCGTGGCTATGCTCCGCGCCAAGGCCATAAGGGCCATCGAGAGGAAGCCAGGCTCATGGGCAAATTGCGCGTCATCCAGTGGAATACCGGCAAGGTCGGCAAACATGCGACCCGGGCGATCCTTGACGATCCCCGGCTCAAACTGGTCGGGCTCTTCGCCCATTCGCCGGACAAGGCGGGCAAGGACGCGGGCGAGCTGTGCGGGCGGGCCGATATGATCACCGGGATCAAGGCGACTTCGGATGTGGACGCACTGGTCAGGATGAAGGCCGATACGGTGCTCTACACGCCGTTCGAGGCCAATCTCGATCATGCAGTGGCGCTGCTCGAAAGCGGCAAGGATGTGGTCTCGACCAACCTGTTCCTGAATGTCGGCGGGATCACCGGCAAAGTGAAGAAGCGCCTCGAGAAGGCCTGCAAGAAGGGCAATTCGTCGCTCTATATCACCGGGATCAATCCCGGCTGGGTCAATTCGATGACCGCTGCGCTGACGGCGGTGTGCCGCAAGGTCAGCAAGGTCCACCTGATCGAATCGGCCGACTGTTCGGTTTACGAATCGGTCGAGACCTGGAGCTTCCTCGGCATGGGTGAAAAACCGGGGGCCGAGCCTGGTGGAGCCACGCCCGAGCTGATGGAGCGCGCGCAGGCCTGGCTGATCCTGTTCCGCGATGCGGTGCAGCGGATCGGCGATGCCATCGAAGTGAAGTTCGATGATATCGAGTTTTTCTGCGAATATGCGACTGCTGCCGAAACCGTCGATCTCGGCTGGTTCAAGATGGAAAAGGGCACCAACGCGGCGCTGCGCGGCGGCTGGATCGGCAAGGTCGGCGGCGTCGAACGCGTGCGGCTGACGGTTGTCTGGTATCTCACGACCAAGCTTGCCGAAGGCTGGGAGATCGATCCCGACCAGCACCGCATCGAGATTGCCGGCGAGCCCGATGTGACCATGCGCCTGCGCTATACCCCCACCCCGGGCTGGACCAATCACGACTGGGACGTGATGACCGCATTGCCCGCCGTCTCTGCGCTGCCCGACATCAAGAAGGCGCGCGCCGGGATTCTCGGGCTGGTCGACGTTGGCCTGCCGCGCGCGCCGGTCGGGCTGTGGGGCTGAGGAAAGAACTATGCGATTTCTGAGCAATCTGCCCGAAAAGTGGGACATGGAAGCCGATCTGGTGGCGATCGGCTCGGGGATCGGCGGGCTGTCGGCCGCGATCACCGCGCATGATCTGGGGGCTTCGGCGGTGGTGCTCGAACGCTCGGATCAGGTCGGCGGGGTCACGGCGCTGTCGCAGGGGCAGGTCTGGGTTTCGGGCAACCACCACGCCCGCGATCTCGGCATCGAGGATTCGGCGGACAGCGGCTTCCGCTATCTCAAGCGCCTCGCGATGGGCTATGGCGAGGACGAGGCGATCCGCAACCTCACCGAGCATTCGCGCCTTGCGCTCGAATATTTCGAGAGCCGCGCAGGCCTGCGCATGACCGCCATCCGCGGTTGCCCGGACTATTATTACGGCCTGACCAACGACAGCGTTTCGGAAGGCCGGCTGCTCGAAGTCGTGCCCTTTGCGGGGGCGAGCCTTGGCGAGGAATGGCAGCCAAAAACCCGCCTCTCGCCGCAAGTGCCCTATGGTCTGACGACGCAGGACATCGCCGATGCCGGCGGGCTTGCAGCGATGATGAAATGGGATTTCGAGCTGCTCGGCCAGCGCATCACCAATGACGAACGCTGTGCGGGGTCAGGCCTCGCCGCCTATTTCGTCAAGGCCGCGCTGGATCGCGGCATTGCCTTGCACACCGGCACGAGCGCCGAACAGCTGATTGCCGATGGCAGCCGCGTGGTCGGCGTGCGCGCGACTTGCGGGGACCGCGAGCTGTTCATCAAGGCCAACAAGGGCGTGGTGATCGCCGTATCCAGCTACGAGCGCAACCGCAGCCTCGAAAAAGACCTCGGCAATCAACTTGATGCGGAATCAATGCTGTTTTCCGCGATCGATGGCTCGAACATCCGCCTTGCCGGGCCATTGGGGGCAAAGGTCGCCCGGGTGCCGGAAATTTCGATGGCCGGCTTCACCGTGCCGGGCGAGGAGACCGACGAGGGCATCCCCGTGTGGCGCAGCGCCATGCCGATCATCGGCCTGCCGCACCACATCGTGGTCAACTCCGCCGGCAAACGCTTTGGCAACGAGGGCTTCTATCGCAGCTTCTATTACAACACCGACCTGATCGACGGCGCGACGCAAACCCACCCGAATTTCCCCTGCTGGGTGATCATCGATGCCCAGGCGCGCGAGAAATACGCATTCGTCTCGATCATGCCGGGGCAGGACTGGCCGGAGAACTTCGGCGTGGTGGCTGGCAGCATCGAAGAGCTGGCAAGGCAGGCAGGGATCGACGCGGCGGGCCTGAGCCAGACCGTCGCACGCTTCAACGCCAATTCGGAAAGAGGCGTCGATCCCGATTTCCATCGCGGCGAGCAGCCGTGGGGGGCCTGGATGACCGGCGACAAGACGCATTTGCCCAACGCCAACCTCGGCCCGCTGGTCAAGCCGCCGTTCTATGCGGTCAAGCTCAGCCGCATGGGCGCGACCGGGATTCCGGCGGCGGGGCTCAAGACCGACCGCAACCTCAATGTCGTCGGCTGGGACGACGCGCCGATCGACGGGCTCTATGCGGCGGGCAACTCGGTGGCGCGGATGGAAACCGGGGCGGTGATGCAGAGCGGCATTTCGAATGCGCGCGGCATGACCCACGGCTGGCTCGCCGCGCGCCACGCCTGCGGCGATGCCAGCACCTCGCTGGGCGGGTAAGCATTTCTCAAAATCCCGCTCGCCCTGAGCCTGTCGAAGGGCCGTTCTTGTTCTTGGGGTTGCGCGTGTGGCACCAAGGAAAAACAATCCTTCGACAGCCTCAGGGCGATCGGGGTTTTTGAGGCTCTGTAGTCTCCCGACTTCAAGGCAAGTAGCGGCGCCAGTCATAAGGCACGATCGTGTAGAACGGCGCAGCCAGCAGTCCTTTGACCGCGCCAGACGCCCAGCGCGCAGCCATGCGTTCGCCCATCTCACCCGCAACTGCCACCGGGTCTTCGTCGCAATAGCAATAAGTGATCTGCTTGCCGGCAGATCGCGTGCCATAGGGCGCGAGGTCGGCCGAGCCGCGAAACCACCAGATGCCGGCAATGCCCGGCACGTCGATCAGGCTTTCGGGCGAGGCCTGGCCATCCTCGATCACCACATAGACGCCCAATGCAGGCCGCCAGGGAATGACGTCCGCCCCGGCCAGCGCATGCGGCGCGGCGATGCGTCCGGCAATGTCTGCGGTCATGTAGTCGATGCTCGGCAGGCGGTGCGCCATGCGCCCGCCGCGATCGAGCGCCGCGCCCAGCTCGTTGAAGGCCGGCATCGAGGCGGTGTCGGCGAACTGGTAGGTCATGATGTGATCGACCGCATCATAGGGCGCGGCATTGGCGGCGCGCGCCGCTCGGGCCTCGGGCGTCGAGACCAGCCGCATGGTGTTGCGAATCCCGGCGAGCCGGTATTGTTCGGGCCGGTGATCGAGCGAATGCCAGGCGATATAGTCGGCATCGCGGCCCGTCGGATCGCGGCCGGACAGCGACAGGAAGATGAAATCGGCGTCGCTCGCCCCGGTGGCGCGAACTTCGGGCAGCTCTTCGGACGGGCTTCCGGCAAATCGCATCGCTTGCTCCCAATTGTTATTGTGCCAGCAGTTTCGCTGAATATCGCGAACTTGCAAGGCCGTTGCCGACTGGCAGCGGGTAGTCGCGAAACTGTCGCAATTGCTTTGGCATGAAGGGGTCATGCGCTTCAACCTGCCCATGATTCTCTGCCTCGCCGGCTGTGCGGGCGCTGCTGTCGCTCCCGATGCGGCGATGCGGCCCGCAGCTACGCCGATCATCATCGCCCACCGCGGGCTTTCCGGCGAGTATCCCGAACATACCTTGCTGGCCTACCGGGCCGCCATCGCAGCTGGTGCGGACTATATCGAGCCGGACCTGGTGCTGACCCGCGACGGGGTGCTGATTGCCCGGCACGAAAACGAAATCTCGGGCACGACCGACGTGGCCCAGCGCCGCGAATTTGCCGCGCGAAAGGCCACCAAGACGATCGACGGTGAGCAGGTCACCGGCTGGTTCACCGAGGATTTCACGCTGGCAGAAATCCGCACATTGCGCGCGCGCGAGCGGCTGCCTGAGCTGCGCTTTGCCAGCAAGACGCGCGACGGCAGCGAAACCGTGCCCACTTTCGCCGAGATCCTGGACTTGCTCGCCGAGGTCAACAAGGGTCGCGCGCGACCAGTCGGGTTCTATCCCGAAACCAAGCATCCAGGCTATTTCGCTGGTATCGGCCTGCCGCACACGCCGCCGCTGCTCGCCTTGCTGGAGCGCCATGGCTTTCGCGGGCGGGCGGCGCCGGTGTTCATCCAGAGCTTCGAGGTGGGCAATCTGGTCGCGCTGCGCGCGCGCACGCAGCTGCGGCTGGTCCAGCTGGTCGCGTCTGAAGGCGGGCCGGCCGATCGCCCCGGGCTGACCTATCAGGCGATGATTGCGCCGGGCGGGCTGGCGGCGATAGCCCGCTACGCAGATGGCATCGGGCCGGAAAAACTGCTGGTCATCCCGCGCCAGACCGATGGAACGCTGGGCCTGCCGACCGCATTGGTGCGCGATGCCCATGCTGCCGGGCTCCAGGTCCATCCCTGGACATTCCGCCGGGAAAATGCCTTCCTGCCACCTGCGCTGCGCAGCAGCGCGAACCCGGCGGCAAGCGGCGATCTGGGAAGCGAAATCCGCGCCTATGCTGCCACCGGCATCGACGGGCTGTTCACCGACAATACCCCTGAAGCCGTCGCCGCGCTGGCCCGCGTGAGCGCCGGAGCGGCGGGCAGGCGCGAATGATCAGCGGGCCTCGCGCTGCCACGGCCAGTCTGTCGCCTCACCCGACCACAGTGCCAGCCAGATCAGCAAGGGCTGCGCGGCAAGGCGCGGCAAGTGGTAGGCCAATCCCAGCCCGCCGTCTGAGCGGGCGAGTTCGAGGAACATGTGATTGAAATTGGCCGGCCACACGCACAGCGCATAGGCGGCCAGACCCCAGCCGGCGGCGCGGCGCAGCGGCTTTGACAGCGGCTGGACCAGCCCGGCTGCCCCGGCAATCTCGGCTATTCCGGTCAGTGTTACTGCTGCGCCGGGCGCTGGCACCCACAGCGGAGTGATGCCCAAGAACGGGGCGGGCACGGCGAGATGGAGCGCGCCGACGGCTGCATAGAACAGCGCCAGTGCGCCCCGTGCGGCCTGCCGGACTTTCAACCGCTCAGTTGGCAACCGCTCAGTTCGCCCGGGCGACCCGGGTGTAGGGCACGAAATCTTCAAGCCCGACAAAGCCTGAATACCAGAAGCCGCTGCGGTCATGCAGCCGCACGGTATCGAGGCGGCACAGCTGGCTGCTGTGCAGGCGCGTCACCATGACGTCGTCCGAATCGAGCGAACCAGGGTGGCGCGGACGGTTCACATAGATCGTGCGGCCGCTGTCATAGACGATGGCCGTGCGATCGATGATGCGCGTGTTCGACGTGCGGTGCAGCGGAATGCAACTCACCGGCTCGCCAGCGACGCGGCCTTCAAGCAATTTGGCGAGCTGTTGCTCACCGGTCAGCCGTTCCTTCGCCTGCGAGGCGGGACCAGCCAGCAGCGCGGCGGCGGCGAGAGCTAGGGCGACAGTACGCATTACTTTCCTCCAATGCCGATTGATTACCGCAGGCTAGGCAACCATTTGTGAACGCCACCTGAAATCAGGGGCGCGAAAATCAGGCCGTCCCGCCCACGGTCAGGCCTTCGATCAGCAAGCTGGGCTGGCCAACGCCCGCCGGCACGCTCTGCCCGCCCTTGCCGCACACGCCCACGCCTTCATCGAGCTTCATATCATTACCAATACCGGTGACGCGGGTAAGCACGCTGGGGCCATCGCCGATCAGCGTCGCGCCCTTGATCGCGGCGCCAAGCTTGCCGTTCTCGACCTTGTAGGCCTCGGTGCAAGAAAAGACGAATTTGCCCGAGACGATATCGACCTGCCCGCCGCCGAAGCTCTTGGCGAAAATGCCGTTCTTGATGCGTGACAAAAGCTCGGCAGGATCAGCGTTGCCGCCGCGCATGAAGGTGTTGGTCATACGCGGCATCGGCGCATGGGCATAGCTCTCGCGCCGGCCGTTGCCGGTGGCGGGAACCCCCATCAGGCGGGCATTGAGCCGGTCCTGCATATAGCCCTTGAGCACGCCGTCCTCGATCAGCACGTTTTCCTGGCTGGGCGTGCCTTCATCGTCGATTGACAGCGAGCCGCGCCGCCCGGCGATCGAACCATCGTCGATCACCGTCACGCCGGGCGCGCCGACGCGCTCGCCGATGCGGCCCGAAAAGGCGCTGGTGCCCTTGCGGTTGAAATCACCTTCGAGCCCGTGGCCAACCGCTTCGTGGAGCAGCACGCCGGGCCAGCCGGGGCCAAGCAGCACGGTCATTTCGCCTGCCGGTGCATCGACACTTTCGAGGTTGGTCAAGGCCTGCGCCAGCGCCTCGTCGATCGCCCGGTTCCAGTTTTCAGGCTTGAACAGGTCATCATAAAGCCAGCGCCCGCCCATGCCGAAATTGCCGGTCTCGCGCCGGCCATTGCTCTCGGCAACAATGCCGACATTGAGCCGCACCAGGGGGCGGATATCGGTGGCGACAAAGCCATCGGCGCGCACGATCTCGACCACCGACCACGAGCCGGTGATGCTGGCGGAAACCTGGGAAACGCGCGGATCGCGCGCGCGCGCGGCCTTGTCGATGGCCTCGAGCAGCTTGACTTTGGCTTCGAACGGCACCGCGTCGAGCGGCGAGGCGTCGGGATAGAGGTGGCGGTTGTTCAGCCGGGGCGGGCCGGCGGGTTTTCCGCTGGCCGGATCGAGCAAACGCAGCGTCTCGCCGGCGCGGCGGATGGCGGCGGCGGAAATCTCGTTGGCATGGGCAAAACCGGTCATCTCGCCCGAAACCCCGCGCAAGCCGAAGCCGGCATCGCGCGAATAGTCGGCGGTTTTCAGCCGGCCATCGTCGAACCCGAAGGCTTCCGAGGCGGTAAACTGCATATAGAGCTCGCCATCATCGCACTTGCTCAGCGTTTCGCGGGCGAGCGCCAGAGCCTGGGCGGGATCAACCTGGCGATAGAGCAGTGCTCGGGGATCAGCGAGGGCAGTCATGCCGCGCGGACGTCCGCAGGGCCGCCTTCCAGCACAAACCGCCGGTCGCAATAGCCGCACTCCACCCAGCCCTTCTCATCGATCTCCAGCCAGACGCGCGGATGGCCCAGCGCCGGGGCAATGTCGGTAGCGCCGTCGCAGCTGACGCGGGTGGCGGAAGTGAGTATGGTTTCGGGCGGTCTGGTCATGCCGGGTAGATAGCAAGCCTGCCACCGCTTTTCCAGCGGGCTTCACACTTCCTCTACCAAATCTGGCCTATAAACCCCGGCGTAATGCGCAAACTGCCGATCCTGATCGCCGCCCTTGTCGCCTCTGCCCCTGCCTGGGGCCAGGCAGAGCCTTTGCGCGCGCAATGCCACGGCGCCTCTGCCGCGCCCGATGCGGCGATTGCCGCCTGCACTGCGCTGCTGGAAGAAGACCGCGACAGTCCGGTTGATCTCGCCAAGGATCTGGCCAACCGCGCCTTCGCCTACCGTGCCAGGGGCCAGACCGATCTGGCGATTGCCGACGCGACCCGCGCCATCCGCACCAAGCCGGACTATGCCTTTGCCTATAACATTCGCGGCATTGCCCATGCCGACAAAGGGCTGAACGAGCGCGCCGTGGCTGATTTCTCCCAGGCAATCTATCTGAAGCCAGACTATGCCGATGCCCTGTTCAACCGGGGCAACCGCTATCTCGCCGATGCGGCGCTGGACAAAAGTGGGCTCGACAGGGCTATTTCCGACTATTCCGCCGCCATCGGCATCAATCCGCAGCACGGCGACGCGCATGTCAATCGCGGCAATGCCTGGCGCGACAAGGGCGACGAGACCCGCGCGCTGGCGGACTATGCGCGGGCAATTGCGCTCAACCCGAACGATGCCAAGGCCTGGTATAACCGCGGCAAATTGCGCAATGCCAAGCGCCAGTGGGACGGCGCGCTGATTGACCTGAACCGCGCCATCGCGATTCGCAGCGATGCGCCCGGCTATTTCTACGAGCGCGGCTTTGCCCAGGGCGAGCTGGGGCGCAGCGATCCGGCGATCATCGATTTCACCCGCGCGGTGCTGCTCGATCCGGACTACACCGCCGCTTATTACAGCCGGGGGCTGCACTACCGCAAACTCGGCCAGTTCGACCGCGCCGCCGCCGATCTCACCCGGGTCATCGCGCTGCTGCCCGATGATGCTGCGGCCTACCAGATCCGGGGCCTCGTCTATCGCCAGGAAGGCCGGCTCGATCTGGCGATGACCGATCTCACCCGCGCGATTTCGCTCAAACCCGATATGGTCCAGGCCTATGTGCTGCGCGGCGCGATCCTCAGCCAGCGCAAGCAATGCGCAGCGGCGATTGGCGACTACACGACCGCGATCGAATTGCAGTGGGACAATGCCGAAGCCTGGGCCAACCGGGCCAGATGCCAGGCGGCGCTTGGCATGAAGGAGCTGGCCTATGCCGACTATGCCCGCGCGGTCCAGCTCAACCCCAATGATCGCTGGTCGCGCACCCAGCTGGTAAAGCTGGAATCCGAACTGGCCGCTGCCTGGTAGGCAGTCCGCCGCTGCTGCGGCAACGGCTCCGCCGATTTTCCAGGCTGCAAAGCAGCGAACCCTTGGCATCGGGACAAAATCGGCTATGCGCCGGGCCGCGAAGATTCTCCGGCTGGAACACAATTGTCGCAATTGGCGTTCACCTATCGCGTTTCGCAAATTTAGCCCCTTCCAGCGCGAGAGCGACACCTTCCATGAAACTCTGGCCATGAAACTCTTGCCATGAAACTCTCGATCGAAGCCAATCTTGATTATTACGCGTTCGCGCCGACCGATGTCCTGCTCCAGATCGAGGCAGCGATGATCCCCGAACAGGTCATCGAATCTGCCCACATCAATGTGCCCAATTGCCTGCATTTCGCGCGCATCGCAGCGCAGGACGCGATTGGCGAGCGCATCTGGATTCGCGTTAATGGCCCGCTGAAGGTCGAATATCGCGCGACCGTCATGGTCAACCGGATTGTCAGCGATTGCCTCGATCTTGCCCGGATCGAGCCGCACCTGCTGCCGTCGGACTGCGTGCCCTATCTGATGCCGTCGCGCTATTGCCCGTCCGATCAGTTCCATTCGTTTGTCACCAGCACTTTCGGCAGGCTGGAGGGCGGCGCGCAAGTGATTGCCATGCGCGACTGGATCGAGAGCCATCTGCGCTATGTTCCCGGCGCCAGCAATTCAGACACCACCGCCATCGACACATTCGTGCGCCGCGAGGGCATCTGCCGTGACTATGCGCATGTCCTGATCAGTTTTGTGCGCGCCGGCGGCATCCCCGCGCGCATCGCCAGCGTCTATGCATTGGGGGTCAAGCCGCAGGATTTTCATGCCGTCGCCGAGGTGTTCCTGGGCGGGGAATGGCATCTTGTCGATGCCACCGGCATGGCCAGCGAAGGCGCGATGGCCAAGATCGGCATCGGCCGCGACGCAGCCGACGTGGCATTTCTTTCGGCCTTCGGGCCAGTGGTGATGAACGCGCAGTCGGTCTGGGTGCAGCCAGCGTAACTTGCGCTCTTTACCGAAGCGTTATCATGCCGCATGGCTGCGGCCATGAGCCTGCCGCCCGCCATTTCGATCCAGAACCTCGTCAAACGCTATGCTCCCTCGGGCAAAACCGCAGGCAGGCTGGCCCTTGACGGCGTCTCTTTCGATGTGCCGCAGGGCGGCATTTTCGGCCTGCTTGGCCCCAATGGCGCGGGCAAATCGACGCTGATTAACATACTTGCCGGCATGGTCCGCAAGACCTCGGGCAGCGCGAGCATCTGGGGCTTCGATATCGATACCGACATGCGCAACGCCAAACGCTCGATCGGCATCGTGCCGCAGGAGATCGTCTTCGATCCGTTCTTCACGCCGTTCGAAGTGCTGGAAAACACCGCCGGGCTATGGGGTGTGGCAAAGCCGCTGCGCCGCTCGATGGAGCTGCTGCGCGCGGTGCATCTGGAAGACAAGGCGAGCGCCTATTCGCGCACGCTGTCGGGCGGGATGCGGCGGCGGCTGCTGATCGCCAAGGCGCTGGTCCATGCCCCGCCGGTGCTGGTGCTCGATGAGCCCACCGCCGGGGTCGATGTCGAGCTGCGCCGCCAGCTTTGGGAACTGGTCGAGGAAATGAACGCTTCCGGCGTCACCGTGGTGCTCACCACGCATTACCTCGAAGAGGCCGAGCAATTGTGCGAGCGCATCGCGATCATCAACGGCGGCAAGGTCATCGCCAACAAGACCACGCGTGAGTTAGTCGAGATGGCGCGCGAGAAGATCGTCGTGCTGACGCTTGACCGCGATATCGGCGCGCCGCCGATGGCTCAGGTCTTCCTCAAGAGCGCCAAGACCGGCGAACGGGTGCTGGAAGTGACCTATGACAAGGACCGCACCAATGCCGGCGAGGTGATGGCGCTGGTGCAGGAGCAGGGCTATGGAATCGTCGACGTGACGACGCGCGAGGCCGACCTCGAGGACGTGTTTGTCAGCCTGACCAGCCAGGCGGCTTGAAGCAAGCACTGGGCGATTCTAACCAAACTCGGCCCAAACTCCGCCCAAACCCCGCTCGTCCTGAGCTTGTCGAAGGACCGTTCTTCCTTTGTGCTTCGCGCGCGATTGCCCCAAGAAAAGCAGTCCTTCGACAAGCTCAGGACGAGCGGGGTATGATGGGCAGGGCGATAGAAAGCTAGCCCCGCAGGCTCTGCATCCGCTGGAGATAGCGCGCCAGCACGTCAATCTCCAGATTGACCTTGTCGCCCGCCGCCAGCGCGCCGAGCGTTGTCACCTCGCCAGTGTGCGGAATGATGTTGAGCGTGAAATGGCAGGAGCCATCGGCCTGATCGGCCACGTCGTTTACCGTCAGCGACACGCCGTCCATCGTGATCGAGCCTTTGGGCGCGAGATAGGGTGCGAGCGCGGCGGGGGCGGCGATTTCAAAACGGCGCGAATCGCCGGCGGGCTGAACTGACACCACTTCGCCGACGCCATCGACATGGCCGGTGACGATATGCCCGCCCAGCTCATCGCCCAGTTTCAGCGCGGGCTCGAGATTGAGTTTCTGCCCCACTGCCCAGCGGCCCGGCACGCTGCACGAGACAGTCTCGCCAGACAGATCGACTGCGAACCACGCATCGCCATTAACCCCCGCCCGGTCGACGACGGTCAGGCAGACGCCCGAACAGGCAATCGAGGCACCGATGGCTATCCCGGCGGGATCGAAGGGTGCGGCGATGACGAGGCGCAGATCGCCTTGCTGGCGCGCTTCGCGAATGGTGCCGATGGCTGTGACTATTCCGGTGAACATAACGCCCGCTCGTAGACTTCCAAAGTGTCGCTGCCAAGCACTCGCCGGTCGGTCATCCGCCATTGGCCATGCGCATCGGCCAGCGACTTGAGGCCGATATCGCCGAGACCCGCCTTGCCGCCACCGATCAAAATCGGCGCGCGATAGATCATTAGGCGGTCAACCAGCCCGGCGGCAAGGAATGCGGCGGCAGCGCCCGCCCCGCCTTCGACCAGCAGATATTGCACGCCGTCCATCGCCGAAATCTCTTCAGGCGCCGCGAGCCGGCGCCAGCCGTCGGGCACTTCGCCACGGCTCAGCACCCAGCGCTCGGGGCTGCGAGCCTCGAGCCCCGGCAAGCGGACATCGAGCCGGGGCGCATCGGCACGCAAGGTGGCACCGCCGACCACAATCGCGTCGGATTCTGCCCGCATCGCGTGGCCGTGCGCGCGGGCTTGGGGCCCGGTGATCCACTGGCTCTGCCCGTCTGCCATGGCGATGCAGCCGTCGAGCGACAGCGCAAGCTTGAGCGTCACGCAAGGCCGGCCAAGGCGGCGCAGGATGAGATAGCCCGCCAGACTGTTGCGGCTGGCGGCGCAAGGTTTGAGTTCGGCTTTGATGCCCGCCGCGCGGATGCGCGCGAGGCCTTGTCCGGCAGTCCGGGGGTCAGGGTCTTCGCAGCCCACCACCACGCGCGCCAATCCCGATGCGGCAACCAGATCGGCGCAAGCGGGGCCGCGCGGGCTCATATGCGCGCAAGGTTCCAGCGTGACATAGAGCGTGCCTCCGCAAGCGGCCTCGCCAGCGGCTGCGAGCGCCACGGCTTCGGCATGGGGCCGTCCGCCGGCCCCGGTCCAGCCGCGCCCGACAACGCGGGCCTGGTTCACCACGATGGCGCCGACGGCCGGGTTGGGCCGGCTCAGCGGCCGCGCGCGCGCAGCGAGGCTGGCGGCGGCGGCCTGCCAGCGGGTATCCTGTTCAGCGGGGGGCAACCGGGGCCTGCGGGCGTCGCATATGGGCAGCTTCGCCGGCCTTGCGGGCGGTTTCGGCGGCGCGGTCGGCGGCGGCGCGCTGTTCGATGGCATCGACATCCATGCCCGAATAGCGGCCGATCGTCTTGTAGATCTCGCGCACTTCGGCTTCGCGCCGGGCCTGCTCGGCGCGAAGCCCATCCTGGAACTTCTGGTTTTCGATATTGCTCTTGATGATTTCCGCTTCGCTGCGATCGGCGCGCCAGCTGGTGATGTAAGTGATCTTTGGCGGCGGCGGCAGTCCGCGCATTTCCTCGTTCATAAAGACCAGGAAAATGCCCAGCGGTGGCAGCGCCGCCAGCAGGGCATAGCGCCAGCGATTGCGCCCCGCATCGCGGAACACAGTCAAAAAATCGCCCAGTGCGCCCCCGGGGCTGACATCGCGCCACATGCCGCTGCGTCGGAAAAGTGCCATGCGCGCCAGATAGTGCTTTGCAGTGCCCGGCGCCAGCGCGTTCTAACCGAACGCGGTGTAAAGTCCGCGGCCCTCGCGTTTCAGCCAGCGGTTGGCGGCGCGCAGATCGCCTTCGAACAGGTCGCCCAGCAGCGTGTGGAACGCCGGGCTGTGGTCGAAATGGACGAGGTGCGCCACTTCGTGCGCCACCACCGAGCGGCGGACAAAGTCAGGAGCCATGATCAGCCGCCAGTTGATCCGGATCGCTCCTTTTGCCGAGCAGCTGCCCCAGCGCCGGGTCGCGCCGGACAATGCCAGTTTGGGCACGGGCTTGCCGGCGCGCGCGCAATAATCCGCCAGGTCTGCCGCGAGCAGCCGCCGCGCTTCGCCCTCCAGCCAACGGCGCAGCCGCGCAGGCAGGTTTTCCGCCGGACCACCGCACCACAAGGCGGCATCATCAAGCCGCACCCGGCGCGTGCTGGCGGAATCATGTTCGAGCCGCAGCAGCTCGCCGCGATAGGCTATGCCGCTGCCGTGCGTCGGTGCGGCAGTGGCGGGGACAGCCACCAGCTGCGCCTTCAGCCAGCCCTGCCGCGAGCGGACGAAATCCAGCGCATCGGCCGTGCGGCTCCATTGCGGCATCGACAGACGCACTTCGCTGCCATCGGGCGCAAGCCGCAAGGTAAGCCGGCGGGCATGGGCCAGCCGGCGGATAACGATGGGCAGGGTGACCTCGCCCAGCGTGATGCTGGGTTCTGTGTCCGGGCTCCGGCGTAGCCAGTCAAGCATCGCCATCGGTTTCAGGCCAGGCCGCCATCCAGTTCGCCTCGCCGGTCAGCACGTGGTTCTCGATCGGCCCGGCGAGGTCTTCGGGGACCACCCGCCCGCGCACCGATGCCCCTGCGCGGTGCACGGCGTCGCGGTCGCCCGAGATCAGATAGTGCCACTCCGGCAAAGGCTCGTCCGCCGCACGCAGGCGGTAGGCGCAGGTTGCCGGGAGCCAGGTGTAGCCGGCCAGCTTGGCCGGGGTCAGCCGCAGGCAATCGGGCACATGCGCCAGCCGGCCGCGATAGTCCTTGCATTGCGCGGTGGCGGTATCGAGCAGGCGGCAGGCAACATTGGTGAAATGAACCTCGCCGGTGTCCTCGTCTTCCAGCTTGTGCAGGCAGCACTGGCCGCAGCCATCGCACAAGGCTTCCCAGTCGGCGCGGTTGAGGCCTTCGAGCGGCACCTCCCAGAAGGGCTTCACTTCACCCACGTTTCCAGCTCCGCCGCGAGCGCCTTGCCGCCCTTGTCCGCCGCCAGCAACGCGATGGGCTCGCCCTGCGGCCCCATCAGGAAGACGACCCGGCTGTGGTCCATCAGATAGCCGCCCGAGGTTTCCGTGCCGCGCGCATAATAGACCGCGAAAGCCTTGGCGGCGGCAGCGATCTGCTCGGGCGTTCCGGTCAGGCCGAGCAGCTTGGGCGAAAAGGCGCCGGTGAACTCGCCGATCACTGCAGGCGTATCGCGCGCCGGATCGATAGTCACGAATATCGGTTGCAGCCGCGCGGCGCGTTCCGGCTCCGCCAGTTCGAAAGCGGCATAGCCCTGCATCATCGCCTGGACATCGAGCGGGCAGACATCGGGGCAGAACGTGTAGCCAAAATAGATCATGCGATACTTGCCCGCGAAATCGGCCCAGCGCACGGTGCTTCCGGCCTTGTCGGTCAGCATGAACGGGCCGCCGATCGCGGCGCCGGCCAGCGGCGGTGGCACATCGGGCTTGTCGCAGCCCGCCAGCGCGAGCGGCAGCATGGCGGCGATGAAGGCAAGTTTCAGCGAAAATCTGGAGCGCATGGCGGAGCGGTTCATGCTCTGCTAAAGTCGGGCGCGCAAGGGAGGATTCGATGGCATGAGCGCCTCGGAAGCCTCGACAGCAGGAGTGAAGACAGGGTGGCAGGCAAAATCGGCATTAAACGCTGGGTGATGCGGGCCATGGCCGGCCTGTTGGCGGCGGCGCTGATCGCGCCGATGCCGGCGGCGGCGCAGTTCTCGCGCAGCTACAAATTCCTCGAAGCCGTGCGCAAGAAGAAGGGCGAAGAGGTTCAGGACGCACTTAGCGAGCCGGGCTCGCAAATCGTCAATACCCGCGACATTACCAGCGGCGAGACCGCGCTGCTGATCGTCACCGCGCGCCGCGATCTGACCTGGATGAGTTTCCTCATCGCCCAGGGCGCCAACGTCAACCTGGCGGATGCGCGCGGCACGACGCCGCTGCAACTGGCGGTCTCGCTCGGCTTTCCCGAAGGGGTTGAGCTGCTGGTGGCCAAGAATGCGCGGATCGACGCGCCCAATGCGTCGGGCGAAACCCCGCTGATTTCCGCCGTGCACCGGCGCGACACCGGCATGATGCGGATGCTGCTCAAAGCCGGGGCCGATCCCGACCGGGCTGACAATTCGGGACGTTCGGCGCGGGACTATGCCCTGCTTGGCGGGCGCAGCAGCGCGCTGGTCAGCGAGATCGAGAACAACGCCAAGCCCGGCGGGCAGCGCGCCACCGGCCAGCGCTCCTACGGGCCGACGCTATGAGCGTTGCGGCGCCGGCGGCTGACCTCACGCTTGCAGAGATGCGCGCGGTGCTGGCACCCGATGTCGCGCGTGCTGCGGCTTTCGACGGCTGGAGCGCAGCGGCGCTCGCCGAAGCGGCGCGCCAGCACGGGATTGATCCGAAAGTCGCCGAGCTGGCTTTTGCCGGCGGCGCGATGGCGATGATCGCGGCATGGATCGCCGCAGTCGATGCTGCCATGAGCCGCGAATTCGGCAACGGTTCGCTGCTCGCCCTGCCGATCCGCGAGCGCATTGGCCGGCTCGTCCGCTTCCGGCTGGCTGCGATTTCCGGCCTCGAGGAATCGCTGCGCCGGGCGCTGGCGATCATGGCCATGCCGCAAAACGCCGCCCAGTCGCTCCGTCTGGGGTGGAACAGCGCCGATGCCATGTGGCGGCTCGCCGGCGACACTGCGACCGATTACAACCACTATACCAAGCGCACGATCCTGGCCGGGCTCTATACGGCAACCCTGGCAATCTTCGTCGGCGATGACAGCGTCGGCAAGGCCGGGACGCTGGCCTTCCTCGACCGCCGCATCGCAGGCGTGATGCGCTTCGAGAAGGCCAAGGCCCGGCTGCTGCGCCCCGATGCCGAACGTTTCAGCATGGCGCGGCTGCTGGGGCGGCTGCGCTATCCTGCGCGATAGGGTCAGGCGCGGGGCTTTTGGCCAAAGCGGCCGTGCTTGCGATAGCGCACCATCCAGCGATCGAGAAACAGACCCAGCGGGTGCGCATCCACGCCCAGCTCCCCCAGCCCCGGAAACTTGCCGGAGGCGACATTGCCGGCACTCAGCAAGGCCCATTGGTCGCGTGAGAGCGGCGCGCCGGGCAACCATCCGGTCAAGGTGGCGAAGGCCGCCGAAACGAAATCGGGCAATTCGGCGAACAGCCGCTGGCGGCCCTGCGCCGCGGCAAGCCGTTGGTGCAGCTCGAGCATGGTCACCACTTCCGGCCCGGCGATCTCGAAGATCTTGCCGCCATGCCGGGCGGGATCGGCCAGCGCCGCCGCCACTGCGCGGGCGGCATCGCCGGCAAACACCGGCTGCAACCTGGCTCCGGGCCCGAACACCGGCAGCGCCGGGAGCATGGCGATCAGCCCGGCAAACATGTTGGTGAACTTGTCGTCCTGGCCGAACAGCAGCGAGGGCCGCACGATGGTTGCGCCGGGAAATGCTGCCAGCACCGCCGCCTCGCCCTCGCCCTTGGTGCGGGCATAGGCAATGTCCGAAAGCGGATCGGCACCGATCGCCGAGATCTGGACAAAGGCCTGCGCCCCGGCCGCATGCGCGCGCTGCGCGATGCGCCCCGCGCCGCGGCCCTGCAACCGATCGAGATCGCCGGTGAAGGCCCCCACCAGATTGACTGCTGCATCGGCGCCGCCAAGCGCAGCCGCCAGCTGATCGTCCCGCGTGACATCGCAGCGCAGCAATTGCACCTGGCCCAGGTTGCCCAAGGGCTTCAGGGCAAAGGCGCGCTCCGGCTGGCGGCTGGCGATTCGTAGCCGCGCCCCGCGTTCCAGCAGTTCCCCGGCCAGATGCCGCCCGAAAAAGCCGCTGCCTCCCAGCAGAACCACCAGTTTGCCTTGCAGCGCTGCCCCGATCCGACTGTCCATCATGCTTTCCATTGTGCCGCGGCAAATCCCAAGCCGATGCGCTCCCCATGCCACGGCAAGCCCGCCTCGCGCAACCGCCCGACGGGCGCCAGCCGCGATTGACATTGACAAGCGGCAAGCTGCCCCGCTATCGGCCCCCTCCTACCCGGCGCAGAGCATCACGGCTCGCGCGCCCCGTGCCCAGATGGCGGAATTGGTAGACGCACCAGCTTCAGGTGCTGGCGCTCGCAAGGGCGTGGAGGTTCGAGTCCTCTTCTGGGCACCAGCCACCCTCTGAGGGCGGCCATAAAAACATTGCGAAACCCGCAGAAATCTGCCATTTATTGGCTGATTTTGTTGCCGGGAGTTTCGCCATGTTTCACCCCGTTCCAGCATTTTTGGGGGCCTCGTTGGGGGCCTCACCCCGATTTTGGGCCAGAACGGGCAAAGGTGAGGCCCCCAAAACATGCTGAAAGCCGCAGAAATCAGCGGGTTTCCAGCAGGTGATACCCCCTACAAAAAGACCGATGAAAAGGGGCTTTACCTGCTGATCAAGCCCAACGGCTCCAAACTCTGGTATTTCAAATACCGGTTCGGCGGCAAAGAGAAGAAGATGCCCATCGGGCAGTTTCCGGAAATCGGCCTCGCCCATGCGCGGCGGATTCGCGACGTGGCGCGCGTCAAGATTGCCGAGGGTCTCGACCCGATGCTGCAACGCAAGCGCGAGAAGATGACCGCCCGGATCAATTCGGCAAACAGCTTCGAGGTGGTCGCGCTGGAATACATCGAAGAGAAGATGGTCCGCCAGAACCTCGCCGAAGCGACGCTGCGAAAGGCGCGCTGGTTTCTCGATCTCCTGAAACCGGCCATCGGCGCGATGCCGATTGCGGAAGTCGATCCGCAAATGATGCTCGCGCCGCTCAAGAAGCTCGAAGCGCGCGGCAATCTGGAGTCGGCCAAGAAATGTCGCTCCTTCGCCAGCCGCGTATTCCGCTATGGCGCGGCGACCGGGCGCTGCACTGCCGATCCCACCGCAATCCTCCAGGGCGCGCTAATGACGCCAAAGGCGCGTCACTATGCAGCGATCCTCGAACCGGCAAAACTCGGCGAGCTGCTGCGTGCCATCGACGGCTATGATGCCCATCCCGTGACACGGCTCGCCCTGCAGATTGCGCCGCATGTCTATGTCCGGCCTGGCGAGCTGCGCCATGCCGAATGGAACGAGTTCGATTGGGAAAAGGCGGTCTGGACCATTCCAGCGGGCAAGATGAAGGCGCGCCGCACGCATGCCGTTCCGCTTTCAAAGCAGGTTCTGGCGCTCTTCAGGCAGCTTCAGGACATCACTGGCGGCGAGGGCTATGTGTTCCCCGCATTCTACACCAAGCTGCGCCCGATGAGCGAGAACACGCTCAATTCCGCATTCCGGCGCATGGGCTTCAGCAACGACGAAATCACCGCCCATGGCCTGCGCTCCACGGCATCGACCATGCTCAACGAAAGCGGCAAATGGCACCCGGATGCCATCGAGCGCGCCCTGGCGCATGGCGACAGCAACGCCGTGCGTGGGGCCTGCAATCGCGGCAACTATTGGGACGAGCGCGTCCGCATGGCGCAGTGGTGGAGCAACTATCTCGACCAGCTACGCGAAGGTGGCAAGGTCATCCCGATGAAGCGCGGGGCAAAGGCGGGATGACCCGCTGGGTTACCAGTCGTTGAAGCTTGATCCGCCGCTGCGGTGCAAGTGATCATAATGATTGCTGCACCAATGTTGATGGCTGTCATGCGAGATGAACGATCCATGGTGGCTGTGGAGATTGGTGCCAAAGGGATTGCCCTGGATATCGAATCCGACTGCCATGGGCAGGCCGGATGCCGGGTTGATCCCGGTTGTTGACTGGGATCTGCCGCCAAACGTGCTGCTGAAGCAGTTTTGGAACCATGAGAAGATGGACATGATATTTTCCCTTCTAAGGGTTGTGGGGATTGTTGACGATCCCCGGTTCTGACTGCCGAGTCGATTGTGGCCGTCCCTCAAAGCCCCGCCCGGCAGAACCGGGCGGGGCGTGGGTGCGTTGGTCAGCGGCCGTTCGAAGTGCGGGCGCGCGACCAGATCAGGTTGAACGTCTTGCCGTCTTCGTCGGCGAACAGGCTGGCGAAGATCGGGGCGGTGAAGCTGGGATCGTCGAGCTTGATCGAGAGATAGTCGCGGCCTTCCTTGGAGGTCTTCTGCCAGCACGCGCCGATCTCGGCCTTCGCCACGAACACCCGGTGC
>JANPOS010000109.1:0-15684 GCA_031428115.1 Novosphingobium sp. | reverse complement strand
GTTGGGGGGGTTGTAACTGTATGACATGTCTTTTTCTGTGGGGGGCGGCGAAGCGCTGGGGGTGGGGGGATTGTCCGGTCCGGGCGGCGTTGGCGTAGGAGGGGGGGGGGGCGGCGGCAAGGCCGACGTCGGCGTGGGAGTCGGCTCCTCATAGGTCGGCGGCGGCGCTTGCGGCGCGGGTTCCGGCGCGGCCTGAACTGGCGGCGGCGGGGTTGGCTCCTGATAGCGCGGCGGATCGGCGGCGGGGGCGGGCTCGCCAGCGGGAACAGTTTGCTGTCGCGTCGTGGCCGTGCGCGCGGGCGGATCTTGCGGCGGACTTGAGGCCGCGCGGCGCGGCATCGCAGGCATGGTGGGCATTCCGGCGCCGTAGGACGGGATCATGCCGCCCGGCCCTGGCCCGCCGCCCGGCGAAGATTCACCGCCGTAGGAGCCATCGGGATCGCCCCCCAAAGCCGGGCGCGGGCGCTGGCGGCGCTGTGGCACCGGCATGGGCCCCGAGCCGCTCGGCAGCGGCAGATTTGCCAGCCGCCATTCGGCCAGCGACGGGAAAATCAACCCTTGCAGCCGGGTCAGCCCCGAGAGCGAAATGGCGAATGGGCCAATCGGCTGTGCGCCGGCACGCGGCACATAGACCGCCAGCAGCGGCCGTTCGAGCGCAACCGTCTTGCCGCCCGCGCTCACCGAAATGGCGCCGGGCACGGCATTGCCCCGCGTATTCGCGCCCGGGCCGCGCAGCACGATCAGCGTGGCAGTCTGGGGATCGGAATCGCGCCCGCCGCCAATGCTGCGCTCGCCATTGGCAATCGCGATGGCATCCGCACCGACCACGCCATCGATGATCGTTCCGCGGATGCCGATGCTGGCGACCGGCGTGGTGATCGACGAAGCGCCGCTGCGACTGGGCCGGCCCGACATGAAGCGGAAGGCACCCTTGGCGACGCTCGCGCTCATTGAGCGGCCCTGGGCGGGATCATAGACGAAGCGGTCGATGCTCAGCCTTGCGTTCGCCCCCACCGTGAAAGTCGAACGGTCAAGCAGCAGGATCTGCAACTGGCTGCGCGCGCCGGTCTCCACGCGGTCGGCCAGCGCGACCTGCTGGCGCAGCACGGCGGGGCGCATCTGCACCGCGCCGCCCCGGGCGATGGTCACCCGGTTGAGCACGGCGGCGGCGATGCCGACTTGCGTGGGCGCGTTGGCGGCGGCAGGCGCGAGGCATGAGGCCAGCGCGGCAGCCAGCGCACCCGTCAGCAAGGGGGCTGTGCGGGCGCGGCTCATCGTGCGGGCCGCTGGCGGGAGAGCGCGTCGCATTCGCGGATCGCCTGGTCCAGTGCCTGCCCGGAAACTCCGCGCCCCCGCAGCTGACCGAATTCGGCGGTTGATCCGGCGCGGTCGTCAAGCTGGCACAGCACCGAAGCGCGCAGCAATTGCGCATCGCGTGCATATGGATAGTTGATCAGCACCCGTTCCAGCGTTGCCAGGGCATCGGTCAACTCGCCGCGGCCGATCTGGCGGCGAGCGAGCGATATCCCGCCAGCCGGTGCGGCGCTGCCGCGCGAAAGCGCGGTCAACTCGGCAATGGTCTCGGCGGCGGCGGGCGTGGCGGCCAGGCCAAGCGGCAGGACGAGGGCGAGGAGCGGCAGCATTGGCCTATGCAGGTTCATCAAGACCATCTCCAAACCGGCGATCACGCAGGGTGTCCGCGCAGCAGCATAGACCGAGGCTGAATGGCTTGGAAGGCCTTCCGCGCGTCAGCCCCGCTCAGCCAGCATTCCCCGGATCATCGGCTGCAAGTCGGCATCGAAACGCGCCACGTCTTCATAGCCGCCGACGCGCTCGAAATGGCTCACCAGACCTCGCCCGTCCCAGCGGTGCAGCGCATAGCCGGGCGGAGCATCGCGGATCAGCGCCCGCCCGTCCGGGTCACCAGCGTCGATGGGCGAGAGATCAAGCGCCACCGAGGGGGCCGTCGAAGGCCCGACCACCAGCGCCGCGCCCTGCCAGACGGCGGCGATGGCGCGGTGCAAGTGGCCGCACATCAGCGCCTTGATCTGGCTGTGGCCGCGCGTCGCATCGGCAAAGCGGGCGATCCACGGCTCGCCGGGATCGGGGTCCATCCAGTCTATCCCCGAGACGATCGGCGGGTGGTGCATGGCGATCAGGGTCGGCGTTTCGGGCGCTTCGGCGAGGCGCTCGGCAAGCCAGGCCGCGCGGGCCTCGCAGAAGGCTCCGCCGTGGCGGCCGGGCTCGAATGTATCGAGCATCAGCAGCCGCAAGTCGCCGGCATCGTGCGCGTAGTGTTGAAAACCGCTGGCCTCGCCGATCTGCGGGAACGCCTTGGCGAGCTCGGCGCGGTTGTCGTGATTGCCCGGGATCGCCAGCACCGGGCAGGGTGCCGAAGCGAGCGCGGCGGCAAGCAGGGCATAGCTCTCCGCGTCGCCGTTTTCAGTGAGATCGCCGGTCAGCAGCAGCAGGTCTGGCCGGTTCGGACCGTCAAACAGCCGCTCCAGCACGGCGCGGAGCCGATGCATGTTTGGCTCGTCCGGATTGCCGGGCTCGAAGCCGATGTGGATATCGGTGATCTGGCCGATCAGCATGGCTACAGCCCGCTTGCCGCTGGCAGATTGATCGCGACGAGCGACAGCCCTGCCAGCACCAATCCAGTGAGGAACAGCCAGTAGGCGCGCCCGAGCCAGCGATATTTCTTGTGCTGGAGCACCTGTCCGTTCTGATGAAGATCGCGCAGCATGACGCGAAACACGCCTTCGTCGCTGGTCAGGCGGGGCAACAGCCGATTGCAAAACTCGGCCTCGTCGAGGTCGGAAAACGCGCTGAAAAACAGCAGATTGGCCTCATCTGGATGCGCCGCCGGGTTCGCAACCAGCGGTACTACGGCGAGAATCGCGCACAGTGCGGCAAGAAAGGCAAACAGCGCCAGCACCAGCAGCGCCGGGGCATGGGGGCCGCTGCCCGCCTGGCCGATCGAGATGGTGAAGACCACCAGCGTTGCCGCCAGCAGCATCGAGGCCTTCTGGTCGGCCATCTGGCTGAGCGTCAGGTTGGCCTGGACTGCGGTGCGCACCAGCTGGATTGCATGGACGGAATAGACGGGCTCGTTCTCGGCCATCAAGCGGGGCTCCCTGAATACAGCCCGGCCAATAGCGCATTTACCGCATGATGCGCAAAATAGAATGGCCCGCCGCGTCAGGGATGGCGCGGCGGGCCAAGCTTTCCTCCCCAGGAAAGTGTATTGGGGTCAGCCGCGGCTGGCGCTGCCGAGGCGGTGATAGAGATTGGAGTACTTCGAAGCGTCGGGCGCATCCTCGTTGTTCTGGAGATAGAAGCGCACGGCTTCTTTCAGCAGCTTGAAGTCCTCGTTCGACAGGACGGCGCGGGCACGGGCGGGTTCAGGCATGTTACTGATTCCTTCTGGCTCAGGCTGCAAACTGGTTCATCGTGTTGTCTTTGCCGGATGCTTTCAACGCGGCCTCGCCGGAGAAATACTCCTTGTGGTCGTCGCCGATGTCGCTGCCCGACATGTTCTGGTGCTTCACGCAGGCAATCCCCTGGCGGATTTCCTCGCGTTGCACATTCTTCACATAGCCCAGCATACCCTGTTCGCCAAAGTATTCGCGCGCCAGATTGTCGGTGCTCAGCGCGGCGGTGTGATAGGTCGGCAGGGTGATGAGGTGGTGGAAGATGCCGGCGCGCGCGGCTGAATCGCGCTGGAAGGTGCGGATGCGCTCGTCGGCTTCGATGGCGAGATCGGTCGTGTCATAGTCGATGCTCATCAGGCGCGCGCGCTCATAGGCCGAGAGGTCCTCGCCCGCTGCCAGCCGGTCGTCGAACACCTGCTGGCGGAAGTTCAGCGTCCAGTTGAAGCTCGGCGAATTATTATAGCACAGCTTGGCGTTCGGAATGACCTTGCGGACGCGGTCAACCATGCCGGCGATTTGCTCGATGTGGGGCTTTTCGGTTTCGATCCACAGCAAGTCGGCGCCGTTCTGCAGGCTGGTGATGCAATCGAGCACGCAGCGGTCCTCGCCGGTGCCGGGGCGGAACTGGAACAGGTTGCTGGGCAGGCGCTTGGGACGCATCAGCTTGCCATCGCGGGCAATCAGCACGTCGCCGTGGCAAAGCTCACCGGGGGCCACTTCGTCGCAATTGAGGAATGCGTTGTACTGGTCGCCCAGATCGCCGGGCTCGCAGCTGAAGGCAATCTGCTTGGTCAGGCCAGCGCCCAGCGAATCGGTGCGCGCGACGATGATGCCGTCGTCGATGCCCAGCTCCATGAAAGCATAGCGGCAGGCGCGGATCTTCGCGAGGAAGTCCTCGTGTGGCACAGTGACCTTGCCGTCCTGATGGCCGCACTGCTTTTCATCCGACACCTGGTTCTCGATCTGCAGCGCGCAGGCGCCCGCCTCGATCATCTTCTTTGCCAGCAAGTAAGTCGCCTCGGCATTGCCGAAGCCCGCATCGATATCGGCGATGATCGGCACCACATGGGTCTCGTAATTGTCGATCGCATGTTCGAGCCGCTTGACCTCCACCGCGTCGCCCTTGGCGCGCGCGGCATCGAGATCGCGGAACATCATGCCGAGTTCGCGCGCATCGGCCTGCTTGAGGAAAGTATACAGTTCGGCGATCAGTGCCGGAACGCTGGTCTTCTCGTGCATGGACTGATCTGGCAGCGGGCCGAATTCGCTGCGCAGCGCGGCGATCATCCAGCCGGAAAGGTAGAGATAGCGGCGCTTGGTTGTGCCGAAATGCTTCTTGATCGCGATCAGCTTCTGCTGGCCGATGAAGCCATGCCAGCAGCCGAGCGACTGGGTGTACTCAGCCGGATCGACGTCATAGGCGGCCATGTCGCGGCGCATCGTCGCCGCGGTGAAGCGGGCGATGTCGAGACCGGTGTGGAAGCGGTTCTGCAGGCGCATGCGCGCGACCGATTCGGGCTCGATCCCGGTCCAGCTCTCCTGGAACCGGCCGATGGCTTTGGTGGAGGCGATGATCGATTGCTGGTAAGTCACGGTGCGCATTCCTTGATTGTATTGGAACCAGAGCGGCGCAATTGTGCGCTATGGTGCGTTGCGGCAAGCCATGGCGGAGTCAGTCTGTAAGACTTTACATATATTCCTTGTAAAGTTGTGTGAAATTGACAATGCTGGGCAAATGGCTGAATCGCAACCTCTCTATCTTGGGCCCCGGCTCAAGCGGCTGCGGCGCGAGCTGGGGCTCACCCAGCACGCGATGGCCGAGGATCTCGAGATTTCGCCCAGTTATGTTGCACTGCTCGAGCGCAACCAGCGCCCGCTGACGGTGCCGCTGCTGCTGCGGCTGGCGCGCGCCTACAAGCTCGATGTTGCCGATCTCGCGGGCGATGACGGCGGCGATTATGCCCGCCGCCTCACCCAGGCGCTGCGCGATCCAATCTTCGCCGATATCGACCTGCCGCCACTGGAAGTTGCCGATGTAGCGGCGAATTTCCCGGGGATCAGCGAGGCCCTGCTGCGGCTGCACGGTGCATACCGGCGTGAACAGCAGGTGCTCGCCGAACAGCGCACCGAAGGCGGCACGGGCAGTGGGCTCGATCCGGTCGGCGAGGCGCGGCGGTTCGTCGCCGCCCAGCACAACTATTTCGGCGCCATCGACATCCGCGCTGAGGCGCTCGCCGCCGAGCTGGCGGCAAGCGGCGGGGCGGAAGGCTGGCTCAAGGCGCGCGGCACCCGGGTGCGCTTCCTGCCGCACGAGGTCATCGCCGGAGCCATGCGCCGCTATGACCGGCACAATGACCAGCTGCTGATTGACGAGACGCTCGATCGCTCGAGCCGAGCCTACCAGCTCGCCGTCCATATCGCCTACACCGCGCTGCGCGCCGACATTTCCGCCGTGGTGCGCGGCGCGGACCTCTCCAGCGACACCGCGCGGGTGCTCGTCCGCCGGGCACTGGCGGGCTATGGCGCGGCGGCATTGCTGATGCCTTATGGCGCATTTGCCGCAGCCGTCGAAGCGCAGAGCTATGACATCGAGGCGCTGAGCCGCCAGTTCGGCACCAGTTTCGAGCAGACCGCGCACCGGCTGACCACGCTTGGCCGGCCCGGCATGGCCCGCGTGCCGTTTTTCTTCATCCGCCTCGATTCCGCGGGCAACGTCTCCAAACGGCTCGACGGAGCGGGCTTTCCGTTTGCCGCGCACGGCGGCGGCTGCCCGTTGTGGAGCGTCCATTCGGTGTTCCGCACGCCTGGCGAAGTGGTGACGCAGTGGCTTGAACTCCCCGATGGCATGCGCTTCTTTTCGATCGCGCGGACGGTCACGGCGGGCGGGGGCGGGCATGGCCGGCCGCGCGTCATGCGCGCCATCGCGCTCGCCTGCGCTGCCGAGGACGCGCCGCAGCTGGTCTATGCGCGCGGCCTCGATCCGGCCAAGGTCGAGCCGACCCCGATCGGCGTGACTTGCGCACTGTGCCAGCGCGCGCAGTGCGCCGCGCGCGCGCTGCCGCCGATTGGCCGCGATATCCTGCCCGATGATTACCGGCGCGATGCCGAGCCATTTGCCTTCTCGGAAAGTTGATTCCCCTCCCGCTTGCGGGAGGGGTTAGGGGAGGGCATGTTGACCTGGGGCGGGATAACAGGCCCTCACCCGACCCCTCCCGCAAGCGAGAGGGGAGAGAGGACTGCCATGCCAGACGAAATCTTTCCCGAGTGGCCGACCGGCCTGTGGCGGCGCGTGATTATCCAGCCCGGATCCGGATGGATCGGCGGCGCGCTGGAGGATGACGTTCACCGCTTTCACATGCGGTTCGATCACGAAAATGGCCGCATTGTCCGCGCCCGCGCTGCGGCGCTGCGGCATCCCTGGACGGCATGTCCGGGCGCGGCACCGCATATCGCGGGCGAGCTGACCGGCGCGCTGCTGAGCGATGTCGCCGCCCGCGATCCGGCGCAGCATTGCACCCACCTGTTCGATCTTGCGGTGGTGCTCGCGGCCCATGCCGATGATACCGCGCCGACCACCATCGACATGCGCGTTGCCGACCGGATCGACGAGCGCACCACGGCGACGATGACGGAAAACGGGGCCGAGGTGATGCGATGGCAGCTGAGCGGAACTGCCATCGCAGGGGAAGGCCGCGACTTGCGCCAGCTGTCGCAGTGGAAGCGCGAGCTCTCGCCCCGCGATGCCGAGCGCGCGACCATGCTGCGCCGCGCGGTCTTCGTCTCGGGCGTGCGCCAATATACCGCGCCGGCCGAACTCACTGCCGCCGAGCCCGGATCGCAGCGCATGGGGGTGTGCTACAACTATCAGCTGCCCCAGGCGGCAACCTCGACCCGCACGCCGAACTGGCTGACCGACTGGTCGGCAGGCACGGGCGAGCCGCTGGCGGGTTTCGATGCTGAGAAAGTGCTTGCTGCGCTCTAATTGCGCACCGGCCGCGCATAGGCGGTCATGCTCGCAATCTTGCCGTCTGCGCCCAAAATGAAATGGTCGACCGAGACCATCACCCAGCGCGGCTGTCCGGCGATCGTGGTTTGCAGCGCAAGTGCGACCACGCATTCGGCTGCGTTGCCGAGATAGGAGGTCGCGGCGATTTTCGGGGCCATGGCGCCGATCCGGCTGGTGTAGAAGCCATCGATCTCTGCGCGGCCGCGCAAGGTCGGGCGCATCGGCTCGAGGAAAGTCGCGGTGTCGGCATAAAGCGCGGCGACTTCGGCATATTTGCCGGCGTTGATCAGCGTCACATAGCGTTCGGCCATGGCGCAGGCGGGCGTGGTCGGCACTGCCGGGCTGGCCGGACTGCCGATATAGACGTCCGCGCCGGGAAAGCCCGGGTCGAGCTGGCCGCCGGACACCAGCATCGGCGGCTCGATTGCCCGTGTGCCTGCGGGGGCCAGCAGCATGGCGGCGGCAAGCGCAATTGCGGTTTTCGTTCGGTTGATCATGCCATCACCTCGGCAAAGTGTTCCTTGATCCGGGCGATGTGCTTTGCCGCGCCAGCGGCATCGTAGATCGCCAGGTCCGGATAGACCCAGCCATGGCCCATGCGGTGGTAGGTCTCGATGATATGGTCAACCTCGGCCTCGCGCAGCGCCTGCGCCAGCCGTCCATGTTCTGCGGCGCCATAGGTCGGGTCGATCCCGGCGACGCCGATATAGATGCGCGCCTTGTTGCCCGAAAATCGCAAATGCGGGCTGTCGCCCTGCGCCGGGGCGATGTTGCTGGCGTGAAATGCCCCGGCGAACTTCACCCGCTGGCTGGCGGTGACGGCGCTGAGCGCATAGCGCCCGCCCATGCAATAACCGATAGCCGCGAAGGGCGCGTCCGGGGCGGAAAGCTCGCTCGCCAGCGCCAGCATCGCGGTCACATCTTCATCGACCTTGGTCATGGTGATCGACATGAACATCTGCATCACCCGGTCGCGCTCCGGGCCTTCCTCGAACAGCGATTTGGGCGTCAGCGGCGCATAGGGGATCGCCTCATAGAACTGGTCGAGCATCAGCACCCGCCAGCCTTCGCCAGCCAGCTCCTCGGCTACCGCGAACGACGCCTCGCGCGGGCCGAAGGCATCGGGGAAGAACAGCACCAGCGGCGCCGCCTTGTCGTCAGGCCCGAAGCTGTAAATCGGGCACTTGCCGCGCGGGAATGGGGCTTCGAAACGGTTCATTGGCTTTTCTCCCGCATCAGGCCGCAATGGCCCGGGCTTTCATGTCGGCGATGGCTTCGGCGCTGTAGCCAGCCTGGGTCAGCAATTCTGCCGTATTCGCGCCCAGCACCGGCGATGCCACCGGTTCGCGGGAAAACAGCTTCTCGTCAAACGAAGTCGGCCCGGCGACGATATCGACCTCGGTCTCGCCTACCGTCATCTTGCGCATCATGCCGTTGGCGTGGACTTGCGGGTCTTTGGTCACATCCTCGATCGAGCTGATCAGTTCCCAGGGAATGTCGATCGCTTCGAGCAGCGGTTCCCATTCGGCGAAAGTGCGCGTGGCGATGCGGGCGGTGAGAATCTCGATCAGGGCATCGCCATTGCCATTGCGTGCGTCATCCGTGGCAAAGCGCGGGTCGTTCTCGATCTCCTCGAGCCCGAAAACCTTGCACAGCGCGGCCCAGCGCGGCTGGGGATTGAGGATCATCAGCTGGATCATCTTGCCGTCGCGGGCGGCATAGCTGTAGGTCAGCGGGCGGCGCATCGAGACCTTGGGGTGGGTCTGGTATTGCGGCAGCTGCACCAGCGTCAGGTCGCCCGAGAGCACCCAGGCGGCGGTTGCCAGCAAGGAGTTCTCGACCACGGTGGCCTCGCCGGTCTGCGCGCGGTGGAACAGCGCCGAGGCAATGCCGAAAGCCAGCGCCACCGAGCCGGTGTGATCGCCGTAAGCCGGGCGCGGAGAGGTCGGCTGTTCGCCGGGCCGGGTGAAAGCATAGCAGGCGCCGCCGCGCGCCCAGAAGGCCGAGGCGTCATAGCCCGGCCGGTTGGCCTCGGGCCCGCGAAAGCCTGCGCCGTTGCCGCGCACATAGATCAGCTTCGGGTTGCGCGCGCGCAAGTCGGCGACATCGAGCCGCAGGCCCCGAATCGCCTTGGGGCGCAGCGAGGTGAGGAAAACATCCGCTGTCTCGATCAGCTTGAGCAACGCCTCGCGGCCTTCCTCGCTCTTGAGGTCGAGCGCCACGCTCTTCTTGTTGCGGTTATTCTGCTCCATGGCGATGTTGATATTGCCGAGATTGCGGTCACCGCCGGCTTTCAGCGTGCGGTAGGGATCGCCATCGATGGTCTCGATCTTGATCACTTCGGCGCCCTGGTCCGCCAGCATCACGCCGGCACCCGGAACATAGACATATTGCGCGAGCTCGATCACCCGCACGCCGGAAAAGATGCCAGTACTGGCCATGATTATAGTCCTATCAATAGCTTGCGGGGATCACTTGCTGACGAAACCGAGGATCACCGGCGCCAGCTTGGGCCAGCTGGTGAACAGGCTGTGGCCTTTGCCGGCCGCTGTTTCGCCCGACTGGTAGTTCCATTCATCATCGCGCCAGGGCGGGATCACCAGCCTGGAATGCGGGATCAGCCGGTGGACCCACAGGCTGGTGGTCTCGGTGTGCGAAATGTCGCCCTTGTGGCTCTTGAACACCAGCGTCGGCATCGTCAGCCGGGCGAAGTCAATCGGCTTCATCCCCGGCACCGGCGAGATGTCCGATGGCACATAGGCCGAAGCCCATTTTTGCATCACCGCGATGAAGCGGTCGGGGTCCATGGCGAGGATCGTCTCGCGCGCCTTGGGGTTCTTGGCGAAATTCTCGGCCCAGCTGGTTGCTTCCATCACCGCTGCCATGCCGCCTTTGCTTGCAAGCGAGGCCGCCTCGCCGCAATAATAGGTGGCGAGTTGCATCAGCCCGATGGGGTCGCCGCTGATCCACCACATGGCGAGGTGCGAACAGATATCGGGATTGCGCGATGCCGCGAGCATCGAGACCCGCGCGCCGCCCGAGCCGCCGGCGATCACCGTGGGCCCGAGATCCAGATGGCGAATGAGGCCGGCGAGCCGCTCGGCCTGGTTCTCACTCTCGCTCTCGCCCTCCAGGCAGACGTCGGAATAGCCGCAGTTGGGCCGGTCATAGATCAGCACCCGCCGTCCGCCCTTGGCGAGTTCGCCTGCGAATTCGCGCAGGCCCGGCACGTCCATGGTGAAGCGCCCGCCCGGGGTCAGCGCGACGGCGGGATCGCCATCCTTGCCATGCAATTCGTATTCGATCCCGGTGCCCAGGATTGTTGCGCGTGCCATTTTTCAGTCTCTCCGTTGTGTCTTTGTCGCCAAGGCTAGGGTGGGCAAATGGCCGAGTCAAAGGGCAATCCTGCGCTTTAACGCTTTGCCCCGGCTGGACCAGCCGACGCGGAACGCGTAACCGGGCGGCAGCAGGGAGCAACACGAACATGGCGGCATTCGAAGGCAGCAAACAGCGCGGACTGCTCGGCATGGTCGAGCGGCTGGGCAACAAATTGCCCGATCCGGCGATGATCTTTGTCTGGCTGATTCTGGTGCTGGTGCTGCTGTCGGTGCTGGGATCATGGCTCGGCTGGTCGGCCTCGCTGCCCTATTCGGGCAAGGAAGCGCCGCTCTGGGGCGATCTGAAAGACGGCGAGCTGACCTACCGCGCCACCAGCCTGCTGACCGAAGACAACGTCACCCGCCTGCTTGTCGAAATGCCCAAGACCTTCACCGGCTTTGCCCCGCTGGGCCTGATCCTGACGATCATGCTGGGTGCTGCGGTGGCTGAGCGCACCGGCATGTTTTCCGCACTGATCCGCGCCGCCTTGCGCGGCGCGCCAAGGTCCGTGCTGACGCCCATCATCGCCATGATCGGCATTCTCTCACACTATGCTTCGGACGCCGCCTATGTCGTCTTCATCCCGCTGGCGGCGATCGTCTTTGCCGCAGCAGGCCGCCATCCGCTGGCCGGGCTTGCTGCCGCCTTCGCCGCCGTATCGGGCGGGCTGGCGGCCAATGTCACGCCGGGTCAGCTCGACGTGCTGCTGTTCGGCTTCACCCAGGAAGCGGCGCGGATCGTCGAACCAGGCTGGACGATGAACCCGGTCGGCAACTGGTGGTTCACGCTTTCGGCGACGATCATTTTTGTGCCGCTGATCTGGTTTCTCACCGACCGGGTGATCGAACCCAGGCTCGGCAAATGGGATGCTGCAGCGAAGGCCCGGGCGGAGAAGATGGACGACGAGCCCGAACTGGGCGAGGCCGAAGGCCGCGGTCTCAGGCGAGCGGGCATTGCCGCTCTTGCGGTCGTCGCGCTATTCGCCGCGCTGACGCTGATCCCGGGCTTCACGCCGCTGATCGACGAGACCAAGCCCGGAACCGCAGGGATGCAGCCGTTGTTCGGCTCGCTGGTGCCTGGCTTTGCCTTGCTGTTTTTCCTCACCGGCTATGCTTACGGCAAGGCAACCGGCAGCATCCGCAATGCCAGCGATGTCATTGACATGATGCAGCACGGTATCCGCAGCCTTGCCCCCTATGTCGTCTTCGTCTTTTTTGCCGCGCATTTCGTCGCCATGTTCAACTGGTCGCGGCTCGGCCCGATCTTCGCCATCGACGGGGCGCGCGCGGTCGAATCGCTGGGCCTGCCCGCGCCCTTCCTGTTGCTCGCGGTGCAGATGATGTCGAGCTTCCTCGATCTGTTCATCGGCTCGGCCTCGGCCAAGTGGAGCGCGATGGCCCCGGTGGTGGTGCCGATGTTCATGCTGCTGGGGATCAGCCCGGAGATGACCACGGCGGCCTACCGGATGGGCGACAGCTACACCAACATCATGACCCCGCTGATGAGCTATTTCCCGCTGGTGCTCGGCTTTGCCCGGCGCTGGGACAAGAGCTTCGGGGTTGGCTCGCTGCTGGCGCTGATGCTGCCCTATGCGCTGTGTTTCATGGCGGCGGGCATCGCCATGGTGGTAAGCTGGGTTGCATTCGACTTGCCGCTTGGTCCCGGCGCGCTGGTGTTCTACGCGCCGCTGCACGGAGGATGATGTGAGTGCACCAGTATTGACCACCAGCCTGAACCTCGACAGCCCGGAGGCGAAGGCGCGGGACACCCACAACCGCGCACTGGCCGCCGAGCTGCGGACTCGCGTTGCCAAGGCGGCGCTGGGCGGCGACCAGAAATCGCGCGACCGGCATACCGCGCGCGGCAAGCTGTTGCCCCGCGAGCGCGTCGAGCGGTTGCTCGATCCCGGCTCGCCCTTGCTGGAGCTCGGCCAGCTTGCGGCGAACGGGCTTTATGGCGAGGATATCCCGGGCGCCGGCCTCATCACCGCGATCGGCCGCGTTTCGGGCCGACAATGCATGATCGTGTGCAACGATGCGACGGTGAAGGGCGGGACTTACTATCCCTCGACCGTGAAAAAGCATTTGCGCGCGCATGAGATTGCCGAGGCGAACCACCTGCCGTGCATCTACCTCGTCGATTCGGGCGGGGCGAACCTGCCGCATCAGGCCGAAGTCTTCCCCGACCGCGACCATTTTGGCCGGATATTCTACAACCAGGCAAACATGAGCGCCAAGGGCATCGCCCAGATCGCCTGTGTGAAGGGCAGCTGCACCGCCGGCGGGGCTTACGTTCCGGCGATGAGTGATGAGAGCGTGATCGTTAAGGAGCAGGGCACAATCTTCCTTGCGGGGCCGCCGCTGGTGCAGGCCGCGACCGGCGAGGTGATCTCGGCGGAAGAGCTGGGCGGGGGCGATCTGCACAGCCGCAAGTCTGGCGTCACTGATCACCTCGCCGAAAACGACGAGCACGCGTTGACCATCGTGCGCGATGTGGTCAGCCATCTGGGGCCGGTGCATCAGCATGGGCTGCCGCTGAAAGAACCGCGCCCGCCGAAATATGCCGCCGAAGAGCTCTACGCGGTGGTGCCAGGCGATGTCCGCGAGCCCTATGATGTGCGCGAAGTCATCGCCCGGATCGTCGACGCATCCGAGTTCCACGAGTTCAAGGCGCTCTATGGCTCGACGCTGGTCTGCGGCTTCGCGCATATCCACGGGATGCCGGTCGCCATCCTTGCCAACAACGGCATCCTGTTTTCCGAAAGTGCGGTAAAAGGCGCGCATTTCATCGAGCTCGCCTGCCAGCGCAAGGTGCCGCTGCTGTTCCTGCAGAACATCTCGGGCTTCATGGTCGGCGGCAAGTATGAGGCCGAAGGCATCGCCAAGCACGGGGCCAAGCTGGTGACCGCCGTGGCGACGGCGACCGTGCCCAAGATCACGGTTTTGATCGGCGGCAGCTTCGGCGCGGGCAATTATGGCATGTGCGGCCGGGCCTATTCGCCAAGGTTCCTGTTCACCTGGCCCAATGCGCGGATTTCGGTGATGGGCGGCGAACAGGCGGCGTCAGTGCTGGCGACGGTTCACCGCGATGCGGCCAAGTGGGACGAGCGCGAGGCCGAGGCCTTCAAGGCGCCGATCCGGCAGAAGTATGAGGACGAGGGCAATCCGTATTACGCCACCGCGCGCCAGTGGGATGACGGGGTGATCGATCCCGCGCAGACGCGCGAGGTTTTGGGGCTGGCGCTGGCGGCGTGTCTGGAAGCGCCGATACCGGATCGGCCGGCGTTTGGGGTGTTCCGGATGTGAGGGGGAAGTTGTGTCAAACGTTTTCCATTTAGAAGACTTCCGAAAGAAACCCTCTGATTCGGAATCACAGTCGCAATTGAGGAGCCGCTTACTTAAAGCAGTAGAGGAGTTACGTCAGAATCTTCTGGCTAGGCGAGCTCCATCGCCAAGCGAGAACCTGCTTTCAGCCTCAACTCCCATTTTGCTATATCAAGTGTCTTGGGGGCGCAATGCTTGGAATTCAACTTGGATAAAGCGTTATGCGCGTAACACTCTTTGTCGCTCATGGAGTGAGAGCAACAGGTTTGTCGAAAAAAGATTAAAGCAGGGCACTTCATTTCGGATGTTAATTACACCTGGTTGGCATTTGCAGTTTGATCGAAAGGCATATCTTGTATGTGAAATAAATACATCTCTCCCATTTTCTCGGCTGGTTGAAGCATCGTTTAATCAAGAGGGAATGAGTGAATTTGATTGTCTAGAATCACTTAGTCCGAAATCTGATATTTGGACTGGCTCCGTGCCAAAGCATGATAGTATAATTGTTCAACAAACGCCACGTGCTGCAAAAGATTTTGTCGCTTGGAGTGATCGCACCAGTGAGAAAGGAAAAACAAGAACTCCGGGGCATTACCTGCGCGTGATTTCGGATAGCAGTTGGTTTTTTGCGCCCGTCGATAGCAAGCCATTAGTCACATTCGATACATCGCACTTCGCCACTCATGTCTTGGAAATTGTTAAGTGATAAAATCTCTCCTCATCGCCAATCGCGGCGAAATCGCCTGCCGGATTATCCGCACCGCGCGCCGCATGGGTATCCGCACGGTTGCGGTCTATTCGGACGCCGATGCGCAAGCGCTGCATGTGCGGAGCGCCGACGAGGCGGTGCACATCGGCCCAAGCCCGGCGCGCGCGAGCTATCTGGTCGGCGAGAGGATCATTGCCGCCGCAAAGCAAACCGGCGCGGAAGCAATCCATCCCGGTTATGGCTTCCTCTCCGAAAACGCCGCATTTGCCCAAAGCGTGATCGACGCCGGCCTCGTCTGGGTCGGACCCAGCCCGCATTCGATCACCGCCATGGGCCTCAAGGACGCGGCCAAAAAGCTGATGGCGGAAGCAGGCGTGCCGGTCACGCCGGGCTATCTTGGCGAGAACCAGGATCCGGCGCATCTGGCCAAGGAAGCCAAGGCCATCGGCTATCCGGTCCTCATCAAGGCCGTCGCAGGCGGCGGCGGCAAGGGGATGCGGCTGGTGGAAGCGCCTGGCCTCTTTGCCGACGCGCTCGCCTCGTGCCAGCGCGAGGCTTCCGCATCGTTCGGTAATGCCCATGTCCTGATCGAGAAATACATCCAGCGCCCGCGCCATATCGAAGTGCAGGTGTTCGGCGACAGCCACGGCAATGTCGTCCACTTGTTCGAGCGCGATTGCTCGCTGCAGCGGCGGCACCAGAAAGTCATCGAGGAAGCGCCTGCGCCGGGGATGGATTCCATAACCAGAACAGAGCTTTGCCGCGCAGCAGTGCGCGCCGCAAAAGCGGTCGATTATGTCGGCGCGGGGACGATCGAATTCATCGCCGATGCCA
>JANPOS010000108.1:0-22755 GCA_031428115.1 Novosphingobium sp. | reverse complement strand
GAAACGGAAGACGTGATCATCGACGTCTTCGTAGAACTTGGGGTTCACGGCGGCGAAATTTGGCAGATGGAAGGCGGCGTTGAACGGCAGCGAGGCGCCGTGGAATTCGCCATAGCGTGCCTTGATATCGAACTGGGTATCGCTGTTCATGCCGAACATCAGCCGGCCGTCGATGCCCCAGCTCTGCTTGTCGTCAACCACTTTGGCATTACCAAGGAACAGGTTGCGATAGAAGCCGTCGGTCGAGCTGAAATTGCCCGAAACGACGAAGCCCGCGCCTTCGCCCAGCGGCCCGGCGAGATGCGCGGTGGCATCCCAGGTGTTGGCATTGGCATAGGAAACCTTTGCCGCGCCGGACAAGGCTGCGGTGGGCTTGATCGTCTGCAGCACGATCGCGCCAGCGGCGGCATTGCGGCCATAGAGCGCGCCTTGCGGGCCTTTCAGCACTTCGACCTGGCGCAGGGTGCCTTGCACCTGGTTGAGCTGGGCGGTGTTGGTCTTCAGGATGCCATCGACCACCAGCGCAACCGAGCTTTCAGCATCGCGCGCGCCATTGATGCCGCGAATGTTGACCTGGGTATCGCCCGCCTCGGCTGTACCGGTGACGATGGTGACGCCGGGCGTCAACTGGGCGAAATCTTCTGCCTTGTTCGCACCGGTCGCTTCCAGCGCGGCGGCGGTAAGCACTGCGACTGAGGCCGGAACGTCCTGCAGGCGCTCGTTCTGGCGGCGCGCGGTGACGATGATTTCGCCACTTTCGTCTTCGCTCGCGCCCGGCTGGGCGTCCTGGGCCAGCGCCGGCATCGCGCCGAGACTGAGGCCAATCGCGGAAACACTGAGCAGCAACCGGTTGAAACGCATGATGTTAACTCCCTGAGCGGCGTCGCCGCCGGCCATTGGTGGCCGTGGGGCTTTCGCGCCTTGATACCTTCGCGGTATATTGTATACAAATGGCACTGGTCAAGCTTTAAGGAACGGACTGATGTCGCGCGCTTCGGATCATGCTTATGCCGCAATCCGCGCAATGATCCTGTCGGGCGAACTCGCCCCGGGGGCGCAGCTGAGCGAAGAAGCCCTGGCCGAGGCCTGCGGCGTTTCGCGCACCCCGGTGCGCGACGCGCTGCGCCGGCTCGAAGGCGAGACGTTCATCCGCCGCTCCGGATCGCAGCGCAGCTTCGTCGCGGAATGGTCGCTCAATGATCTGGAAGACGCGTTCGAGCTGCGGGCGATGCTGGAGGGCCATGCCGCGCGGCGGGCAGCGGCGCGGATCAATGGCCTCCAACTGGAGCAGCTCAGGGCCCACAACCGCAGAATTCATGAGGCAGTCAGCACGGCGCAGCCCGATGTCATGTGCTTTCTCGAGCACAACCGGCTGATCCACGCGATCATTCTTGAGGCCGCTGGCTCGCCGCGTCTCGCCAGCGTTCTGGGGCTGCTGGTCGAACAGCCGGTGGTCTGGCGCACTGCGCAGCACTATGACCGGGAGAACTTGCAACGCTCGCACCATGAGCACGAGGAACTGCTCGCTGCCTTTGCGCGGAACGACGGCACATGGGCTGCTGCAATCATGACCGCCCACATTCGCCGCGCCTTCCATGCCTATCGCGACGCCTATCAGGCGCAGCTTGGCGAGCCGCAGCTTTCCGCCGCATGATTTGTATACAAATGCCGAAGCGAGACGCCAGATGACCCGCACAATCGAATTCATCGAAGTCGGCCCGCGCGACGGGCTGCAAAACGAGAAGACCTTGATCTCGACCGAGGCCAAGCTCGAACTCGTGCGGCGCTCGATTGCCTGCGGCGCGCGGCGGATCGAGGTGACCAGTTTCGTCAATCCCAAGAAAGTGCCGCAGATGGCCGATGCCGAAGCGGTCTGCGCCGGGCTGCCCCGCGATCCGCGCGTCACCTATATCGGTCTCGTGATGAACCAGCGCGGGGCCGACCGTGCGCTGGCCACCGGCCGCATCGACCAGCTGGGCGCGGTCTGCGTCGCCAGCGACGGCCTGGCGATTTCCAACCAGGGCCAGACCAGCGACGAATCGGTTGAGACTGCCATAGCCATCATCGCCGCCGCCAAAGCCGCCGGGCGCAGCGGCCAGGCAACCATTGCCGCCGCTTTCGGCTGTCCGTTTGACGGCGAGGTCGCCGAGGACCGGGTAGTCGAGATGGCCCTTCGCTTGGCCGAAGCCGGCCCGGCGGAAATCGCGCTGGCCGACACGATTGGCGTCGCTGACCCGGCGCATGTTGCCCGGCTGGTCGCGCGTGTTCGCCACGCGATTAATCCGATCCCGGTCCGCGTCCATTTCCACAACACCCGCAATACGGGGCTCGCCAACGTCTGGGTGGCGGTCGAGGCAGGGGCCTCGGCGGTCGATGCGGCGCTGGGCGGGATTGGCGGCTGCCCTTTCGCGCCGGGCGCAGCGGGCAATGTGCCAAGCGAAGACGTGGTCTACATGCTCGAACGCGCCGGTGTGGCCACGGGCATGGATCTGGCCGGAATGATCGAGGCGAGCCACTGGCTGGCCGCAGAGATGGGACGCAAACTGCCGGGGATGGTGGCGCAGGCGCCGCGCTTCCCCAAGGCAGGCTGAGGAGAATACGACTATGGGTTACCGCCTGGGAGTGGACGTCGGAGGCACCTTCACCGACCTTCTGCTGTTCAATGTCGATACCGGCGCCTTCTGGCGACACAAGACGCCATCCACCCCGCATGACAGCAGCGAGGGAATCCTCAATGGCGTCACCGCGATCTGCGCGGAGGCTGGGGTTGCGCCGCAGGATATCGAATATTTCCTCCACGGGACCACCGTGGCGACCAATGCCGTGCTCGAAGGCAAAGGCGCGCGCGTCGGGCTCGTCACCACCGAGGGCTTCCGCCATGTCTTGCAGATCGCCCGCAGCTTCGTGCCCGGCGGTCTTGCCGGCTGGATCATCTGGCCCAAACCGGTCCCGCTGGCACGGCTGGAGGATACGGTGACGATCAAAGGCCGCATGGACGCCGAAGGGCGCGAAGTGCGCGGCCTCGACGATGCCGACATCCGCGAGCAGCTTGGCGTGCTGAAGGCCCGGGGGGTCGAAGCGATCACGGTCAGCCTGATCAATGCCTTTGTGAACGGCGCACATGAGAGCCGTGTCGGCGCGCTGGCGGCGGAAATCATGCCCGAAGTGCCGATCTCGCTCAGTCACGAAGTGTTGCCGGAGATGCAGGAATACGAGCGCACACTGACCACGGTCGCCAATGCCGCAGTGCGCCCGGTCGTCGGCAAATATGTCGCCAGCCTGCGCGCCAAGCTGGCCGAGGCCGGCATGGCCGGCAAGCTCTCGCTGCTGCGCTCGGACGGCGGGCTGATGAGCGCCGAGAAGGCCGAGGAGCATCCGGTCAGCATCCTGATGTCCGGCCCTGCCGGCGGGGTGACCGGCGCGCTATGGGTCGGGCGCAATGCCGGGTTCCGCAATATCCTGACGCTCGATGTCGGCGGCACTTCCACCGACGTCGCGCTGATCGAGAATCTTGAGCCGCGCCGGGTGCGCACCACGGAAGTCGGCCACCTATCGGTGCGCGCATCTTCGCTTGATGTGAAGACCGTCGGCGCGGGCGGCGGCTCGATTGCCTATGTCCCCGAACTGACGAAAGCCCTGCGCGTTGGACCGCAATCGGCGGGCGCGGTGCCGGGGCCGGTCGCCTATGGCAAGGGCGGCGAGCTGCCGACCGTGACCGATGCCAACGTGGTCCTGGGCTATCTGCCCGAAAACCTGCTCGGCGGCAGCTTCAAGCTTGACCGCGAGGGCGCGAAGATAGCGGTGCAGACCATCGCCGATGCGCTGGGGATCGACCTGATGGCGGCGGCGCGCGGGATCATCGATATCGTCAACGAGAACATGTTCGGCGCGCTGCGGATGATCTCGGTGCAGCAAGGCTATGACCCGCGCCACTTCGCGCTGATGGGCTTTGGCGGCGCCGGGCCGCTGCATGTCAACGCGGTCGCGCGGCTGATGGGCTCCTGGCCCGCAATCTCGCCGGTTTCGCCCGGCGTGCTCTGCGCGCTTGGCGATGCGACGACGCGGATGCGCACCGAAACCGCGCGCAGCTTCTCGCGGCTGGCCACTGCGGCCAAAGCGGACGAACTGATCGCGATCCTCGATGAAATGGCCACCCAGACCCGCGCCGAACTGCTGATCGACGGGGTGCCCGAAAGCGATGTCACCAGCCTCTTCGAGGTCGATGTCCGCTATGTCGGCCAGGCCTTCGAAGTGCCGCTGACGATCACCGCAGAGGCGCTGCGCAGCGACGGCATCGCCGGTATCCTCGCGCGCTTCGACGAGGAGCACCTGCGGCTGTTCACCTTCAACATGGATACACCCCATGAGATCGTGAACCTGCGCGCGGTAGCCCTGGGCCAGGCGCTGGATCTGCCAGCAGCCGAGCTACCACGTGGCGACGGCAATCCGGCGGCGGCAAAGATGCGCGACCACACGCTATGGATGGACGGGCGCGAGCAGGCCGCAGTCATCTATGACCGCACCAGATTGCGCCAGGGCGACGTGATCCCCGGCCCGGCAATTGTCATCGAAATGGATTCGACCACGCTCATCGAGTCGGGCTGCGTCGCGCAGGTCGACAATGTCGGCAACATCCTGATCGAGTTAGCCAAGTGATTTCCTCCCCATCATCGATGGGGAGGGGGACCATGCGCAGCATGGTGGAGGGGTATTGCACGCCCTCCGAAAACCCCTCCACCACCCTTCGGGTGGTCCCCCTCCCCATCCTGCGGATGGAGAGGAAAGTACAGGAGCCTTTGTAATGCCCGCCACCATCGTCGAAACCAATTCCGCCCCGTTCAAGCGCGTCGCCATCGACCCCGTCACGCTCGACATCATGGAAAACGCGCTGCGCAATGCGCGGATCGAAATGGATGCGACCTTGGTGCGCACCGCCATGTCGCCCGGCATCCGCGAACAGGGCGATGCCTTCCCGCTGATCGCCGACCACACCGGCAAGATGATCGTCGGCCAGTTCGGCAGCTTCATCGGCGGCTTCCTGGCGGGCTTTGATGGCACGCTGGAAGACGGCGACATGATCTTCCTGTCGGACCCCTATAGCTGCGAGGGCGCGATCAGCCATTCGAACGACTGGCTGGTGCTGCTGCCGGTGTTCAAGGACGGCCGCCTGATCGCCTACACCGCGATGTTCGGCCATATGTCGGATATCGGCGGCAAAGTGGTCGGCTCGATGCCGATCAACGCGCGTTCGATCTTCGAGGAAGGCGTGCGCATCCCGCCGGTCAAGATCTGGAAAAACGGCGAATACAACGCCGATCTGATGAAGCTGGTGATGCACCAGACCCGCAAGCCCGACTGGTGCCAGGCCGATCTCAACGCGCTGATCGCCGCGTGCCGGGTCGCGGCGCGCCGGGTGATCGAGATGGCGACACGTTTCGGCGACGATGTCTATGTCTCGGCGACGCAGGAGTTGCTGGCGCGCAACCATCGCGCGATGAAGAGCCTGATCGCCATGGCCGTCGCCGAACAACCGGTGAGCTTCGAGGACTACATCTGCGACGACGGCATGGGTTTTGGCCCCTACAAGATCAAATGCACGATGCGGCGTGTGGGTGACAAAGTGGTGCTCGATTTCGTCGGCACCGACCCGCAAAGTGCCGCTTCGATCAACTTTTTCCTCAATGAAAACATGTTCAAGATGTTCTTCGGCATCTACATGATCATGGTCTTCGATCCGCAGATCCTGTTCAACGACGGCTTCTATGACCTGATCGATGTGCGCATCCCCGAAGGCTCGCTGCTCAAGCCGAAGTTCCCCGCTGCGCTCTCGGGACGCACCCACGCACTGGGGCGGATCTTCGATATTCTGGGCGGGCTGCTGGGCCAGAAGACGCCCGAATTTCTCAACGCGGCGGGCTTCAGTTCCAGCCCGCATCTGTTCTATTCGGGCAACGACACGCGGCCCGGAAAAGGCGGAGACTGGTTCCAGCTGTTCCAGATCGGCTTTGGCGGCATCCCCGGGCGGCCGATGGGCGACGGGCCGGACGGGCATTCGCTGTGGCCGGGCTTCACCAATGTGCCCAACGAATTCCTCGAGCGTTATTTCCCGATGATGATCGAGCGTTACGAGTGCGAGCCGGACTCGGGCGGCGCTGGCCTGCACCGGGGCGGCAACGGCATCCACATGACTTACCGGCTGCTCGCGAGCGGCACGATATCGATCCACGATGATCGCTGGTTTGTGCCGCCATGGGGGGTCAACGGCGGCCTGCCGGGCGCTCGCGCGCGCAAGATCCTGGAGAGAGCCGACGGCAGCCAGCAGATCGTCGGCAACAAGGTGGAAGACGTGGAAGTCGAGGCGGGCGACCAGCTGCATTTCATCACCTGGGGCGGCGGCGGCTGGGGCGACCCGCTGGAGCGCGAACCGGCGCTGGTCGCACTGGAGATTAGCCAAGGCCTGGTGACGGCAGACGGCGCGCGTGATTACGGCGTGGTTGCGGATGCCGCAGGCACGGTCGATGCGGCGGCGACTGCGGCGCTGCGGGAGGAAATCCGCAGCAGCCGCGGCCCGCTGGCGCTGTTCGATTATGGCCCCGGCATTGCTGCCCTGCGCGCCAATTGCCTCGCGGAAACCGGCCTGCCCGCGCCCAGCCAGCCGGTCTGGCCGATGCTGGAAGCGGCGGAGTAGTCCCTTGTCCAACACCGGAGCATTGCAAGGCCTGCGCGTCGTCGAAATGGGTCAGTTGCTTGCCGGCCCGTTCTGCGGCCAGTTGCTTGGCGACATGGGCGCCGATGTGATCAAGGTCGAGCCACCCATGGTGAACGGTGTCGGCGGCGATCCGATGCGCGAATGGGGCCAGGGCGAGATCAAGGTGCAGTGGGAAGTGATCGCGCGCAACAAACGCTCGGTCTCCGCAAATTTGCGTATTGCCCAAGGCCAGGCGCTGGTCCGCAAGCTGATCGCCACCGCCGACATCCTGATCGAGAATTTCAAGCCCGGCACGATGGAGAAATGGGGCCTTGGCCCCGATGTGCTCCACGGCGATAATCCCGGGCTGATTATCGCGCGGATGTCGGGCTATGGCCAGACCGGGCCTTATTCTGACCGCGCCGGTTTCGGCGGGATCGGCGAGGCGATGGGCGGTTGGCGCTACATCGTTGGCGAGCCCGACCGGCCGCCGAGCCGGATGGGCGTTTCGATCGGCGACACCCTGACAGCCAGCTATGGCGCGATGGGTATTCTCGCCGCGCTGCACCACCGCGCCAAGACCGGCAAAGGCCAAGTCATCGACGCTGCGCTCTACGAAAGCGTGCTGCAGGTCATGGAAGGGCTGGTTCCGGAATATGACCAGATGGGCCTGATCCGCGAGCGATCAGGCTCTGTGCTGACCGGGATTGCCCCATCCAACGTCTATTCGTGCAAGGACGGCGAATACATGATCGGGGCCAACAAGGATTCGCTCTGGAAGCGGCTGGCGACGGCTATGGGCCAGCCCGAACTGGGCGAAGACCCGAGCTATGCCACCCACATCGCCCGGGGCGAAAATCAGACCGAGCTCGACGAGCTGATCAATGCCTGGTCAAGGCAGCTGACAATCGAGGAGATCGATGCGCTGATGATCGAACATTCGATCCCCGCCGGCAAGGTCTACCGCGCGCCCGAAATGCTCGCCGATCCGCATTTCGCCGCGCGCGAGGCGATCATCGAGGTCGAGACCGAACGCTTCGGCAAGCTGAAGATGCAGAACGCCTTCCCCAAATTCTCCGCCACGCCATCAGGAGTCCGCCGCGCGGCGCCTGCGCTGGTCGGACAGCACAACGGCGAAATTTATGGCGAATTGCTGGGGCTTGATGCGGCGGAGCTGGCGCGGTTAGCCGAAGCCGGCGCGATCTGATCTTCGCTGTTGCCGCAAGCTCTCAGCGCATCAGCACCAGCTCTTCCGCCATCGAGGGATGCAGCGCCATCGTCGCATCGAAATCGGCCTTGGTCAGCCCGGCCTTGACCGCAATCGCCGCCGCCTGAAGCACTTCGGGCGCTTCGGGGCCGATCATGTGCACGCCCAGCACCTGGTCCGATGCAGCATCGACCACCAGCTTGTAGAGCCCGCGTTCGGCGTGCTGCGCAAACATGTTTTTCATCGGCCGGAAGTCCGAGGTGAATACCTTAATCTCGCGGAACTGCGCGCGCGCCTGAGCCTCGGTCAGGCCGACGCCGGCGAGCGGCGGCTGCGAGAAGACGGCGCTGGGGATATTGTCATAGTCGATGGTGCGCGGATTGCCGCCGAACACGGTATCGGCAAAGGCATGGCCCTCGCGGATGGCGACTGGCGTGAGTTGCACGCGGTCGGTGACATCGCCGACGGCATGGATGCTGGGGCAGCTGGTGGCGCCGTATGCATCGACCGGGATCTCACCATTTGCGCCGAGCGCAATTCCGGCGCTTTCGAGGCCCAGACCCACCGTGTTCGGCCGGCGGCCAGTGGCAACCAGCACGACGTCCGCCGTCATCGGATCGTGTGCCTTTGTGGTCACCGCAAAGCTGCCATCGGCATTGCGCTCGACCCGCTCGATCGGGCTGTTGAACCGGTAGTCGATGCCGCGCGCCATGGTGATCTGCAGCAGCCGGTCGCGCAGCGCCTCCTCATAGCCGCGCAGGATCTGGTCGCTGCGGTTGACCACAGTCACGTTGCAACCAAGCGAATTGAACACGCCGGCGAATTCCAGCGCGATATAGCCAGCGCCCTGGATCACCACCCGGCCCGGCAACGCGGCCAGATCAAACACTTCGTTGGAGGTGATGCAAAATTCGTTGCCGGGAAATTCCGGCATCACCGGCCATGCGCCGGTGGCGACCAGGATATGCCCGGCGGTGACATCGCGCCCGCCAGCCAGCCGCACCGAGTTGGGCCCGGTGACCACGGCGCGCTCGGCGAAGTGGGCGACCTTGTTGTTAGCGAGCGTCGCGGTGTAGGCCTGCTCCAGCCGGTCGACATCGCGCGCGACAAAGTCACGCAACTTGCCCCAATCGAAGCTCCTCTCGCCCAGGGTCCAGCCGAACAGCGCCGCATCCTCCAGCTCGTGGGCAAAGCTCGAGCCGTAAACCAGCAGCTTCTTGGGCACGCAGCCCCGGATCACGCAAGTGCCGCCAATGCGGAATTCCTCCGCCACGGCAACCCGCGCGCCGTGCGATGCGGCAATCCGGGCCGCGCGCACCCCGCCTGAGCCGGCGCCGATTACGAAGAGGTCATAGTCAAAATCTGTCATGCGAGCGGATATGGCCTGCGCAGGGCACAGATGCCAATCGGAAATGGCAGTGACTGTGCTTAGTGGGAGTCAGCCCCGCTCGTAACGCATCACCCCGGCAATCGCCATTTGCCCGCCGTCGCGGTCCTTCGGGTGATCCTGCCCGTCGAACACCGGCACTTCGGCGAAGTCATAGGGGCTGACGCCCTCAAGACAGGCGGTGTTCACCCCGTATTGTTCCGGGTTGAAGCGGCGCTGGTGGAACACATGAATGCCGCAGCGCGAGCAGAAGTGATGCTTGGCGACATTCGAGTGGAACTGATAGGTCGAGAGCAGCTCCTCGCCCTCGGTCACCGTGATGCTACCCAGCGCGGCAAACACCATCACCGCGCCTTTCATGCCGCACATCGTGCAGTTGCAGCGCACCGGCTTGTCCAGCCCATCGGTCAGATCGGCGGAGAATTTCACCCCGCCGCAGTGGCATTGTCCGCGCATCGCCTATCCTCCAATCCCCGCCGCCGCCAGCAGCGCCTCGGTGCTGGCATCGAACCTTGTTCCGCCCGCCTCGATCTGTTTGGCGATTTCCTTGCCCAGTTCAACCCCGAACTGGTCGAACGGATTGATCCCCATCAGCACGGCATTGGCGAACGTGCGGTGCTCGTGAAAGGCCAGCAGCGCGCCGAAGCTGGCAGGGGTCAGGTCATCGAGCAGCAAGGTCGCCGAAGGCCGGTCGCCCGCATAGCTCCGCGCGGGATCGTCGCTGGCCTTGCCCGCCATCAGCGCGGCGCCTTGCGCGAAGCAGTTGGCGAGCAGGTTGCGGTGGTGCGCCGGATCGAGCGCATCGCCGGGCGCAATGCTGGCGATGAAATCGACCGGCACCAGATGCGTGCCCTGATGCAGCAGCTGGAACACCGCGTGCTGTGCATCGGTGCCCACCCCGCCCCAGGTGATCGGTGCGGTGGGGGCCGATACCGGCTTGCCGCTGGCAGTCACCGACTTGCCGTTCGATTCCATTTCGAGCTGCTGGAGATAGCTCGGCAGCAGCCGCAGCCGCTCGTCAAAGGCGAACGCCGCGCGCGTCTGGCATTGGCGCAGGCGGGAATAGAGCAAGTCGGCAAATGCGGCGCGCAGCGGCAGGTTGTCGCCCAGCTCGCTATCGAGGAAATGCCGGTCCATCGTGGCCGCGCCGTCCAGCATCGCGGCAAAGTCTTCCCAGCCCAGCGCCAAGGCCACCGGAAAGCCGATCGACGACCACAGCGAATAGCGCCCGCCGACGCTCTCCTGGAACGGCAGCACCCGGGTTTCATCGACGCCCCATTCCACCGCTTTTTCCGGATAGGCAGTCAGCGCAACAACCCGCCCATAGGGATCGGCAACCCCGTTTTCGTCCAGCCAGGCGAGCGCGCTCGCCGCATTGGTCATCGTCTCGGTGGTGGTGCAGGGCTTGGAGGCGACCGCGATCATCGTCGTGGCGGGATCGCAGCGGGCAAATGCGGCTTCCAGCGCGCAGCCATCAATGTTGGACACGACATCGACTTCTACCAGGGCCCCGTCCCTTGCCAGCGCATCGATTGCCAGCGCCGGCCCCAGCGCCGAGCCGCCGATGCCGATGTGGATCAGGTGGCTGACCGGACCCAGCGCGCCGCCGTGAATCGCCTCGACCAGACCGCGCATCCGCATGTGCAGCATGGCGGCTTCCTCAACGCTCGCCTCATTGCCAAGCCCGCGCTGGGCGGTGTGTTCAGCGGCCCGGCCTTCGCTGGCATTGACCACTTCGCCTGCGAACAGCGCGGCGCGCTTACCGGCAAAGTCGGTTGCTTCAGCCAGCTTGCAGAACTCTGCCAGATGCGCCGCGTCGAGGTGGGTCTTGGACCAGTCGAACAATATACCGCCCTCATCGCCAAGCTCAAGCCGGGCGGACAAGGCACTCAAGCGTCCGGGATCCGCGGCGAACAGAGCGGTTAGCGCGGGCCTCGGCAGCAATTCCAGCTTGCGCCAAGCGGCCGCTGCAGAATCGTTCATCGTCTATTTGCCCCTTGCTGCACTGCGTCATTATGACTGTGCACCCCCCGCAGGCCAAGCAACAAAACTTGACGCGGAGCCGCCATGCCAACATGGACGCGAACATGAGCGATGATCCCAGCGCAATCCCCGTTTCGGCACCGCCAGGCAGACCGGCCAAGCCCGAGAAGCAGGAAGAAAGCTTCTTCGTCTTCCTGCTCAAGCTGGTGATGATCGTCGTCGTCTTTCGCAGCTTCATCTTCTCGCCGTTCAACATCCCCAGCGAATCGATGATGCCCCGCCTGGTCAACGGCGATTATCTGCTCGCCGCCAAGTGGCCGTTTGGTTATTCGAAGTATTCGATGCCGTTCAGCGCGCCGGTGATCCCGGGCCGCATCCTCGGCGGCCAGCCCGAGCGCGGCGACATCGTCATCTTCAAGGCCCCGCCCGCCAACGATACCGACTATATCAAGCGGGTGATCGGCCTGCCGGGCGACCAGGTCCAGATGATCGCCAGCCAGATCTATCTCAACGGCAAGCCGGTCCCGCGCGAGAAAGTGAACGATTTCGAGATCGCCATCTCGCCCAACACCAATTGCTATCAGCCGCAGTATGAACAGCGAAATGCCGCTGGCGAGCCGGTGTGCCGCTATCCGCGCTTCAAGGAGACGCTGCCGAACGGCAAGGTCTATCATACGCTCGACCTGATCCCTTCGCCGCAGGACGACACCGCGCCAATCGTGGTGCCCGAAGGCCACCTGTTCCTGATGGGCGACAACCGCGACAATTCGCTCGACAGCCGCTTTCCCGCGATCCCGGGGCAAGGCATTGGCATCGTGCCGCAAGATAATCTGGTCGGCCGGGCAACCGTGATGATGTTTTCAACCGATGGCGGCGCCGAATGGGTCAAGCCGTGGACCTGGTTCTCCGCCGCGCGCTGGAACCGCATCGGCGGCATGTTTTGAGGCGATGATCGAAGCGGCAACCCGCAGCTTTATCGCCGAGCTTGCCGGCGGCGAGCCGGCCGACGCAGGCCTGTGGCGCGAGGCGCTGACGCATGGCAGCACCGGCAATGCGCGCAATTACGAACGGCTCGAATTTCTCGGCGACCGGGTGCTGGGGCTGGCGGTTGCCGAATGGCTGCACGAGCTGGGCACCGGCGATGAAGGCCGCCTGTCGCAGCGGCTCAACGCCCTCGTCAGCCGCACCACATGCGCTGCCATCGCCCGCGAGATTGGCCTGGGGCCGCATATCCTGCTGGGCAAACAGGCCAATGACGACGGCGCACGCGACAGCGACAATGTGCTGGGCGATGTCATGGAGGCGCTGATCGGTGCCTGCTTCGTGACAGCTGGCTACGAGCCAGCGCGCACCATGGTCCGCAATCTGTGGCGAAGCGAAGTTACCGGCCAGACCGGCAGCGCCAAGCATCCCAAGTCTGCGCTGCAGGAATGGGCCGCAGGAAATCAGCGCCGCAGCCCGGCCTATCGCCTGATTGACCGCTCCGGTCCCGATCATGCCGCGCGGTTCACGGTTGCGGTCGAAGTCTACGGCGTCGGCAGCGCAGAGGGCACCGGCTCGAGCAAGCAGGATGCCGAAACTGCGGCGGCCGAGGCCTTTCTGGAGCAATTTGCATGAGCGCGGCACAATTTGCGCCTGGCCTTCGACAAGCTCAGGCTGAGCGGGCCTTATTGTTTGCCCCAGGCACCATCACCGCTCAGGCTGAGCTTGTCGAAGCCCGCGCGCAACCCTTGGACAAGGCCCTCCCCGCATGACCCAACACGGCGGCCTCGTCGCCGTTCTCGGCGCGCCCAATGCCGGCAAATCGACTCTGGTCAACGCGCTGGTCGGCCAGAAAGTCGCCATCGTCTCGGCCAAGGCGCAGACCACGCGCGCGCGGTTGATGGGGGTTGCCTTGGCCGGCGATACCCAGATCATCCTCGCCGATACGCCCGGCATCTTCGCGCCCAAACGCCGCCTTGACCGCGCCATGGTCGCCGCCGCCTGGGAAGGCGCGCATTCGGCCGACGCGATCTTGCTGGTGGTCGATTCGCGCAAAAAGCGGCGCGATTATCTCGGGCCGATCCTGGAATCGCTGAAACACCGGCCAGAGCGCAAGATCCTGGTGCTCAACAAAGTCGATGAAACGCCAAAGGAACCGTTGCTGGTCGCGGCTGAGGAGCTGACCGGGGCGGCTGAATTCGACGAGGTGTTTTTCATCTCAGCGCTGACCGGCGACGGCGTCGCCGAACTCAAGGCGCGTCTCGCCGCGCTGATGCCCGAGAGCGCCTGGCATTATCCCGAAGACCAGGTGTCCGATGCCAGCGAACGTCTGCTGGCCTGCGAGATCACCCGCGAGCAGCTCTATCGCCAGCTGCACGATGAACTGCCCTATGACAGCGCGGTGCGGCCCGAAAGCTATACCCAGCGGGGGGACGGCTCGGTCGAAGTGCACCAGCAGATCGTTATCGCGCGTGACAGTCAAAAAGGCATCGTGCTGGGCAAGGGCGGCGCGAAGCTGAAGGCCATCGGCGAGGCCGCGCGCAAGGAACTGGCCGCGATTCTGGGCGTCAATGTCCACCTGTTCCTGCATGTAAAAGTCGAGGAAGGCTGGGACGAGACGCGCGAATTCTATGACGATATCGGGCTGGACTGGGTAAAGTAGGGCGCACGCGCTTGCCCGATCCGCGCGCAATCGCCATAGGCAGCACCCGAGTCCACGCTCCGCGAAAGGCCCAGCGATGAAAGCCAGAATCTCGTGAAAGTACGCGTTTCCGTGAGTCTCAAGCCCGGCGTGCTCGACCCGCAAGGCCGCGCGATCCAGCATTCGCTTGAAGGTCTGGGTTTCAGCGGGGTCAGCGATGTGCGCGCCGGACGGCTGATCGAGCTCGAGGTCGATGAAAGCGTCACCGATGCCGCGCTCGACGAGATGTGCAAGCAGCTGCTCGCCAACATGGTGATCGAAAACTACCGGATCGAGCGAGTTCAGGCATGAGCTTGCGTTCCGCCGTCATCACCTTTCCCGGCTCCAATTGCGACCGCGACATGGCGGTGGCGCTGGAGCAGATTTCGGGCGCCGCGCCGCTGCGCGTCTGGCATGGCGACGCCGACCTGCCTTCGGGCCTCGATTTCATCGCCCTGCCCGGCGGCTTTTCCTATGGCGACTACTTGCGCTCGGGCGCGATGGCAGCGCGCTCGCCGATCATGCGCGCGGTGGTTGCCGCCGCAGCGCGCGGTGTGCCGGTGCTGGGCGTGTGCAACGGCTTTCAGGTGCTCACTGAAGCAGGCCTGCTGCCCGGCGCTCTGATGCGCAACGCCGCCATCCGCTTCGTCTGCCGCGAAGTTGCCCTGCGCGTGGAAAATACCCAGTCGCTGTTCACCAGCGGCTACGAGGCGGGCCAGATCGTGCACATTCCGGTCGCTCACCATGATGGCAACTATTTCGCCGATGAAGCCACGCTCGACCGGCTCGAAGGCGAAGGCCGGGTGGCCTTCCGCTATGGCGAAGAAGTCAACGGTTCGGCGCGCGATATTGCCGGGGTGCTGAATGATGCGGGCAACGTGCTCGGCATGATGCCCCACCCGGAGCGCGCCATCGAGGCAGCGCATGGCGGTACGGACGGCGCTGCCTTGTTCCTCAGCGCAGCAAAGGGCCTGGTTGGCGCCTGATTATTAGTAGAATCAGGCAGCAGTGCCGCGCGGGACAAAGCGCGCGCGGTTGAAGATCGCGATGCTCTCGTCCGCCGCCATCGGCCGGCTGAAATAGTAGCCCTGGATTTTCTTGCAGCCCAGATCCCGCACGATCGCCAGCTCCTGCTGGGTTTCGACGCCCTCGGCCGTGGTCGACATCTCCAGGCTGTCGGCCATGGCAACCACCGCGCGGATGATCGCCAGGCTTTCCGGATTGGCCGTAGCCGCGCCCTGGACGAAGCTGCGGTCGATCTTGATCGTCGAAAAGCGCAGGTTGCGGATATAGCCGAGCGAGGAATAGCCGGTGCCGAAATCATCGAGCGCCACCTTGCAGCCCAGCCCCATGACCTGTTCGAGCGCCGAGCGCGCATGCGCGGCATCGCGCACGAATATGCTCTCGGTCACTTCCAGTTCCAGCCGGCTGGCCGGCAGGCCACTGTGAGCAAGCGCGCCGACCACGCTGCCGATGAAATTGTTGTCGAGCAGCTGCTCGCCCGAAACGTTGACCGCAACCCCGACATGGCTGGGCCAATGCACAGCCTGCAGGCACGCCTCGCGCAGCACCCATTCGCCGATCGGTATGATCAGCCGGGTATCTTCGGCCAAGGGTATGAATTTTGCCGGGCTGACCATGCCATGTTCCGCGCTGTTCCAGCGCAGCAGCGCTTCGAAACTGACTATCGCTTCGCTGGTCGCATCGACCACCGGCTGGAAATTGAGCAGGAACTCGCCCCGCTCGATCGCATGGCGCAGCGAGAATTCCAGCTTGCGGCGTTCTTCGGCATGGGCATGTAGCGAGGGCTCATAGCCGCAATGCATGCCGCCGCCTTCGTCCTTGGCGCGATAGAGCGCAAGGTCGGCATTGCGCATCAGCGTCTCGACCGTCGATCCGTCACGCGGACCGAAGGCCGAGCCGATGCTGGCGCCGACGAACAATGTGTGGTGATCGACCTCATAGGGCTGCGACAGGCGGTCGATCACCCGCTGCGCGACCTGTTCCACCCGCGCCGCATCGGAGGCATCGCGCACGACAATCGCGAATTCATCGCCGCCCAGCCGCCCGCACAGCTCGTTCTCGGTGATCAATTCCTTCAGCCGTTCCGAAACCCGCGCCAGCAGCCGGTCGCCGATGAGGTGGCCCAGCGTATCGTTGACCGACTTGAACCGGTCGAGATCGATCATCAGGAAGGCGCAGCGCGTCCGCCATTGCTCGGAATAACGCATGGCCTCGCCCAGGGCTTCATTCAGCATCATCCGGTTGGGCAACCCGGTCAGCGTGTCATAACGCGCAAGGTAGGCGATCTTGTCGCTGCTTTCGCGCTGCTCGGTGACGTCCGAGCCAACGCCGCGGAACCCGTCGAACACGCCGGCTTCGTCAAGTTTGGGGGTGCCGGAAAGCTCCCACCAGCGCTGACCGCCCTGGACGGTCACCCGCACCAGCAGGTTGGAAAAGCTCTCGCGGCGCTTCAGCCGCTCGGCCAGATCGTGCAAGCTGGAGGGGAATTGCCCGGTATCCCAGGCCTCGCCGGCAATCAGCTGGATGAACGGCTTGCCTTCGATTTCGCGCGATTCCATGCCAAGCGCAAAAGCGAAACGCGCCGAGACAGTGCGGATCCGGCGCGCGGTGTCGATCTGCCACAGCCAGTCGGCCTCACCCTCCTCGAATTCGCGCAGCAGCAGCGAGACGACCTCGTTCTTTTCGGCCATCCCGGTCTCGGCAATCCGCGCCGCGAGGTAATTGCGCGCGCTGGAGAGCGCGCCGGCGATCACCACGCCGCAGAAGCCCGCCGCGATTGCCGCCATTTCATAATCACCGCCGAGCGCGAAATTGACCACCGCCGCGCCGCCGACGACAGCCGAAAACAGGATCGTGCTCATCGGCACTGCCGGCAGGACAATCGCCGAGCCAGTCATCAGGAATGCCAGCACCGACCACAGCTTCAGGCGCGATTCGGCATCAAGAAAGCTGCTCGCGATCGACAGCGGCGCAACCCAGACCAGGGCATTGACGACGGTGTGCAGGGTATGGCGGTTGGCCTCGTCGCGGCCCAGCGTGCGGCGATCGGCATCGGCCAGCTTGCGGTCGTCGGTGGCCGAAGCGGCCAGGGTGAGGACCAGGATCAGCAGCCAGCCGGCAGTTAATACAATGCCGATCTGTCCGGCCAGCAGCGCCGCCAGCGCTATCCCGGCCAGCACGTGCCCGGTGATTCGCATCCCTGCGGCCTGGGCAATGCCGGCGTATTGCAGGCCACGAAGCCGCGCCCAGTCGCCGCCCTGCGGGTCGGTCAGGCCGAGCACCGCAAGGGTGGGCAATTCCCGTGGTAGCGGGGTCGCGGAGGGCAGGCTGCGTCGCACTCCGGCTCAATAGGCCAGCTCTGGTTAGCAGCCCGTAAAGCTCACGGGTGAAATAAGAAAAACCCTGAACCTCTTCCAGGCAAGCTTTATTCCACCGTCACGCTTTTCGCCAGGTTGCGCGGCTGGTCGACGTCGGTGCCTTTGACGCAGGCGACATGATAGGCCAGCAGCTGCACCGGAACGGCATAGACCAGCGGCGCGATGAGCGGGTGGACGCGAGGCATTTCGATGGTCGCCAGGCACCCCTCGCCCGCCTCATCCAGCCCTTCACGGTCCGAAATGAGCACGACTTTGCCGCCGCGCGCGCGCACTTCCTGCATGTTGCTGACAGTTTTCTCGAACAGCGGCCCGGAAGGTGCGAGCACGATCACTGGCACCGCCTCGTCAATCAGCGCGATCGGCCCGTGCTTCATCTCGCCAGCGGCATAGCCTTCTGCATGGATATAGCTGATTTCCTTGAGTTTCAGCGCGCCTTCCAGCGCCAGCGGATAGTCCGCCCCGCGCCCCAGATAGAGCACATCGCGCGCCGGGGCGATCAGATGCGCCATGGCGGCGATCTCGTCGTCATGCGCCAGCGCGGCATTGAGGCTGGCGGGGGCTTCGAGCAAATGCTTGACCACTTCAGCTTCTTCGGCGCGGCTCATCAGCCCGCGCTTGACCGCGAGGTGCGCAGCGAGCGCCGCCAGCACCGCCAGCTGGCAAGTGAAAGCCTTGGTTGAGGCAACGCCGATTTCCGGGCCGGCATGGGTGGGCAGCAGCAAGTCCGCCTCACGCGCCATCGAGCTGGTCGGCACATTGACCACGACCGCGATGGTCTGGCCCTGCGCCTTGCAATGGCGCAGCGCCGCCAGCGTGTCGGCGGTTTCGCCGCTTTGCGAGATGAACAGCGCCAGCCCGCCTGGCTCGAGCACCGGATCGCGGTAGCGGAATTCGCTCGCGACATCGATATCGACCGGCAGCCGGGCGAATTGCTCGAACCAGTATTTGGCGACCATCGCGGCATAAAACGACGTGCCGCAGGCGACGATGGTCACCCGGCTGATGCTGGAGAGGTCAAAATCGAATTGCGGCAGCGCCACCGACTGATCCAGCTGGCGGATATAGGAGCGCAACGTCTGCGCCACCACGGTCGGCTGCTCGAAGATTTCCTTCTGCATGAAGTGGCGATAATTGCCCTTCTCGATCGCGGCGGCGGAAGCACCCGAAGTAGTGACTGCACGCTTTACCGGCTGGTTATCCTTGTTGAAAATCTGCGCGCCCGCGCGGGTAATCACCACCCAGTCGCCTTCATCGAGATAGGCAATCTGCTGGGTCAGCGGGGCGAGCGCCAGTGCGTCGGAGCCGAGGTAAGTCTCGCCGTCGCCATAACCCACCACCAGCGGCGAGCCGAGCCGCGCGCCGATCAGCATGTCGGGATGGCTGCGGAAGGCGATGGCCAGCGCGAAGGCCCCGCGCAGCCGGGGCAGCGCAGCCTTGACTGCGTCTTCGGGCGAAGCACCGGCCTCGACGCTCTCGGAAATCAGGTGGGCGACCACTTCGCTGTCGGTGTCGCTTTCGAACGTCCGGCCCCGCGCGGTCAGCTCTTCGCGCAGTGCGCGGAAGTTTTCGATGATGCCATTGTGGACCAGCGCCAGTTCGCCAGTGGCATGGGGGTGGGCATTGGCCGCTGTCGGCGCGCCGTGGGTGGCCCAGCGGGTGTGGGCAATGCCGGTGGTGCCGGGCGCAGGATCGCGCGCCAGCTCGAGCACCAGATTGCCCAGCTTGCCCGGCGCACGGCGGCGCACCAGCTGGCCGCCATCCAGCGTGCAGACGCCCGCCGAATCATAGCCGCGATATTCCATCCGGCGCAGGCCATCGACCAGACGCTCCGCGACCTGATCCTTGCCGACTATGCCAATGATGCCGCACATGGGATCTATTCCTTGTTATGCAACCAGGCATAGGGATGGTGGATGCCGGGCCAATGCGCGGGAAAATTCGTATCGCGCGTAATCAAAAGTCGTTCGGTGATCGAGGCGGTTGCCCAAATGATCGCATCGGGAAGCTTGAGGCGTGTCTTGCGCCGCACTTCGGCCGAACGCGCTGCTATTTCAGGCGTTAATTCAATGATCGTGCACCCGCGCAGGTAAGCCTCGGTTGCCAGCAGGTGGTCCGGTTTGGCACCTGCCAGAATTTCGATCCAGCTCACCCGGCTGAGGACAGTGCCGGAGGCACCAAACTCTTGAATTGCTTCAAAGGCCGGTTGGTGCTTGTTCAATGCGTCGATAATAATGTTTGAATCGAACATCGCGCCCGCAGCCATCAATCGGGGTCCCAATCGCGATCCCATTCGGCGCGTATCCGGCGCTGATACTCGACGCCGTCCAGCGCATGATCCCCCCACAACCCGAAGACCTGATCGATCGACAGGACATCGTCGGGACCAAGGAACTTATCGACGGCTTCACGGATGAGCGACGCGCGAGACCGCTTGGCGCTCCGCGCGCGGATGTCGAGGCGACGGACTTGCGGATCAGGAATATCGACGAGGGTACGCATGGTAAAACGATATCATATCATGATATCGTGTCAAGGCATGCCCGGCACCGTTTGCAATAACCCGACTCCGTCACCCCGGGCTTGAACCGGGGTCCCGCTGCCTTGGCCGGGCATGGAGAAAAGCGGGACCCCGGATCAAGTCCGGGGTGACGAGTCAGGGACTGTGATGCCTGGTGTCACAGCAACCTCTCCTGCTTGTCAGCATCCCCCACTGCCGCCGCTGATTTCACCGCCGCGTCCCTGCGCATCGGCAGGTTCAGCCGCACGGCGGGCCGGCCGGGGTGATCGAACAGTTCGGCGACCGTGATCACCTGCAACCGGTCGAACACCTGATCGAGCAAGGGATGCCTGAACTTGCCCGCCGCCTCGATCTCGTCGCGCATCGGTTTGGTCGGCAGGCTGGTGCAGATCAGATAGCCGATGTCGGCTTTCTCGCGCTGCCGGTCGCTGTTGAGCGTCGCCAGATCGCCGCGATTGCCGGGGCGCGATTTGACCTGAAAAATCGCCTTGCCGTTGCTCTCGTTATCGAGCCAGAAATAAGCGATCCCGTCGATCCCGCCGTCGGCGCCCTTCTTCTCGTTGATCCGCGCCTGGTTGTTCGTAAAGGTGAGCACCGCCCATTTCTCGAACTCTTTCCGCGTCTTGTCATCCTTGCGCTGGGCCAGCGCGGTGGCGCTTTCGATGTCCTTGGGCACGCCGTCGAGCAGGATCTGCGCCTCGATGGCGGGCCAATCGTCGGGATAGCGATCCTCGAGCCGCTTGAGGATCAGCGCGATCGACTGATAGGTGATGTCGATGCCGATCCACTTCCGGCCCAGCCGCTGCGCCACCGCCACACTGGTGCCGCAGCCGCAATAGGCGTCGAGCACCACGTCGCCCTCGTTCGACGAGGCCTTGATGATGCGTTCGAGCAGGGCTTCAGGTTTTTGGGTGGGGTAGCCCAGATGTTTATCAATCCCGGAAGACGACTGAACGGGGCGGATATCCACCCAATTGTCATCGACAGGGTTCCCTTCTTGCTCGTCGAGATAGCGCTTTAGCTGAGGAACATTGCCGGGTTTCGATTGGAGCACGATGCCGTCTTCGTAGGCCCGCTGCATCCTATCCTTCGTCCAACGCCAAACCCGAGTCACCCCGAGAAACTCGTATGTTAGATTTGGCCGATTCTTATTGGGATTTGTCAGATCAGCAAGCCGATATCGCCGACCAGTTTCTTCGTCTATATATTTGTAAAAGCCTGATACATACTTCTCGTTGTGCTCAGTATATTGAGCGTTCCAGAGCCACTTGGGCGACTTGGCATAGAACAAAATCACGTCATGATTTCGAGCAAAGCGCGTGAATGCTAATCCCTTCGAGTTTTGCCGCTGCCAGATGACTTCATTCACATATTCCCCCCCCTGCCCACAAAACACCGCATCGAGCACCAGCTTGAGATAGTGCGAGGCGGTCGGGTCGCAGTGGAGGTAGAAGCTGCCGGTGGGTTTGAGCACGCGGTGAATCTCGACGATGCGCAGCGTCATGTGCACCAGATAGGCGAGCAGCGAGCCGCGCCCGAGCACCTTTTCGAGGCCCCGGATCAGCTCGGCAGTCTGCACCGTCCAGCGCGTCTCGCCGACCTTTGGGGCCAGTCGCTCGATATCGAGAATATAGTCCAGCCCCTCCGCCGCTTCATCGCCCCAGTTCCACGTATCGACGAAGGCCTGCGCCTGCGCGCGGTCCTCGCCGCCCTGATTGGTGTAGATCTGGAAGTAATTGCGCTTCGAATTGAATGGCGGGTCGATATAGCATAAATCGACGCTTTCGGCGGCCACCTTGCGGCGCAGCACGTCGAGATTGTCGCCATAATAAAGGCGGTTGTCTGGCAATATCTGGCCCCCATTTGCGCAATTTCATGTTCTATAACCGCCTACCCTGAGCTTGTCGAAGGGCTGCTCTTCACTTTTGCGGCGGCAGAATAAAAAACGACCCATCGACACGCTCAGGGCAGTCGGGAAGGGGGAGACAGGGGAGGAATCAAACCCCCACCGCTACTTCCCCTCCGCCTTCTTCCGCTTCATCGCGTCATGAAACCGGTCGGCCCAGCCGGGCTTGACCAGCTGTTCGGCGCGCACCAGCCGCAGCTCGCCGTCCGCCACGTCGCGGCTCACCGCAGACCCTGCGCCGACAATCGCATCCGCGCCGATCCTGACCGGGGCAATCAGCGAGCTATTGCTGCCGATAAACGCCCGCGCGCCGATCACGGTCCTGTATTTGAAATAGCCGTCGTAATTGCAGGTGATCGTGCCCGCGCCGATGTTGGCCCCTGCGCCCACATCGGCATCGCCGATATAGCTGAGGTGGTTGGCCTTGGCCCCTTTCCCGAGCGTGCTCTTCTTGATCTCGACGAAATTGCCGACTTTGGCTTTCTCCTCCAGCACCGCGCCCGGGCGCAGGCGGGCGAAGGGGCCGACTTCGGTGTTCGGGCCAAGGCTTGCGCCTTCGAGGTGGCAGAACGCGCGGATGGTTGCACCGTCCGCCACGCTGACCCCGGGGGCGAAAAAAACGTTTGGCTCGATCGTCACATCGCGGCCCAGCCGGGTATCCCAGGAAAACCACACCGTCTCCGGCGCGATCAGGCTGGCGCCCTCGTCCATGGCGCGAACCCGGCGGCGCGCCTGCCAGCGGCCCTCCGCCTCGGCGAGTTCCGCGCGGCTGTTGATCCCGGCGACTTCATCGGGGTCGGCAGTCGTCACCACTGCGCAACCCCGCCCGTCGGCGAGCGCGATGTTGACCACGTCGGGCAGGTAGTATTCGCCCTGGGTATTGTCGTTGCCAACGCGCGCCAGCAGCGCGAACAGATCATCCGCGCGCGCCGCCATCAGCCCCGAATTGCACAACCGCGTCGCGCGTTCGGCCTCGCTCGCATCCTTGTGTTCGATCATTCTG
>JANPOS010000107.1:0-13440 GCA_031428115.1 Novosphingobium sp. | reverse complement strand
TTGCGAGCCTCAACCTGCGCCCGACTCATCTGCGAAATCGCTGGCTCGAGGGCGAATTCGTGCGTGCGATTGATGCCGGGCATGACCTGATGTTGATCGAGCCTGAGGCGACGGCAGCACTGTTGGACGAAGTCGCTGCGTTTTCAGCGAAAGAGCAACACCGGTAGGAGGAACGAAGTGTCGAACGGACCATTAGAAGGCAAGGTTGCGCTAGTTACCGGGGCTGGGCGGGGTATCGGGCGTGAGATCGCGATGCGTCTGGCGCATGACGGGGCGATGATCATCGTCCATTTTGCGCACAGTAAGGCAGGGGCCGAGCAGACTGTGGCCGATATTGCGGCAGCGGGCGGCGCGGCTGTTGCCTATCAGGCCGACATCTCGAAGCGCGCCGAGGTCAAGGCGATGTTCGCGAGCATTGACCGCGATCCCGGCCGGCTCGACATCGTCGTCAACAATTCCGGAGTCAGCGCCGGCGGGGCGCTGGCGGACCTCAAGGACGAAGACGTCGACGCCATCTTCGGGATCAACATGCTCGGCCCGCTCTACATCGCCAGCGAGGCCGCCTCGCGGCTTGCTGACAATGGCCGGATCATCAATTTCAGCTCCAGCGTGGCCAAGTTCCCGCTGGCCGGAGCGGGGCTCTATTCCGCCGCCAAGAAAGCGGTCGAGAGCTTCACCGAAAGCTGGGCCAAGGAGCTTGGCGCGCGTGGGATCACCGTCAACACCGTCGTGCCCGGCGCGACCAGTCCGGGCATGATGGACGGCTCGCCTGAATATCGCGCCTTTTTCGAGAATGCCTCGCCGTTCAAGCGGATTGGCCGCGCGGGGGAAATCGCCAATCTCGTCGCCTTTCTCGCCTCGCCTGAGGCAAGCTGGGTTACGGGTGGCAGCATTCTCGCTAATGGTGCGGCGAATACCTGAACAAGCGGGAGATTGCGCGATGTCTGTTAAAACAGCCCTGGTCACCGGCGCGGCCGCCGGCATTGGCGCGGCCTGCGCGAAGCGGCTGGCGAAAGACGGCATGGCCGTGGGCGTGCTCGATCTCGATGCACAACGCTGCGCGGATACGGTGGCGGCGATCAAGGCGGCGGGCGGCATGGCCATGGCGCTGGGGGCGGATGTCTCAAACCGCGAGCAGACCTTTGCGGCAGTCGCCAAGTTGCGTGCCGAGTTCGGCCCGGTCACGGTCGTCGTCAACAATGCCGGCGTGACAGACTTCACCCCCTTCGAGGAAATCACCGACGAGCGCTGGGATCTGGTCTATGCGATCAACGTGCGCGGGCCGATGCTCTGCACGCAGGCAGTGATCGGCGACATGAAGGCGGCGCACTGGGGCCGGGTCATCAACATTTCTTCCTCGAGCGCGCAGACCGGTGCGATCAACATGATCACCTACTCGTCGTCAAAGGGCGCGGTGGTGACGATGACCCGCTCGATGGCGCAGGAATTCGGCCCCTATGGCATCACGGTGAACAACATTCCGCCCGGCTCGGTGATGGGCACGATCATGTCGGAAGCCAACCGCGACAGGTTCCAGATCCCGACCGAAGTGTTGCTGAGCACCATCCCGGTGCGCCGCATGGGCGAGCCTGACGACATCGCCAACGCCTGTGCCTGGCTGGCCAGCGAAGCCTCGTCCTATGTCACCGGCCAGACCATCGGGGTCAACGGCGGGCGGGTGGTGACGTAGAGCAGGGTGCGATATATCAGCACCACCCTTCGTCATTGCGAGCGAAGCGAAGCAATCCAGGACCGTTTGCGCTGCCCTGGATTGCTTCGCTTCGCTCGCAATGACGAATGATTCAGATTTCAGGCAGCTTGATCTAAAGCCCGGCTTTCGCCAGTGCCTGGTCGAGATCGGCGATCAGATCGTCGGGGTCTTCCAGCCCGACGCTGATCCGCACCATGCCTTCATGCACCCCCATCGCCGCGCGGCCCTCGGCGCCGATCGAATGATGCGTAGTGGTGGCGTTGTGGCAAGCCAGGGTGCGCGAATCGCCGATGTTGTTCGAGATGTCGATGAGCTCCAGCGCGTCGAGCAGCGCCCAGGCCTGCTCGCGCCCGCCATCGAGGATAATCGAGAAAATCGTTCCGCCGGTGCTCATCTGCTTTTGCGCCAGGTCGTGTTGCGGATGGCTGGCAAGCCCGGGGTGGAGGCTGCGCGGCACGCGACTTTCGACGAACTGGCCGACCGTCAGCGCGTTCTCGCTCTGCTTCTGCGCGCGCAGCTCCAGCGTTTCAAGGCCCTTGAGCACTACCCAGGCGCTGAACGGTGAGAGCGTTGGCCCGGTGTTGCGCTGGAACGGCAGCAGCGTCTCGTTGATGAATGCCGCCGTGCCGCAGACCGCGCCCGCCAGCACCCGGCCCTGTCCGTCCATCAGCTTGGTGGCTGAATAAGCGACGACATCCGCGCCAAGTTCCAGCGGACGCTGGAGCGCGGCGGTGCAGAAGGCATTGTCGACCACCGAGAGGATGCCGTGCGCGCGGGCGACGCCGCAGACATAGGCAATGTCGACAATGTCCATCGTCGGGTTGGCCGGGGTCTCGAAGAAGAACATCTTCGTATTGGGCTGGATCGCGGCTTCCCAGGCGGCATTGTCGCGGCCATCGACCACGGTTGCGGTAATCCCGAAGCGCGGCAGCAGGTTGTCGATCACCCAGCGGCAGGGACCGAACAGCGCGCGGCCCGCGACCATGTGATCGCCGGCGGAAAGATGGCTGAGCATCACCGCGTTCATCGCCGCCATGCCCGATGCCTGGGTGCGGCATGCCTCTGCGCCTTCCATCATCGCGATGCGCTCTTCCAGCATCTGCACGCTGGGGTTCTGCGTGCGCGAATAGGTCATGCCCGGTGCCTCGCCGGCAAAGCGCGCGGCGGCCACGCTGGCCTCGTCGTAGCTGTAGCCCGAAGTGAGGAACATCGCCTCGCTGGTCTCGCCCTGTTCGCTGCGCCAGGTCCCCGCGCGCACTGCGCGGGTGGCGGGGCGCCATTTTGAGGTGATCGAGCGGTCCTGGCCGGTTGAGCGTTTCATCGCCGCCGTTTAGGAGCGTGGAGCGCGGGGGGCAAGCCGTGCTAGAGGCCAGCCATGCAAATCGCCGGACCCGCTCCCAATGTCGCTATCGTCTGTGCGTCACGCCCCCACGGCGAGACCGGCGCGGTGGTGCGGCTGATGACCGCCGAGCAGGGCCTGGTCGCCGCCTATGTCGCCGGCGCGCGCGGACGGCAGCTGCGCCCCCTGCTGATCCCGGGCAATGCGCTGGCCGCAGAATTCATCACCCGGCCCGGCAGCCAGATGCCGTCTGCCCGGCTGGAACTGGTGCGCAGCTGCGGGCCGTGGCTCGGCGAGCCGCTGCCTGCCGCAGCGCTCGCCTGGGCCACTGCGCTCACGGCTGCGACCTTGCCCGAACGCCAGGCCTATCCGCCGCTCCATGCCGCGCTCGCAGCGCTGATCGACGCGATCTGCGCTGCGCCATCGGCGCGCGGCTGGATGCCGGGGCTGCTCGGTTTCGAGACATTGCTGCTGCGCGAGCTTGGTTACGGCGAGGCGCCCGAGCGGTCTGGCAGCGACGACTGGCCCGGCCTGCTTGGTCAATTCGACCAGCTCGGCAAGGCACTCGCGCGCTACCTGCTTGCCGAACGGCGCGGCGATGTTATGGCGGCGCGCGTCATGCTGCGCGACCGGCTGGGCCGGATCGCGTGAGCCCTAGCGAAGGACGGAATGCCCCATGAAGATTGCGGTTTTTGCCGGCGACGGCATCGGCCCGGAAGTGACGCGCGAGGCCGTGCGTGTGCTGGAGGCGCTGGGATTGAACGATCTCGAGCTGACCTATGGCGACGTTGGCGCGGCGGCATACCGCAAGCATGGCCACCCGCTGCCCCAGGCGACGGTCGACATCGCCCGTGCAGCAGACGCGATCCTGTTCGGTGCGGTCGGCGATTTCGATTGCGACCACCTCGAGCGCCATCTCCGCCCTGAACAGGCGATCCTGGGCTTGCGCAAGGAACTGGGCCTGTTCGCCAACCTGCGTCCCGCAACGCTGTTTGCCGGCCTTGAAGACCTCTCCTCACTGCGCCCTGAAATCGCACGGCAGATCGACCTGCTGATCATCCGCGAATTGAACGGCGATGTCTATTTCGGCGAAAAGGGAATGCGGATGACCGCCGATGGCCGCCGCGAGGGCTATGACATCATGTCCTACGCCGAGGACGAGGTGCGCCGCATCGCCCATGTCGGCTTCAAGGCGGCGATGGGCCGCAAGCAGCGGCTCTGCTCGGTCGACAAGGCTAATGTGCTCGAAACCTCGCAGCTGTGGCGCGACGTGGTGATCGAGGTTTCGGCCGAGTATCCCGAGGTCGAGCTCAGCCACATGTATGTCGATAATGCCGCGATGCAGCTGGTCAAGAACCCCGGTCAGTTCGACGTTGTCGTCACCGGCAACCTGTTTGGCGACATTCTCTCGGATCAGGCGAGCATGTGCGTCGGCTCGATCGGGCTGCTGGCTTCGGCGGCTCTCGCGGAGGGCACCATGGGTCTTTATGAGCCGATCCATGGCTCCGCGCCCGACATTGCCGGGCAGGACAAGGCCAATCCGATGGCGCAGATTCTCTCCGCCGCCATGCTGCTGCGCCATTCTCTCGGGCGCGAGGCGGAAGCCGCGCGGATCGAGGCGGCGGTGGCTAGAACGCTCGCGGCGGGTATCCGGGGCGGTGATCTGGGCGGCAGCCACGGCACCCGCGCTATCGGCGATGCGGTGCTGGCGCATCTGTAATGTCCGCTAAGGGTTTCTTAGTATTAACCATATATCGCCCGGGGCCATGGACATGACGCACGACGCCCTCGAAGCGGCCATCGACGTGGCTATAAAGCCGCTGGAACTGGCCATCATCCTGCCGACGTTCAACGAGCGCAAGAATCTGCGCCCGATGGTCGAGCGGCTCGACAAGGCGCTTGCCGGCATTTGCTGGGAGGCGATCTATGTCGATGACAACAGCCCCGACGGCACTGCCGAAGAGGCCCGCGCAATCGCATTGACCGATCCGCGCATCCGGGTGATCCATCGCATCGGCCGCCGGGGCCTCGCTTCTGCGGCGATCGAGGGTATGCTCTCCACCGCCGCGCCGCATGTCGCGGTGATGGACGCCGATCACCAGCACGATCCGGCGCTGCTGCCAGGAATGCTCGCAGCTGTCGCCAGCGGCGAATACGACATTGCCGTTGCCAGCCGCTTTGCCGAAGGGGCGAGCACCGAGGACTGGGGCCGGCCCGACCGGGTCAAGGCCAGCGGCATCGCCAATGCCATCGCGAGGCGGGTGACGGGCGTCACGCTCACCGATCCGATGAGCGGCTATTTCCTGCTCAGGGGCGATACCTTGCGGGCCGACGCGCACCGGCTCTCGGGCGTCGGCTTCAAGATACTGCTCGATATTCTCGCCACGGTGGACACCACCTTGCGCGTCAAGGAGTTCCCGATGTCATTTGCCGCCCGCGCCGAAGGCGAGAGCAAGCTCGACCGCACCGTGGTCTTCGAATTCCTCGTCGGGCTTTACGACAAGTGGCTCGGCCGCATTATCCCCACCCGCTTCGCGCTGTTCGGCACGATCGGCGCGGTTGGCGTGGTGGTCCATATGGCCGTGCTCGCCTCGGTGCTCGCGGCTTTCGGGACGAGCTTCCAGGGCCACATGCTGACCGCATTCGAGATCGGCCAGACATTCGCAGCAATGGTGGCGATGACCTTCAACTTCGTGCTCAACAACGCGCTGACTTATGCCGACAAGCGCCTCTCGGGGCTGGTGCCGCTGCTGCGCGGCTGGGCCAAGTTCGGCCTCACCTGCTCGGTCGGGCTGCTCGCCAATGTCGGCGTCGCCGCCGTACTGGTGCGCTTCGGCTTCCATGAATATCCAGCTGCGATCACCGGGATCATCATTGGTTCGGTGTGGAATTTCGCGCTCTCCAGCAAATTCGTCTGGGGTAAATATTAGAGGTTAAATACTGGGCGCTGTGATAGGGATACAGGCGTTCACCACCGAGGAACGTCTTGATGTCCATATCGCCGCGCCGGATTGGCGCAGAAACCTCGGCGACGCGCGCGCAAATGCTCGATGCCGCCGAGGCGCTGATGCGCGAGGAAGGCTATGCGGCGGTCAGTACCCGCCGGGTTGCGACCCAGGCGGGATTGAAGCCCAGCCTCGTGCATTACTACTTCCCGACCACCGATGATCTGCTGATCGCTCTGTTCCGCCGCGGCGCCGACCAGAGCGATGCCATGCTCGAGGCGGCGCTTTCAGCAAATGATCCGCTGTGCGCGCTGTGGGATTTCTTTGCCGACAGCAGCCGCACCACGCTGACGCTGGAATTCATGGCGCTGGCGCATCATCGCAAGGCGCTGCGTACGTTCATGGTCGAGCATTCGCAGCAGATGCGGGCCCGGCAGACGGCGGTGATCGAGCGGCTGTTCGGCGCAAGTCTGACCGGGCTCGATGGCTTGAGCGCGGAAGGCATCAGCCTGGTCATGGCCGGGATCGGCCGGGTGCTGGTGATGGAGGGCAGCCTGGGGGTTACCGCAGGCCACCAGGAGGCACGCGCCTGGGTCGAGGCGCGGCTCGCCGGGCTTGTGGCGCGAAATGACGCGCGAGCCCCTGCCTGACCTTGACGCACTGGCTGTGCGTTCCTAGCTCGGCTTGACGTACAATCACCCTTGCAGGAGTTGCTTCAATGCCCGTTGCCGAAATACTGTGCCTGGCGCACGAAGCGATCAAGCCGAAGATCGGCAGCCGGATCCTCAATTCCAAGGAAGAACTGCTCAGCGGCGCGCTGTCGGGCGAGATCCGCGCGCTGCTGGACGCGCGCGGGGTGCTGGTTTTCCCGCAGATCAATTTCACTGACGACGAACAGATCGCCTTCACCAAAACGCTGGGCAAATATGCGACCGAGAACCCTGACGGCAGCGTCACCAAGATCACGCTCGATCTCAAGGAAAATCCCTCGAGCGCGGAATACCTCAAGGGCTCGCTCTATTGGCACATCGATGGCACGCGCAACGATGTGCCGATCCTCGCCTCGCTGCTCTCGTGCAAGGTGCCAAGCCCCAAGGGCACCGGCAAAACCGGCTTCTGCAATACCTATGCAGCTTATGAAGAGCTGCCCGCCGAGCGCAAGGCTGCCATCGACGAACTGCGCGTGATCCATGGCCCATGGGCCTCGCTGTTCTATTACGAGCCCGAGCCGAGCCTGGCCAAGCTGCAAGGTTATCAGGGCATTGGCGAAGCCGAGTTGCCGCTGGTGTGGAAGCACAAGTCGGGGCGCAAGTCGCTGATCCTTGGCTGCACTGCCAGCCGCGTGGTCGGGGTTGATGCGCTGGAAAGTGCGCGGCTGATCCACGGCTTGCGCGAATGGGCGACCAGCGAGCCGTTCAGCTTTGCCCACGAATGGACCGCCGGCGACATGGTGATCTGGGATAATACCGGCACCATGCACCGCGCCGAAGCCTATGACCCGGAATGCGGGCGGATGATGCATCGCACCAAGCTGGAAGGCGAAGAACCGTTTGAGTGAGGACGGGCGAATGAGCGCCGCGCTGTCTTCGCGAGACAGCGCCCCGCTGATCGGGGCTGAGGTTCTGGCAGACAAGGCGGCGCTGCTCAGCGGGCAACATGCCGGGGAGCTGCGCGCCCTGATGGACGCGCGCGGTGTGCTGGTGTTCCCGCGCATCCAGTTTACCGACGCCGAGCATGTCGCCTTCACCCGGACACTTGGCGACTATGCGCCGGATAACGCCGACGGACGCAGCACCGCGATCTCGCTCGATCCGGGCTTGGGCGCCAATGCCGAATATACCCGCGCTGTGTTCTTCTGGCACTTCGACGGTTATATGCACGACGTGCCAATCCTTGCCTCGCTGCTCTGCGCGCGGGTGCTGCCGCCCGAGGGCGGGGATACTGAATTTGCCAATACCTATGCCGCCTGGGAAGCCTTGTCCGAAGATCGCAAGGTGCAGATCGAGGGGTTGAAGGCAGTGCACGCGCTGGCCGGGGCGCAGCGCAGCGTCGAGCCCGAGCCGAGCCTGCACACTTTCCAGCAATGGCAGCAGGTGCGCGGCAACACCCTGCCACTGGTCTGGAAGCACCGCTCGGGGCGCAAGAGCCTCGTGCTCGGCAACACCGCAGTGGGCGTGATCGGCATGGACCCGCTCGAAAGCCTCGAACTGCTCGTGAGCTTGCGCGACTGGGCGACGCAGGAACGCTTCTGCTATCGCCACCGCTGGCAGGTGGGAGACTGCGTCATGTGGGACAATACTGGCACGCTCCACCGCGCGCTGCCCTACGATCCCGCCAGTGGCCGCCTGCTGACGCGGACCAAGCTGGCAGGGGAAGAACCGTTTGCCTGAGGCTCAGTCTTCCGACCGCACGCTGACCTCACGGTAAGTCCGCCCAAGCCGCCGCAGGCTCGCCAGCGCCTTCACATCCTTCCTGAGATAGCCATCGAAGAAAGCCAGCAATGCATCGCGGGCAATCGCCTGCTGCCGTGCCGGATCGATCAGGCCGCCCCGCTCCGCGCATCCCGGCATCTCCTGACCCGGCATCATCCGCTCGAAAAACAGGCAATCGGGGTTCTTGCCGTCAGGCAGAGTCTCCGGCTTGCCGCGGAACCAGACGTGCACCCCGCCCTTGATCATCACTTCGGTCTTGGGGCCTTCGATGCGCGAAAAAGCGGCATAGGGCCGCCCGGTGATCCTCGCGAAGACGTCTTTTTCGGCCGAGAGGAACAGCGCCGGCACGCGCACCGGTGCATGGCCAGTGCCGAGCAGGCCCATGTCGGACATCAGCGCCGATTCGACCGGATCGCCGCCGGCGATCAGCGCGGTGGCGGCAATGCGCGGGTCGCGCGTCTGCGCCCCGAAGCTGGTGAAATAGCTCGTCACCGCGCCGAGCGAATGTCCGGTCGTGCCAATCTTTGCTACATCAATCTTCGGCCCGAGTTCAGGATCGGCCAGCAGCCGGTCGATGATGAATTTCACGTCGCGGGTTTGCTGGGCAACGTCCGAAATATCGGCGAAGCGCACTTTCGTCCAGGCCGCGCTCGAGGTCAGCGGATAGTCGGGCGCGGCGACGATATAGCCGTGCGCGACGAGATGCTCGACAATATGCATGGCATTGTCGGCGCTGCCGAATGTGCCGTGGCTGTAGATCACCAGCGGAAAGGGGCCGGAACCGGCCGGCTGCCACACGCGCACGTCAATGCGCCGCGTCGCGGAACCGGCAAAGCCCATGCTCGCCTTGATCGGGCGGCTTTCGTCGATCAGGCTCAGCTGGCGCGCGCTCATGCCGGGCGATGGCGCGGCCTCGCTGGCAATCGCCTGCCCCGCAAGCGCCATTGGCGCGAGCACCAGCGCCATCGCGCTCACCATTGCCTTGATGCCCATGTCTGCCTCTCCCGCCGTCTGGTTGACGTGCCCTGGCATGATGCGATTATTGACGAGACTTGGCAAATCGCTGTACAACTGTTCAGCAAAGCAAGCTCCGGGAGAATGAATCATGGCCACAGTCGCTGCCAGCCTTTGGGAAGTCACTAATGTCGCGCCGAATATCGGCTGCACCATCCGCACCGACAAGCAGACGCTGCTTTGGGGCGAAAAAGCCAAGGAAATCCGCGCGCTGATGGAAAGCCGCGGCGTGATCGTCTTCCCCCAGATCAACCTCACCGATGCGGAACAGATCGCTTTCACCCATACCCTGGGCACTTTCGCGCACGAGGTCGGCGAATCGAAAAGCGGTATGGATACGGTCTATCCGATCACCATGGACCCCAAGATCAATCCCAACGCCTCCTACCTGCGCGGCGCCTTCTTCTGGCACATCGACGGCACCATGTCGGACATGCCGATCCTCGCCTCGATCATGAGCGCGCGGTCGCTGGCGAAAACAGGCGGCGAGACCGATTTCTGCAACACCTATGCCGCTTTCGATGCCTTGCCCGAAGCCGAGAAGTGCGAGATCGAAAAGCTCAAGGTGGTCCACGCGATGTGGCGCTCACAGCTCTATCACGATCCCGAGCCAGACTATGCCAGCATGAAGCTGTGGCAGTCGATCGGCCAGAACACGCTGCCGCTGGTGTGGAAACACCGCACCGGGCGCAAGTCATTGGTGCTGGGCGCGACTGCGCTGCAGGTCGAAGGCATGGACATGTTCGAAAGCGAGCTGCTGCTGGTGCGCCTGCGCGAATGGGCGACCCGGCCTGAGTTTTCCTATCGCCACACCTGGTCGCTGGGCGACATGGTGATCTGGGACAACACCGGCACGATGCACCGCGCGACGCATTATGATTACGATTCGGGCCGGCTGATGCACCGCACCAAGCTGGAGGGCGAAGAGGCTTTCGCTTAACCCGTTCTGAGCTCCTCGGCCAGCAGCCTGAATTCCTCGCTGCGGGGCGAATTCTTGCGCCAGATCAGCGCGATCTCGCGGTTGGCGTTTGCCGCCTTGAGCGGCCTTGCCACCACATTTGTCCCGTTCAATATCCCGGCATCGAGCGCCATTTCCGGGAGCATGGTCAGCCCCAGGCCGTTGTCGACCATCTGCACCAGCGTGTGCAGCGAAGTGCCGATCATCGTCGCGGAGGCGCGCAGTTCAGGCCGGTTGCAGGCGGCCAGCGCCTGGTCCTTAAGGCAATGCCCGTCCTCCAGCAGCAGCAGCCGGTTTTCGTCGATCAGCGACGGCAGCACTTCATCGGGCGGATCGCACGGCCAGTCCCCCCCTGAAAAAAACTCTTTGGGGAAGGCAACATAGAAAGCATCGAGCTCGATCGTCTCGCTCTCCACTTCGCCGGTCGGATAAGGCAGCGCCAGCAGCACGCAATCGGCGCGCCCGTGGTGCAGCGATTCGACAGCCGCCGCGCTCATTTCTTCGCGCAGGAACAGTTTCAGCGCCGGACGTTCGCGGCGCAGACGCGGCAACATGCGCGGCAACAGGAACGGCGCAATCGTGGGGATCACGCTCATCCGCAGTTCACCCGAGAGCGGCTGGCCGGCGGACTGCACCATGTCGGACAGTTCTTCGGCCTCTCGCAAAATGCGGTGCGCCTTGGCAACGACCGCATTGCCCAGCGGGGTAAAGCGAACCGCGCGCTTGGTGCGTTCGACCAGCACCACACCGAGCAGCGTCTCGAGATCGCGCAGGCCCGCCGATAGCGTCGACTGCGAGACGAAACTGGCATCGGCGGCACGGCCGAAATGGCCGTGTTCGTGCAGCGCGACGAGATATTGCAGCTGTTTGAGCGTGGGGTGATAGGTAGTCATGCAGCCGCACTATCGCATGTCGCCGAGGTGAGGCCAAGCATGCGCTTGGCTGCTCGACAGGCCCGCCTGCCTGTGACAGCGTAGCGGACAGAGCAGAATTGCAGGAGGAGCGGAAGATGAGCCGAATTCTGGGCCCGGCGGTGCATCAGGCCTATGTCTACCGCGACTTCGATGCCGCGCTCGCCCGGTTTGCTGCCGGCGGAATCGGTCCGTTCTATTTGCTGGAAAGCGTGGGCGGCAAGAGCCTGTACCGGGGCGAATTGCACGAGCTGAGCATGTCGGCGGCCTTCGTCTACAGCGGCGAGTGCTGCTTCGAGATCATCTCGCCGATTGGCGCGCAGCAATCGACCTATGCCGAATTCCTGGAGCGCAATCCCGAAGGCGGGCTGCACCACATCGCCTATTATTCCGACGATTTCGCTGCGACGCTGGAGGCTCTGGCTGATGCGGGCATGCCGATGCGGATCGTGCAGGACTTTGAAATCGAGATCTACTGCGAGCCGGTTGGCGTCGACAATCCGGTCTGCTTCCAGTTCATCAAGCGCGGGCTGTTCGATGGCTGGTTCGGCGCGATGCGCGATGCGGCGGCAAACTGGGATGGCAGCGAGCCGATGCGCGATGCGCGACCGCTGATGGCCGCTGCCATGGAAAAAGCAGGTGGGGCTGCGCACACTAGCTGAAACCCGCGTGTCCCCGGCGTTACTCGGCCTCGGCGACGCTCGCTTGCTCTGCTTCTGCGCCGGGTTCAATGGCCGCGATGCGGGTCATCTTCATCTTGCCGCCCACCACCGCAAAGCCCAGCTTGCCTTCGACCAGCTCGAGCGCGTCGCGGCCGAACTGTTCGTAGCGCCAGCCTTCCAGAATCGTCAGGTTCCCCCGCACCCCGGCGGCGAGCAGCTCGAGATCGTCGCTGCGCGCGAGCAGGCGCGAGGCGACATCGATCTCGCGGCTGCGGATCTTGAGCAGCAGCTTGAGCAGGTCGGCCACCAGCGAGCCTTCCTTGCCGAGCGGCGCACCCCGCGCGGTGCGCGGCGGCAGTTCGCCCTCGCCCAGCGGCAGCGCGGCGGCGATGGCCGCCATCATCCGCCTGCCGATCTCGTTGTCTTTCCAGCCCGCCGAAAGCCCGCGCACTTTGGCCAGGTCAGCCTGCACTTTGGGCGGATGGCCGGCAATGTCGGCCAGGGTCTCGTCACGGACGATGCGGCCCCGGGGCAGGTTCTTGTCCTGCGCTTCCAGCTCGCGCCACTGCGCCAGTGCTTTCAGCCGCCCGAGCACCACCGGATTGCGCCCGGCGGCCTTGATCCGCTGCCAAACCGTCGCCGGATCATTGCGATAGTTCTCCGGATCGGCGAGCTTTTCCATCTCGGCATCGAGCCACTCGCCGCGCCCGGTCTTGACCAGCCGCGCCAGCAGCTTGGGGAAGATCTTCGCCAGATGGGTGACATCGCCGATGGCATATTCGATCTGCCGCTCGGTCAATGGCCGGCGCGACCAGTCGGTAAACCGCGCGCCCTTGTCGACAACGATGCCCAGCCATGATTCGCACAGGTTGGAATAGCCGATCTGTTCCGACTGGCTGACCGCCATCATCGCGATCTGCGTATCGAATATCGGATGCGGCGTGCGCCCGGTGAAGTTGTAGACGATCTCCACGTCCTGACCGCCGGCATGGAACACCTTGAGCACGTCTTCATTGCGGGTCATCAGATCGAACAGCGGCGTCATGTCGAGCCCGCTGGCCAGCGGATCGATCGCAGCGGCCTCTTCGGTATTGGCGATCTGGATCAGGCAGAGTTCAGGCCAATAAGTGTTCTCGCGCATAAATTCGGTGTCGACCGTGATGAAGTCGGACTTGGCGAGACGGGCGCAAAGACTGGCAAGTTCGGCGCTTGTGGTGATCAGCGGGTGGATTTTCATTGCGACTTTTCTATGAAGGGGCGGACCCGGCAGGAGCGCCTCGATTAGACCCGTGCGGGTCTGCGGCTTGACAAAATCACGGCCATCGCCTGTTAGCCGCAGCTTCCCCTGCCTTATTGCAGTCCGAATGGAAAGAGTTTCGATGCACGCCTATCGTTCACACAACTGCGGCGCGCTGAGCGCCAGCGATGTCGGCCAGAGCGTCCGCCTTTCCGGCTGGGTGCATCGCAA
>JANPOS010000106.1:0-15721 GCA_031428115.1 Novosphingobium sp. | reverse complement strand
GGGCAGCGCAAACCGCCCTGGCTTGCTTCGCTGCGCTCGCAATGACGAAAGGTTCGAGGATCACGGTGCGGCCTTCAGCGTGGGCCCATGCGGATCGCGCCATCAAGCCGCACGTCCTCGCCGTTCCAGTAGTCGTTCTCGATTATCGCCAGTGCCAGCTGCGCGTATTCCGGCGGGCGGCCGAGCCGCTTGGGGAACGGCACCGCGGCTGCGAGCGATTCCTGCGCCTTTTCGGGCAGTGCCTTCATCAGCGGCGTCTCGAAAATGCCGGGCAGGATGGTGTTCACCCGGATGCCCTCGTTCATCAGGTCGCGCGCGATCGGCAGGGTCATGCCCAGCACGCCGCCCTTGCTGGCCGAATAGGCCGCCTGGCCGATCTGGCCATCCTCGGCGGCGACCGAGGCGGTGTTGATGATGACGCCGCGCTGGCCCATCTCGTCGATCGGATCGGTTGCTGCCATGCCGGCGGCAGACTTGGTGATGCAGCGGAAGGTGCCGATCAGGTTGAGATTGACGATGAAGGCAAAGGCATCCATCGGGAATTGCTTGATTGCGCCGGTTTCGCGGTCGCGGCTGATGGTCTTGATCGCATTGGCCGTGCCAGCGCAGTTGACCAGCACCCGTTCCTGGCCGTGGGCCTCGCGCGCTTTGGCGAAGCCGGCATCGACGCTGGCATCGTCCATCACATTCACTTCGCAGAAAATACCGCCGATCTCAGCCGCCATCGCCTCGCCCTTTTCCTTCTGCAGATCGAAAATGGCGACCTTGACGCCCTTGGCGGCAAGCGCACGCGCGGTGGCGGCGCCAAGGCCCGAGGCGGCGCCGGTGACAACGGCGGCAATGGAGGAATCGAGAATCATGGCCAGACAGTCCTTAGTCGTGGGAAGATATGGGTCGTGGGAAGATATGGTTTAACCATACGATTAAACCCGCCGGGGCAGCGGGTCAATCGCCCGACCCGGCGGGCACCGAATTGTTTCTGCAATCGCGTAACTTACCTCAATGTCAACTGTTGCGCGAAATCCACACTGTCGCAAAACTTTCACATTGCCGAGGGTTTCCGGTTGAAACTTGCAGCCCTGTCGGCATGACAGGTCCATTGCGCTTGCGGGATGGAACACCGCCGGCACAACGGGGGCGGCAAAAGTGCTCGATCTGAGCAGCCGGCCCTCCGTTATCACTTTTGCGAAGGGTCTAAACCGTGACGAAATCCCTGATGAAAGCTGCGCTGCGCAGCGCCACCTGCCTATCCCTCGTTGCTTTCTCCGCCACAGCCGTGCTGGCGCAAGACGCAGCCGCCCCGGCTGCCGAAGATGATGCCGCAGCCGATACGATCATCGTCACCGGCTCGCGCATTGCCCGGCCCAACGATAGTTCGACATTACCAATCACTTCGATCAGCGGCGATGACTTTATTCAACAAGGCAACAGCAACATCGGCGACACGCTGAATGAGCTGCCCCAGCTGCGGACCACACGAGCGCAACAAAACCCAAGCACGGGCATCGGCATCGCGGGCCTGAACCTGCTCGACCTTCGCGGCCTTGGCACCAATCGATCGCTGGTACTGGTCAACGGTCGTCGCCACGTCGCCGCCGACATCACAAGCAACGCGTCCTCCCCGGACATCAACACGATCCCCAACGATCTTGTCGAACGAGTGGATATTGTCACTGGCGGCAATTCCGCGATCTATGGTTCCGATGCAATCGCGGGCGTGGTCAACTTTATCCTTCGCCGCAATTTCGAAGGACTGCAGGTCCGCGGCAATTTCGGGGTTTCCACCCCCGGATCGTACGGAGCAAACGAATACGCTTCGGCCATGTATGGCAAGAATTTCGCCGATGGTCGGGGTAATATCACGCTGCACGCCGAGTATGCGCACCAGGACCGCGTATTCGCATCAGACGTTCCCTGGCTGCGAACTGTCGAAGGTTTGGGCCTAACTGATGCCGACCCCGCCGGCCTCCTCTTTGGCAGCGACGGCACTCCCGATTCTACGTATTTTCGCAACATCACCAGCCGTTCAATCAGCCGCTACGGTCTGGTTGCGATTTCTCAGAACAATGCCACTCCGGCTTGTGGTCTAGGGGTAGGCACCACGGCAACGAACGGCACGGCGTACAATTGCCTTTTCGCTTTTGACGCGAATGGCAACATGGCACCATCGAGCGAAACCGCGAGGTTCAGCACTGGTCCTATCGGTGGCGCAGTTGGCGGCAACCTCGATACCACTCGGGAGGAGCGTTATTACTCGGTCCTTCCGATGCAGAATCGCTATAACTTCAACATGCTGGCGCATTATGAGTTCTCAGACGCTCTGGATGCCTTTGTCGAGGCGAAATATGTCCGGGTCGACGTATTGGGTTCGAACTCCGGCGCAACCTCAATCCAGGGTGCCTTTCAGCAGTTTGACCAACGCGAACGCATGCGGCTCGACAATCCTTATCTTTCGGCGGCGCAGCGCAATACTATTGCCGAAGCCGTCCTAGCTTCAGGTTGCGCCTCCGCAGTTGGAAACCCATGTTCCACGCCGTCAGCACTTGGCTTCAACGGTCCGCTCAGCGCGGCGCAGCGTGCAGAGATCGCTGCAGGCACCTACCGCTTCTCGCTCGCCAGATCGAACATCGCCGGCGCAATCCGAGATGAAAAGTTTCGGCGGGAAACCTACCGGATTGTCGCAGGATTTCGCGGCACTTTCAACACGGACTGGAAATATGAAATTTCGGCCAATTATGGCCGGATGAATGAAAAAACTTCAACGCGCGGTTTTGTCGATCAGCAGCGTTTGATGCTTTCGCTCGATGCCGGGCGCAATCCGGCTACCGGACAAGTCCAATGCCGCTCACAATTCGATCCAACTGCGGCGGTGGCGTACGACAGCGGCGTATTCAAGACAACTACGGCTGCAAGCGCAAGCCGCGCTAATGCGGTACAAGTCGCCAGACTGAACGCAGATATCGCTGCCTGTAAGCCATTCAATGCGTTCGGCAACGCGGACAATTCCGCTGCCCAGAACTACTTCAACGTCACTACGCAGAACGATGCATGGATCAATCAATTCGTACTGTCCGGCTTTGTCAGCGGCGATACAAGCGGCTTTCTGAATCTTCCGGGCGGCCCAGTCCGCTTTGCGATCGGCGGTGAATACCGGCGTGAGGACATTTATTTCAAGCAGGATGATTTCGCTGGCACGGCAGGCAATACCAATAATGTGGTGTTGGGCACACTTTACGACACTGATCCTTTCAAGGTGAAGGAAGCCTTTGCCGAACTACAAATTCCGGTCTTCGCCGATCGTCCATTCCTGCACGAACTGACACTCTCGGGCGCGGCGCGCATCGCCAAGTATCAAGGCGGCGTGGGCACAGTCTGGGCCTACAATGGTGGCGTGGACTGGGCTCCGATCAGGGATATCCGCTTCCGCGCGAACTACAGCCGTGCGGTGCGCGCGCCCTTCCTGACAGAAACGACAGGCGCCCTGGTCAACAATTTTGCGCCGGGATTCCAGGATCCCTGCAGCCCAACCAACATCTCAGGAGGTACACAGTTTAGAGCGGCGAACTGCCAAGCCGATCTGGGCGCGCTCCTGCCGAACCTGTCCAGCCGCAGTTACTCACTTCCAGTCGTCAGTGGCTTCAATGCGGACCTTAAGGCTGAAACTTCTGACTCTTGGACGATTGGCGCTGTTGTCGAGCCCCGCTGGTTCTCCGGGCTCACGATTTCCGTCGACTACTTCAACATCAAGGTCAGTAACATCATCAACGCCCCCACGGGGCAGACAATTGCCAATTCATGTTATGACCAGCCGACACTCAATAACGTGTTCTGCCAGAATTTCACTCGCTTCCGTGGACCTGGTGTCGGCCCGTTCAACGAAAATCCAGGCGATATTCTGGGTAACTCTTTGCTTCAGGCTCCGCTTAATTTCGCAAAGCGGGCTCGCAGAGGTATTGATACGCAAGTAAATTATCGCACGAACGTAAGCGACAATATCAAATTGTCCATGGCATTGAGCTACACACATAACTTTCAGATCAGCAACTTCGAAAACCCAGGTGACCCGTCATTTGAGAATCGCGTGCTCAGCGAGCTCGGCGATCCCGAGGACGAGTTCATTTTTGACACGGGCGTGACAGTTGGTGCGTTCACCCTCGGCCATCGCATGCGTTTCGTCGGACCGATGACTGTTGGCGTTTGGGAAAGCTACAATTACTTGGGCGGTCGTGCACCGCAGAACCTTGATGTGTCTGAAATCATTGAATATCCGCCGGTTTTCTATCACGATTTAAGCCTTGAGTGGGACATGGAGAAGTCGGGGATTGGCCGGAATATCAAATTCTATGCCGGCGTCGATAACCTGTTCAACAAAATTCCGCCGCTTGGCGCCACCGGCTCCGGTGCTGGCGGTGGTGGCGGCGCCAATGACCGGCCCGGATCGCAAAACTCGAATGGCTCGATATATGATGTGCGCGGGCGTCAAATCTACGCGGGCTTCAAGGCCAAGTTCTGATCGCAGCGCGAAAGGTCAATGCATCGGGGGTCGGACCACTGGTCCGGCCCCTTTTGCTTTGGTAGGCTCTGGCCATGACAAACGCCGCCAGAACTTCGGATGCCGCCGAAACTCTTGCCCAGCAAGGCCGCATTGCCGATGCCTTCCAGCTGTTGACCAGCGCGGCCAGCGCCGGCGACGGGCAATCCGCGCTGACGCTGGCCGACTGGCGCATGGCGGGTGCGCTGATCCGGCGCGATCTGGCCGAGGCGCGGCGGCTCTATGGCCTCGCGGCCGCGCTTGGCATTGCCGATGCGGCGCCAGTGCATGAGGCAATGCTGGCCAATGGCGCGGGCGGATCGGGGCGGCACTGGGCTGAGGCACTAGCCATGCTGGCTGCGCGGGGGACCGATGATCCCGCAGCGGCGCGCGGCGCGGCGCTGATTGCGGCGATGAAGATCGACGATGAGGGCGATCCGCTGGGCTGTCCCTCAGGCGTAGTGGTACACGAGGCACCCCGGATCGAGCGGCTGCCGGGCTTTCTCTCCCCTGACGAATGCCGCTACATCGCCGAGCTTGCCCTGCCGCGCCTCAGCCCCGCCGTGGTGGTGGACCCTCGAACCGGCAATTTCATCCAGGACCCGGTGCGCAACGCGGAAACCATCGGCTTTCCCTTCGTGCACGAAGACCCGGTGTTGCACGCGATCAATCGCCGCATCGCCAAGGCAACCGCGACCAGCTATGAACAAGGCGAGCCGCTGCAGGTGCTGAGCTACCGGCCGGGGCAGGAATACAAGCTGCACTCCGATGCCCTGCCGCCCGGCAACAACCAGCGCATCGCCACATTCCTCGTCACGCTCAGCGATGGCTTCACCGGCGGCGCGACCAGCTTCCCCCGGCTGGGGCTGGAGCTGACCGGCGAAGTTGGCGACGGCCTGTTCTTCGTCAACACCGATGCCGCAGGTCAGCCCGACGCAGCCATGTGGCACGCCGGGCTGCCGGTGATTTCGGGGCGCAAGCTGCTGCTGTCGAAGTGGATTCGTGAGCGCCCGCTCGATCTGGCAGGCCCGCCGGGGAGGCCGTTCTAAGTTTCAACCAACAGAAATCCGCTCGCCCTGAGCCTGTCGAAGGGCCGCTGTTTTCTTCCGGTCGCACATTTTGACGCGCGAAGGAAAGTACAGCCCTTCGACAGGCTCAGGGCAAGCGGGATTGGGAGGTTTCAGGCTCTTCGCAAGCCGATCTAACTCACCGCGATTTCCAGCGCGCCGTCGCCCTCGTCGATCCGCACTGCTGAACCATCAGGCACTTCGCCTGCCAGCAGCTTTTCGGCGAGCGGATCCTGCACATGGCGCTGCACCGCGCGCTTCAGCGGCCGCGCGCCATAGACCGGATCGTAGCCCACCCGGCCGAGCCAGCGCTTGGCCGCCTCGGTGAGCTCGAGCGTGATCTTGCGGTCCCCCAGCAACTTGGCGACGCGCGCGACCTGGATTTCCACGATTGGCCCCATGTGTTCCTGCCCCAGCCGGTGGAACAGCACGATCTCGTCCAGCCGGTTGAGGAATTCGGGGCGGAAATGCCCGCGCACGACTTCCATCACTTGCGGCTCGACTTTCTCGACATCCTCGCCTTCGGCCAGACCGGCGAGGAACTGGCTGCCGAGGTTTGAGGTCAGGATGATGAGGGTGTTGGTGAAATCCACGACGCGCCCCTGCCCGTCGGTCAGGCGGCCATCGTCGAGCACCTGCAGCAGCACGTTGAACACATCGGGATGGGCTTTCTCGACCTCATCGAACAGCACCACCTGATAAGGCCGCCGCCGCACGGCTTCGGTCAGCACCCCGCCTTCGTCATAACCGACATAGCCCGGAGGCGCGCCGATCAGGCGGCTTACCGCGTGCTTTTCCATGAATTCCGACATGTCGATGCGCACCATCGCGTTATCGTCGTCGAACAGGAAGCCCGCGAGCGCCTTGGTCAGTTCGGTCTTGCCGACACCGGTGGGGCCGAGGAACAGGAAGCTGCCCAAAGGCCGGTTCGGGTCCTGCAAGCCCGCACGCGCGCGGCGCACCGCTTTGGAGACGGCCAGCACCGCGTCGGTCTGGCCGATCACGCGGCGGCCGATGGTTTCCTCCATCTTGAGCAGCTTGTCGCGCTCACCTTCCATCATCCGCTCGACAGGAATGCCGGTCCATTTCGCAACCACGGCGGCAATGTCCTCGGAGGTCACTTCCTCGCGCAGCAGCGCGTTTTCCGCCTGCCCGCCCGCTTCGGCCAATTGCTTCTCCAGCTCCGGAATCCGGCCATAGGTCAGCTGCCCGGCTTTCTCGTAGTCGCCGCTGCGCTGGGCCTGTTCGAGCTCGACCCGCGCAGCATCGAGCGCCGCCTTGATGTCGCCCTCGGCGGCGATCTTGTCGCGCTCGTTCTGCCAGCGGGTGGTCACCTCGGCGCTCTGCTGTTCGAGGTTGGCCAGTTCCTCGCGCAAGGCATCGAGCCGGTCCTTCGAGGCCTGATCCTTTTCCTTGGCGAGGGCCATTTCCTCGATCTTGAGCTGGACGATGCGCCGGTCGAGCACCTCGATTTCCTCGGGCTTGCTCTCCACTTCCATGCGGATGCGGCTGGCGGCCTCGTCCATCAGGTCGATCGCCTTGTCCGGCAAAAACCGGTCGGCGATGTAGCGGTTGCTGAGCGTCGCGGCGGCGACAATCGCGCCATCGGTGATCCGCACGCCGTGATGCAGTTCATACCGGTCCTTGAGCCCGCGCAGGATCGAGATGGTGTCTTCCACGGTCGGCTCGCCGACGAACACCGGCTGGAAGCGCCGCTGGAGTGCTGCGTCTTTCTCGACATGCTTCTGGTATTCATCGAGTGTGGTCGCGCCGATGCAATGCAGCTCGCCGCGCGCCAAGGCGGGCTTGAGCAGGTTCGAGGCATCCATCGAGCCCTCGGACGCGCCCGCGCCGATCAGCGTGTGCATCTCGTCGATAAACAGGATGATCTCGCCTTCCGCGCCCTTCACTTCGTCAAGCACGGCTTTCAGCCGCTCCTCGAACTCTCCGCGATACTTGGCGCCTGCGATCAGACTGCCCATGTCGAGCGACATCAGCCGGCGGTCCTTGAGGCTGTCGGGCACGTCGCCATTGGCGATACGCAGCGCGAGACCCTCGGCGATGGCGGTCTTGCCGACGCCGGGCTCGCCGATCAGCACCGGGTTGTTCTTGGTGCGCCGGGCGAGGATCTGGATGGTGCGGCGGATTTCCTCGTCGCGGCCGATCACCGGATCGAGCTTGCCGTCACGCGCGGCCTGCGTCAGGTCGCGCGCATATTTCTTCATCGCCTCATAGCTCTCCTCGGCGGAGGCGGAATCGGCAGTGCGCCCGCCGGTGACTTCCTGGATCGCCGCCTCCAGCGCCCTGGCGTCGACATTGGCGGCTTTCAGCGCCTGCCCCGCCGCGCCGCTGGAGAGCGCGAGCGCCTGCAACATGCGCTGCACCGAGACGAAGCTGTCGCCCGCCTTGGTAGAAAGCTGTTCGGCCTGATCGAGAATGCGCACAGCATCATTGTCCAGCCCGGGGGTCGCCTGCGCCCCGCTGCCCGAGACGGCCGGCATCTTGGCCAGTGCCTTGTCGGTCTCGGCGACGGCGATACCCGGATTTCCGCCAGCGCGCTGGATCAGTCCGGAGGCCATGCCTTCCTTGTCCTCAAGCAGCGCCTTGAGCACATGTTCGGGCGCGATCCGCTGATGGTTCAGCCGGATAGCAACGGTCTGCGCGGCCTGGAGAAAGCCCTTCGCGCGATCAGTAAACTTTTCGAGATTCATGGCAGCAATGCCCTCCTGTCAGCAAGGAGATAGTGTTGCGAAATAGCAACACAAGTGGTGCAGGCAGCTAAATTTTCCGGCTCAATGCCGGGCTTGCAGCACCTGCCACTCAGCGTCATTGACATGGATCACTGCCCAGGGATCAGCATAAAGCCGCCGCCAGCCGGGCTGCTTGTCGAGCAGTGCCACCAGCGGCTTGCCTGGCGGCAGGATGGTCCACTGGAAGCCCCAACGGCGCTGCGCCGCCTGCCACCGGGCGGGGTCCGGCGTATCGGCGAGGTCCAGATAGCTGCGCATCGCTTCCTCGCCATACATGTCGGCGCGGCCGTCGATATAGACCGGAATGCCGTGCAAGGTCAGTGATCCGCCGAAGCTGTATTCGTTGAACACACGGGCGGACTTGAGCGCTTGCGGCAAGCGGGCCATCGCAGTTTCGGGCACGTTGAGACTGTCCGGCCGCACTGCCGGTACGGCAAACCGCCAGACCGTCATGCCGAGCGCGAAAGCGGCCATGATCGCGACCAGCGGCATGACATCGCGGCGGCGCGCGGCGAATGCGGCGCTGAGGTCGAAGCGCTGCCCCGGTTGGCCCAGAGCAGTTGCCAATGGCGCAGCGAGGATCAGCACGGTGACGATCAGAAAAATCGCCTGATGGCGCGAATGGGCGAGCGCCATGTGGAGCAGACCGATCACCACCGCCAGCCGCCAGAACGGCACTTTCACCCCCAGCCACAGGCAGCCGAACAACCCGGCGAGCAGCACCACCTCGAACACGCCCAGCGAGGAAAAGTCGCTCGGCAGCCATTCGCTGATCGCGCCCAGCACTGCCATCGAGGTCAGCTGGAACGGGAACAGCAGCGTGTGCAGCCCATAAGGTGACACCGCCGCCGCCGCCGCGCCCGCCACGCCGAACAGCGCCCATTGGCGCAGCACCGTGAGGCGGCGATCAGCAACAGCGGCAAACAGCGCTTCGGCGGCAAACGGCCCGACCAGCAGCAGCCCGAAGATGAAACTGCCGTGCGCATTGGCCCAAACCGTCATCAGCAAGGCCAGCCACAAGGGCGGCGTGCGATCTTCCTCGCGGGCGCGCAGCAATGCAATGGTCCAGATCGCCAGCAAGGGCCATGCAATCACATGCGGGCGCGCCAGCAGGAAAGTCAGCAGCCCTGCCGCAATCGCCGCCAGCAGTAGCGCGGCGACATGCGGCTCCAGCCAGCGGCGCAAATAAAGCGCCATCGCCAGAACCAGCCCGGCCATCGCGAGGCCATAGAGCGCCAGAATTCCCGACCAGCCGGCAGCGCCATGCGCCAGGGCCATCGCCACATCGGCCAGCCACTCGTGCGCGGTCCATTCCCGGCCCACGGCGGTGTAGGAGAAAATGTCGGTGCCGGGCACTGCGCGATGCGCCATGATCCAGCGGCCCGCCGCGATGTGCCAACCGGTGTCGCCGTCTTCCAGACTCTTGAGCCGCAGCAGCGAGTAGCTCCACATCGCCAGCGCCGGAATCAGCACAAGGAAGCAATCGCCCATCAGGCGTTGCAGCTCGCTCCTGGCCCCGGGGGCGCTTGCAGGTGGTGATACCTCGCTCACCCGCACGACCTATGCCGGGCAGGCCGGGCGATGCAAGCCACGCGGGCGCGCCATCCCCATTTGCAGACCGGAGACGAATTTTCCTTCTGTTCAATCGCGATTAACCCGAAGCTGCGCAGATCAGGCGTCCAAACGGTGGGAGCGGGATATGCGGCGAGTGATTTTTGGCCTGGGTCTGGGCCTTGTGACGGCATCGGCGGTGGGCCAGACGGCCTCGTCCCAGAACGCTCCCCAGAACGCCCAGGGTGATGTATCGGTCACCATCTACAACAACAATCTCGCGCTGGTGCAGGATGTGCGGCAGGTCAATCTGCCCGCCGGCCGCTCCCGCCAGGAATTTCCCGATGTCTCCGCGCAGATCCGTCCCGAAACGGTTACGCTCTCGGGCGATGACTTTGGCGTGATCGAGCAGAATTTCGACTATGACCTGCTCTCGCCTGCCGCGCTGATGCAAAAGGCGGTGGGCCAGACCATCACGCTGGTGCGCACCAACCCGGCGACCGGCGCGGAAACGCGCGAGCGCGCCACCGTGCTCGCGGCCAACGGCGGCGTGGTGCTGCGTATCGGCGATCGGATCGAAGTGCTGCGCGATGACGGCCTGCCGGTGCGGGTAGTGTTCGATTCGCTGCCGCCCAATCTGCGCGCGCGGCCGACGCTGAGCGTGACCGTGGAAGGCACGCGGGGCGGCACGCGGCCTCTGACCCTGTCTTACCTCACCCCCGGAATGGGCTGGAAGGCGGACTATGTGACGCTGTTCGACGAGAAAGCCGGCAAGATCGACGTGCAGGGTTGGATCACGCTGAACAACAACACCGGCACCACTTTCAGCAATGCCCGCGCGCTGCTGGTCGCGGGCTCTGTCGGGCAGGTAGGCCAGAATTCCGGGCAATATCGCGGACGGATCGGCCGGCCGGGCGGCAACCGCGCCGGCACTGAAAGCGCCAACCGCGAACAGCTCGGCGATTTCTACGTCTATCCGATCGACGGGCGCACGACGATTGCCAATGCCCAGACCAAGCAGGTCGGCTTTCTCAATGCAGCCGGCGTGCCTGCGCGCAAGGGCTATGAATTCCGCAACGGCTGGATGACCAGCGCCGACGAGGCGACCAGCGCCGCGACCGTGCTGAAATTTTCCAACGCGCGGACTGAAGGCATCGGCGACGCGCTGCCCGCGGGCACGGTGCGCGTCTATATGCGCGATATGCGCGGCCAGGCGCAGTTCATCGGCGAGAGCGAGATTCCGCACACCCCCGGCGGCTCGGCACTGGCGCTCAAGACCGGCGAGGCGTTCGATGTGAAAGTCCAGCCGGTGGTCGAAAAGCGCGACACGATCACGGCAGCCGAGTGGGAGCAGTTCGCCCGCTGGAAAGTGACCTATTCCGATGGCCGCGTAGTCGAGGCGATGGCCGAGCGCCCCAAGACCTATTACCGCACGCAAATGCGCTACATCGTCACCAACGCCCGCTCGCAGCCGGTTACGGTTGACGTCGTGCAGGCCGGGCTGAACTCGTGGTGGTGGTGGCGCGATCTGCGCGTGCCAGATGAAAGCATCAAGGGCACCCAGGACAGCGCCGACGAGCGCCGCTGGGAAGTGCCGGTCCCGGCCAATGGCAAGACCGAGCTGACAGTCACCTTTCTGACGCCCTGGTAAGCGCACAATGTGGCGTTTTGCCGCCTTGCTGATGTGGCTGCTCCCCGCACCCGCGCTCGCCGCGCCGCCGGTCATTTCGCCCGCGCCGGACAGCGTCGCAGTGACGCTCTACCGCGATCCCGACCGCACGCCCGGCAATGCGATCAACCGGGCGAACCCCACCTCTTTCGCGCTGATCGCCGAGACCCGCACTGTAACGCTGCCGCCGGGCGCAGCAACCGTGCGCTTCGAAGGCGTGGCAAGCGGGATCGTCCCGCAATCGGCGATCCTGTTTGGCACCAACCCGCGCGAACGCAACCGCGATGCCGCGCTGCTCAGCCATAAGGGCCTGCTCGATCATTTCACTGGCCAGCAGGTGACCCTTCGGCGCACTGATCCCGCCACCGGCAAAGCGGTCGAGGAACGCGTGACGGTGCGCTCGTCGCAAGGCGGCGTGCTGATCGACAGTCCGCGCGGGATCGAGGCGGTCTATTGCTCGGGGCTCGCGCAGAGCCTGCTCTATCCCGAGGCCCCCGCGACGCTCTCGGCCAAACCGGTGCTGTCGATGACCACCCGCGATCAGCCGGGCGGCAAGGTGACCATCACGCTCGCCTATATCGCCACCGGCTTTGATTGGGACGCGACCTACGTCGCGACGCTGGATGATGACGGCAAGACCATGGCCCTGCTCGGCTGGCTGACCATGGCCAGCGGCGATGATACCAGCTTCGCCGATGCGACCACCGCTGCCGTGGCGGGCAAAGTCAACCGCTCGGCCGACACCCGCGACGATACCGGCCGCCAGGTGCGCGCCGAAGCCGAAGGTTTCGCCAAGAGCTTCGGCTGCTGGCCGCGCGGCACTACCAGCGATGCCTGGTACCCGCCCGCCATGCCGTTGTCCGAAGCGGCGCCGATGATGATGGACATGGTGGGCTCGAGCGAAATCATGGTCACCGCGATGCGGCGCGAGCAGAAGTCGATGAGCGCCCCCGGCGTGCTGAAAGCCGTCTCCGAGGCGCTGGGCGATCTCAAGCTCTACCGGATCCCGGTGCCCGTCACGGTGGCTGCGCGCTCGCAAAAGCAGGTCGCATTCATGGCCAAGGATCGCATCTCCGGTCAACTGGTCTATCGCAGCCGCGCCTATGGCACCGAGCTGGAAAGCCCGCAGATGCTGTTCCGCTTCCGCAACCGCAAGGCCGACGGGATCGGCGAGCCGCTGCCGGCGGGCAAAGTGGTGGTCTATCAGGGCGGGCCCTGGGGCCGTATGCTGGTTGGCGAAGGCAGCACCCCGGACAAGGCACTGGACGAGGAAGTCGAATGGACCTTTGGTGAGCCGACGCAGGTCACGCTGGCTACGGAGACTGGCGATCAGGCAGCCAAGCAGGGACGGCAGGTCACCGCGACGATCCGCAACGCCAATCCGTTCCCGGTGCGTTATGAGATCGACTTCCCGCTTGGAGCCAGCACGACCTTCGCCGGGCTGCCCGGTCGCCTGACAGCCAAGCCCGGCAAGCGCGTCTGGTCGGCGACGATCCCGGCCAATGGTTCGGTGCGGCTCGCCTGGCGGGCGGTGGAATCCGGCGCAGATGATTGACAGCGCACCCCTCTCCCCGGCCATAATGCGAGCGAGGCCGAGCGACGGGAGAGATTATGGCGAAGTTCACCACAGACGAGGCGGCAGCAGTGCTCGCCATCCAGCAAGTCATCAACGAATGGGGCGACGAGCTCGATCAGCACGACGGCCTGAAAATGCTCGCGGCCGATGTGCTGACAGACGACTGCCGCTATTTCGTCGGCGGCGAATGGCGCGAAGGTCGCGATGCTGCGGCGAAGTTCTACATCGAGCGCAAGGCCCGGCTGGAGGCCGCCGGCGGCGCGCCGGTGATGCGCCATATCATGTCGAACTACCGCGTTTCGTTGCTCGCGCCCGGCCAGGCGAAAGCGGGCTTCCTGCTGCTGTTCTTCGCCAAGGCCGGCGAGCCGCCGTTCGTTGGCTATTGCGATCCGCTGGCGGTCGCCGACGTGCGCATGGAATGCCGGCTGGACGCGGATGGCCATTGGCGCATTGCCAGCTTTGACAGCGGGCAAATCTTCCAGCGCGGCTAGACCGCTGGCGGTGCGCCCGGCCCTGTGTTAAACTTGCTCCTGCGAGCCGCCCCCAAGGCGCGCTTCGCAGGAGGAGAGCCATGTCTGCACTCGCTCTGACCATTGGTGCCGCGCTGGCCCTCGTCGGGGCACCCGAAACGCACAGTGTTGCGCCGATTGCGGCGATCGGCAACGATGCCGAGATCATCCGCACCCAGACCGACCGCGACCAGCGGATGACCGTGCCGGTGCGCATCGGAGAACGCGAAACTTTCCGCTTCGTCATTGACACCGGTTCGCAAACCACCGTGCTCTCGCGCGATATTGCCGCCCGCATGGCACTGCTCCCGGGGCGCCGCGCGCGGGTCGTCGGCATCGGCGGCAGCGAGATGGCCGACACGGCAATTGTCGCCGAAATGGGCCTTGGCCGCCGTTCGTTCAACGATCTCGAAGTGCTGCTGTTCGAAGCCCGCCACATCGGCGCCGACGGCATTGTCGGGATCGACAGCCTCCAGCGCCAGCGCGTGCTGCTGGACTTTGGCGCGAACCAGCTGACAGTCGGCGACGCACGCAGCCTGGGCGGCAACCGGGGTTTCGATATCGTCGTCACTGCGCGGCGGAAACTGGGCCAGCTGATCGTGACCGATGCGGTGATCGACGGGGTCGCGGTCAACGTCGTTATCGACACCGGCGCGGAAACCTCGATCGGCAACCGCGCGCTGCAACGCGCGCTGCGCCAGCGCGGGGTCATGGAAAAAGTCACGCTGACCAGCGTCACCGGGCATCAGATCCAGGCCGACATTGCCTATCCCAGCAAGCTTTCGATCGGCGCTTTCGACATCAGCCGGCTGATGGTCGCCTATGTCGATTCGCCGGTGTTCACCGTGCTCGAACTGGATCGCCGGCCTGCCATGCTGCTGGGGATGCGCGAGTTGCGCCTGTTCAAGCGCGTCGCGGTCGATTTCGCCGCGCGCAAGGTCTATTTCGATTTGCCCAACGCCGCGCGGTGACTCCGGGCGCTGATTACCCGGCATCCTGCGCGCGGACGACTTCGCTGAAGTAGGCGATGGTCTTTTCGAGCCCGGCGCGCAGCGGCACGCTGACATCCCAGCCGAGCTCGGCCTTGGCCTTGGAAATATCCGGCTGGCGCTGCTTGGGGTCGTCGGTGGGCAGCGGCAGAAAGGCAAGCTTCGATTTGCTGCCGGTCATCTCGATCACCAGCTCGGCGAGCTCGATCATCGAGAATTCGCCCGGATTGCCAAGATTGACCGGGCCGGTCACGGCTTTGCCGGTCGCCATCATCGCCATCAGCCCGCGCACCAGATCGTCGACATAACAGAACGAGCGGGTCTGCTGGCCTTCGCCATAGATCGTGATGTCTTCGCCGCGCAACGCCTGGACGATGAAATTGGAGACCACGCGCCCGTCGTTGGGGTGCATGTGCGGGCCATAAGTGTTGAAGATGCGCACCACCTTGATCGCCACATCATGCTGGCGGCGATAGTCGAAGAACAGCGTCTCGGCGCAGCGCTTGCCTTCGTCATAGCACGAGCGCGGACCGATCGGGTTCACGTTGCCCCAGTATTCCTCGACCTGCGGGTGAATATGCGGATCGCCGTAGACCTCGCTGGTCGAGGCCTGGAGGATGGGGATGCGCAATCGCTTGGCGAGCCCCAGCATGTTGACGGCGCCGATCACGCTGGTCTTGGTCGTCTGCACCGGGTCGAACTGGTAGTGCACCGGCGAGGCCGGGCAGGCGAGATTGTAGATCTCGTCGACCTCGACATAAAGCGGAAAAGTCACATCGTGGCGCATCAGCTCGAAATTGGGGTGACCCAGCAGGCCGGCGATATTGGCGCGGGTGCCGGTGAAAAAATTATCGACGCAGAGCACATGATGGCCCTGCTCGATGATCCGGGCGCACAAGTGCGAGCCGATGAAGCCCGCCCCGCCGGTGACCAGCACCCGCTTCTGGATCGAATAGCGGTTCGAGCGATCATATTCAGTCATGTGAAGCCTGTTCCTAGTCCTGTGCCCAGCCGGCGGCGCTGCAATAGGCATCGAGATCGGCAAGGCAAGCCGCGCGCGCTGATGCTTCGCCGGCCTC
>JANPOS010000105.1:0-22282 GCA_031428115.1 Novosphingobium sp. | reverse complement strand
GCCCGGCGCCCAGATGCCCGCCGGTCACCGAGACCGCCGAGATCATCTCGGCGCGCAGCTCGTCCGCCAGCTGGCGCAGCTGGCCAGGCGCAAGACGGCGGAGCTCGCGGGGCGTGGGGACCGTGTCGAGTAGCGGTGTGGCTGGGAGCGAAGTCATTACAGGGCTTTACACCCGGGGCCATCCGGTGTCGATTGTGCCAACCGCAATATCCATCGCGGTGACATTGCTGCAACATCAGGAGTTCTGCCGATGTCCACTCTTGCCCAGGCCGTCCCGGTCAGCTTCATCCTAACCGCCGACCGCGCGGCCGCCAAGCCGTTCTATGCCGGTGCGCTGGGACTGCCGATTGTTTCCGATGATGATTTTGCCGTGACTTTCGCACTGGCGGGCGGCACGCACCTGCGCCTCACCGATCTGCCGGGCCACCGTGCCATGGATCACACCGTGCTCGGTTGGGCCGTCGCCGATATTGCCGCTGCGGTCGCCGAATTGCGCAGCAAGGGTGTGACGTTCAAGGTCTACGAAGGCTTCGGTCAGGATGCCGACGGTGTGTGGTCAGTGCCGGGCGGCGGCGCGAAAGTTGCCTGGTTCGCTGATCCCGATGGCAATGTGCTGAGCCTGACGCAGTTCGGCTAGCTGCACTCCGCGCAATGTCCGCGCAGTTCCACAACCGGCCGGATCTGCGCAAACCCCGCACCATGCGCTGCATTGATCAGCGCGCCGGTCAGCCGTTCGTCGTCGAGATGGACGGCAACGCCGCAGCTGTCGCAGATCAGGAAGATGCAGTCGTGCTGGCAGCCGGGATGGCTGTTGGCGACATAGGCATTGGCGCTTTCCACCCGCCGCGCCAGATTGCTGCGCACGAACAGATCGAGGATACGGTAAACGCTGTTCGCCGCCACGCGCTTGCCGCGCCGCCCGGACACATCCTCAGCGATATCATAGGCCGAGGCCGGCTTGCCTTGCGTCACCAGCGCATCGAACACGTCAGCGCGCATTTCGGTCCATTGCTCGCCTGCCTCGGTCAGCGCAGCCCGCGCGGCAGCGACCAGTCCGGCGCCGGAATGTTCGAGATGTTTGTGTCCACTCATCGCGCCACCATAGGCGCAGCTTAGCGCAAGGTGAAGCTCGCCTTGTATTGCGCGGGAAACAGCCGCCGCAGCGCCTCGACCTTGGCGATGTCCCAGGTGAGGATATATGGGTGGCGCGGGTTCCTGGCCATGAAGTCCTGATGATAGGCTTCGGCCGGGTAGAACCGCAGATGCCGCTCGATCCGGGTGACGATCGGCGCATTCCAGACCCGCGCGGCGGAAAGCTGGGACAGGTAGGCGCTGGCCACCAGCCGTTGTTCCTCGCTCAATGGCACCAGCGCCGAGCGGTAATGCAGGCCTTCGTCGGGCCCCTGACGGTTCAGTGTCGTGGGATCGGCGATGACCGAGAAGAAGATGCGCAGCAATTGATCGTAGCGGACAACGGCGGGATCGTAAGTCACGCGAACAGCCTCGGCATGGCCGGTGATGCCGGCGCTGACTTGTTCGTAAGTCGCTTTCATGCCCGTGCCACCGTGATAGCCAGACACAGCACTGGTCACGCCGGGAACGCGGCTGAAGGTGCCCTCGACGCCCCAGAAGCAGCCGCCTGCGAAAATCGCGGTCTTGAGCCCGGCTGGCTCGTTTGCCACGCGCGCCGGGGCTGGGGCCAGCACGGCGCTCTCAGCAGCCGGGGCCGGGCTGGCGAATATCGCCAGGCTCAACATCAGCGATAGGGCAACGGCGCGGATCATGCGCGTGCTGCCGGTCGCATCACTGGGCAGCTGCCGCTTCTGCGGCAGGGGCGACGCCTTGCGCCAGTTCGCGGCTCGGATCGATGCCCAGCGCCGTGAAGACGATAACCGCGCCCACGGCGAAGCCGATGGCCAACGAGCGGAACAGATCGGGTTTGAACAAGCCCATGACAAGACTATTTCCAGTACGGCGGAATCGCCGGAGAATGTGTTCCGGCTCACTTGCAGGATTTCGCTTTCCGTCCAGTGAACGTTACCGGCATCTGCGCTTCATCGCGACGAGCAGGGCGGCCCTTGCGACGAAATGAGCGGAGCGTCAGTGGCGGAAGTGCCGCATGCCGGTGAAGACCATGGCAAGCCCTGCGTTATCCGCTGCCGCGATCACCTCTTCGTCGCGGATCGAGCCGCCCGGCTGGATCACCGCAGTGGCTCCCGCTTCGGCGGCCGCCAGCAGTCCGTCGGCGAACGGGAAGAAGGCATCGGAGGCGACTGCGCTGCCGACGGTGCGGCTCTGAGGCCAGCCGAATTTCTCCGCAGCCTCGGCGGCTTTCATCGCGGCGATGCGCGACGAATCGCGCCGGTTCATCTGGCCCGCGCCGATGCCGGCGGTCACTCCGTCCCTCGCATAGACGATGGCGTTCGACTTGACGTGTTTGGCAACGGTCCAGGCGAACAGGCAGTCTTCCAGCTCCTGCGCGGTGGGCGCGCGCTTGGTGACAACTTTGAGCATGTCGCGGGTGACCTCGCCATTGTCGCGGTCCTGCACCAGCAGGCCGCCGGCGATGACCACCTGGGTCAGCCCGGCGCGGCGCGGATCAGGCAGGCCATCGGTGAGCAGCAGCCGTAAATTCTTCTTGCGCGCGAATGCCGCGAGCGCAGCCTCGTCGGCACCGGGGGCTACGACAACTTCGGTGAAAATCTGGCAGATCGCCTCTGCCGTCGGCCCGTCGAGCGGCACACTGCTGGCGACGATCCCGCCGAAGGCTGACACATCGTCACAGGCGAGCGCGCCCTGCCACGCTTCCAGCAGGCTCGGTGCGCGCGCGACGCCGCAGGGATTGGCGTGCTTGACGATGACGACTGCGGGGCCTTGCCCGGCGAATTCTGCCACCAGTTCGAGCGCGGCATTGGCGTCATTGTAATTGTTGTAGGACAGTTCCTTGCCCTGGACCTGCCGCGCCTGGGGAATGCCGGTGCCCAGCGCCGAATTGTCGGCAAGATAAAGCGCGGCCTGCTGGTGCGGGTTTTCGCCATAGCGCAGCGTGGTGGCGAGCGTGCTGGCGACAGCCCGGCGCGGCGGGAAATGATACTGCTGGTCGGCCCTGGCAAACCAGCCGGCAATCGCCGCGTCATAGGCCGCTGTGGCGGCGAAGGCCTTGGCGGCCAGCACCTTGCGAAACTCCAGCCGTGTCGCGCCGCCGGTCTCTTCCAGCTCAGTGATAAGCCCCGCATAGTCGGCGGGATCGGTGACAATCGCCACATAGGCGTGGTTCTTGGCTGATGAGCGCACCATCGAAGGCCCGCCGATGTCGATGTTCTCGATAACTTCGTCGCGGCCCGCGCCCTTGGCCACGGTCGCCTGGAAGGGATAGAGATTGACTACTACCAGGTCGATCGCGCCGATCTCGTGCTCTGCCATGGCCTTGGCGTGTTCGGGATCGTCGCGCACCGCCAGCAGTCCGCCGTGGACCTTGGGGTGCAGCGTCTTGACCCGGCCGTCCATCATCTCGGGAAAACCGGTCAGCTCGGAAATGTCCATCACCGCGAGCCCCGCTTCGCGCAGCGCCTTGGCTGTGCCGCCGGTCGAGACCAGCTCCACACTGCGGCTGGCGAGCGCCTTGCCGAGATCGACCAGCCCGCTCTTGTCGGACACCGAAAGCAGCGCCCGGCGGATAACAACTTCGCTCACAGTGAATTTACCCCATTTTCTTGAGCAGCCAGGAGAAATTGCCTCCGCCGCGCGAAACCAGTCCCTGCATCACCAGCTGCTGGATGGGCACGGGCCGGGCCTGGCCATCGACCCAGATGCTATCCTCGATGGACACTTCGCCCTCGCCGACGCGGAACTGCCAGTAGCTGCCATCGGCTAGCGCGATGCCGGCGCCCCGGCCATCCTCGCTCAGCCGCGCCTCGATATCCGGGCCAAGATGGAAGCGGATGGCATAGGCGACCTTGCCGCGCTTGCCCTTGCGGCCATTGGGCACCAGCAGGTCCTCGCCGCGCAGCTCGGTGCCATCGTCGCGCAGAAGCAGGATGCGGCGGTGGACCAGGCCATAGCGCAGCCCATAGCCATCGTGGCTGGCCTCGAGCCGGGTCGCGCCCATTGCCGCCCCGCGCGAGGCGCGGTCCGCCTCGATCACCCGCCGATCAACCTCGACCTCGCGCACACCAGGGCCGATCTCGCCGCCCAGCAGCACGGCGGTCGAATTGGCATCGTCGAGCACCAGGGTCGAATGGGCAGCCGTCGCGCGCAGCCCCTGCTCAAGCCGGACCGGGACCAGCCCGCCCGCACAGGCCGCGCCGCCGCAGTTGACCACGATGCGCTCGCCCGCATGGCTGAATTCGAACGCCAGCGTCGATGCGCAGCCATTGCGGGCATGGCGCGCGAGCGGCGGCGGGGCGGCGTCAAATTGGAGAATCGATTTCTGCGCGGCGATGCGCTGATAGCCCCATTGCCGCACATCGCGCAGCGGCCGGGTGCGCACGCCGCTTGCCTCGACCAGCGTCGCGATAGTTCCGGCGTCAATCGCCCAGGCACCCTGCCAGCTGCCCAGCGAGCCATCGCCGTGAGTCAACGAAAGCAGTGGCGGCACCAGCAGCGCCAGCATGGTTTCCAGCGCAGCCGGCGGCTCGCGCTTGGCTGCTTCATAGCAGGCGCGCAGCTTCACCAGCAGCGCGAGCGCTTCCATTTGCCCGAGCGGACTGCGCGAAAGCACGCCGCCATCATCGCCCACCAGTTCGCCCAGCGTGCGGACCAGGCCGGCCTCGCCAAACAGCCGGCGCGGCTTGCCGTCGGCCATCAACAGGCCGGCGGCGACCAGTCCGCACCAGCCGGCAAGTTCGGCCAGCCGGTCGTCCGCGCCGCTGACATTGCGGTCGAGCCAGCGCGCAGTATCATCGAGCGCAGCGAGTACCCGCTTGCGCAGCTCGGCATCGTCGTTGGCAAACATCAGCGGCGCATGGACCAGCCAGTTGAGCACGCGGGTGCCGGCGTTCGCCACGAGCCAGGCGGGGCGCTTGCCGGGGCGCGCGGGCGCTTTGGGATTGGCATCGAGCCAGGCTGTCAGCAGCCGCGCGGCGACGGGCGTGACCTGGTCGCGAGAACCGGCGACATCGAGATCATCGAGCCAGGAAAAGCTGTGCACCACCCGCTCGAACGGCGGGGTCATGCGCGCCGCACCGCGGAAATCAGCTTGCGAAATCGCGAGTTTGACCCCGTGGACCAGGAAATGACCGGCGCGGAGCGCCTTGCCGGCGGCGGCATCGCCGCGCAGCGGATTGGTCACTGCCGCCAGGATGCGCGGCCGCGATTTGCGGCCCAATGGCAAGGTCAGCATCGAGGCGGGAATGCCTGCGCGGTAGGCCAGACGGATCAGCCGCTCGCCCGCGCCCAGCGACGGCGTGGCAAAGTCGGCGATGGCCAGCGCGCGGCCGGGCTCGATCAGTTCGCCCGGCTCGGGAAAGGCAGGGGGCGCATCGCCGGTCAGGCCTTGCTCGGTGCCTGCGCCCAGGGGGAATGCCGATCCTGCGCTGCGGTCATCGGCGCTGCCCGCGCCGGGGGGGGCCAGGTGGGTTGCATCTCGGGTGACGGCGTCGACCACCAGCTAGCCCTCGCCCTTCAGCGCCGCGATGTTCGCGGCATAATTTGCCGCGCCGCCGCGAAACGCGGCCGTGCCGGCGACCAGGACATCGGCTCCGGCCGAGACGCAACTGCGGGCCAGCTGCGCATCGACACCGCCATCGACTTCGAGGCGGATATCGCGCCCCGTCTTGTCGATCATCTTGCGCACGGCTTCGATCTTTTTCAGCTGGCTGGCAATGAAGCTCTGGCCGCCAAACCCGGGGTTGACGCTCATCACCAGCACGAGGTCGATCTCGTCGATCAGGTAATCGAGCATCTTGGCCGGGGTCGCCGGGTTCAGCGACACCCCCGCCTGCTTGCCCAGCCCCTTGATCGCCTGAACCGTGCGGTGGGCATGGGGGCCGGCTTCGGGATGGAAAGTGATGATATCCGCGCCAGCCTCGGCAAAGGCTTCGAGATAGGGATCGACTGGGGAAATCATCAGGTGGACGTCGAACGGCTTGGCGCTGTGCGGCCGAAGCGCTTTGACCACGGCGGGGCCGATGGTGATATTGGGGACGAAATGACCATCCATGACATCGACATGGATCCAGTCCGCCCCGGCTGCATCGATGGCGCGCACCTCTTCTCCGAGCCGGGCAAAATCGGCTGACAGGATAGAGGGCGAAATCAGGGGTGCAGCCATAGTTACCAATCCGCTTAGACACCACCTGTTGTGGCGACAAGCAGCGCGCGGCGTTTTCCACACGCTATGGCTTGTGTGCGAATTCCTCGAGCGCCAGACCGTGCGATTGACGCGACAGGCGGGGACCGGCATTGCTGCGGGCGAACCATGACCGGAAGCCCAGAACCCCGCCTGTTTGAGCCGCCTCGCCTGTTCGTTTGGCACCGCCATGGCTGGCTGGCCACAAAACTTGGACTGGCGATGATTGCTGCGGCGATCACCGAGAGCATCGGCCTGATGCTGCTCGCGCCAATGCTGATCGCGCTGGGCGGGGCGCAAGCCGGCGCGGGTCAGTCAGGCGGTATGACCCGGTGGCTCGAAAGCCTCGGCATTCCAGTGAACCTGGCACCCCTGCTCGGAATATTCGTCGCGCTGGTGGTTTTGCGCGCCGTAATTGTCCAGGTTCGCGCCATGCTCGGCCAGAGCTTCGAAGTCGCGGTGGTTGATACCCTGCGGTTCAGGGCCTGGTCGGCGCTGCTCCATTGCGATTGGCGTAAGCTCTCCGCGATGCGGCAGAGCGACAATGCCACCCTCTTGATCAGCGAGGTCGACCGGGTTGGCTTTGCGATCAATCAGGGCATTTCGGCCCTGGCCGTGTTGGTCACGCTGGTCGGCGTGGGCCTTGCAGGTCTGGCGATATCGCCGGGGGTCGCACTGGGCATGGCGATCGGCGGCTTGCTCACCATGCTGGCCTATCGGCGCCTCCGATTGAAGGCGAGCGTACTGGGTGAACAGTTGAGCACGGCCTATGGCCGCGTGTTCGGCGCAGTGAGCGAGGGGCTGGGTGCCCTTCGGGTGATCAAGAGCTTCGGCAAGGAAGCGGACGTTGCCCGGGATCTGGTGCAGCACTTTGCCAGCTTGCGCGCCGCCGAGCGTGCCTACCTGCTCGAGAGCGGCCTGGGTCAGTCGGCATTGCAGGTGGGCGGCAGCATTGTCCTGGCGCTCGGCGTGTGGCTGGCGATTGCGCATGGATCCGCAGGCCCCGTCGTCATATTGCCGCTCGCGGCCTTGTTCGCTCGTGCTTTGCCGCTGCTCGGCGCGTTGCAGTCGAGCTGGCAAACCTGGTCGCATTGCCGGCCGGCGATGGCAAAGACGCTGGCACTGATCGCAGAAGCAGAAGCCGCGCGCGAAGACGATGCTCTTGCGGTTGAAGCGCCAGAGCTGAACGATGTGCTGACGTTCGAATCGGCGGTGGTCCGCTTTCCCGGCCGCGAGCAGCCCGCGCTCGACCGGGTTTCGCTGAAAATTCCGGCAGGCAGGATCGTCCTGATCACCGGGCCATCGGGCGCTGGCAAGAGTACGCTGGCTGATCTGGCTGGCGGTCTGATCGCGCCTGACGAGGGTTTGGTCAAGGTCGATGGCGTGCCGCTTGCAGGCGGCCTGCGGCGCGCATGGCGCGCGCGGGTCGCTTATGTGCAGCAGGAGCCGGTACTGTTTGACGGCACGATTCGCGATAACTTGCTCTGGGCCAGCCAGGGCGCGACCGAGCAGGATCTGCACCGGGTGCTGGGCGATGCTTCGGCACAGTTCGTGCTGGCACTGCCGGACGGTCTCGAAACCGCAGTGGGTGAGGGCGGCCACCGGCTTTCAGGCGGCGAGCGCCAGCGCATCGTTTTGGCGCGCGCGTTGTTGCGCGGCCCCCGGTTGCTGATCCTCGACGAGGCGACCAGCGCGCTCGATGCGGAGAATGAAAAGGCAATCAGTACCGCGATTTCCGCCTTGCGCGATCGGCTGACGGTGCTGATTATCGGCCATCGCGGCGGCTTGCAGGCCATCGCTGACCACATCGTGACATTGCAGGATGGGCGCATTATGCTGAAGGATGCCGACAGCAATGCGGCAGTTTGACCCAATTTTGCCCAATTCACCGACTATTCACCCGGCCAATGCAATCAGACATCAGCAAATACGCCGGCACACGGCTGCACTTTCGAGCTTTTGGGGCGGCTTGCCCAGCCGAATTAAACTTCCCTCACAACCAGGATTGAGAGAACACATGGCCCTGACACGACGTGCCTGTGCTGCGGGAATCGCGGTTTTTGCCGCCCTGATGGCAACGGCATCCGCGACATCGCCAGCCTCTGCGGACCCCAGCCCACCGCCAGGCTGCACCGGGACGCCCAGCGCGACCTGGCTTAACATTTCCGCGCAGGGGATGCGCAATGGTAGCGGCCTGCTGGCCATCACGCTCTACGCGGATAACCCGCGCAAATTCCTGGTGTCGCGCGGCTCGCTCTATGTCGGGCGGGTCGATGCCAGCGCCGGCACAACCAATGGCTGCATCTTCGTGCCCAGCACCGGGGTTTACGCCATAGCGTTGTATCATGACGAGAATGCAAACCAGCGCTTTGATCGCAGCGGCATCGGCCTGCCGGCGGAAGGCTATGGTTTTTCAAACAATCCGGCGACGCTCGCGGGCTTGCCGTCATTCCGCTCGGTGCGGCTGAATGTGCCGCGCAGTGGCCTCACCACGCGGATCCAGATGAAATATCCGTGATCAGATAGTGTCGGCGGCGCAGCCGGGGGCTGCCCGCCGACAGGCAAAAGTCAGGCGGCGGCTTTCTTGGCCAGCTCGCGCTTCACTTTGACCGCAGTAGTCGAAAGCTTGGTTTCCGGCGTCTTGTTCAGCCAGTTATCGAGCCCGCCGACGTGTTCCACCGAGCGCAGGCCATTGGCCGAAACGCGGAACTTGAAGCTGCGATCGAGCGCTTCCGACATCAGCGTGACGTTCTGCAAGTTGGGCAGGAACACGCGCTTGGTCTTGTTGTTGGCGTGGCTGACGTTGTTGCCGGTCTGGCGGCCTTTTCCGGTCAGTTCGCAAATGCGGGACATGGGCTTACTCGCTTAGAAATTACAGGTGCCGTTTCCGGGGAAGGCGCGCCACTAGCGATTCACCCTTGAAAGGTCAAGGTCCGCAGGCCACTCCCGATGGTTATGAGCAAATGGCCGCTTCCCGAACCGATGGCAATGGCACTCGAACAGGCGCGCCTGGGCGCTTTGGCTGGCGAAGTCCCGGTTGGCGCAGTCGTAATCAGGGATGGCGCAGTTATCGCGGCGGCGCACAACCGGCCGCGCGCGCTGCATGATCCCACCGCGCACGCCGAAATGCTGGCGATTCGCGCTGCCGCCAAGGCGCTGGGCAACGAGCGGCTGGATCAATGCGAGCTGTGGGTGACGCTGGAGCCCTGCGCGATGTGCGCCGGCGCCATCGCTCATGCGCGCATCGGCAAGCTCTATTACGCCGCCAGCGATGCCAAGGGCGGCGCAGTGGAACACGGCGCCCGCGTGTTCCAACAGGACCAGTGTCTGCACCGGCCCGAGGTTTATTCCGGGATCGGCGAATCGGAAGCGGGAGACTTGCTCAGGGAGTTTTTTGCCGGCCGGCGGGGCTGATCAAAGTCTGCGCCATTGCAGGACATGGTGCCGGCTTGCACCATCCTTGAGCGGTTCGACCGCCGAAAGCTCAAGGCCGCCCAAACTATCGAACACGGCGAGGCGACGCTGCTCGGTGCCGGTCATGTCCGGGTTGAGCGACATTGTCACATCATGCACCACGTCTTCACCATCGATCCGCCAGGGACCGGCATAGTGGAAATAGCTGTCGAAGGCGGCGGCCTTCTGCTCCGCGCTGGCATGGCGCGCATTGGCAATGCCGAAGCCTCGGCGTTCGCCCCGCGCGATGCTCGCCGTCATAATGCCATCGGCGGTATAGGCGATGTAGCCATGCGCCGCGTCGCCATAGGGCTGGGTGATGCTGCCATCGGAATATTCGATTCGCCAGTCGACCAGCGTCCATGCGCCGATGAATTGCTCTGGGCTATGCGGCATGGCGATCCTTCGTGCGCATTCACAGGCCCCGCCAGATCTTCAGCGCTGCCGAATCGGGCGGGCCGAAGCTGCGCCGCGCGCAATCGGCAGGCATGAAGCGGCGATCATAGCAGAGCCGCAGTTCCCGCAAGAAGCCGTTGCGGCTGAGCTCCACCCCGATTCGCCGCCCGCGCCAGTCTGGGTTGCTGGCGGCGAAGGCGCGGCGCAGGTCGCCGACAGTCAGGCCTTGCTGGCGCGAGAGCTGGTCGGCATCCGGCCAGCGCAGCGAGCGCCACAGGATGCTGCTGGTGCGGAAATAGGCCTCCGGCGTCCGGGTCATGCAGCTGCCGTGCTTCGCCCACTCGTGTTCGAGCAGCCACGGCACCGGGGTCATGCACAGGTTTTGCCTTATGAGGGCTGGCGAGGGGCGCGGCGTGAGGCTGCACCACTGCGGCGGCGGCCCGCTCCGCGATTCGGGCCACAGGCCGTGGAGCACGAAGCCGAAGCGGCCATTGCGGCCCGAGCATTGCATCGAGCTCTTGTCGCCGTGGCAATATTCGGGCGACCAGCTGACCGCGAGGATATAGCCCGAAATGGGCGTGCGGCGGCTGGGGCCGTCCTGCCGGACCACGCGCGGGGGGTCGAGCTGCTGGGGGACGCTGCACTGATAGGCCTGCGCGTGCGCCGCCGCCGGGATTGCCAACAGGGCAAGAGCCAGCGCCGCCGCCCTCACAGCCCCAGCCGCCTCATAGCGGGGTGAAGTCCAGCCCGATGTCGGCGGCCGGCGCGCTTTGGGTCAGGCGCCCGACCGAAACATAGGTCACACCGGCGGCAGCAATGGCTCCAATGGTATCGAGCCGCACCCCGCCCGAAGCCTCGCAGGGCACGCGCCCGGCAATCAACGCTACCGATTCGTCAAGGTCTGCCAGGCTCATGTTGTCGAGCAGAATGTGGCTCGCGCCCGCTGCCAGCGCAGGCTCGATCTGGGCGACCTTGTCGATCTCGCAAATGATGTTTTGCACACCCGCTTCCCTTGCCCGCCGAACTGCTTCGCCGACATCGCCGGCTACAGCCACATGGTTGTCCTTGATCATCGCCGCATCCCACAGGCCCATGCGGTGGTTCTGCGCGCCGCCTTGCCGCGTTGCGTATTTTTCGAGGTGGCGCAGCCCGGGGATGGTCTTGCGGGTGTCGAGCAAGGTGGCTCGCCCCGCCATCGCCTCGACATAGGTGCGGGTCATCGTAGCGATGCCGCTGAGATGCTGGACGGTATTGAGCGCAGACCGCTCGGCTGTCAGCATGGCTCGGGCATTGCCCGTGAGGCGCATCAGGTCGCTGCCCGCCGGAACAGATTCGCCCTCGGCGACGAGGATTTCGATTTCCATCGCGGGGTCGAGTTTGCGGAAAAATGCAGCGGCAATCGGCAGTCCGGCAACGACGATGGCATCGCGGCTGTCCATCACCCCGGCAAAGCGCGCCTCAGCCGGGATCACGCTTTCGGAAGTTACGTCGCGTCCGCCGCCCGGCAGGCCAAGCCCGAGGTCTTCCGCCAGCGTGGCCGTGACGAATGCATCGAGATCAAAGCCGGGGAGAGTGAATTCAGCCACGGCTCAGTTGCCTGAGGGTGTAGCGGTCACTCGGCGCCGTCCGCATCTTTCCAGCCCCAGTAGAGATAGCTGGGCAGGATATTGCGCCATTCGAAGGCGTTGTCGATGTGGGAGAAATGCTTCGCCATGAATTCGCGCGCGCGGTGGGTGAACTGATAGACGAGGAAAGCCCCGCCCGGCCGCAGCGCGCGGTGCGTCGCAGCCGCGATTGCCGGGCCGACGCCATCGGGCAGGGTGGAGAAGGGCAGGCCCGAAAGCACATAATCGGCATGTTCGTGGCCATGGGCGGCGATGATTTCTTCCACGTCGGTTGCCGAGCCAAGCACCGCAGTGAAGCGGCTGTCGCGGATCGTGGCGCGTAAATAGTCAATATAGAGCGGGTTGGTGTCGATCACGATCAGCGCGCCGTCGCGGCGCAGCCGGTCAAGCACCGGTCGGCAGAACGTGCCGATCCCCGGGCCAAACTCCACAAACAGCTTGCACTCGTCCCAGTTCACCGGTGCCAGCATCCGCTCGATGGTGAAGCGCGAGGATGGAATGATCGAGCCGACCATCACCGGGTGGCGCAGAAATCCCTCAAAGAACACGCCCCACGGGCCAAGCGCCTGCTTGATCCGGCGCTTCAGTTTCTGCGGAAGTGCCTCTCGGGCAAGCTGGGAGCTGGTCATGCGACGAGAGGGGCCTGTCTGCTTGGGGAAAATGACGTTTGTGTGGCGTTTGCAAATTTCGCGGTTCGATGCAAGCCGGACGCTGCAGTGGCGCTAGAGAATCTCGTGCACCGTGTCTTGCGGGCGGCACAGGCGAACGCCTTTTCCGGTCTCCACCAACGGCCGTTCAAGCAGGCGCGCATCGGCTGCCATGGCGGCGAGCACGGTGGCGGCATCGGCCTGGGGCAGGCCGCGCAGTTCGGCATCGGTGCCGCGCAGGCGCAGGCCCTGCTGCGGCGTGATGCCGGCATCGCGATAGAGCTGCGCGAGCTTGGCGGCACTCGGCGGGTGTTTGAGATATTCGATCACCGTGACTTCCACACCCGGCGTTTCTTCCAGAATCGCGAGGGTCTTGCGCGAGGTGCCGCATGCCGGGTTGTGCCAGATGGTTGCCTTCATGCCGCTGTCTCTCCTGCGCGAATGGTTACCGCGCGCCGTTGTTAGCCGGGCGCAGGGCGATGGGCAAATTTGATCCTTGTCAATGCGATCAATTCGCATTAGCAGCACTATCGTTATTGCAAATCATTCGCATTAAGGGAATTCGATGCAGCGCCTCTCCATAGCCTTGCTCACCACTGCAGCCTGTCTGGCGCTGGCCGCACCCGCCTTGGCTGAAGAGGCCGCAGCGGACGACGCACCTGCCATCATCGTCATCGGCCATGCCGAAGGCTACAATGCCGACCAGTCGGTGACCGCGACCAAGACTGACACGCCGCTGCTTGACGTGCCGCAAAGCATCCAGGTCGTCACCCGCGCCCGGCTCGACGATCAGGCGAGCCACAGCCTCGCCGATGTGCTGCGCTATGTGCCGGGCGTAACTGTCGGCCAGGGCGAGGGCAACCGCGACCAGATCACCCTGCGCGGCCAGAACACCAGCGCCGACTTCTTCCTCGATGGCGTGCGCGACGACGTGCAATACTATCGCGGGCTCTACAACATCGAGCGGGTGGAAGTGCTCAAGGGCCCCTATGCGCTGATTTTCGGGCGCGGCGGCGGCGGCGGAATCATCAACCGGGTGCAGAAGACCCCGAATGCCGATGGCTTCAAGGCAGCGGCCAGCGCGGCGGTGAACACCTTCGGCGCCTGGGATCTGGCGGGCGACGTCAACCTGCCTTTGGGCGGCGAAACCGCGCTGCGGGTTAATGGCACTTACGAACAATTAGCCAACCACCGCGATTACTACGGCGGTGAGCGATACGCAGTAAACCCCTATTTCGCCACCAAACTGGGCGAGGCTTGGGCGCTGGGGCTGTCCTACGAATATGTCCACGACGACCGGGTCACCGATCGCGGCGTGCCTTCGATCGCCACCATTGCCGGACAGCCCAATGAGCCACTGCGCGGCTTTGACAGCCAGTTCTTCGGTGTGCCCGGCGTCAACCAGAGCCGGCTCGACGCCCACATTGCCAAGGTCCGCATCGACGGCGAGCTGGCGGGGAACCTCAAGCTAACCGCCACCGCGCTCTATGGCGATTACGACAAGTACTATGCCAACGCATTTGCCAATGGGGCAGCCACCAGTCCGACCGGTACGGTTGTGCTTGATGCTTATTCTGACCCGACCACGCGGCAGAACTTCATTGCCCAGGCCAACCTGATCTGGGATGTCGCAACCGGCGGCGTCGACCACAAAATCCTGCTTGGCCTCGAATACGGCAGCCAGCAGACCGCCAACCAGCGGCTCGGCCGGGTGTTCACGCCGGGCAATGTATTTAGCCTCGGCGCGCCAGTCTTCCCGCAAGTCAGCTTTACCACGCCCACCCGCAACACAAAGTCCGACGTGCGCTTCTTCTCCGCCTATGCGCAGGACCAGATCAGCCTTGGCGAGCATGTCGATGTGGTCGTCGGCATCCGCTATGACCGTTTCCGCATTAAAGGCACCGATTTCATCCCCGCCGTCCCCCGGCCCTTCGCGCGCACTGACGAAAAAGTCTCGCCACGCCTCGGGCTGATCTACAAGCCGCGTGAAAACATCTCGGTCTATGCCAGCTACAGCCGCAGTTTCCAGCCGCGCTCGGGCGACCAATTTATCTCGCTGACGGCGGTGCAGGAGAACCTCGCGCCCGAAAAATTCACCAATTTCGAGCTGGGCATCAAGTGGGATATTGCGCCCGATCTCAGCGCCACTTTCGCGGCATTCCAGCTTGATCGCACCAATGCGACCACGCCCGACCCGGCCAATCCGCTGGCCACCATCAATATTGGCGAGACCCGCACCCAGGGGATCGAGCTGGAGCTGACCGGCCGCATCACGCCAAAGTGGCAGATCAGCGCCGGCTATGGCTGGCAGGACGGCAAGCTGCGCGGCAACGATGCGGTGCGGCTGGCGCAGCTGCCCGAGCACCAGGTCTCGCTATGGAACCGCTACGATGTCAGCCGCAGCTTCGGCGTGGGCCTGGGAATGGTTCACCAGTCGGGCCAGTTCGCCGCGCTTCGCACGGCGGCCAACACCACCCGGCTTCCCGGCTACACCCGCTTCGACGCCGCGCTGTTCTGGCGGCCATCTGACCGCTTCGATCTTCAGCTCAATGCCGAAAACCTGTTCGACGCCGACTATTTTTCCGATGCCCACAACAACAACAACATCTCGCCAGGCGCGCCGATCAATGCGCGGCTGACGGCGCGGGTGAAGTTCTAAGGCGCACCGCCATGATCGCTCCGTCCGAAGTCGGGACGGGCATCGTCCTGGCCTTCGGCGATGATCGAGCGGCGGATGGCGCGGGTGCGGGTGAACTGGTCGAACAGCGCCTCGCCGTCGCCGGTGCGGATCGCGCGTTGCAGTGCGGTCAGGTCTTCGGTGAAGCGTTGCAGCATTTCCAGCACCGCGTCCTTGTTGGCGATGAACACGTCGCGCCACATGGTGGGGTCTGACGCGGCGATGCGGGTGAAATCGCGAAAGCCGCCGGCGGAATACTTGATCACTTCGCTTTGGGTGACGTCTTCAAGGTCAGAGGCAGTGCCAACGATGGTATAGGCGATGAGGTGGGGCAAATGGCTGGTGACGGCCAGCACCAGATCATGGTGCGCCGCGTCCATCACCTCGACATTGGCGCCCAGTGCTTCCCAGAACTGCACCAGATCGGTGAGCAGATGCGGGTTGGCATCGTCCGGCGGGGTGACAATGCACCAGCGGTTCTGAAACAGCGCGGCAAAGCCCGCATCCGGACCGCTGTTCTCCGTGCCCGCGACCGGATGCGCAGGAATGATCGCATGGTGCGGCAGGGCTTCGCGCAGCGCCGCAGCAATCGATTGCTTGCACGATCCGACATCGCTGACCAGCGCGCCGGCGGGCAATGCCCCGGCCACTTCGCGCGCCGCATCGCCCATCGCGCCGGGGGGTACGCAGAAAATCACCAGATCGCATGTCTGCACCGCGTCGGCCGCGCTCTCGCAGATGTGATCGGCAAGGCCGCGTTCGGCGGCGCGTTTGCGCGTGGCGGGATCGGCGTCATAGCCGGTGGTCTGGACGCCGGGCAGATACTGCCTGACCGCCAGCCCGATCGAGCCGCCCAGCAGCCCGAGGCCGATGATGGCGATGCGCTGCAAGGTCATTTCGCTGCCTCCGCGAGGTCGCGCAACACTAATGCGATCTCGTCCATCTGCTGCGCAGTGCCGATGGTAATGCGCAAGGCTTGCGGCAAGCCCTGTCCCGGCAGCCAGCGCGCGATATAGCCAGCGTCGGCCAGGCCCTTGTAGGCCGCCTCGCCGCTGAGCGAGCCTTCGAACAGCAGCAGCACGAAGTTGGCCTCGCTGGGCAGCGCGCGGATCCCGCGATTGTCCAAGGGCGCGATCGCCTCGACGAAGCATGCGCGAGTCGCGGCGTTGTGCAGGCGCGATTGCTCGACGAAGGCCTGATCGGCAACTGCCGCAAGGCAGGTCGCTTGCGCCGAATTGCTGGTGTTGAAGGCGCCCCGGATACGGTTGAGCACTTCGATCAGCGCCGGGGCACCGGTCGCCCAGCCAACGCGTTCGCCGGCTAGGCCATAGGCCTTGGAGAATGTGCGCATGACCAGCACGTTGCCATGCTGCGCCGCGAGTTCGAACCCGCCGTCGTCATCGGCGGGCGCGAGATATTCAGCGTAGGCCTGGTCGATCACCAGCACCACGTCGGCGCGAAGCCCGGCGTGCAGCCGCGCCAGTTCGGCGCGGGGCAGGAAGCTGCCGGTCGGATTGTTGGGATTGGCGAGGAAAACCAGACGCGTTGCTGGCGATACTGCGGCCAGCAGGGCATCGACATCGGTGCCGTAATCGGCATCGGGCGCGATCACCGGCGTCGCTCCGCAGCGGCGCGCAGCAATGTCGTAGAGCGAAAAACCATAGCGGACATAGACAATCTCGTCGCCCGGCCCGGCGAACGCCGAGGCGGCGATGGTCAGCAGTTCGCCCGAGCCGGTGCCGCACAGGATGCGCGCGGGATCAATGCTGTGCAGACGGCCCAAGGCGGCGCGCAAGGCCGTACTGTCCGGATCGGGATAGAGTGAGGGGATCTGTGCCGTCTCGCGCGCCGTCAACGCCAAGGGACTGGTGCCCAGCGGGTTCTCGTTGGCGGAAAGCTTGACCAGCGGCCGCCCGTCGTCACCCGTGCTTTTGCCGGGGACATAGGCATGGATTTCGGCGATCCAGCTCTTGGGTTCAGGAAGTAGGCTCATGGCGCGGGGGCTTTAGCGAAGCTCGCGCTTGATTAACAGGCTTTCCTCCCCCAAGTCGCTGTTCGCATGAATGCCGCGCCATCCGCCACGAGCGAAGTGCTCGCCCTTGCCGCGCCACTGCTGCTGGACAGCGGCCAGTCGATCGACGGCGTGCGGATAGCTTACGAGGCCTATGGCGCGCTCTCGGAGCGCCGCGACAACGTCGTGTTGATCTGCCACGCGACCACGGGCGACCAGCACGTTGCCAGCAAGCATCCGATCACCGGCAAGCCCGGCTGGTGGGACCGCATGGTCGGCACCGGCAAGCCGATTGATACCGGCCGCTTCCACGTGATCTGTGCCAATGTGCTGGGCGGCTGCATGGGCTCGACCGGCCCGGGATCGACCGCGAGCGACGGCAAGCCCTGGGCGATGCGCTTTCCGGTGATCACCGTGCGCGACATGGTCCGCGCGCAAGTCGCGCTGCTCGATGCGTTGGGGATCGGCCGGCTCTATGCGGTGGTCGGCGGCTCGATGGGCGGGATGCAGGCGCTCAGCCTCGCGGCGAACTGGCCGGATCTGGCCGAACGGGTGCTATGTGTTGCCGGCACGGCGACCATGCCCGCACAGAACATCGCCTTTCAGGAAGTCGGCCGGCAGGCGATCATGGCCGATCCCGACTGGCAGGAGGGGGCCTATTATGGCACCGGCAAGGCCCCCGATGCCGGGCTCAGCGTCGCCCGCATGGCCGCACACATCACCTATCTGTCGGAGAGCAGCCTCACCGAGAAATTCGGCCGCCGCCTGCAAAACCGTGACGAGAAGACCTTCGGGTTCGATGCCGATTTTCAGGTGGAAAGCTATCTGCGGCATCAGGGCGCGAGCTTCAAGGATCGCTTCGATGCCAATTCCTACCTCTATCTCACCCGCGCGATGAGCTATTTCGATCTCGCCGAAGAGAATCTGAGCAATGGGGGGGGCGGGCGGCTGGCCGACGCCTTCAGGGCGACGAAAGCGAAATTCTGCGTGGTCAGCTTCGACAGCGACTGGCTCTATCCCACCGAGCTTTCGCGCACGCTCGCCCATGCGCTGAACGCCGCCGGCGCGCCGGTCAGTTTCGTCGAATTGTCCGCCCCGTTCGGGCATGATTCGTTTTTGCTCGACGTCCCCGCGCTTGACCGGGTCGTTGCCGGGTTCTTGTCGCAATGAGCCTGCTCCGCCCTGATCTCGCGCTGATCGCCGCTCATGTCGCTCCGGCCACGCGGGTGCTCGATGTCGGCTGCGGCGACGGCGCACTGCTTGAAGCCTTGCGCGCCAAGGGGTGCGACGCGCGTGGCATGGAAATCGATGGCAGCGATGTCGCGGCCTGCGTCGCCAAGGGGCTGTCAGTGATTCAGGGCGATGCCGATGCGGACCTTGCCTTCTATCCCGACCAGTCGTTCGACTATGCGATCCTGTCAGAAACGCTGCAGACGATGATGCGGCCCGACAAGGCGCTGGGCGAACTGCTGCGGATTGCCCGGCACGCGGTGGTGAGCTTTCCCAATTTTGCCCATTGGCGGGTGCGGGTCTCGCTGCTGACGGGCGGGCGCATGCCGGTTACCCGGTTGCTGCCGATTGCCTGGTATGAGACGCCCAACATCCACCACCTGACCATCGCCGACTTCGGCGATCTGGTGAAGGCGCGCGGGATCACGGTGGAGCAGGCCTGGTTCCTCTCGGGCGACACCCAGATCGGCGCAGGCCTGGCAAACCTGCGCGCGGAACATGCGATTTACCTGCTGACGCGCTGATCCGAGCCGTCATTCAACAGCAACACGCTGTCTTCGCGCGCCAGCACCCACAGGCTGAGCCCCGCCGCGCTGGCCCGATCAACCGCCATGCTGGTCGGCAGCGACATGGTCACCAGCGCGCTCGCACCGCCGCGCACTGCCTTTTCGACGATTTCATAGCTGCACCGCGCGGTTGAGAGAATGAAGCCGGCTGCCAGCGAGCGGCCATCGCGGGCCATCGCGCCGACCAGCTTGTCGAGCGCATTGTGCCGGCCGACATCTTCGCGGACGCAGCCGATTGCCCCGCTGTCGTCGCTCCATGCGGCGGCATGGGCCGCGCCTGTCCGGTTCCCGAGCAGCTGAAGTGGTCCCAGTGCTTCGAGGGCGGCGAATATCGCCTGATGGACAAGCGGATCGTGCGGCGCAACTTGCGGCAACGGCTTGGCTAACGCCTCGAGGTTCTCGATCCCGCACAGCCCGCAGCTCGATTCGGCAACCCGCGCGCGTACGCGCTCGCCCAGCTGCTCCGCGCCCACCCCGGCGAGCGTAGCCCGCACAATCCAGCCGTGTTCGACTTCGGCAGAGGCCAGATCGGTGACCTGATCTGCCGAAGCGATCAGCCCTTCGGCCATCGCAAAACCCGTAGCGAAATCGGCGAGATCGGCGGGCGTCGCCATCATCACCGCATAGGACAGGCCGTTGAATTCCAGCGCGACGGGCACCTCGGGCACCCAGTCGCGCGAAACCGGGTAGCGGCTGCCGTCACGACCGACTGCAACCGCCACTCCGCTCAACCGATATTGAGGTTATAGAACGCCGCCAGCTTGTTGCCGTCCGGATCGCGCAAGTAGGCGCCATAGGAACCGGGCGCCTGCGGCTTGGGCTCGGGCTGGCCTTCGCAAGAGCCGCCGTTCGCCAGGCCCGCCGCATGCCATGCCGCGACCTGCTCTTCGCTGTCCGCGCCGAACAGGATGGTGCCGCCATTGGCATGGGTCGCCGGCTGGCCATCGCGCGCCGGGCCGACCGCAAAATTCGGACCGCCGGGCAGCTTGTACATGGCGATCGGATACTCTGGCGGCATTTGCGCACGTTCGACGCCCAGCGCGCCAAAGGTCGCGTCATAAAATGCGCGGGCTTTGCCCAGATCGTTGCAGCCAAGCCGCAGGTTCATCAGTTTCATGTCGTCCGCTCCTCAGGCAGGGGTGGCCATGGCGCAAAGCTTGTTGCCATCGGGATCGCGCAGATAGGCGAGGTTGAGCTTGGCGAAGCCCAGATCACGCACACCCGGAGGGGATTCGCATGAAGTGCCGCCAGCCGCGACACCGGCGTCGTGCCAGGCCTGAAGCTGCTCGTCGCTGTCCATCGAAAATCCGATGGTGCCGCCATTGGCATAGGTCGCGGGTTCGCCATTTATCGGGACGGAGACCATGAAATTGGCGCCCTTGTGCGAATAGGCAAGGCGTGTGCCCATGTCGGCACCGGGCTTGCCGCCCATCGCGGTGAACACCGCGTCATAAAAGGCCTTGGACTTGGCAAGATCGCTGCTGCCGACGACGATGTGACTGAACATGATTTTCTCTCCGGTTGGTAAGTTTTGTGTGGCAGCACCATAGTGCGCGGGATGGACGAGGCAAGGGCCGGAGTCACTTGCCTCGCAGCCCCATGTTCGCCATATGTCCTCAATGTCCGAACTCGTCATCCGCCGCGGGCTTGCCGAGCCTGACGCTTCCAACGCCTTCGTGCCGCACAAGCCGCAACGGCCCGAAAAAGCCGAAGGTGGCAGGCCGTTCACAATCGTTTCCGAATACCAGCCCGCCGGCGATCAGCCGACCGCGATTGCCGACTTGGTGGCCGGGATCGGCGCGGACGACATGACCCAGGTGCTGCTTGGCGTCACCGGCTCGGGCAAGACTTTCACCATGGCCAAAGTGATCGAGCAATTGCAGCGCCCGGCGCTGATCCTTGCACCCAACAAGATCCTCGCCGCGCAGCTGTATGGCGAATTCAAGAGCTTCTTTCCGGACAATGCCGTCGAATTTTTCGTCAGCTACTACGACTATTACCAGCCCGAAGCCTATGTCCCGCGCAGCGACACCTACATCGAGAAGGAAAGCAGCGTAAACGAGGCAATCGACCGGATGCGCCACTCGGCCACCCGCTCGCTGCTCGAACGCGACGACGTCATCATCGTCGCGTCTGTCTCTTGCATCTATGGCATCGGCTCGGTCGAGACCTATTCGGCGATGATCTTCGACCTCAAGAAAGGCTCTTCCGAGGACCAGCGCGAGATCATCCGCAAGCTGGTCGCCCTCCAGTACAAGCGCAACGACGCCGCCTTCCAGCGCGGCAATTTTCGCGTGCGCGGCGACAATCTGGAGATTTTCCCCAGCCACTATGAAGACATGGCCTGGCGCATCAGTTTCTTCGGCGACGAGGTGGAAGAGATCAGCGAGTTTGACCCGCTGACCGGCAAGAAGGGTGCCACCCTCGACAAGGTGCGCATCTATGCCAATTCGCACTACGTGACGCCGGGCCCGACGATGAAGCAGGCCACTGCCGCAATCAAATTCGAGCTGACCGAACGGCTGAAGGAGCTGGAAATCGAAGGCAAATTGCTCGAGGCACAGCGGCTGGAACAGCGGACAAATTTCGACCTTGAAATGATCGCCGCAACCGGCAGCTGCGCCGGGATCGAAAACTACAGCCGCTTTCTGACCGGCCGACTGCCCGGCGAACCGCCGCCGACCTTGTTCGAATACCTGCCTGAAAACGCCTTGTTGTTCGTCGATGAAAGCCACCAGACCGTGCCGCAGATCGGCGCGATGTCGAAGGGCGATCACCGCCGCAAGATCACGCTGGCCGAATACGGTTTCCGGCTGCCCTCCTGCATCGACAACCGGCCATTGCGGTTTAATGAATGGGACGCGATGCGCCCGCAGACCGTCGCCGTTTCCGCCACGCCGGGCCACTGGGAAATGGAACAATCGGGCGGGGTCTTCGCCGAACAGGTGATCCGCCCAACCGGGCTGATCGATCCGCCGGTGGAAATCCGACCGGTCGAGGATCAGGTGCAGGACTGCATCGAGGAATGCCGCAAGGTGGCACAGGCCGGCTACCGCACGCTGGTCACCACGCTGACCAAGCGCATGGCCGAAGACTTGACGGAGTTCATGCACGAAGCGGGCCTGCGGGTGCGCTATATGCACAGCGATGTCGAAACGCTCGAACGCATCGAATTGATCCGTGATTTGCGGCTGGGGGTCTATGATGTGCTGGTCGGCATCAACCTGCTGCGCGAAGGCCTCGACATTCCCGAATGCGGGCTGGTGGCGATCCTCGACGCCGACAAGGAAGGGTTTTTAAGAAGTGAAACCAGCCTGATCCAGACGATTGGCAGGGCAGCACGCAACATCGACGGCCGCGTGATCCTCTACGCCGACCGCATGACCGG
>JANPOS010000104.1:0-10549 GCA_031428115.1 Novosphingobium sp. | reverse complement strand
AACCCCGCCTACCCTGAGCTTGTCGAAGGGCTGCACTTTTCTTCGGGCCGCACACGCAGCCTCAAGAACAAGGACGGCCCTTCGACAAGCTCAGGGTAGACGGAATTGGAGGTGATCCCGATTTTACGCACGATGCTCTAGCCTCCCCCGCAACCCTTGCATTCCGCATCCCGGGCAATGCGGATCGTGCGCAAGGCCGGGGTGAGGCCGTCGAGCAGCTGCAACTTGCCCCACTGCGGATCGCCCAGCGCGGCGTGGCCGGCCAGCAACACCCGGATTGCCGAGATCGCCGCGAAGCTGCCGACCACGCCCGCCATCGCCCCCAGCACGCCGTCGGCCGCGCAAGTGTCGCAATCCTCGGCATCAAAGGCATCGCCGACGAAGCAGCGGTAGCAGGCATGATCGGCCAAGTGCCCGGCGAAATTGCCGATCTGGCCCTGAAAGCGGCCGAGCGCGGCGCTGGTGAGGGGAATGCCGGATGCGACGCAGGCATCGGAAACCGCGAGCCGCGTGGCAAAGTTGTCGCAGCCATCGAGCACCACATCCGCGCCAGCAATCAGCGACGCGGCATTGGCGCGGTCCACCCGCTCGCACACAGCGCGCACTTCCAGCACGGGATCGAAGCTGCGCACCCATGCAGCAGCAGCCTCCGCTTTGGGTTTGCCGATGTCCGCTGCGGCAAAAACCGTCTGGCGTTGCAGGTTCGAGGCTTCGACCACGTCGCTATCGACCAGGGTCAGCCGGCCGATCCCGGCGCCCGCAAGATACTGCAGCGCCGGCGAACCGATCCCGCCACAGCCGATCAGCACGACATGGGCTGTGGTCAGCGCGACCTGGCCCGCGCCGCCGACTTCGGGCAGCACGATGTGGCGGGCAAAGCGGGAAAGGCGATCAGGGGGCAAGGACATTATACTTCCTTTACCGCTTGCCCTGAGCTTGTCGAAGGGCCGTCCTTGTTCTTGCGCCAGAGCGATGCGGGAAAAGAGGTAAAACGGCCCTTCGCAAGCTCAGGGCGAGCGGGTCGGGGGTGAGCGATTTCATGGAGCAATGACCGCCAGCGCCTCATAGGCCAACACCGCGCCTGCGACCGCGGCATTCAGGCTGTCGGCGGCGCCCAGCATCGGAATGGTCACGCGCATATCGCAGGCGTTTTCATATTCCTGCGGCAAGCCTCTGGATTCATTGCCGATCAGCAGGAAGCAGGGTGATGCGTAAGGCGCGCCGCGATAGGGCCGGGAATCGCGCAAGCTGGCCGCGACCAGCTGGGCTTCGTCTGCGCGCAGCCAGGCGATAAACTCGCTCCAGTCCGCCTGGGCGATCCGTTGCGTGAACACCGCCCCCATGCTGGCGCGCACTGCCTCCACCGAGAACGGATCGGCGCACTGGTCGATCAGGATCAGCCCGCCCGCGCCAACCGCATCGCCGGTGCGCAGCATGGTGCCAAGGTTGCCCGGATCGCGCAGGTCTTGTGCCACCAGCCAGATCGGCGCGGCGGTCCGGTCGATGCCGCTGAGCGCCGTATGCCATTCGGCAAACACGCCGCACACCGCCTGGGGATTGTCCTTGCCGGTGATCTTGGCGAGCAGCGCTTCGTCCACCTCGATCACTTCGCCGCCATTGCCCAGCACATCGGCCTCGAGCGCGGCGAGCAGCGGGTGCGGATCGCGGGTGCTGGCCATGGCGAGAATTTCGGGCAGGCGCCCGGTCGCCCGCGCATCGGTCAACAGGCGCAGGCCTTCGGCGAGGAATTTGCCCTCGCGTTTGCGGTGCTTCTTGTCGCGCAGCTGGCGCATGAACTTAACCGTCGGATTGGAAAAGCCGGTAATGGTGCGGCGCACTGGGCCTAGTCCTCGCCGAAGCGGTCCATGACCAGCCCGACCAGTTTGGCCAGCGCCGCATCGGCGCCTTCGCCCTTGACGCTGATTTCGATCGAATCGCCTTTGGCCGCGCCCAGCATCATCAGGCCCAGGATCGAGCCGCCGCCCGCTTCGGCGCCATCCTTGCTGACAACCACTTGCAGGCTATCGGGCATCATCGCCACCATGTTGACGAATTTGGCGCTGGCGCGCGCATGCAGCCCGCGCTCGTTGGCGATCTCGACCGTCTGGGCCTGTTCGCTCACGCAGTCTGCCCCAGATACTCCGAAGCGATGGTGATATAATTGCGCCCGGCATCGCGCGCGGCAATCGCCGCCTCGCCGACACTCATGCAGCCGCGCGCCTTGGCGAGGCGGATCAGCATCGGCAGGTTGATGCCGGCGATCACTTCGACCCTGCCCGCCTTCATCAGCGAGATCGCGAGATTGGATGGCGTGCCGCCGAACAGGTCGGTCAGCACGATGACGCCCTGGCCCGCATCGACTTTCTTGATCGCATCGGCGATCTCGCGCCGCCGCCGCTCCATGTCGTCGTTGGGGCCAATACAGACCGTCGCGATGCCGTCCTGCCGGCCGACGACATGCTGCATGGCGTGAACGAATTCCTCGGCGAGATTGCCGTGGGTAACCAGAATCAGTCCGATCATGGGGCGGGTTTGCTCCAAATTCCCTGCAAAGGCACCCGGATTGGTTTGCTTTGCACTAACGCTGCTGGCCTGCTTCAAGCAAGTCGGCCGCGCGCGTGGCCAGGTTGCGATGCAGCAATGTGGGGGAATATCCCGCATTGCGCAAGGCTGCGGCGATCTCTTCGGCGAAGAAAACCGAACGATGCCGCCCGCCGGTGCAGCCAAAGGCGATGTTCACATAGGCCTTGCCCTGTGCCTCATAGCGCGGAAGCAGCAGCAGCAGCAGGTCGCGAATCCGCGCGAAGGCCTCGGCATAGGCCGGATCGCGCTGAATATGGTCGGCGACGGGCTGGTCCTGCCCGGTCTGCAGCTTGAGTTCGGCCACCCAGTGCGGATTGTCGAGAAAGCGCATGTCGAACACCAGATCGGCGAGCGGCGGCATCCCGCGCGAAAAGCCGAAGCTGGCGATCGTCACCGTCGTCTTCGTTCCCACCACATCGCCAAAGCGCTCGCGCATCACTTGCGCCAGTTCGTTCGATGAATAGGCGCTGGTGTCGATCACCATGTCGGCCCAGCGCCGCAGCGGCTCGAGCACCTCGCGCTCGGCGCGGATGCCGGTGCCCACCGGCATATCCTGCGCCAGTGGATGGCGGCGGCGGGTCTCGTTATAGCGCCGCTCCAGCTCGGCGCTGGCGCAATCGAGGAACAGCGTCGTGAGTTCCAGATCGCCCCGCGTGGACAGCCGCTTGACAAGGTCAATGGTGGCTTGCGGATTGAACCCCCGCGTGCGCGAATCAAAACCGATCGCCAAGGGCGCGCGCACACTGCTTTCCGGGCCTTGCGGCGTGTCGATCAGCCGCGGCAGCAGCCGCACGGGGAAGTTGTCGATGGTCTCCCAGCCGATGTCTTCGAGCAGCTTGAGCGCGGTGGTCTTGCCCGCGCCAAGCAGGCCGGTGACCAGCAGGATCTGCTGGCGCGCGCCGCCGGGGGCAGGGTCTTGCGTTTCGCTCGCCATGGTGCCGCGTTGTTTGCGCGATCACGCGGGCAAAGGGAAGTGTGCAATGCGGCTTGTCAAAGCGCCGGCTTTGGGTTGAAATGGCACATTCCGTAAAAATCGGCATGAGGAGAGAGACTATGGCCAAAATTGCGATCAGCGCACTGGACGAGAATCTATCCTTCGGCTCGCGCGTGTCCGGCGTCACCTTCGATGTGCTGAAGGACGAGCAGGTCCGCGCCGAGCTCAACCGGCTGTTCATCGATCGCGGGGTGATCGTGTTTGAGGGCGTTGAGCCCAGCGCCGAGATGCAGGTGGCGATTTCCACCGTGTTCGGGCCGCTGAAAGACCACCCGGTCGCCTCGGTCGAGCGCGCCGATTCGGACAAGCTGCTCGGCGTGATCGAGATCAAGGCCGGCCCGCACGCCTGCATTGTCGAGATCGACGGCAAACCGCTGGTCACCTGGCAGCCGTGGCATTTCGACCATGCCTATACCAACGAGCTCAACCGCGCCGGCCTGCTGCGCAGCCTCAAGATTGCCAAGGACGGCGGGCGCACCGGCTTTGCCGACGGCATCCAGATCTACCGCGACATGGACCCCGCCATCCGCCGGAAGGCCGAAGGGCTGAGCGTGCTCTACAACCTCGACTTGCGCTACGGCGAACAACGCTTCGGCCTGCCCAAGAACTTCCGCGTGATCCGCAACCACGCCAGCCCGCTGCACGAGATCACCAGGAACGATCCCTGTTCGGTCCATCCGATCCTGTGGACCCGCGACAGCGGCGAGCCGGTGTTCCACATGACTCCTTATGGCGCGCGCGGCATCGCCGGCAGCCGCCGCGAGGAGGATTTCGCGCTGCTCGCAGAAATCTGGGACGAGGCGATGCGCGTGATCCAGCCCTATCACCACGTATGGCATGAAACCGATATGGTGCTGTGGGACAACTGGCGCGTGTTGCACGAGGCGTGTGGGTCGAACCCGGCCGAGGAGCGGGTTGTCCACCGCACGACGATCAAGGGCGACTACGGGCTGGGGAGCTTTGAGGTGAAGGCGGCTTGAGGGGGGAGGTTGACCCTATTCAGGACATCATTTTCTTATGCTCGGATATGCTGTCCTTACTGCACTACCCGAATGGCGCGTAGCAGCCGGACCGATTCCGCGGCGAGATACAGAATCTCACTGGCGCAAAATGGGCGGTTATGCGCGTCGCCATTGCGCAGCGGCGAGAGTCGCCGGAGTGAAACCTGCACACCTTCCTTGTCACCGAAGTAGGTCTCGAACACGTCATTCCAGTTGTTCCTCTGACCGATAATCTGCCCGAGGTCGTTGAAATCCGAGTAGTGGATCAGGTCGTAAACCGGCAGATTCAAATCTCGCGCTTCATTGCGCCGCTCCGTCCACCGTGAAGAGGTTGTTCCAGGGACGCGTCTCTTGACCCAAAGCTGTCCCTCAAGAGCGAATAACTCCCTCTCCACGAAGCCGCGCAGATGCACTTCCGTCGAGCGAAGCATCGAATGATACTCGTCGCCGTAGGCAACCGGACCGTGCAAGTTCGATATTGGCTGCGGCACCGGTGGCGCGGGGATTTCCAAACTGAATCCGGCAGCGACAATGATGTTTGGAAATTGCTGTGCAGGAAATGCAATCAGCGTGGGATCGCGGCCCGCCTCGTCGTAACGAGTTTCCATGACCTGAATGTCGTCGGCGGCTTCACCACCATCGACCACCTCGCCGAATTCTTCCTCGACATAGTCACGGGTTGGCGGCGCATATGGATCGTCAAAATGAACGACGTCCCGCAAGAGCGACAATTCACCGAAAGCCAGTCCCGAAATGCCCAGCGCGTCGCTGATTGCCCAATCACCGGTAAGGCGATCCATGCGCTTGTAGAGTTCCTGATCCCAGCCAAGCGCAGACCTCCAATGGGAGTGCGCATGGATCGCGCCTGCCGTCACCTTTGCCATGCGCGCCAAAACGTCTTGTTCCGGTCGCGTGAAGTAATTTGCCTCAAACGCCCGCGCAGCGTCGCGGGCCGCCATCACGGTCGCAGGAAAGCCACCGGCGGCCATTTGCTTGCCGATCATGGAACCGTATGCCTGATCCATAGCGGTCTGCGTCGTCATGATCCCCTGAATCTGCTTCGCAATGTCGCGTTCGATCCGGCCTGACGCAGTGTTTAACGCGATGGGGTCAATGACGCCCGCTCGCGTAAGAAGATAGTCGCGTTCAGCAATCCCGCGCGCCGCTGCGTCAAGAGAACTCCCTGTCCGCCCCAAACCCATCGCCGCTCGCATGAGCTCGCTTTCGCGTGAACCGATCAGGCCATTGACCTTCGCGAGATCGGCATAGGGCTGGATAGCCGCCAGATCGCGCTGGAGTCGATTAAGGTCTTTCATATGCCAATTAGCCATTTCCGCGATTGCATCCTGAGGCAATCCAATACCACAAACCGGACGCGTGAAAAAGGGTAGAGGCGATAGGTACGGTCACGGAGACACGCAACAATTCCCCAACTCCGCGCTATCCTCGCGCACAAACCTCCTTTCCTACACATAACCAAATCGGTTATCCTGCCGGAATGACCGAGCCAACACCCCTCCGCCCGCCCCGCACTCCCAACCGCTACGCCGCCACGCCAGATCGCTGGGACAAGTCACGCATGGCCGATTTCCTCCGCGAACTCGGCGCCAGCCACAGCGTCGCCGGCGCGGCAAAGGCGGTCGGCATGTCGCGCCAGTCTGCCTATCGCTTGCGCGCCCGGCTTAAAGGCCAGCCGTTCGACATCGCCTGGGAGGCTGCGTTTCAGCATGGCTATGACGCGCTGCATCAGGCGGCGCTCGAGCGGGCGCTGCACGGGATCGAGCTGCCGGTCTATCATCGCGGCGAGATCGTCGGCACCCGGCGGCACTTTGACGAGCGGCTGACCTGCTTCCTGCTCGGCGCACGCAACCGCAAGGGCGCGCAGCAACTGGGGCGCTACGGGGCCGCGAGCGAGTTCTGGTCCGAGCGCTGGGACGAGATGCTGGCGCGGGTCGAGCAAGGTCCGGCGATCTGGGAGGACGAGTCAGACATCGCCGCCGTGGGCGATCCCGAGTCCGAGGCGATGAATGAGACGGCTCGCCAGCGCACTCAGGCCGCCGCGCTGGAACGCCGCCATGCGCCCGACCCACTACCGCGCGGGCGGGAATGACAGATTGTCTTTGGCAAAAAGTGTGATTCTGTCACCCAAGCGCCCCTAATGCGCTGATATAACTCCAAAATACCAGGCGGACACCAGGGTGACACAGTGTCACCTTTGTCACCCGAGCCACTGGCATCAAAAAAAACTTCGTTCCCCTCTTGTTCCATAAGAACAAACACGATACGAATGCTGCATTGACCTTCCGGGTCGGATCACTAGGCAAGGGGAATAGCAATGGCTGCGCAGCTCAAATTGATTCAGGAAGGCAAGGAAAGCATGGACCGTCAGAAGGCGCTCGAAGCAGCGCTGGCGCAAATCGACCGGGCCTTCGGCAAGGGCAGCGCGATGAAGCTCGGCTCGAAGGAAAAGATGCAGATCGAGACGATCTCGACCGGATCGCTCGGGCTTGATATCGCGCTCGGCGTCGGCGGTCTGCCCAAGGGCCGGGTGATCGAAATCTATGGGCCGGAAAGCTCAGGCAAGACCACGCTGGCGCTGCATGTCATCGCCGAAGCGCAGAAACTCGGCGGCACCGCGGCTTTTGTCGATGCCGAACATGCGCTCGATCCGGGTTACGCCAAGAAGCTCGGCGTCGATATCGACGAGCTGATCGTCTCGCAGCCCGATACCGGCGAGCAGGCGCTCGAGATTGTCGACACGCTGGTGCGTTCCAATGCCATCGATGTGCTGGTGATCGATTCGGTCGCCGCGCTGGTGCCGCGCGCCGAAATCGAGGGCGAAATGGGCGACAGCCACGTTGGCCTGCAGGCGCGGCTGATGTCGCAGAGCTTGCGCAAGCTCACCGGCTCGATCAGCCGTTCGAATTGCATGGTGATCTTCATCAACCAGCTGCGCATGAAGATCGGCGTGATGTATGGCAATCCCGAGACCACCACCGGCGGCAATGCACTGAAATTCTATGCCTCGGTCCGGCTCGATATCCGCCGCACCGGCCAGATCAAGGATCGCGACGATATCGTCGGCAACACCACCAAGGTCAAAGTCGTCAAGAACAAGGTCGCGCCGCCTTTCAAGCAGGTCGAATTTGACATCATGTATGGCCAGGGCATCTCGAAGACCGGCGAAATTCTCGACCTCGGGGTCAAGGCCGGCATCGTCGAGAAGTCGGGCGCGTGGTTCAGCTACGATTCGATCCGCATCGGCCAGGGCCGCGAGAATTCGAAGACCTATCTTACCGAGAATCCAGAAGTTTGTGACCGGCTGGAAGCTGCCATCCGCAGCCAGACCGACCGCGTCGCCGAGGAGATGATGACGGGCCCGGACGCGGACGACGACATCTGATCTTCAAAAAGAGGCCACGGCCGCCTCTTCGGAAACAGGACCGGCGCGGAAGCACATGTGCTCCGCGCCGGTCTTTTCGTGCTTGCTCCCCTCCCGCTTGCGGGAGCGGTCGGGGGAGGGCCTGTTGTCTTAGGCCTCCAAGCCTCAGGCCATCGCGGTTTCGAGGTTCTGGACAATCGCTTCGAAGAAACCTTCGGTGGTCAGCCACGGCTGGTCGGGGCCGATCAGGATCGCGAGGTCCTTGGTCATCTTGCCGCTTTCCACGGTCTCGATGCAGACCCGCTCGAGCGTTTCGGCGAACTTGACCACTTCCGGGGTCTCATCGAACTTGCCGCGATACATCAGCCCGCGCGTCCAGGCGAAGATCGAGGCGATCGGGTTGGTTGAGGTCGCCTTGCCCTGCTGGTGCTGGCGGTAGTGGCGGGTGACCGTGCCGTGCGCCGCTTCGGCTTCGATGGTCCTGCCGTCGGGGGTCATCAGCACCGAGGTCATCAGACCGAGGCTGCCAAAGCCTTGCGCGACCTGGTCGGACTGGACGTCGCCGTCATAGTTCTTGCAGGCCCAGACGAACTTGCCGCTCCACTTGAGCGCGGAAGCGACCATGTCGTCGATCAGGCGGTGCTCGTAAGTGATCCCGGCGGCTTCGAACTTGGCCTTGAATTCCGCCTCGAACACTTCCTCGAACAGATCCTTGAAGCGCCCGTCATAGGCCTTGAGGATGGTGTTCTTGGTCGACAGGTAAACCGGCCAGCCCAGACCCAGGCCATAATTCATCGAGGCACGCGCGAAATCGCGGATCGAATCGTCGAGGTTGTACATCGCCATGGCGACGCCGCCGCCGGGGTACTGGAAGACCTCGCGGTCGATCACGGTGCCGTCATCGCCCTCAAAGATCAGGCGCAGCTTGCCGGGGCCGGGAATCACCAGATCGGTCGCGCGATACTGGTCACCAAAGGCGTGGCGGCCGACGACAATCGGATCGGTCCAGCCCGGGATCAGCCGGGGGACGTTCTGGATGACGATGGGTTCGCGGAAAATGGTGCCGCCCAGGATGTTGCGGATCGTGCCGTTGGGGCTCTTCCACATGGCTTTCAGGCCGAATTCCTTGACCCGTTCTTCGTCCGGGGTGATCGTCGCGCATTTCACCGCGACGCCATACTTCTGGGTGGCAAGCGCCGAATCAACCGTGATCTGATCATCGGTCTCGTCGCGCTTCTCGACCGAGAGATCGTAATATTTGAGGTCGATATCGAGATAGGGCAGGATCAGCCGTTCGCGGATCCACTGCCAGATGATGCGGGTCATTTCATCGCCGTCCATTTCGACGACGGGGTTCTTCACCTTGATCTTTGCCATGATGCCTATTCGCTCCCCGGGGCTGGAATTTGCCAGCCTCTTAGCACGGCAAAAGCGCGAGGCAAGGCGCGTATCGTGAACGCTTGATGCTGGACAGATCGCTGCGGGAACGGCACTTCGGATTCTGCAGAATCATGGGAGAATGAGAATGAGCGATGAAGTCCTGATCCATGTCGCCGATGGCGTGATCGAAGTGACGATCAACCGCCCCGAAGCGAAAAATGCGATGAGCAAGGCGGCGGCCGAAGGCATTTCTGATGCCATGGACCGGCTGGAAGCTGAAAACGACTTGCGCTGCGCGATTGTCACGGGAGCGGGCGGGACGTTCTGTTCGGGCATGGACCTCAAGGGTTTCCTGCGGGGCGAAATGCCGGTCGCGGGCGACCGCGGCTTTGGCGCGCTGACCAGCTGGACGCCGACCAAGCCGGTGATCGCGGCGGTCGATGGTTTTGCCTATGCCGGCGGCATGGAGCTGGCGCTGGCCTGCGATCTGATCGTCGCCAATGTGAACGCCAAGTTCGGCATTCCTGAAGCCAAACGTGGTCTGGTCGCAGCCGGCGGCGGGGTGATCCAGCTGCCGCGCCTGTTGCCGCGCCCGCTGGCGATGGAACTGGCGCTAACCGGTGATCCGATCACCGCGCAGCGTGCTTATGATCTCGGTCTGGTCAACCGGCTGACTGAAGGCCCGGCAATCGAAGGTGCGCGCGAACTCGCGCGGGCGATTGCGGCAAACGGCCCGCTGGCGGTGATCGCCTCAAAGGGTATCATCCGCGACTCCTGGCTGTGGAGCGAGGACGAGGCAATGGTCAAGCAAAGCGGCTATATCGGCCACGTATTCAGCAGCGAAGATGCCCGCGAAGGCGCGATGGCATTCGCCGAAAAGCGCAAGCCGAACTGGCAGGGGAAGTAGGCGCGCAATACTTTGCTCCAATTCTGCCCTCCCCGGCGGGGAGGGGCCGGGGGAGGGGGAGCGCTAGCCGCAAGGGTACGCGTCCACGCTGGCGTAGACGCTCGGCTTCGCCTCGCTCCCCCACCCCAACCCCTCCCCGCCGGGGAGGGGCTTTGAGAGTTTCGATCCATTTGCAAGGTTGATCGCGTTGGCTTAAGCTAATCATACACGGGAAAAGGCAACCTCCCGTCGCCCTTCTCGGGCTCTGGCGTTCCCGCCCAAGCGTTGCCGCTTTTGATCGAGGGGCACCCGCGCCGCTCGCG
>JANPOS010000103.1:0-16838 GCA_031428115.1 Novosphingobium sp. | reverse complement strand
TTAAGTGACAATTTTTCCCCCGGTGCCGTTTGGTTCCGCCCCACGCCCACACCCCGCGCGCGGGTTCACCACTCCGCACGACACGAGCGGGATAAGAGTCTCAGGGAGCGGGCAAATCAGTCAGTATTCCCGGTGTCAGCACTTGCGGCAATTGCTGCGCCGCCGCGCCGCCCGCCGGATACCACAGATAGAGCGGCACGCCGGCCGCGCCTTGCGCCGTGAGGAAGCGGGTGATTGCGGGATCGCGCCGCGTCCAGTCGCCGACCAGCACCGTGACGCCGGCTTTCGCGAAAGCATCACGCACGTCCTCGCGCTCGATGGCCACGCGCTCATTGACCTTGCACGTCAGACACCAGTCGGCTGTGAAATAGAGGAAAGTCGGCTTGCCCGAGGCACGGGCCGATGCCAGCGCGCGCTCGCTGAACGGACGCGATGCCAACAGGCCCCGGTTCAAGGCAGCAGGCGCGCTCAGGATATGCGGCGTGGCAGCAGCGCCGGCAATCACCAGCCCGGCGATCGCGATGAATACGAGCCAGCCCGCCGCAAGGCCAGCGCGCTGTTTGGTGCCGATCAGCACCAGCAGGACAATCATGGCAGCGCCCACGGCCAGCCAGACTCCCGCAAAGAACGCCCCGCCCAGCCGCCAGCACAGCCAGACCAGTGCCAATGCAGTCAGCCCCATCGGCAGTGCCATCCAGCGGCGGAAAGCGACCATCCATGCGCCTGGCTTGGGCAGGCGGCGGCGCAACGCGGGCACAAATGCGATAGCGAGGAACGGCAGCGCTATGCCCAGCCCCAGCGCGGCGAACAGCGCCAGCCCTTGCACCGCCGGCAGCAGCAGCGCCGCCCCCATTGCGGCCGCCATGAACGGTCCGGTGCACGGCGTGGCGACGAAAGCCGCCAGCAGGCCGGTGGCAAAGGCGCCCTTGGCCGAACCGGTGCTGACGAAGCCGGGCACGGCAAATTCGAAAAGGCCAAGAAAATTCGCCGTGAGCGTGATCGCGAGCAGCAACAGCGCGGCGACCACCAGCGGTTCCTGCAACTGGAACGCCCAGCCGACTTCCTGCCCGCCTGCGCGCAGAGCCAGCAGCAGCGCGCCGAGCGCGAGACATGCGAGCACCACCCCGGCCGTATAGGCCAGCCCCTCGCGGCGCGCCTCGGCCTCATTGCCGCCCGCGCGCGACAGGCTCAAAGCCTTGATGCTGAGGATCGGAAAGACGCAAGGCATGACATTGAGCAGCAGCCCGCCGGCGAGTGCGCCGAACAGCAAGGCAAGGAAACCGCTGCCTGCCGCGCCGCCGCCCACCAGCGGCATCCCTGATCTGGGCACTTCGCCCGGCGCGCCGGCGAACGCCAGCCCCAGATCGCCCTCGCGCGAGAGGCGCAGCACGCCGCTGATCCGGTCAGGCGTGGTCGCGGCAAATTTCGCGCGCGGAATTTCGGCGACCAGCAGGTCGCCTTCGCGGCTGAACGTCTGCACCCCGGCATAGTCGACGACCTTGTCCTCGGCGATGAACAGGTGGGGATCGTGGAGCGCGACGCTGGCTGGCAGCGGAATGGCAATCCGCAGCCGCCCGGGCGCAAATGCAAAGCGCGCCTCGGCGCCCAGCGGCGCGGGCAGTCGCTGGCGCCAAAGATCGAAGCGGGTGTCGCGCGGGCCGGCGCTGCCCACGACGATCCGCGCGGCGAGGCTGGCGCGTTCGGGTACGCAGACCTTGTCGGTGCAGGCGAGCCACTGCGCATCAAGCGCGACCGGCAGTGCTTGTCCGGCCTGCGCCCCGTTCGGCACGGTGACGGGCACGATCACGGCGTGTTCCTTGCCGTAAACATGGTTCATCAGGCCTTGGATCAGCAGCGTCTCGGGCACCGGGAAACGCGGCGCACCTGCGCTGGCCCCGGCTGGGAGCTGCCAGGTGAGCTGCATGCCCAGCCCCGCATCGCCCGGGTTCGACCAGTAGCCGTGCCAGCCGGCTGCCGGGCGCATGATGATAGCAAGATCAACCGTCTCGCCCGGGCCGGCCGCCTGCTCGGCCACCAGCTCGGCGGCGATGTTCGTCGGCGCAGCAATGGCAGGTGCCGCCAGCAGCATGGCCAGCGCCTGCAACAGCAATGCAACAAGGGCGCGATAGACCATGTGAAGACGCTTTCCCGTGGCCGGGCAGCTTGCGCAAATCGCGCTGTCCGGCCATCAGGGCCTTGCAACCATTGCCGCCAATTTTCAAGGAGCCTGCCAATGCGCCTGTCCCGTGCCGCCATGCTCCTCACTGGCATCCTGTCGCTTGCGGCGCCTGCCATGGGTGAGCCAGCTCCGCCCGTACGACCCCCGCCCCCCCGCCTGATCGTCGCGATTTCGGTCGATCAGCTCTCGGCCGATCTGTTCGCGCATTATCGCCGGCGATTCACCCAGGGGCTTGCCCGCTTGCAGGACGGCGCGGTGTTCCCGTCCGGCTTCCAGTCGCACGCCGCGACCGAGACCTGCCCCGGCCATTCGACCATCCTCACCGGCGTGCGCCCCGCGCGCAGCGGCATCATCGCCAACGACTGGTACGAGCCCGCGCTCGCCCGCACCGACAAACATGTCTATTGCGCCGAGGATGTGACCAACCCGGCGAGTTCATCCGATCGCCCGGTGGTCTCGGCCCGCCACCTGAATGCCCGCACGCTCGGCGACCGGCTGAAGGCGGCCAATCCGGCCAGCAGGAATGTTGCGGTATCCTACAAGGACCGGGCGGCAGTGATGATGGGCGGCCACGCCATCGACGCCGCCTATTGGTGGCGCCCGGCCGGTTTCATCTCGTTCGACGGACTGCCGGTCGGCCCTGCGGCAGTTTCCGCGAGCCGCACCGCCATAGCAACTATCGCCAAAGGCGCGCCGGCCATGCCGGTGCCGTCATGGTGCGCGCCGCTTGCCCGCAAGATCGACGCCAGCGGCAATATGATCGGTGAGGGCCGCTTTGCGCTGGAGCGCGGCAAGGCGCCGGGCTTCATCGCCTCGCCGCGCATGGACGCCGCTGTCGCCAATCTTGCCGTGGCGCTGGTTGATGAATTGCAGCTTGGCCGCGACGCCGCGCCCGATGTGCTCTCGGTTGGCCTTTCGGCGACTGACGTGATCGGCCATACGCTGGGGCCCGGCGGGCAGGAAATGTGCATCCAGCTAGCCGAGCTCGACAAGACCATCGGCATGTTGCTGGCCCAGCTTGACCGGCGCCGGCTCGACTATGTCGTGGTGCTGACCGCGGATCACGGCGGCTTCGATGTTGTCGAGCGCCAGCGCCAGCAGGCCTATCCGCGCGCGGTGCGCGGCGATTCGAACCTGCTGGTCGGCGAGCTGGCCAAGGCGATGACGGCCTCGACGGGGATCACCCCGCCGTCCGGCCCGCTGCTCTATGGCGACGGCATGGGCGGGGACCGCTATATCTCGCGGCTGCTCTCGCCTGCCGACCGGGCCAAGGTGTCCGAAGCGCTGGTCGCCCGCCTGAAATCCCATCCCCAGGTTGCCGCCGTGTTCACCTCGCGCGAACTGTCACAGGCACCGTTGCCCTCGGCCAGCCCGCAGGACTGGAGCCTCAAGGACCGCGCCCGCGCCTCGTTCGATCCCCAGCGTTCGGGCGATGTCGTGGTGCTGCTCGAGCGCGCGGTGATGCCGATCCCGGTGGGTGCACGCGGTTATGTGGCTACCCACGGCAGCCCGTGGGATTATGACCGTCGCGTGCCGATCCTGTTCTGGCGGCGCGGGCTGGCGGGCTTCGAGCAGCCCGCGCCGATTGAAACCGTCGATATCGCGCCGAGCCTTGCCGCGCTGTTGCGGCTTGATACGACCGATGGCGATTTTGACGGCCGCTGCCTCGATCTGGATGGCGGCGAAGGCAATACCTGCGAGGGCCCGCGATGATGCTTCGACAAGCTCAGGCTGAGCGGATATCAGGGCCACTCCATCCCCGCTCAGCCTGAGCCTGTCGAAGGCCCCGCAGAAAACCCATGACCGAAAATCGCGATCTCGTTATCCTTGGTGGCGGCCTCGTCGGCATGACGCTTGCCCTTGCCGCAGCCAGATCTGGCCTGACCAGCCATGTGGTCGATCGGGCCGATCCCGAGGAGCTGACCGCTGAAGGCGTCGATGGCCGCGCCTCGGCGATTTCCACCGCCAGCTGGAACCTGTTGCGCAACATCGGCCTGGCCGAACGGCTGGAACCGCTCGGCTGCCCGATCGCCGCGATTGCGGTGACCGAGGAGATGAAACCCGGCCGGATCGATTTCCGGCCCGAGGCGCATGAGGGCTCGCTCGGGCGCATGTTTGCCAACCGCGACATCCGCCTCGCGCTGTTCGCAGCCGCACGCGCGGAGCCCGCGATTGCCTGGCACACCAGCGCCGAAGCGGCGACCCGGAAACGCGGGGCCCACGGTGTCTCGATCACGCTCAGGGATAGCCGCAAGCTGGCGGGCAGCCTGCTCGTCGCCGCCGAAGGGCGCCAATCGCCGACGCGCGACGAAGCGGGCTTTTCGCTTGCCCGCTGGGACTATCGCCACCGCGCGATGGTCACCGCGCTGACCCACGAACGATCGCACGAAAACGTCGCCTGGGAGATATTCTATCCCGCCGGGCCGTTTGCCTTGCTGCCGCTGCTGGACCTGCCAGATGGCCGCCATCGCTCGGCACTGGTCTGGACCGTGGCGGAAAAGGACGCAGCCGGCTGGACCGGCCTGTCTGACCGGGCCTTTCTCGCCGAAGTGCAGACGCGGGTGGCCGACATCCTCGGCAGGGTCGAACTCGCTGCACCGCGCTTGTCCTACCCGCTCAGTTTCCAGCACTCAGGGCGGATCGTCGCCGAGCGGCTGGCGTTGGTCGGCGATGCCGCGCACGGTATGCACCCGATTGCCGGGCAGGGGCTCAACCTGGGGCTGCGCGATGTTGGCGCGCTGGTCGAAGTGCTGACCGATGGCATGCGGCTCGGGCTAGAACCCGGGGACGCGCAATTGCTCGCGCGCTATGAGCGCTGGCGCAGTCTCGACAGCTTCTCGGTGATGGCGGCGACCGACACGATCAACCGGCTGTTCGGCATTCCTGGCCGCCTGCCGTCTGCCGTGCGCCGGCTGGGCATGGGCGCGGTCCAGCGCCTGCCCGCGCTCAAGCGCTTCTTCATGGACGAGGCCCGCGGGGTTTCCGGAAACTTGCCGGCGCTGCTGAGAGGTTAAATTGCGGGTGCGGACAGCGGGCTCGGCTGATCCACGGGCGCACCCTGGGCATTCTTGAGTCGATGCGAATCGAGCAGCGCGGTCGTCTCGACCAGATCGAGCGCGCGCTGCACGGTGTCATAGCGGCGGGCGGAAACCGTCCACTCGCCGGCGGCCCCGGCGCCCGGCAGCCGCTCCAGCTCATTGATTGCCTCGCCGATCTTGCCGGCCGCAAGCAGCAATTTTGCGCGGGCCAGCCGGTCTTCCGGGCGGATCGGTGCGCCGCTCTGGTGGCGGATGATGAACAGGTTTGAGACTTCCTGGCGGATCCACGCCCAGCTGTCGCCGGCTGGCGCGCTGCCGGTCAACTTGGGGGCAAGGGCATCAAGCTGGGCATACAGCGAATCGAGCGTAACCGGCTTGGTGGCGGCATCGACCAGGGTCTGCACCGCGTTGGGCTGGGCATCGGCAAACCGCAGCCGCAGCTGATCCTCAAGGAAGCCCAGCGGCGCGCCGCGATCAAGCGCCCGGCGGGCAGCAAAGGCGATCAGCAGGCCTTCGGCGCGCGCCGCATTGCCCGATGCCGCATCGGCCTGGACATCGAGCCGCGCGAGCCGCTCTTCGAGCAGGGCCAGCCGGGCATCGAGGCTGCCCGGGAGGAGGCTGGCGGGGGGGATAATCTGCGCAGGTGCCGGCGCGATTGGCGTCCCGGCTGCTGCGGCGGGCGGCGATGCTGGCTGGGCAGGCACCTGCATCAGTCGCTCGGACCTCGCCTGCAAACCGACCAGTGCGAGCATCCGGCGCTGAGCGTCTGGAAACTGCCAGGCAGCGGCAAGTGCCCCGCCGACGATCAGCAGCAATAGCAGCAAGGCTATCAGCAGCCTGCGTCCGGAACGGCGCGGAGCATCAAACTGCACGCCTGTTTGACCGTCTGAGTGTTCGTCCTGCATCAAGGCCTGTTTTTCATGTGGTGGACCCTGCCCAAGTCTTGGCACATTCGCCCTGCCAAGGCTAGCAATGCGTGATCCCCGGCGCTCGGCGCGCTGGCGAGCTCGGCCCAGCCGCTGCCCACCTCTGCCGCGATCTGCGGGCCCAGTGCGGCGAGCGCCAGCCCGGCGCGCGGGATGGCATGGGTATCGCAGAGCGCAGCGAAGTGGCGCGCGGCCTCGCCCGAATGGAGCATGACCACGCCGCCCCCATGCAGCCGGTCGATCAGCTCGGCAGGCGGGTCCAGCGGCTCGCTGGCATAAACTTCGCGCTCGGTCAGCGCGAGGCCCGCCGGAAGGTCCAGCGCGGTTCGCTCGCGACCGGCAAGGCGCAGCAGACGGCGGTGTCGCGGCGCGATGTGCTTCAGCAGCGGTTGCATTCCGCCCTCGCCGGTTGCCGTGACGACAAGACCCGCCGCACGCGCCGCCTCAGCGGTGTTTGGCCCCACGGCATAGGCAGGCAAGCCGCGATAGGCATCCAGCGCCGCACCGCCATGGCGCAGGGCATTGGCGCTGCCGATCAGCAGCGCATCGAAACTCTCGGCCGGCGGGGGTGCCCATTCGAGCGGGCGCACCGCGAACAGCGGGAAGCCATGCGCAGCGAGGCCCATGGCGCGCGCGGCACGGACTGTGGCGTCGCAGCCGGGCTGGGGGCGGATGACATAGAGCGGCGTCATGGTCCGTCGAAATGTGCCGCAATCTGCGGCGCTGCGCGCGCCAAAAGGTCGCGGGCAAGCTCCGCCGGGCCTTGCAGATCACCGGCAGCAAAGCGCGCCTCACCATCGCAGCGGTATGCACCGTCAGGGCTGAACAGCGTGGCGCGCATAATGAGCGCAGCGCCATCCGCGCGGGTCAGCACGGCAATCGGGCTGTGGCAATTGCCGCCCAGCGCCGCCAGCAGCGCGCGCTCAGCCATCAACCCATCGCGGCTGGGCGCGTGGTCAATGGCGGCGAGCATTGCCATCATCGCAGTGTTATCTGTGCGGCATTCGATGGCGATTGCGCCCTGGCCCGGCGCAGGCAGCCAGCACTCGGCAGCAAGCGCATGACCGGCCCCCGACTGCCCGAGCCGGTTGAGCCCGGCGGCGGCCAGCAACGTCGCATCGGCGTCGCCCGCGGCCAGCTTAGCGAGCCGCGTCGCAACATTGCCGCGAAACGGCACAATCCGGCAATCGGGGCGCAGATTCAGCAATTGCGCAGCACGGCGCGGCGCGCTGGTGCCGATCCGCGCGCCCTGCGGCAGCGCCGCAAGGCCGCCGAACCCAATCAGCTCATCCTGTGCGTGTCGAAGGATCAGCACATCGCGCACGTCCTCGCGCGGCAGCACCGCCGCCATGGCGATCCCGGCCGGGCGCAGCGTCTCGACGTCCTTGGCCGAATGCACCGCAAAGTCGATTTCGCCCGCCAGCAGCCAGGCATCGAGTTCCTTGGTCCACAGCGCCTTGCCGCCGATTTCGGCAAGCGGCCGGTCCAGCACTTTGTCGCCGCTCGCGGTGACGGGCACCACTTCGACGGATTCCGGCGCAAGCCCATGCGCCGCGATCAGCCGGTCGCGCGCCTCCTCAGCCTGAATGAGGGCAAGCGGCGAGCGGCGGGTGCCGAGTCGCCAGACAGATCGGGATGCAGGGTCAAGCATGGCGCGCTTGTGCTAGTCGGCAATCTCTTTAAGTGAAAGATGGGATGGAGATTGTTCTCGGCATTGAATCGTCGTGCGACGAGACGGCGGCCGCGCTGGTGGGCGGCGACCGTACGATCATCGCACAGCGCATCGCCTCGCAGGACGAGGCGCACCGGCCCTATGGCGGCGTCGTGCCGGAGATTGCGGCGCGCGCACATGTCGAACGGCTCAGCCCGCTGATCGCCGATGTCCTGGCAGAAGCGGGGCTGGAACTCGCCGATGTCGACGCGATTGCCGCGACTGCCGGGCCGGGGCTGATCGGCGGGGTGATGGTCGGGCTGGTGACCGCCAAGGCGCTGGCGATGGCCTCGGACAAGCCCTTGATCGCGGTGAATCATCTGGAGGGCCACGCGCTTTCGCCGCGGCTTGCCGACGCCAGTCTCGAATTTCCCTATCTGCTGTTGCTGGTCTCGGGCGGGCATTGTCAGTTGCTGGTGGTCGAAGGCGTGGGCCGCTATCGCCGCCTTGCCACCACCATCGACGATGCGTTGGGCGAGGCATTCGACAAGAGCGCCAAGATTCTCGGCCTCGGCTATCCCGGCGGGCCCGCACTTGAACGGATGGCAGCCACCGGCAATCCGCGCGCCGTGCCGCTGCCGCGCCCCTTGCTGGGCAGCGCCGAGCCGCATTTCTCGTTCGCCGGGCTCAAGAGTGCGGTGATGCGGGCGAAGCAGGGGATCGGCAATGGCAGCGGCGGTCCTTGGACAAGCTCAGCCGCATACACCGACGCCGATATCGCGGCCTCGTTTCAGCAAGCCGCGATCGATTGCGTGCTTGATCGCACGAGCCGCGCATTGGCCGCAGCCGGGCCGGTGACGGCGCTGGTTACTGCAGGCGGGGTTGCGGCAAACCAGGCAGTGCGAGGCGCGCTTGAAGCACTCGCAAGTGCTCACGGACTGCCGTTCATCGCGCCGCCAATGGCGCTGTGCACCGACAATGCCGCGATGATCGGCTGGGCGGGAATCGAACTTCTGCGGCTGGGGCGCAGCGATCCGCTCGATATTTCCGCGCGTCCGCGCTGGCCGCTCGACGAACGCGCGGCGCCGGTGCGCGGGGCGGGGGTCAAGGCATGACCGTTCGACAGGCTCAGGGCGAACGGATCGGCGTGATCGGAGCCGGCGCCTGGGGCACCGCGCTGGCGCAGGCACTGGCCGGGGATGGCAGCGCGGTGACGCTGTGGGCGCGCGAGCCGGAGCTGGTGGCGGAAATCAACAGCCGCCGGACCAACAGTCTGTTCCTGCCATCGGCGCGGCTGGCGGGCTCGATCCATGCGACCGGTGACCTGACCGAGCTTGGCGGGCTGCCAGTGCTGCTCGCCGTGGTCCCGGCGCAGTTTCTGGGGCCAGTGCTTGCCGGGTTGCCCTCAGGAAGCCGCGATCTGGTGCTTTGCGCCAAGGGGATCGAGGCGGGCACCGGCCGGCTGATGAGCGATGTTGCCGGGGCGATCGCCCCGCCAGCGAGCATCGCCGTGCTCTCCGGGCCAACCTTTGCCCATGAAGTCGCCGCCGGCCTGCCCACCGCCGTAACCCTCGCCTGCGGCGGCGGCGAGGCGCAGTGGCAGCGGCTTGCCCCGCTGCTCGCGCGGCCCGCGCTGCGCCCCTATTATTCCGACGACGTGATCGGCGCGGAAGTGGGCGGCGCGGTCAAGAACGTGCTGGCGATTGCCTGCGGCGTGGTTGAAGGGCTGGGGCTGGGGCAGAACGCCCGCGCCGCGCTGATCGCGCGCGGCTATGCCGAAATGCTGCGCTTTGGCCTCGCGCTGGGGGCAAGGGGCGAGACGCTCTCGGGACTGTGCGGGCTGGGCGATCTGGTGCTCACCTGTTCATCCACTTCCAGCCGCAATTTCTCACTCGGCAAGGCGCTGGGCGAAGGAATGAGTGCCGCCGAAGCTCTATCGGGCAAGAACAGCGTTGCCGAAGGCGCGGCAACCGCACCGGTGCTGGACGACCTTGCAGGCCAGCGCGGCATTGACATGCCAATTGTCGCGGCAGTGCGCCGCCTGCTGGCTGGCGGGGCTCCGGCGGGCGCGGTGGTCGCGGACCTGCTTTCCCGGCCGCTTCGCGCGGAACAAGGGGCGGGGATTTGAGCGAGACAACTGGCCGCGAGGATATCGCCCAGATCGCCAAGGGCGGGCGCACCAATCTGCTGGGCTTTCCGCTGCGCCTGATGGCGCGGATACCCTTCCTGTTCATCGCCGGACGGCTCTATGGCGCGGACGCGCTGGGCCGGCTGGCCTCGGCCCTGGTGGTGATCGAATTAGTCGCCTTGCTCAGCTCGGTCGGGCTGAAGCGCGGCCTCGCCCGCCGCCTGACCGAAGAAGCGGAGCACCCGGCCAATGCCGTGGCCGATGCCATGACGATCTGCCTGGTCGTGGGCACACTGGCTGCCACCGCGCTGTTCCTGCTGCCCGCGCCGATGTTCCCCAGCGGGAAGTTTTCGCAGTGGGACTTGTTGCTGCCGCTGGCGATCCTGCCGCTGACCATGACTGACGTTGCGCTGTCGGCGCTGGCCTATCGGTTCGATATCGCGACCACCGTGCGTTCGCGCTCGATTGTCGAGCCGTGGACGCTGTCGATCGCGGCGGGGGCGCTGTGGTTTGTCGTGCCCGCAGGTGGGCTGGCCTTGGCCTTCATCCTCTCGTGCCTGACGGCCGCTGTGGTCGCCATGGTGCCGCTGTATCGCTCCTATGGCCTGCCTCAGGAATGGCGACCGCGCCCCTTGCACCTGATTGCACTGGCCCGGACAAACCTGCCTTTGTCGGTGGCGGAAGGGATCGAATGGCTCTCGCGCCGGCTCGACATCGCCATCCTCGGCATTTTTGCCACGCCCACCGCAGTCGGCGTCTATTATGTCGCCCAGCAGGTCGCCAGCCTGCCGCAGAAGCTCAAGACCAGCTTCGAGCCGATCCTGGGGCCGGTGATCACCCGCAGCCTGAAAGACAATGACTACAAGGCGATTGCCCACCAGGTCTGCCAGGTCGGCTTCTGGATCATCGCGGCGCAGACCGGCATCGCGCTGGCTCTGGGGATCCCGGGCGAGGCGGTGATGGGCCTGATCGGCCCGGCCTTTGTCGGCGGCACCGGGGCGCTGGTGTTCCTGCTCGCCGCCGAAGTGATCGCGGCGACCGCAGTGGTCAGCGAAGCGGCGCTGGTTTATGTCGCGCGCTTCCAGAACCTGATGATTTCACTGGCGACGATCACGCTGCAGGGGCTGCTCACAGTCAGCGGCATCTTGGCTGTCAATCACTATGGGCTGGGCGATCTCTACCGCGCCGGCGTCGCGGCGCTCGCGCTGATGCTCAGCCTTGCGGTCGCCTCGCTGGCCAAGGGCTGGCTACTCTCGCGCAAGCTGGGCGAGCCGATCAACAACTGGCGCTGGGGCCTGGTGTGGGCGGCAGCGCCGGCGGTGCTGACCGGCTGGCTGGCGACGCAATACCTGCCCGAATGGGCGGAGCTCGCCTTTGGCCTGCCGGCGATTCTGGCGGTTTATAGCTGGACCATCTGGCACAAAGGCTTCGGACCCGAAGACCGGGTGCTGTTTCGCCGGCAATCGACCGGGCAACAGTCCTGAACTAACCCGTCACATCCGCAACGGCAGCAATGAACTGATCAATATTGCCCGCCGTCAGTCCGGCCACATTGATCCGGCCTGAGCCGGCAAAATAGACGCCGTGCCGCTCGCGCATCGCCTGGACCTGCTCGGGCGTGAACGGGATGATCGAGAACAGCCCGTTTTGTCTGGCGATTGCCGTCAGGTCGACCCCGCCGACCTTGCCTGCCGCGCCCAGCCGCTCGCGCATCTGATGAATGCGGGTGCGCATCTGGCCGAGCTCGTCGAGCCACTGTGCGGTGAGGCCAGCGTCTTCCATCACGATTCGCGCTGCCGCAGCGCCATGATCGGGCGGCTGCGACCAGTTGGCGCGGGCGAGCGCGTGGCCGTTCGACATCGCCGCTTTGAGCTGGCCGGGCTGGGCCATCATCACATAGAGCGCGCCGGTGCGGTCACGATAGAGGCCGAAATTCTTGTCGCAGCTGTAAGCGATGATGGCTTCGGGCACTTCGGCGAGCACACGGCGCACGCCATAAGCGTCCTCCTCCATCCCCGCACCAAGCCCCTGATAGGCGAAGTCCAGCAGCGGCAGCAGCTTCTTGCCCGCGATCAGGGAGGCGATTTCGTCCCAGTCGGCGTTCGAATAGTCGATGCCGGTCGGGTTGTGGCAGCAGCCGTGGAGCAGGAAGCAATCGCCTTCCCCTGCTTCGGCAATCGCGGCGCGCAGTGCGTCCATATCGGCGCTGCCATCAGCGGCGGCATGGCTGAAGCTCCTCATGCCGAGGCCGAGGTCAGCACAGATCTGCGCGTGGTTGGGCCAGCTTGGCGTGCCCATCCAGACCGTCGGCACATCAGCCTTCTTGACCATCGCCAGTGCCAGCCGCAGCGAGCCGGTGCCGCCGGGGGTCTGCATGCCTTCGATCCGGCCATCAATGGTGGGGTTCGCGGCCCCGAAGACATGAGGCATCATCGCCTCAACAAAGCCCATGTCGCCTTCCGGGCCAAGATAGGCCTTGGAACTCTGCGTGGCGACCAGCCGCCGCTCGGCTTCCTTGACCGCGCCGAACACCGGGGTTTCGCCCTGCCCGGTCTTGTAAACGCCGACGCCGAGGTCGATTTTCGTCGGCCGCGGGTCTTCGTTGTGGAGCTTGATCAGCGCGAGCAGCGCATCGGCGGGCTGTTGGGGGAGGTTGCTAAGCATGACGGGCGCGGCCTTAGCCGTCGTTGGGGCGCGGGGGCAAGGGGCATCGGCTTGCGGCGGCTGAATATGCCTGCCTTTTAGGTAAACTACCCTAGGTCGCGCCAAACCGCATCTTGGCCAATGCCGTGCCAATTATCGCGCAAATGGCCAGCTCCAAGCCCTTGACCGATGATGCCCGCGCGGGCCGCCGCCGCCACAGCCGGCTGCGCGTCTGCCTGCCGGCGCGGCTGATCACGCTCGATGGGACTTTGACTGTCACCCTGCTCGACCTTTCGTTTCGCGGTGCCAAAGTCGTGGGCAGCGCCCCGTTGCTCAGGCGCGGGGCGAGCGCGGTGCTGACCTGGGGTGACTTCGAAGCATTCTGCTCGCTCGCCTGGATCGATGGCGATCTGTGCGGGTTCGATTTCGATGAGCCGCTGAAGCCCAAAGTGCTTATCGCCACCCGTGATCTCGCCGATGCTTCGCCCAGAGTGGATGCAAGGCGGGTTGCGGCGCGCGATTGGGTGAGCGGGTTGAACCGCTAGATCCAGCTAATCGAGCCGCACGGCTGCGTGGCCCAGCGGGCCGTGCCCCTGACCAAACCCGGGCGCGGCGAGCAGCGCGGCGCGCACGAAACGGCGCGCGCGTGCTATGGCCTCTGCCATGTCCAGCCCGCAGCCAAGGCCGGTGGCAATCGCGCTGGCGAGCGTGCAACCGGTGCCGTGGGTGTGGCGCGTGGCAATGCGTGCATCGCGCCACACCCGGTCGGGAAAGCCGGGGCGCACCAACCGGTCTTCGAGAATGTCGCCCTCGGCGTCCCCGCCCTTGGCGAGATAGGCAATGCCGCGCTGCGCCATGCCCGCCTGTCCGCCCAGCGCAGCCAGCTCGTGGACATTCGGCGTGGTGAGCCCGGCAAGGCGCATCAGCTGTTCGAATGCGGCTGCGGTATCGGCGTCGGCGAGCACTGCGCCGTTGGTCGCGACCATCACCGGATCGAACACGATCGGCACGGACAACCTTTGCAGCCGGCCCGCGACAATGCCGGCAATCTGGGCCGAGCCCAGCATGCCGATCTTCACGGCATCAACCCCGATATCGCCAAGACAAGCGTCGATCTGCGCACCGACCAGAGTGGCGGGCAAGACTTCGACGGCATGAACCCGGCAGGTGTCCTGCGCGGTGATCGCGGTGATCGCAGTCATCGCATAGCCGCCAAGCATGGTGACCGTCTTGATGTCGGCCTGAATGCCCGCGCCGCCGGAGCTGTCAGAGCCGGCGATGATGAGGATGCGGGGCGGGGCGGGCATGGTCAGGGGCTAGCTTGCGGCGCGGCCTTCGACAAGCTCAGGTTGGGCGGAGCTGGTGATTTGGGCAGAACAATCCAACCAGTGGAGTGAATGTGACATCCAAGACCCGCTCAGCCTGAGCCTGTCGAAGGCCGCGCACTATACCGCTGCCTCGACCGCGTGGCAGATCGATGCCACCACTTCCTCGACCTCCGCGGCATCGTCAGCTTCGGCCATGACCCGGATCACCGGCTCGGTGCCCGAGGGGCGGATGACCAGCCTGCCCCGGCCCGCCAGCCGCGCTTCGACATCGGCGATGACGGCCTGAACACTTGCAGCTTCCAGCGGCTTGCCACCTGAAAAACGCACATTGCGCAACAATTGCGGCACCGGATCGAACAAGTGCAGAGGCTCGCTCGCCCGCTTGCCCGATTGCACCAGCGCGCCGAGCACTTGCAGCGCCGCGATCGTGCCGTCGCCAGTCGTCGCATGATCGAGCAGGATCATGTGGCCCGATTGCTCGCCGCCGACATTATAGCCGCCCGCCTTCATCGCCTCGAGCACATGGCGATCGCCGACTTTGGCGCGGATCAGATCCAGACCCTTGCCGGCCAGGAAGCGTTCCAGGCCGAGGTTCGACATCACCGTGGCGACCAGCCCGCCGCCCTTCAAGGTACCCTGATCGGCGAGCCGCGAGCCGATCAGGGCCATCAGCTGGTCGCCATCGACCGTCTGGCCTTTCTCATCGACGACGATCAGCCGGTCGGCATCGCCATCCAATGCAATGCCGATATCCGCACCTTCCGCCGCGACAGCCTCTTTCACCGCGCCCAGCGAGGTTGAGCCGACGCCGTCATTGATATTCTTGCCATTGGGCGCGACCCCGATGGCGACCACTTCGGCGCCGAGTTCCCACATGGCGGAAGGGGCGACCTGATAGGCAGCGCCGTGCGCGCAATCGACGACGATCTTGAGGCCATCAAGCCGCACGTCATCGGGCAGCGAGGCCTTGACCGCGTGGATATAGCGCCCGCGCGCATCCTCGATCCGCCGGGCGCGGCCAATATCGGGCGCGGGCGCGAGCGGCTGGTTCTCGCCCAGCATCGCCTCGATCGCCAGCTCGTCCTCGTCCGACAGCTTGAATCCGTCCGGGCCGAACAGCTTGATGCCGTTATCCTCGAACATGTTGTGGCTGGCCGAGATCATCACGCCGACATCGGCGCGCAGCTCGCGGGTGAGCAGCGCCACCGCCGGGGTTGGCATCGGCCCGAGCAACACCACGTCCATGCCGACGCTGGTGAACCCGGCGACCAGCGCGTTTTCCAGCATATAGCCCGAAAGCCGCGTATCCTTGCCGATCACCACCCGGTGGCGATGGCTGCCGCGCAGGAAGTGCTTGCCCGCTGCCTGGCCAACTTTCATCGCCACTTCGGCGGTCATCACGCCTGCATTGGTGCGCCCGCGAATGCCGTCCGTGCCGAAATACTTGCGTGTCATGCGCCCTCGCCTGCGGCCTGCCGTTTCCCGCAATTGCCATGCCGCGACGCGCCGCTAATGTCACCCCCCTGGGGAAATGACCCGGGGCGAATGGCGGGGAGATCGCATGACCGGGGACACGCGTGCGGGCGTCATGCCTGAAATCCGGGTGCCGGCAGGCTGGACTTTCGCCGGGCTCGCGGCGGGGCTGCTGGCGGGCATGGCGCTGCAATCGAGTGCGCTGGCGGGCCCGCTCGCCGCGCCCGTGCTGGCGGTGGTGGAACCGGTCGGTTCGCTCTGGCTCAAGGCGCTGCAGATGACCATTCTGCCGCTGGTCTCCGCGCTGATCTTCATCGGCGTGGCGCAAGCCGTGCAAGCGGCATCTGCCGGCGGCATGGCGCGGCGCACAGTGGCGCTGTTCACGTTCGTGCTGATCGCCGGGGCGCTGGTCGCGGTTGTACTCACGCCCCTGCTGCTGCGCGCTTTCCCGGTGCCGGCGGGCGCGGCGGCGGCGCTGAGCGGGGCCGATGTGGCCGGGGCGGGGGCGATTCCCGGGTTCGCTGATTTCTTCGGCGCACTGGTTCCGGCCAACGTTTTCGAGGCGGCGGCGGGCGGCGCGATTCTGCCGGTGGTGTTGTTCATGGCGCTGTTCGCGCTGGCCACTACACGGCTGCCCGAAGAACCGCGCCGGCTGCTGAACGGCCTGTTCGAGGCGATAGCCGGCGCGATGATGGTGGTGATCGGCTGGGTGCTGGCGCTGGCACCAATCGGCGTCTTTGCCTTGGCGACGGGCGTGGCGGCGAGCAGCGGAGCCGCGCTGGTGGCCGTGCTGGGACACTATGTCGCGATTGTCTCGCTGGCGGGGCTCGCCGTGCTGGTGAGCGCCTATCTGCTGGCCGTGTTCGCCGCGCGGCTGGGTCCGTTGGCTTTCGCACGCGCCATGGTGCCGGCGCAGGCCGTGGCCATATCGACGCAAAGCTCGCTCGCCAGCCTGCCGGCCATGCTTGTCGCCTGCCGGAAGCTGGGCGTGCGCGAGGGCAGCGCCGATTTCGTCCTGCCGCTTGCCGTCGCGCTGCTGCGGGCGACCAGCCCGGCGATGAACCTCGCCGTGGTGATCTATGTCGCGAGCATGACCGGGGTGGAGCTGAGCCCGGCTGCCCTGGCAGCGGGGATTGCAGTCTCGATGCTCGCCATGCTCGGCTCGCCCTCGCTGCCCGGCACGATCAGCTTCGTAACCGCAACCGGCCCCATCGCGCTCGCCATGGGCGTACCCATCGAGCCGCTGGCCTTGCTGGTGGCGGTGGAAATGCTGCCCGATGTGATGCGCACCCTGGGCAATGTAACGATGGACGTGGCGGTAACAGCGACGATTGATCGTCGTAGTCCGGAATGACGTCCGGAAGCGGCACCGGCCCACTCCCCCACCCGGCCATCTTGTACGCCTTGCAATTGTTTCTCTATCAATGCTTTGGCGAATAGTTTGCCAATGTCATCGTCGTCAAAAATATAGG
>JANPOS010000102.1:0-2108 GCA_031428115.1 Novosphingobium sp. | reverse complement strand
AACCCCGCCTACCCTGAGCTTGTCGAAGGGCTGCACTTTTCTTCGGGCCGCACACGCAGCCTCAAGAACAAGGACGGCCCTTCGACAAGCTCAGGGTAGACGGAATTGGAGGTGATCCCGATTTTACGCACGATGCTCTAGGAAGTTCGGTTGAAGGCATTCTTGGTTTTCAGGCTTGGCGCCTCGGCCCAGGGCTCGTCGGGCCAGCGGTGCCGGGGGTAGCGGCCCTTCATGTCCTTCACCACATCGCGCCATGATCCGCGCCAGAAGCCGGGCAGATCACGCGTGGTCTGGATCGGCTTGCCGCCGGGCGAGGTCAGCTTGAGCAACAAGGGCTGCGCGGGCTGGCCGAACACGGGGTGGCTGCCTAGGCCAAACAGCGCCTGCACGCGCACCTCGACCGACGGGCCGCCGTCGTCGTCATAGTCGATGGCATGGCTGGTCCCCGCCGGGCTGGTGAACTGCGACGGGGCGAGCCGGTCGAGCAGCTGGCGCCCGGCATGCGGCAGGCGGGCGAGCAAGGCCTGATGAAGCGTTTGCGGATCGAGGTCGCCCAGGCGCCGGGTCAGCATTGGCGCAAGCCATGCTTCGAGATCCGCCAGCAGCCTTTCCTCGCCAAGTTCGGCCAGACCGGCAAATCGCGCGCGGCGCAGCAACGACCGGCTGGCGGGCGAAAGCGGCAGCAAGGCCAGGCCGCCGTCCTGCAGCCGCTCGATCAGGAACGCCGCGATGGCCCGGGCATCCGGCGCAGGATCAGGCCCCCGCGCGAGTGTTACGGCCCCCAGCCGCTGTTCGAGCAAGGCCTCGGCGCGGGCTTCGGCCGCGATCCATTTCAAGGTGGTGCGCCGCTCGATGCGGTGGCCCAGCCAGCGCAGCACTTCGGCCTCGGTCAGTGCAATCGCTCCGGTGATCCGCGCGCCCTTGGCCTCGCCCTGGGCATTGCCCACCGCCAGCCATTCGGCGCGCGCGAGCGGCGAGGCAGGATCGAGCCGCAGCCCCCTGCCGCCGGTGGTGAGCCAGTCCTCGCCCGATGCCGAACGGCGCTTGGCGAGGTTATCCGGGAAGGCTTCGGCGAGGAGCACAGCGAGCGGTGGCTGCGTGCGGGCTTCGACGGGCTCAGCCTGAGCGGGACTTGTTTCTTGCCCCACAAAGAAACCCCGCTCAGCCTGAGCCTGTCGAAGGCTTTTCGCGGTCCCCGCCCAGCGCGCCGCCATCTTGCGCGAGGCCTCCGCCCTGCCCGACCGGTCGCTTTGCCACTTGTCCAGCCGCAAGGCGAGATCCTCGCTCCGCCCGCCAAGCCCGCGTTCCTGCAACAGCAGCGCCAGCTTTGCTGCACTTTGCTCCGCGCCATGCTGCGCAGCATAGATCAGCATGTGGGCAAGCTCTGGCGCCATCGGCATAGTCGCCATCGCCCGGCCATGCGCCGTAATCAGGCCGCTGGTATCGAGCGCACCAAGTGTTTGTAATTTGGCATTTGCTGCAGCCAATGCTGCGCCGGGCGGCGGATCGAGCCAGGCCATTGCTGCCGCATCGCCAGCGCCCCATTGCGCCAGGCTGAGCCGCAGTGGGGCGAGGTCGGACGTGAGCATTTCGGGCGGATCGAAAGGCGCACGCCCGGCATGGGCCGCCTCCTCCCACAGCCGGTATGCGACGCCTGGCCCCTGCCGCGCGGCGCGGCCCGCGCGCTGAGCGGCGGCGGCCTGGCTGGCGCGGTGTGTCACCAGCCGGGTGACGCCCGCTTCCTTGTCGAACTCGGCGCGGCGCGACAGACCCGCATCGACTACCACCGACACCCCGCCCAGCGTCAGCGAGGTTTCGGCAATCGCGGTGGCCAGCACAATGCGGCGGCGTCCTCCCGCATCGGGCCGGATCGCGGCACGCTGGGCGGCGGGATCGCATTGGCCATGCAAGGGCAGCACCAGCGCGGCGGGCAGGCGCTCGGCCAGCCGCTCGGCAGTCCGGCCTATCTCGCCCACGCCGGGCAGGAAGGCCAGAATATCGCCGGTCTCCTCGCGCCAGGCCGCCGCAATCGCCGATGCCATGGCGTCCTCCAGCCGCAACTCAGGCCGTGCGCCCAGCCAGCGGATTGCCAGCGGGAACGCCTTGCC
>JANPOS010000101.1:0-6321 GCA_031428115.1 Novosphingobium sp. | reverse complement strand
TTTATGCGGCCCTGGATAGCTTTGCTTCGCTCGCAATGACGAATGGTTGCAATGTGAACTAAGCCAACCATGCCGCCGGTGTTCCTCACCTACATGCTCCGCTGCGCTGACCGCAGCTACTACGTCGGGCACACCGACGATCTCGACCTCGCGCTGGCGCAGCACCGCGCCGGATCGCGCGACGAATATACCGCAAAACGCCTGCCGGTGGAACTCGCCTGGTCTGCGCCATTCGCCGACCGCGATGCCGCTTTCGCCGCCGAACGCCGACTGAAGGGCTGGTCGCGCGCCAAGCGGGAGGCGCTGATTGCCGGCGACGAAGGGCTGGCGCTGCAATTGGCCACCTCGGCACCGGTATCGCGGGTCGAGGGCAAGGTGGATGCCGCAAGCGGCATGGCAGTGCCCCGCGAAAGTCAGCCGGTGATTGTCCTCGTGCGCCCTCAGCTCGGCGAGAATATCGGCAAGGCGGCGCGCGCCATGCTCAATTTCGGGTTGACTGAAATTCGCCTCGTCGCGCCGCGCGATGGCTGGCCGAATCCCAGCGCCGGACCAGCTGCGGCAGGGGCCAATATGGTGCTGCAACATGCGCAGGTGTTCGATACGCTTGCCGAAGCAGTCGCCGATTGTGCCCATGTCTATGCCACCACTGTGCGCAAGCGGGGCGTCATCAAACCGGTGGTCACGCCCGAGCAGGCGGCGCAGGCGATTCACCGGGGCCCGGGCCGCTCGGCAATCGTCTTCGGACCCGAACGCTCCGGCCTTGAGACCGAAGACGTCGCGCTGGCCCGCGCGATCATCACCGTGCCGATCAACCCGGAATTTGCCTCGCTCAATCTGGCGCAAGCGGTAATCCTGTGCGCTTATGAGTGGTCAAAACAGGTCGGGCTTGCCCAGCCGACCGCCGAAGAACTGCTCCCCCCTGCCCCGCAGGCGGAGCTGGAAGGCATGATCGCGCAGCTCGATGCCCTGCTGGAGCCGCGCGGCTATTATTTTCCGGGCGACCGCGCCAGTGCCACCCGGCTGACCTTGCGCAGCCTGTTGACCAAACCCGGCTGGAACCACCTTGAGCTGCGAACCTTTCGCGGCGTGCTCTCCTCGTTGCGGCGAAAGCCCGAACCCGAAACGGATTGACTTTCCGCGCCTACCCCGCCAATGGCCCGCCTTCGCAATTGACCCTGCACTCCGGTGAAGCAGTGGTCGCAGCTGGCAAATGGTCAGGTGGTGCGGTTCCGGACTAGAAGCCAAGGCACAACGCCCGGCACGCAAAATTGAAGGATTGGCGCCATGTCAAAGCGCAATGCATCGAAGTATAAGCTAGACCGCCGCATGGGCGAGAACATCTGGGGCCGTCCCAAGAGCTCGGTCAACCGCCGCGCCTATGGCCCCGGCCAGCACGGCCAGCGCCGCAAGAGCAAGGTTTCCGACTACGGCATCCAGCTCCGCGCCAAGCAGAAGCTTAAGGGCTATTACGGCGAAGTCACCGAAAAGCAGTTCAAGCGCACCTACCAGGAAGCCGCCCAGATGAAGGGCGATACCGGCCAGAATCTGATCGGCCTGCTGGAACAGCGGCTGGACATGGTGGTCTATCGCGCCAAGTTCGCGCCGACGATTTTCTCGGCCCGCCAGATCGTTTCGCACGGCCACATCCGGGTGAACGGCGTGAAGTGCAACATCGCCAGCCGCCGCGTGTTCCCGGGCGACATCATCAGCCTGGGCACCAAGGCCAAGGAAATGGCGCTGATCGCCGAAGCGCAGAGCCTCGCCGAGCGCGAAGTGCCTGATTACGTGGCGCCCGACGGCACCGACAAGATCACTTTCGTGCGCGTGCCGACGCTCGACGAAGTTCCTTATCCCGTTCGCATGGAACCCAATCTGGTCGTCGAATTCTATTCGCGCTGATTTTCCAGCGACCGTAAATTTCGAAAGGGCGGTCCGCAAGGGCCGCCCTTTTCCTTTGCGGCAAGGCGCGGCTATGCTGAGGGCGATAACCGGCACGAGAGAACAGGCAGCATGGGCAAACTCAAGGTAGTGGTCGCAGGCTCCGGCTTTGGCTGCCGCATCCAGATCCCCGCCTTGCGCGGCGCGGGGTTCGAAGTGGTCGCTCTGGTCGGCGCCGATCCGCAGCGCACCGCAAGCCGCGCCGCAGCAAACGGCATTGCGCAGGCCTTCACCGGTCTGGGCGCGGCAATCGAAGCCACTGGCGCTGATGCCGTCGCTATCTCCACCCCGCCACTCACCCATGCCCCGCTCACTTTGCAGGCGCTGGCGCACGGCTGCCATGTGCTGTGCGAAAAGCCCTTCGCGCGCGATGCCCGCGAAGCGCGCCAGTTGCTGGCGGCGGCGGAAGCGGCGGGCAAGGTCCACATGCTGGGCCACGAATTCCGCTTCATTCCCCAGCGCGCGGCCATCGCCCGGGCGATTGCCGAGGGCCTGATCGGCGAGCCCCGCGCCGCCTCGTTCATCCAGTTTCTGCCGCATATTCCCAACTGGGAACACGCCATGCCCGACTGGTGGTTCGATCCGGCGGAAGGCGGCGGCTGGCTGGGCGCTTCGATGCCCCATCTCGCCGATCAGCTGCTCGGCTGGCTTGGCCCGGTGACTTCGCTCAGCGCCTCGCTCAGCGCAACTTCGCTGACCCGCGGCCCGGTCGATGACACCTTCTCGCTGCGCTTCGCCATGGCGAGCGGGGTCGAGGGCGTGATTCAGTATTGCGCCGGGCTGTTCGGCCCGATGCTGGACATTTCGCATGTCACCGGCAGCCAGGGCTCGGTCTGGCTCGATGCGGGCGGGCCGAAGATTGCCGACCGCAGCGGCACGCGCGAATTGCACATTCCCGCCGATCTCGCCCTGCCCCCGGCCCCGCCAGTCGGCGGCGATCCGCGCCATGATGAGGCCCGCTGGAAGGGTCTGGTGGCCTTCGAGCTGCCGCCCTACGCCATGCTCTGCCAGTCCTTCCGCGCGGCGATCCTCGGCGAGGCTGCGCCCGGCCCGGTGGTGCCTGCGACTTTCGCCGACGGCGTGGCAGTGATGGAACTGATCGATGCCGTGCGCACTTCGGCGGCGGCTGGTGGCCAAGTAGTGGAGTTTTAGCCATGGCGACACAGGATCAAACCATTGTTTATCTTCAGGACCAGCTCGCAGCTGTCGACGGCCTGTCGATCCGCAAGATGTTTGGCGAATTTGGCATATGGGTCGATGGCAAGACGGTCGGTCTGGTGTGCGGCGACCAGCTGTTCATCAAGCCGACGCCTGCCGGACGGGCGCTGGCAACCACAGCCCCCGACGCCCCGCCCTATCGCGGTGCCAAGCCCAGCATGCTGATCGACGCCGAATCGTGGGATGATGCCGACTGGCTATGCGACCTGGTTAGGGCGACCGCCGAAGCACTGCCCGCACCCAAGCCGAAGCGCAAAAAATAGCGACTGTCCCTTGTTATTCAATCGGTCTGGTGAAACTCGACGATCAGCACCGGCAGATCGCGGCGCGGCTCGAAATTGGTCTTGCGCACTTCAAACTGGGTGGGCGAAATCTTGCGCACTCCGTCCATGCAGAAGCTGACCAGGCTGTCAGCCTTGCCTTTGTCGATCACCAGCCGGAAATCGCGGATCGGCCCGCGCCAGTTGGCGCCTGAGCTGAGGATGTAGTCGAGCCAGACTTCGCTTGCGACAGGGCGCTTGCCCGCGCGCGGCGTGGTGCGCCGGTCGAACGCAGCCATGAAATCGGCGTCGATGCAGTATTGCCGCTGCTTTTCCGTGAAACTCTCGTCGCGCCTGAGTTCGCGCTCAAGCCCGCCGCCGACCGAACCGCCGGCCAGCGGCGCGTAAGCATGAGTGACTTCGACCGTTCGGGTCTGCCTTCAGCAGGCCTTCGCGCCGATAGGTCTGCTTGTCAGCCGCGCTCAGCTTGTCGACGAAAGGCACCGAATCCCGATAGCTCGAAAACCACCGCAGCGGCCAGCCGAGCGCGGCAATCCGCGCGGTGACATCGCGCGTGCCGATCATCCCGCGCTCGGTGAATTCAAGCCTGACCGGCCGGCCACCAACCGTAGTGCGGAATTTGAGCGCGCGGAAATCGGGGATTTCAGTGTCGCCCATATAGGCCGCCATATCGCCCGGCAGCACCGGCACCGGGAATGACACCAGCGTTTCGACATCGCGCGCTGACCGGTTGGTGAACCGGTAGCGCACCCGCACTTCCTTCTGCGATATGTAGAGGTCTTCCGAATCCATCGAGATCGCATCATTGCGGGTCAGCACCAGACCGCCGAGCCCGATCGAGGCCGCGCTGTCATTGGCGCCGAGCGGCGCGGCGATCAGCAGGCCCGCGAGCGCAATTCCAGCCACTGATTTCCGCATTGCCATGCCTTCCGCCTTGCGCTGACCTGCCAGCAAGGACACCATGTCCGCGCGCCAAAGGCAAGGCCATGATCATGGTCTGATTTGGGGGGAGAACAGCGCGATGGGTCTGCGGGCAGCACATGAGGCAATGCAAGGCAAGGTCGCCGTGGTCGTCGGCGGCGCGGCAGGGCACCTGGGTCGCGGCACCACGCTGGGGCTGGCCCGCGAGGGCGTGAGGATCATCGTTTGCGACAATGACCGCGAAGGGCTGGAGACCATAGTCGGCGAGGTGGCGGCTCTTGGCAGCACGGTGACGCCGATATTCGGCGATGTCATGGATCCGGCCTCGCTCGATGCGTTCTGGGACGAGGTTGAACGCCTTACCGATCACATCGATATCCTGGTCAATGTCTGCGGCGGGGTCGCGCGCAGCCTGTTCGAGAACACCAGTCGCGCCAGCCACGCCGAAAATATCCGCTACAACTATGGCTATCACATCGACAGCTGCCAGCGCGCGCTCCCGCTACTCAAGGCGTCTGGAAACGGCGGCAGCATCGTCAATTTCACCACCATCGAGGCGCACCGGGGCGCAGCAACGTTCGCGGTCTATGCCGGAGCCAAGGCGGCGCTGACCAATTTCAGCCGGGCGCTGGCGGTCGAGCTCGGCCAGCACCAGATCCGGGTCAATTGCCTCGCCAGCGACACCAGCCCGGCGCGCACCACCAATGCCGCGCTGGCGCCCGAGGATTTTGAACGCCTCGCCGCCATCGGCCCCCATGCGCTGGACGAAGCGATGAAAATCTACGTGCCGATGAAACGCGCGCCGAGCGTGGAGGAAGTGGTCGACGGGGTGATATTCCTCGCCTCAGACCTCTCGCGCACCGTCACCGGCCAGACCCTGTTCGTCGATGGCGGCACTTACGCGGCCTTCGGCTTTCTCGATTGGCCGGGCGGCGACAGTTTCATGCCCGCGCCGCTGGGAGGCACGCTGAAGATGCTGTTCGGGTGAGGCGCTAACCCCGCCCGCGATAGCTCGCCACGCCCTGATCGGGCACCCACAGCCCCTCAGGCGGCGCACCGGACTGCCAGAACACATCGATCGGTATCCCGCCGCGCGGATACCAGTAGCCGCCGATGCGCAGCCATTGGGGCGCCATCTCCTCGAACAGGCGCTGGCCGATGCCGACCGTCACGTCCTCGTGAAAACCGGCGTGGCTGCGGAACGAGCCGAGGAACTGCTTCAGGCTCTTCGATTCGACGATGGTCTCGCGCGGCGCATAGTCGATCACCAGGTGGGCGAAATCGGGCTGGCTGGTCACCGGACACAGCGAGGTGAACTCCGGCGCGGCGAAGCGCACCAGATAGAGCGCGCCCTGCCTTGGATTGGGCACGTAATCGAGCACGGCCTCTTGCGGCGAGGCAGGAGCCGTGCTCTGGCGCCCGAGAAAGCGCGGGGTCGCGGGGGTAGGGTCGGGGCTTGTGTCGTTCATGCCACAGTCCATGCCTCTATCGCGGCCCGCACACAAGACAGCCTGTAGCGCTGGCGAGGTTCACAGGCTATTCAGGGACAATTGCCCAGCGGGCGAACGGGTTGAAATGACGCAGCACAGGCAGGCATTTTCGCGATTTGCAGGGGGCCCGAGGCGGCCATGGCAGGCGCTCGCCTGCCTGCCGCCCGCCTGCCTGCTCGCCGCGCTCTGCGCTCCCGCAGCCGCGCAGGATGCGCTGCCTTCGGTCAACGATTATCGCCTGCCCAGCGGCTCGCCCACTCCGCGCGCGCGCCCTCAAGGCCCGGTCGATCCCGAAAATCCCGGCGCTTCGGCACCGCGCGTGGTGCAGCCTGCGGAGCCCGCCCCGGCAGCCAGCGCAAGCGCCGCGCCGCCTGCCCGGCCCAGCAGCGCGAGGCCCCGTCCAGCCGCAACCCTGCCCCGCCCCGCCCCGGCGACACGGGCAACAACAGCGCCTGCCGCCAGCGGCGCGCAAA